>NZ_QSAV01000021.1:0-57269 GCF_003465495.1 Segatella copri | reverse complement strand
ATAAAAGAGGGTGCGCCATAGACTTATGACACACCCTCTTTACTTTTTTATTTATAACGGAATCCTAAAATAAGATACTATCATACAAATTCATGATCTTACCGGAATCTTATCTGGATTTTGTCGGAATATCAAACTGATTAACCTTGGAAATCGTCTTACCGCCTTGTATAACTGAAACACAGAAACAAGCAGTACCATTCTTCAAACGGTTATCAGCCTTGACCATTGCTGTATAGCGAATCACATGGCCAGGAGCAATACTTTCTACATGAACACTTGGAGATATGAAAATATGCTTATTGCCGGTAGTCTCAATAACGGTAGGAACTACATCATACAACGTGTGAGCTCCGTTATTTCGAATTTCAAAAATAACCTTAGCTGTTTCATTCCGATTCAAATAATTGTCCTCATTTGAATCAACAAAACGAGCATTCATTATTTTCAAAGATGATGAATAAGCATAATTCTGACCAAGTTCTTCCAATGTGGAACTAGGAATAGTGGCAATAGGCTGCTGAGCACTGTAACTTCCGGTATAATCCCTATCATTGAAATCATAAATCCTATCATCACCAGAATTAGTAGAATCAAAGATTTCGTCATTGGAATAAACAGGTGAAGATTGCTGGTAAACTCCATCCTGATAAGAATGATAATCACGGTGTGATCTATCTCGATAAACAGATTCTCTTTGCTGCTGGGATTTCTGGTCAGCCTGACTACCAATGGCCGCTCCAACTGCAGCACCGCCAGCCATGCCGATAATAGTACCCATATCTGAACCTCTAGGACCACCAGACAAGCCACCGATAGCAGAACCAAGAATAGAACCAAATGTGGCACCAGCATAAGCACCACTTCCCGTATAAGTATCGCAGCTACTCAACAGCAAAGAAGAGCAAGCTACAAAAAGCATAATCTTTTTCATCTTCATTAAGCTTTAAATTTCTGCTGCAAAGATACAAAGAACTAAAAGAACAAAAGCAAAAAAATCCCTAATAATGATAAGGAAAAACCCTAAAAAAGCAAATAGTTTTGATTAGAGACAAAAAAAGCGCCCTTGTCAAGACAAGGACGCTAAATTTATCTGAGATGATTGAAAATTATTCAGCCTTTGGAGCCTCCTCAGTTGCAGGAGCCTCAGTCTCAGCTACAGGAGCCTCTTCAGCCTTTGTTGCCTTACGACTACGACGAGTCTTCTTAGCAGCAGCCTTCTGAGTCTTAGCCATATTCTCATCAAAGTCAACGAGCTCGATGAAAGCAATCTCAGCTGCATCACCCTGACGGGTACCCAACTTGATTACGCGAGTGTAACCACCTGGACGGTTAGCTACCTTCTCAGCTACCTCACCGAAGAGAGCCTTAACAGCATACTTATTCTGAAGATAACGGAAAACTACACGACGTGAAGTTGTTGTATCGTTCTTAGAACGAGTAATCAATGGCTCAACATACTTCTTAAGAGCCTTTGCCTTTGCGAGGGTCGTAGTGATTCTTTTGTGCTCGCTCAAGATAAGTGATGAAGCCATGTTAGCCAACATCGCGTTACGATGAGAAGCAGTACGACCTAAATGGTTGAATTTCTTATTATGTCTCATTTTTTGTTTTTGCTTTTTGGACTACGAACCTTTAAGATTCCTTGTCTAATTTATACTTTGAAATATCAGTTCCAAAAGACAGATTCAGACTCTCGAGCAAATCATCAAGCTCTGAGAGCGATTTCTTACCAAAGTTGCGGAACTTCAAGAGGTCAGTCTTGTTAAACTGAACCAAATCACCAAGAGTCTCAACATCAGCTGCCTTCAAGCAGTTGAGGGCACGAACACTAAGATTCATGTCTACGAGACGAGTTTTAAGCAACTGACGCATATGAAGAACCTCTTCATCAAACTCCTGATTACTCTCCTGATCCTGTGTCTCAAGAGTAATCTTCTCATCAGAGAAGAGCATGAAGTGATAAATAAGAATCTTCGCAGCCTCTTTCAGTGCATCCTTTGGACTAATGGAACCATCAGTTGTAACTTCAAGTACGAGCTTATCATAGTCGGTCTTTTGCTCAACACGATATGGTTCAACAGCGTACTTTACGTTACGAATAGGGGTGTAGATGGAATCGATTGGGAGAACGTTAACGTCAGTGCAGAATTGACGATTCTCATCAGCAGGAACATAACCGCGTCCCTTATTAATAGTCAAATCGATCTGCATCGAAGCTTTGGCATCTAAATGACAAATCACCAAATCAGGGTTTAACACTTCAAATCCAGTCAGATACTTACCGATATCACCTGCTTTGAATTCTGTAGAATTCTCAACGGTGATACTAACTTTCTCATTCTCGAATTCTTCTACTACTTGCTTGAATCGAACTTGTTTGAGATTCAAGATAATGTTAGTAACATCTTCCTTTACACCAGGAACTGAAGAGAACTCATGCTCAACACCCGCAATGCGGATAGTGTTAACAGCATAACCCTCCAATGATGAAAGGAGAATGCGGCGCAAGGCGTTACCAATGGTAACACCGAAGCCAGGCTCCAAAGGACGGAATTCAAACTTTCCGAACTGGTTATCAGCCTCTAACATTACTACTTTATCAGGTTTTTGAAATGCTAATATCGCCATTAATGTAATGATTTATTTAGAGTACAACTCAACGATTAACTGCTCCTTAATATTCTCTGGGATGTCGGCACGCTCTGGCTTGTGTAAGAACTTACCGCTCTTTGAATTATCGTCCCACTCAATCCATGGGTACTTGCTATGATTGAAACCTGCAAGAGCTGCTTCGATAACCTCGAGAGACTTAGATTTCTCACGAACACCAACAACCATACCAGGCTTAACTGCGAATGAAGGGATATTAACTACCTTACCATCAACAACGATGTGCTTGTGACCAACCAACTGACGCGCAGCAGCACGTGTTGGAGCGATACCAAGACGGAATACAACGTTATCAAGACGGCACTCGAGATTCTGAAGAAGAACCTCACCAGTAATACCATCAGCCTTAGCAGCCTTATCAAACATATTACGGAACTGACGCTCTAATACACCATAAGTGTACTTAGCTTTCTGCTTCTCTGCCAACATGACACCGTACTCAGACATCTTACGACGACGGTTGTTGCCATGCTGTCCAGGAGGGAAGTTTCTCTTGGACAAAACTTTGTCAGCGCCGAAGATTGGCTCACCAAAACGACGCGCAATTTTAGATTTCGGACCTATATATCTAGCCATAATATTATATAAATGCTATATTGTTTGTATCTTAATTAATAATGCTAACCTCAAGCGTTATACACGACGACGCTTTGGAGGACGGCAACCATTGTGTGGTAATGGAGTTACGTCAACGATTTCAGTAACCTCGATACCTGCACCGTGAATAGCACGGATAGCAGACTCACGACCATTACCTGGACCCTTAACATAAGCCTTAACCTTACGAAGACCAAGATCAAAAGCGACCTTTGCACAATCCTCTGCTGCCATCTGAGCAGCATAAGGAGTATTCTTCTTAGAACCACGGAAACCCATCTTACCAGCAGAAGACCAAGAAATGATCTGACCCTCATTATTAGCAAGAGATACAATAATGTTATTGAATGAGCTATGAACGTGAAGCTGACCGATAGCGTCAACGCGTACATTTCTCTTCTTAGATGTTGCTTTTTGCTTTGCCATAATTAATTTCCTCCTTCAGAATTACTTAGTAGCCTTCTTCTTATTAGCAACAGTCTTCTTCTTACCCTTACGTGTACGAGCATTATTCTTTGTGCTCTGACCGCGAACTGGAAGACCATTACGATGTCTAACTCCACGATAGCAACCAATATCCATCAGTCGCTTAATGTTCATCTGGATCTCTGAACGGAGATCACCTTCAACTTTGAACTCAGCGCCGATAATTTCACGGATCTTAGCTGCCTGGTCATCAGACCACTCGCTAACCTTCAGGTCACGGTTTACACCGGCCTTATCCAATATCTTTGCTGAACTACTTCGACCAATACCATAGATATAGGTCAATGCGATTTCGCCACGCTTATTCTGGGGCAAATCTACTCCAACAATTCTTATTGCCATTGTTTAAATAAATAATTAAAAAATTAATACCTTTCGTTTAAAGCGGTGCAAAAGTACAACTATTTTTTGAAATAACGGCACTTTTACAATACTTTAACATTAACCCTGACGTAATTTCATCTTAGGGTTCTTCTTGTTGATAACGAACAGACGACCTTTACGACGAACGATCTTACAGTCAGCTGAACGCTTCTTTAATGATGCTCTTGTCTTCATAACCTTATATATGATTATTATTTGTATCTAAAAACAATTCTACCTTTGGTAAGGTCATATGGACTCATCTCCACCTTTACCTTATCACCAGGTAAAATCTTGATGTAATGCATTCTCATCTTACCAGAGATATGAGCTGTGATGTCAACTCCATTCTCTAATTCTACTCGGAACATCGCATTTGACAATGCTTCTACAATTGTTCCATCTTGCTCAATAGCGGCTTGTTTTGCCATAATATAAATATTTGTCCTTCTTAAATGTTAAACTTCTACGAATGAAGATAAAATTGTGCTTTATCTTTTCGAGCAACTTTGTGCCATCACTATCAGATAAAAATCATAATTAGATGACATATTAGCGGGAAAGGCTCTCCAAGTGGATGAGGAATTACCTATCCAAATGGAGAGTCGTCTCACATAATATAGTAAATTCAAGTCAGCTTTACTTTAAGATGAAGTAAAACTGCACTCTGAATAATTTCATCTTCTGTCTTCAGAAATTTCTCATTTCAAAAGAAAAAGATTAATATGCAGCAACACCACCCTGACGCGTATGGCCTGAATTCAAAAGACCATCATAGTGGCGCATAAGCAAATGACTCTCGACTTGTTGTAATGTGTCAATGACAACACCAACCAAAATCAATAGAGATGTACCTCCAAAGAATTGAGAGAAAGCTTGCTGTACATCGAGAAGTCCTGCTAATGCAGGCATGATTGCAATAAACGCAATAAATAACGAACCTGGTAAAGTAATACGAGACATTACGGTATCAATGTACTCAGCTGTATCCTTTCCTGGTTTTACGCCAGGAATGAAACCATTGTTACGTTTCATATCCTCAGCCATCTGAGTAGGATTCAATGTAATAGCTGTATAGAAATAAGTAAATGCAATAACCAAGATTACATAAACAACATTATATAGTAAGCTACGATTATCCATCAACTGCTGAACAACACTGCTAGCATTTTCAGACTGATAGCGAACTATCGCCAATGGAATAAACATTAAAGCCTGTGCAAAGATGATAGGCATTACGTTAGCTGCAAAAAGCTTCAAAGGAATGTACTGACGTGCACCACCATATTGCTTATTTCCAACCAAGCGTTTAGCATACTGAACAGGAATCTTACGTGTACCCTGTACCAAAAGTATTGAAGCACAAACTACAGCATAAAGGATAAGAATCTCTACAATAAACATAATAAGACCACCACCAGAAATTGCCTGCAAACGAGAAGTTACCTCCTGAACGAAAGCCTGTGGCAAACGGGCGATAATACCAATCATAATAATAAGAGATATACCATTACCTACTCCCTTGTCAGTGATACGCTCACCTAGCCAAAGGATAAACATACTTCCTGCAGCCAAGATAATTGTTGCCGGTATCATGAATACCGTCCAACTAATACCTGTGGCTAGAGCATTGGCAGCCTGCATTTTCAAATTCAAAAGGTAACTAGGAGCCTGAAAGACCAAAATGGCCACAGTCAGGACTCTAGTATACCATTGTATTTTTTTGCGGCCGCTCTCGCCCTCGCGCTGCATCTTCTGGAAATAAGGTACAGCAATAGCAAGAAGCTGCATAACGATTGAAGCTGAGATATAAGGCATAATTCCGAGTGCAAAGATAGATGCATTGGAAAATGCACCACCAGAGAACATGTCCAATAGCGACATAAGACCGCCAGAGGTCTGCGACTGAAGTTTTTCCAACATGCCCGGATTGATACCTGGAAGTACCACAAACGAGCCAAAACGGTAAATAGCCGTAAACAGAAGAGTAATGAGGAGTCTCTGACGGAGATCCTCTATCTTCCAACAGTTCTTTAGTGTCTCAATAAACTTTTTCATTTACTTAGATTATAGTTGCGTTACCACCTACTGCCTTGATTGCTTCTTCGGCAGTCTTTGAGAAAGCATTAGCTTCAACTTCCAATTTTGCTTTAAGTTCACCGTTACCGAGAACCTTTACAAGTTCCTTGCCGTTTGTGAGGCCAGCAGCTTTAAGTTCCTCAATACCGATTTTAGTAAGGTTCTTTGCTTCAGCAAGAGCCTGAAGAGTTGAAAGGTTTACTGCGAAGTACTCCTTATGGTTGATATTCTTAAAACCAGCCTTTGGAACACGACGCTGCAATGGCATCTGACCACCTTCGAAACCAATCTTTCTCTTATAACCAGAACGAGCCTTGGCACCCTTATGACCACGTGTAGAAGTACCACCGAGACCAGAACCTGGACCACGACCAATACGACGACGTGAATGGGTAGAACCTGCAGCAGGTTTCAAATTATTTAATTTCATAATCGTTCCTAATTTAAAAAGATTAATTAATCAACTACACTTACGAGGTGATGAACCTTACGGATCATACCACGGTTGCTAGGAGTATCCTCTACCTCAACAACCTGAGAAATCTTGTGGAGACCAAGACAAGCGAGAGTACGCTTCTGATCTACTGGAGCACCGATTTTACTCTTAATCTGCTTGATTTTAATTGTTGCCATATTCGATTTTTCCTAATTAACCGTTAAATACTTTATCCATACTGATACCACGCTCACCTGCTACAGTATAAGCATCACGCATCTCTGCAAGAGCAGCGATAGTAGCCTTCACAAGGTTATGGGCATTTGAAGAACCCTTAGACTTAGCGATGACATCCTTGATACCTACGCTCTCAAGTACTGCACGCATAGCACCACCGGCCTTCAAACCAGTACCGGCTGCAGCTGGCTTAATAAGAACCTTAGCACCACCAAATGAAGTTTCAACCTCATGAGGAACAGTACCCTTGAGTACAGGAACCTTTACCAAGTTCTTCTTAGCAGCTTCAGTACCCTTTGCGATAGCAGCAGTAACCTCACCTGCCTTACCAAGACCGTAGCCGATTACGCCATTACCGTCACCTACAACGACGATAGCAGCGAATGTGAAAGTACGACCACCCTTTGTAACCTTAGTTACACGGTTGATAGCAACCAAGCGATCCTTAAGTACTTCTTCGTTATTTACTTTTACTTTATCCATTGCCATAATCGTTTAAAATTTAAGACCACCATTACGAGCACCTTCAGCCAACTGCTTTACACGACCATGGTAAAGGTAACCATTACGGTCGAAAACTACTGCCTCAACGCCAGCAGCCTTAGCCTTCTCAGCAATGAGCTCGCCAACCTTAGTTGCCTGCTCCTGCTTAGGCATCTTCTCCAAACCGAGTGAAGAAGCTGATGCAAGTGTAGTGCCTGTCAAATCGTTAATAACCTGAGCGTAAATCTGCTTGTTAGAGCGGAATACACTAAGACGTGGACGCTCAGCTGTACCGTTCACACTCTTACGAATGCGGAACTTTATCTTAATTCGTCTTTCTACTTTCTTTGTTGTCATAATCGTAAATAATTAAAATTACTTAGCTGAAGCACTCTTACCAGACTTTCTGCGAATAACTTCACCCTTAAAGAGAATACCCTTACCTTTATAAGGCTCAGGCTTGCGGAAAGAACGAATTTTTGCACAAACGAGTCCCAACAACTGCTTGTCGCAAGACTCCAATGTCAAGATTGGGTTCTGGTTTCTTTCAGACTTAGTCTCAACCTTAATCTCCTTAGGCAACTGGATGAAAATAGGGTGAGTGTAACCCAAAGCAAACTCAATGATATTACCCTGGTTAGAAACACGATAACCAACACCTACCAATTCCAAAACCTTTGTATAACCAGCGCTTACACCAACAACCATGTTGTTAACGAGAGAGCGATACAAACCGTGGAAAGCCTGCTTCTGCTTAATATTTACAGGACTATTTTCATCGATTTCAAAGCTAATCTGACCATCTGCATTATTAAACTTGATAGATGGATCAATCCACTGAGAAAGTTCACCCTTAGGGCCCTTTACTGTACAAACATGAGAAGCCTCATCATAATTTACAGTAACACCTGCAGGGATACTAATTGGCAATTTTCCTATTCTAGACATATAAAAGCCTCCAATTAATAAATATAGCAAAGAACCTCACCACCGATCTTAAGATCAGAAGCTTCTTTGTCTGTCATTACACCTTTGGATGTAGATAAGATTGCAATACCTAATCCGTTAATAACTCTTGGCATGTCCTTGTAACCGGTATACTTACGCAAACCTGGAGTTGACACGCGCTTCAAACACTTGATAGCGTTTTGCTTTGTAGTTGGGTTGTACTTCAAGGCAACCTTAATTGAGCCCTGAGGACCATCCTCTACAAACTTGTAATTGAGGATGTAACCTTTCTCGAAGAGGATCTTAGTGATCTCTTTCTTCAAGTTAGACGCAGGAACTTCTACAACACGGTGATGAGCCATGATTGCATTTCTGAGTCTTGTCAGATAATCTGCTATTGGATCTGTCATAAAATATAAATGTTTAATTAATCGGGACTACCCCGACAATATTAAATAAAAAAATATTCTTACCTTTGAAAGGATTACCAGCTAGCCTTCTTTACACCTGGAATCAAACCAGCAGAAGCCATCTCACGGAACTGGATACGAGAAATACCGAACTGACGGATATAACCCTTTGGACGACCAGTAATCTTGCAACGATTGTGAAGACGGATTGGGTTTGCATTCTTAGGGATAGCCTGAAGCTTACGAGCTGCCTCGTATGCTTCGGCTGGATCATTAGAAGTTGCAATAATCTTTTTCAGTGCTTCGCGCTTTTCAGCGTAACGAGCTACAAGCTTTGCACGCTTAACCTCGCGAGCTTTCATTGATTCTTTTGCCATATCTCTTAATCTTTATTTGCGTTCTTGAATGGAAGGCCAAAGGCCTTCAAAAGAGCAAAACCTTCTTCATCAGTCTTAGCTGTTGTTACGAAGGTAATATTCATACCCTGAATACGATCAATCTCATCGATATTAATCTCAGGGAAGATAATCTGCTCTGTGATACCTAATGTATAGTTACCACGACCATCAAACTTGCTCTCAATACCCTTGAAGTCGCGAATACGAGGAAGAGAAACACGAACGAGCTTCTCCAAGAACTCGTACATACGCTCACGACGCAATGTTACCATAACACCGATAGGCATCTTCTTACGAAGCTTGAAGTTTGCAATATCCTTTTTAGAATATGTAGCAACAGCCTTCTGACCGGTGATAGCAGTAATCTCATTGATTGCTACATCAACAATTTTCTTGTCCTGAGTAGCATCACCAAGACCCTGATTGATGACAATCTTCTTCAATACTGGAATCTCCATAGCTGAAGAGTAGTTGAACTGCTTCTGAAGAGCAGGAGCGATTGTCTCCTTATATACTTTCTTTAACTGTGCTGTATCCATTACTTGATTTCCTCCCCTGACTTTTTAGCGATGCGAACAACGTTTTTACCCTCATGCTTGATAGCAACACGAGTAGCCTTGCCACTCTTAGGATCAATCAAACTCAAATTTGAGATATGAATAGGAGCCTCCTGCTTAACAATACCTCCCTGAGGATTCTTAGCAGATGGCTTAGTGCTCTTAGAAACCATGTGCACACCTTCTACGATAGCACGGTTCTCCTCAACGAGGACCTTAAGCACCTTACCAGTCTTGCCCTTATCTGCACCGGCAATAACGATAACGGTATCGTCTTTCTTAATATGTAACTTACTCATTACTTCTTACTTTTTAAATATTAAAGAACCTCAGGTGCTAAAGAAACGACTTTCATATTTACTGCACGAAGCTCACGAGCAACAGGACCGAAGATACGGCTACCACGAAGCTCACCTGCATTGTTAAGCAATACACAAGCGTTGTCATCGAAACGGATGTAAGAACCATCTGCACGACGAATTTCCTTCTTTGTGCGAACAATCAAAGCCTTTGATACTGCACCCTTCTTCAAATCACTTGATGGGATAACGTTCTTGACTGCAACAACAATAACGTCACCAACGCTAGCGTAACGACGGCCTGTACCACCGAGAACTCGAATGCAAAGAGCCTCACGAGCACCGCTGTTATCACATACTGTAAGTCTTGATTCAGTCTGTATCATAATTACTTAGCTTTTTCAACAATTTGTACTAATCTCCATCTCTTTGTCTTAGACAGAGGACGAGTCTCCATGATCATAACTGTATCACCTACGTTAGCCTCATTATTCTCGTCATGTGCATGGTACTTCTTTGTCTTCTGGACAAATTTACCATAAATAGGGTGCATCTCCTTGAACTTAGCTGCAATAACAATGGTTTTATCCATCTTGTTGCTAATAACAACACCCTGTCTTACTTTTCTTAAATTTCTTGTTTCCATCTGGACCATTATTATTTGTTAAGTTCTCTCTGACGAAGTTCAGTTTTCATACGTGCAATATCACGACGAGCAACCTTAATCTCTGATGGATTCTCAAGTGGAGTTACATTATGATTGATCTTCTTCTTGTTCAAAGCATCAACAGCTGCCTCCAACTTCTCAACCAATTCTTTGGTCTCGATATTTTTAATTTCTGCAATCTTCATAATTAAGCGTTTTTATCGTAATCACGTCTAACAATAAACTTAGTCTTAACAGGAAGTTTCTGAGCGCAAAGGCGAAGACCTTCTTTTGCAATATCGAAACTAACTCCTTCAACTTCGAAGAGAATTCTACCTGGTGTAACAGGTGCAACCCATCCTGCTGGATCACCCTTACCTTTACCCATACGGACATCAGCAGGCTTGCGAGTGATTGGCTTATCAGGGAAAATTCTAATCCAGACCTGACCTTGACGGTTCATATAGCGGTTCAATGCTACACGAGCTGCCTCAATCTGACGACTATCGATCCACTTTGATTCAAGAGTTTTGATACCAAAAGAACCGAAAGCCAATTGTGTACCTCTGTGAGCGTTGCCTTTGTTGCCACGACCATCTTGAGGTCTTCTATATTTAACTCTTTTTGGCTGTAACATGATAGCTTTCTAAAATTTAACGGTTATTGTTTCTTTTACGATTACCACCACGGTTGTTAGAGCGACCGTTACCACGGTTGTTGCTCTTATTGTCCTGTGAGAAGTTTGGAGTAAGATCAGCCTTACCATAAACCTCACCACGGCAAATCCAAACCTTAATACCAAGCAAACCTACCTTTGTAAGTGCCTCGCACTGGCAGTAGTCGATGTCTGCGCGGAATGTATGAAGAGGAGTACGACCCTCTTTGTACATTTCTTTACGTGCCATTTCAGCACCATTCAGACGACCTGTAATCTGTACCTTGATACCCTCAGCGCCAGCACGCATAGTGTTAGCAACTGCCATCTTGATAGCGCGACGATAAGCAATCATGTGCTCAATCTGAGTCGCAATATTCTTACCAACGATTGTAGCATCAAGTTCAGGCTTTTTAACCTCGAAGATGTTGATCTGAATATCTTTCTTATAAAGCTTCTTCAACTCTTCCTTCAACTTATCTACATCCTGACCACCTTTACCAATGACAATACCTGGACGGGCTGTACAAATAGTAATGGTAACAAGTTTCAATGTACGTTCGATAATAATACGAGAAATGCTTGCTTTAGCAAGACGCTCGTTAAGATACTTACGGATTTTCTGATCCTCAACGAGGTTATCACCGAAGTTCTTACCACCGAACCAATTTGAATCCCAACCACGGATAACACCAAGTCGGTTACTAATCGGATTAACTTTCTGTCCCATTCTACTTAATTATTTTTCGTCATTAGTTTTTGCATCAACAAAAAGAGTTACATGGTTAGAACGCTTACGAATTCTATAACCACGACCCTGTGGTGCAGGTCTCATACGTTTCATTGTAACGCCTTCGTCAACGAAGACCTTACTGATATAAAGCTCACCGTCTTCAGCCTTGCGATTATTCTTAGCTTCCCAGTTAGCGATAGCTGAACGAAGTAATTTCTCTACATCAGCTGATGCCTGCTTCTTAGAGAAGCGAAGTACTCCGAGTGCACGGTTAACCTCCATACCACGAATCATGTCTACTACATAGCGCATCTTACGTGGAGAAGAAGGAACGCCTACCAACTTTGCGAAGTACAAGTTTTTACGGGCTTCTTTCAATTTCTCAGCCGCAATATGTTTTCTTGCTCCCATTATTTACTTAAATTTTAAATGGTTTAACCCTTAGCTTACTTTCTGTTACCAGAGTGACCGCCAAAGCGACGTGTTGGAGCAAACTCTCCAAGCTTGTGGCCAACCATATTCTCTGTAACATAAACAGGGATAAATTTGTTACCGTTATGAACTGCAACAGTATGTCCTACGAAATCAGGAGATATCATTGAAGCTCTAGCCCATGTCTTAACAACATTCTTCTTGCCACTCTCGTTCATAGCGAGAATCTTCTTCTCGAGAGAAACGTTGATGTATGGACCTTTTTTAAGTGAACGACTCATAATTTACTCTTTATTTTTTGTTAGCTCTTTCGATAATATACTTGTTAGAAAGCTTCTTAGGTGCGCGAGTCTTAAGACCCTTAGCGTACAAGCCCTTACGTGAACGTGGGTGACCACCACTCTGGCGACCTTCACCACCACCCATTGGGTGATCAACAGGGTTCATAACAACACCACGGTTGTGTGGACGACGGCCTAACCAGCGAGAACGTCCAGCCTTACCAGACTGTTCAAGAGCGTGGTCAGAGTTACCAACACTACCAACTGTAGCTTTACAAGCACTCAAAATCTGGCGTGTTTCACCAGAAGGGAGCTTAATTACACAATAACTGCCCTCACGAGAAGTCAACTGAGCAAAATTACCAGCCGAACGAACCAACAAAGCACCCTGACCAGGACGCAACTCGATGTTGTGGATCACTGTACCTACAGGGATGTTTGCCAAAGGAAGACAGTTACCTATCTCAGGAGCAGCATCTGCACCTGACATCAAAGTAGCGCCTACCTGAAGTCCGTTAGGAGCAATAATGTAACGTTTTTCACCATCAGCATAGTAAAGCAATGCGATACGAGCCGAACGGTTTGGATCGTACTCGATTGTCTTAACAACTGCTGGAACACCATCTTTCTCACGTTTGAAGTCGATTAAACGATACTTCTGCTTGTGACCACCGCCAATGTAGCGAACGGTCATCTTACCGGTGTTGTTTCGACCGCCGGTAGAACGTTTACCGTAAACGAGAGACTTCTCTGGCACGGATGCAGTAATATCCTCGAACGTGCCAATAACTTTGTGTCTTTGACCCGGAGTAACCGGTTTTAATTTACGTACTGCCATTTTTTATTTTAAATATTGCTGTAAAAATCAATTGTATCGCCCTCCTTAAGAGTAACGATTGCCTTCTTGAACGCATTCTTCTGACCCTTAACAAGACCAGCCTTTGTATAACGGGCAGAGCGCTTGCCAGCGTAACGAATAGTGTTCACGTCAACTACTGTAACATTATACAGACTCTCAACTTCCTTCTTAATCTCGAGCTTATTAGCCTCAGGACGAACAACGAAGCCATAGCGGTTAGGCTGCTTGTCTGTAATCTTGGTCATCTTCTCAGTAACCAATGGTTTGATAATAAATGCCATATTCTAATATCTCCTTTTTACTTTGTTAAGATTTGGTCGATAGTCTCGAGCGACTTTTCTGTAATCACTACAACATCAGCATTCAAAACTTTATACGAATTGACGTTTGATGCGAGGATAACTTCAGCACGCTGCAAGTTACGAGCAGACAAATATACATTTTTATTTGATTCTGGCAAAACAAAGAGCACTTTTTTGCCCTCAATTTTAAGATTCTTAATAATACTTAAGAATTCTTTAGTCTTTGGAGCCTCAAATGTAAAGTCTTCCAACATTACAATTGCGCTTTCCTGTGCCTTATAAGACAGAGCAGACTTACGAGCAAGAATCTTTACTTTTTTGTTGAGCTTGAAGCGGTAATCACGTGGTTTAGGACCAAAAACGCGAGCACCACCTACGAGTACAGGTGAGTTAATATCACCACGGCGAGCACCGCCGCCGCCCTTCTGACGACCAAGCTTACGAGTAGAACCGCTCATCTCGCTTCTCTCCTTAGACTTAGCTGTACCCTGACGCTGGTTAGCGAGATACTGCTTTACGTCAAGATAGAGAACGTGATCGTTAGGCTCAATGCCGAAGACTGCATCATTAAGAGCTACCTTGCGGCCGGTCTCCTGACCTTTGATATCTAATACGCTAACTTCCATTATTTCTCAATTAAAACAGTTGAACCTTTGCATCCAGCGAAAGAACCCTTAACAATAAGAAGATTCTGCTCTGGAATTACCTTTAACACCTGAAGGTTCTGAGTCGTAACTCTGTCACCTCCCATTTGGCCGCCCATGCGCATACCCTTGAATACCTTTGCAGGGTAAGAACAAGCACCAATAGATCCCGGCTTACGAGCGCGGTCATCCTGACCGTGAGTAGACTGACCTACACCACCGAATCCGTGACGCTTAACAACGCCCTGGAAGCCTTTACCCTTTGATGTACCAATTACATCAACGAACTTGCAATCGTTGAAGATTTCAACTGTAATTGTGTCACCGAGGTTGTACTCCTCATCAAACTTGAACTCGGCCAAGTGCTTCTTAGGTGTTGTGCCTGCCTTCTTGAAGATTCCCATCATAGGCTGAGAAGTACGCTTCTCCTTTGCCTCTTCGAAACCTAACTGATAAGCCTTGTAACCATCCTTTTCTACAGTTTTCACCTGGGTTACAACACAAGGACCTACTTCGATAACAGTGCACGGAATATTCTTACCGTCGGCACTGAAAACGGATGTCATTCCGATTTTCTTTCCAATTAATCCTGGCATTTCAATTTAATTTAAATAATTAGACTTTGATTTCTACTTCTACACCACTTGGCAATTCAAGCTTCATCAAGGCATCAACTGTCTTAGCTGTTGAGCTGTAGATGTCAATGAGACGCTTGAAATCTGAGAGCTGGAACTGCTCGCGAGACTTCTTGTTAACGAAAGTACTGCGGTTTACAGTAAAAATACGCTTGTGTGTTGGCAATGGAATAGGACCACTAACGATAGCGCCTGTTGCCTTTACAGCCTTCACAATCTTCTCAGCTGACTTGTCAACCAACTGGTGGTCGTAAGACTTCAGCTTAATTCTGATTTTCTGACTCATTTTAAAATTAAGTTATTATTATATGAATTATTTAGTCTAATGGAAGAAGAGGTACGCTGCTTAAGAGTCATTCGCTAAGCAGCGCCTCATCTTACCGTTATTCTTTGTTATTAAAGAAGTTCTGCGTGACCCTTAACCTCCTCCAACACAGCCTTAGCAATTGTTGAAGAAAGAGGTGCATGATGATCGTACTCCATAGAACTTGTTGCACGACCAGAAGTGATAGTACGCAAAGCTGTTACATAACCGAACATCTCAGCCAATGGAACCATTGCCTTTACGATGCGAGCACCGCTACGACCTTCTTCCATACCCTGAACGAGACCACGGCGCTTGTTCAAGTCACCGATTACGTCACCCATGTTCTCTTCTGGAGTAACAACCTCTACCTTCATGATAGGCTCCATCAAAACTGGACCAGCCTTAGGGCAAAGTACCTTGAATGCCTGATGTGCTACCAACTCGAATGACAACTGGTCAGAGTCAACTGGGTGGAAGCTACCATCGGTCAAAGTAACCTTCAAACCTGTCATTGGGAAGCCACCGAGTACACCATTTGACAAGCAATCAGCGAAGCCCTTCTGTACAGATGGGATGAATTCCTTAGGAACGTTACCACCCTTAACCTCGTTGATGAACTGCAAGTCGCCTTCCTTGTAATCCTCGTCCTTAGGACCGATGGTTACATCGATACAAGCGAACTTACCACGACCACCAGACTGCTTCTTATAAGTTTCACGGCTCTGAGCAGTCTTAGTGATAGCCTCCTTGTAGTTAACCTGAGGCTTACCCTGATTACACTCAACCTTGAACTCACGCTTCAAACGGTCGATGATGATATCCAAGTGGAGCTCACCCATACCAGAGATAATTGTCTGACCGCTCTGCTCGTCTGTACGAACTGTGAAGGTTGGATCCTCCTCAGCCAACTTAGCGAGACCATTATCCATCTTAGCGATGTCTGCCTGGCTCTTTGGCTCTACTGCGATAGAAATCACAGTATCAGGGAATGTCATAGACTCCAATACGATTGGGTGTTCCTCGTCACAGAGTGTATCACCTGTACGGATATCCTTGAAACCTACACCTGCACCGATATCACCAGCATCGATAGACTCCATTGGGATTTCCTGCTTAGAGTTCATCTGGAACAGACGGCTGATACGCTCGCGCTTGCCAGAACGTGGGTTGTAAACATAAGAACCAGCAACGACCTTACCTGAGTAAACGCGGAAGAATACCAAGCGGCCCATGAATGGGTCAGTAGCAATCTTAAATGCGAGAGCAGATGTTGGTTCATCCTCAGATGGTTTGCGATCCTCTTCCTCCTCTGTATCAGGGTTAGTACCGATGATATTTGGAGTATCCATTGGTGAAGGCAAGAATGCACATACATAGTCGAGCAATGGCTGAACACCCTTGTTCTTGTATGAAGAACCGAGCAACATTGGGCAGCACTCCATAGCACAGCAACCCTTACGGATTGCAGCAAGAAGCTTTTCTTCTGGAATATCCTTACCATCGAGATAAAGTTCCATAACCTCATCATCGAAGTTTGCAGCACCCTCAAGAAGCTTATCACGCCACTCAGCAGCCTCGTCAGCCAAGTCTACAGGGATATCCTCTACATCATACTCAGCACCCATAGTTTCATCGTGCCAAAGGATAGCCTTCATCTTGATGAGGTCAACTACACCTTTGAAGTTCTCCTCTGCACCAATAGGAATCTGAATAGCAATTGGATTAGCACCCAAGATATCCTTCATCTGCTGAACTGTCTCGAAGAAGTTAGCACCAGAACGGTCCATCTTGTTTACATAACCGATACGAGGTACATTATACTTATCAGCCTGACGCCATACTGTCTCAGACTGTGGCTGAACACCATCAGCTGCAGAATATGTAGCAACAGCACCATCAAGTACACGGAGAGAACGCTCAACCTCAGCAGTGAAGTCTACGTGTCCCGGAGTATCGATCAAGTTGATCTTATAAGACTTACCGAGATAGTTCCAGTTGCAAGTTGTAGCCGCAGAAGTGATAGTAATACCACGCTCCTGCTCCTGGGCCATCCAGTCCATTGTAGCAGCACCATCGTGTACCTCACCAATCTTATGAGTCTTACCTGTATAGAACAAAATACGCTCAGAAGTTGTAGTCTTACCAGCATCGATATGCGCCATGATACCGATGTTACGAGTCAAATGTAAATCGCGATTTGCCATTTTCTTTTAACTATATTATATATTAAATTAGAATCTAAAGTGAGCGAACGCACGGTTAGCCTCAGCCATACGATGCATATCCTCCTTACGCTTAAAAGCACCACCCTGATTATTAAAAGCATCCATAATCTCTGCAGCAAGCTTATCAGCCATAGTCTTACCACCGCGCTTACGTGCAAAAAGAATAAGATTCTTCATAGAAATACTCTCCTTACGATCAGGGCGAATCTCTGTAGGAACCTGGAAGGTTGCACCACCGATACGACGGCTCTTAACCTCTACCTGAGGAGTAATATTATCAAGTGCCTGCTTCCAGATTTCAAGAGCAGACTTTTCCTCGTTAGACATCTTAGCCTTTACAATGTCAAGTGCATTGTAGAAAATCTCATAAGATGTATTCTTCTTTCCATCATACATCAAATGATTTACGAACTTTGAGACCTTCTGGTCATTGAAGACAGGATCTGGAAGGATCACTCTCTTCTTTGGTTTTGCTTTTCTCATTTTAAATAAAACTTTTTTTTCAATTCTGCATGGGGCTGTATAATGTTCTTCAACGCTCGCACCCGAGCATTTACTCAACCTGATTACTTCTCCAGCAAAACTTATATTAAATATTTTACCCCCAACTCCCGACCTTCTCCGACCGTGAGTCTGCGGTTTTGTCTAAAATTTAAGAAGCTATATTACTTCTTTGCCTTAGGACGCTTAGCTCCGTACTTAGAACGACGCTGTGTACGATTCGCAACACCTGCAGTATCAAGTGTACCACGGACAATGTGATAACGTACACCAGGAAGATCCTTTACACGACCACCGCGAACCAAAACAATTGAGTGCTCCTGCAAGTTGTGACCCTCTCCTGGAATATAAGAGTTTACTTCCTTTGAGTTTGTCAAACGTACACGTGCAACTTTACGCATTGCTGAATTAGGCTTCTTAGGAGTTGTTGTATAAACACGAACACAAACACCACGACGCTGAGGACAAGAATCCAAAGCTGGTGACTTGCTCTTGTCTACAAGAACTCGTCTGCCTTTTCTTACTAACTGTGAAATAGTAGGCATAATTTTACTTTTTAATTTATATATTTATTTTTATTTATTGTCTTATTTCGATGTAAGCCACTACTTTATAGAGCCTTTTCGGGGTGCAAAGGTACGATTTTTTCGGCAAACTACCTAAATATTAAGGAGACTTTTAAAAAAGGAGGGTTGGTTTTAACTTTATATAACTATTAAAAACGAATATTATAAAGAAAAAGCGGAATTTAGCAGAGAATTTAGTCTTAGTATGTATGCTGTAGTACATTATGCCTCACCTTTTGGTGTGCCGAATGGAGCGATTGTACGTTCTTGCTCATCAGGCAACTCAATTTTACCGAAGGACTGCTCGTAGTTATAAATATTACTCTGCAATGCCTGGAGCAATCGCTTAGCATGCTCAGGTGCCATGATAACACGACTCTTGATCTGAGGTGCAGGCATGCCAGGAAGTGCACATGCGAAATCCAAGATGAAGTCTGAACTAGAATGTGTAATCAGTGCCAAGTTAGAGTATGTACCCTCTGCAACTTCAGGGCTGATGCCCATCTGGAACTGATTCTGCTGCTGTTGATTATTCTTATTTTCTTCCATAATTTTACTAAGTTAATAGGATTAAACTTTAAATGATAGTGCAAATTTACACATAATATCTGAAAAAAACGAATAATCTGCCACTTATTTTAAAAAAACATCATAAGACAACAGAAGATGGAATCCTGATTCTTTGCTTTTTTTCATCAGTTGCAGATAACAAAAGGGTGCGCCATAGACTTATGACGCACCCTCATTATACCTATTTATATATAGTACTCTATTCTACGATTATTCTCCTATTGGAGAATCAGCATAGTCGAGCACATTTTTCTTATTAGCCTGCATACGCTCATATTCTTCTTTAGAGCCTACGATGAGCTTATCCCACTGACGAAGACCAGTACCTGCAGGAATCAAGTGACCACAGATTACATTCTCCTTCATACCCTCAAGGTAATCAACCTTACCACGGATAGCAGCCTCATTCAAAACCTTAGTAGTTTCCTGGAATGATGCAGCACTCATAAAGCTCTTAGTACCAAGAGCAGCACGAGTAATACCCTGAAGGATCTGTGTAGAAGTTGCAGATACGGCATCACGAACCTGTACAAGTTTCAAGTCGCGACGCTTCAATGCTGAATTCTCATCACGCAATCTACGAGCCGTTATGATCTGACCAGGTTTGAGACTTTCACTATCACCACCGTCAGTAACAACCTTCTTACCCCAGATACGATCATTCTCTTCTGCAAAGTCAAGTTTATCAACCAACTCTTGCTCCAAGAAGGTAGTATCACCTGGATCGTCAATACGAACCTTACGCATCATCTGACGTACCACAACCTCAAAATGCTTATCATTAATAGCCACACCCTGAAGACGGTAAACGTCCTGGATCTGGTTAACAATATACTCCTGAACAGCGGTAGGACCCATGATGGCGAGAATATCGCCAGGAGTTACACTACCATCAGAAAGAGGAGTACCAGCACGTACAGCATCATGTTCCTGTACCAAGATCTGCTTAGAAAGAGATACAAGATACTTCTTCTGATCGCCAGTCTTAGATGTTACGATGATCTCACGGTTACCACGCTTTACCTTACCCATAGTTACCTCACCATCGATTTCAGATACAACAGCAGGGTTAGAAGGGTTGCGAGCCTCAAGAAGCTCAGTTACACGAGGGAGACCACCAGTGATATCACCTGCACCACCTACAGCACGAGGAATCTTAACCAAAACCTCACCGGTATTAATTGTCTGTCCATCCTCAACAGCCAAGTGACCACCTACAGGGAAGTTGTATGTACCAAGGATTTCACCATTAGCATCGATAACATCACAAGATGGAACCATTGCCTTATTCTTGGAATCGGTGATAATTTTCTCCTCCAAACCTGTAGTCTCATCGACCTCAGCACGATAAGTCTGATCCTTCTGAACGTCATTGAACTTCAATGTACCGGCATACTGGCTGACGATAACGGCGTTGAATGGATCCCAACGGGCGATAACGGTATCCTTCTCTACGATTTCACCCTCCTTGTGATACAATGAAGAACCATAAGGAACATTCAAAGTTGCAAGAACGATGTTTGTATTAGGATCCACGAAACGAATTTCAGCCAAGTGGCTTACTACCTTTTCGCATTTGATATCGTTTCCTTCCTCATCTTCCTCTACGAATGGTACTGTACTCAACTCATCAAACTCGATACGAGACTTATTCTTCGCAGCAATCTTAGCATTGGCAGCAGCATTAGATGCAATACCACCGGCGTGGAATGTACGGAGAGTCAACTGTGTACCAGGCTCACCAATAGCTTGAGCAGCGATGACACCAACGGCTTCACCCAACTGTACCATACGGGCCGTTGCCAAGTTACGGCCATAGCACTTCATGCAGACACCCTTTTTGCTCTCACAGGTGAGAACCGAACGAATTTCAACACTCTCGATAGGAGATTCATCAATAGCCTTTGCCTTAGCCTCGGTGATTTCTTCACCAGATTTGACAATCAGTTCACCAGTTGTTGGATGAATAACATCATGCACAGAAACACGACCCAAAATACGCTCATAAAGAGATGAAATAATCTCATCACCATTCTTTAAAGCTGTACAAACCAAGCCACGCAATGTACCACAATCCTCTTCGGTGATAATAACATCGTGAGAAACGTCTACAAGACGACGAGTCAAATAACCAGCATCGGCAGTCTTCATAGCTGTATCAGCAAGACCCTTACGGGCACCGTGAGAAGCGATAAAGTACTCCAATACAGACATACCCTCCTTAAAGTTAGAAAGGATAGGGTTCTCGATGATCTGCGCGCCCTCTGCACCAGCCTTCTGAGGTTTAGCCATCAAACCACGCATACCAGACAACTGCTTAATCTGATCCTTAGAACCACGGGCTCCGGAATCAAGCATCATGTATACGGCGTTGAATCCCTGGTCAGCTTCGGTCATCTCCTTCATCAAGATATTACCCAAATCTGTATTTACGTGAGTCCACGCATCAATAACCTGGTTGTATCGTTCCTTGTTGGTGATGAAACCCATATTATAGTTATTGGTAATTTCCTCAACCTCCTTGCGACCGCGCTCAACAATAGCTTCCTTCTCTGGTGGAATAATAATATCACCAAGGTTGAATGACAATCCTGCGACATAAGCCATACGATAACCTAAGTTCTTGATTCCATCAAGGAATTCACAAGCCTTAGCCATACCAACAGCCTTGATAACATTAGAAATCAAACCACGGAGGGTTTTCTTGGAAATCACATCATTGAAGAAGCCAACTTCATCAGGAATGATACCATTAACGATAACACGTCCAACAGAAGTTTCTACCATTCGTTTCTGGATTGTACCATCAACCAAGTCATCAACTACAACCTTAATCAAAGCATGAAGATCACATCGGCCCTCGTTACGAGCAATCAATGCCTCTTCAGGACCATAGAATGTCAAGCCCTCACCCTTTGCACCTGGACGAATCTTAGTAATATAGTAAAGACCAAGCACCATATCCTGAGAAGGAACGGTGATAGGCGCACCATTAGCTGGGTTGAGAATGTTATGACTCTGGAGCATCAGGATTTGAGCCTCCAAAACAGCCTCATTGCTCAATGGAAGGTGAACAGCCATCTGGTCACCATCGAAGTCGGCGTTGAACGCTGTACATGCCAATGGATGCAACTGAATAGCCTTACCCTCAATCATCTTAGGCTGGAATGCCTGGATACCGAGTCGGTGAAGCGTAGGGGCACGGTTCAACATAACCGGATGACCCTTCATTACATTCTCAAGAATATCCCAGATAACTGGCTCGCGACGATCAACAATCTTCTTGGCACTTTTTACAGTCTTTACGATACCACGCTCTATCAACTTACGGATGATAAATGGTTTGTAAAGCTCTGCAGCCATCAGTTTTGGAAGACCACACTCACCCATCTTCAACTCTGGACCTACAACGATTACAGAACGGGCAGAATAGTCAACACGCTTACCCAGCAAGTTCTGACGGAAACGACCCTGCTTACCCTTTAAAGAGTCAGAGAGTGACTTCAAAGGACGATTGCTCTCACTCTTAACAGCAGAACTCTTGCGTGAGTTGTCGAACAAGCTGTCAACAGCCTCCTGCAACATACGCTTCTCGTTACGGAGAATAACCTCAGGAGCCTTGATCTCAACCAATCTCTTCAAACGGTTGTTACGGATAATCACACGACGATAGAGGTCATTCAAGTCTGATGTTGCAAAACGACCACCATCCAATGGTACCAACGGACGAAGCTCAGGTGGAGTAACAGGAATAATCTTCATGATCATCCATTCTGGCTTATTAATACCTTTACTAGCACGGAAACCTTCTACAACTTGCAGACGCTTCAGAGCCTCAGTTTTACGCTGCTGACTTGAATCGTTATTTGCGCGATCGCGGAGTTCGTATGACAAAGAGTCAAGGTCTACATTCTGGAGCAACTGATAAATTGCTTCAGCACCCATTTTTGCGATAAACTTATTAGAGTCCGTATCGTCCAAAAGTTCATTGTCACCATTAGGATCATACTGGTCAAGAAGAGCCATATATTCATCTTCTGACAAGAGATCAAGTTTGTGAGAACCGTTCAATTCAAGACCATCAGCATCAGTCTTTCCCTCAAGAATACCAGGCTGGATAACTACATACTTCTCGTAGTAAATGACAGCATCAAGTTTCTTGGTCGGCATACCTAAAAGGTAACCAATCTTATTTGGAAGAGAACGGAAATACCAAATATGAGCAACAGGTACGACAAGCTCAATGTGACCAGAGCGTTCACGACGAACTTTCTTCTCTGTAACCTCTACACCGCATCGGTCGCAGACAATTCCCTTATAACGGATACGCTTGTACTTGCCGCAGGCGCATTCATAGTCCTTAGTAGGACCAAAAATACGCTCGCAGAACAAGCCATCACGCTCCGGCTTATATGTACGATAATTAATGGTTTCCGGTTTAGTAACCTCACCATACGAATTTTCCAAGATCTCCTCTGGCGAAGCGAGACCGATGGTAATCTTCGTAAAATTATTCTTTACCTTTGTATCTTTTTTGAAAGCCATGTTTCTATATATAAATTAGGGGTTCTCAAAATTAATCAAGTTTGATGCTCAAACCAAGGCCACGAAGCTCATGGAGCAATACGTTAAGTGACTCAGGAATACCAGGAGTTGGCATTGGATCGCCCTTTACGATTGCTTCGTATGCCTTGCTACGTCCTACAACATCATCTGACTTAACAGTCAGGATCTCCTGCAAAACGTGGCTTGCACCGAATGCCTCGATAGCCCAGACCTCCATCTCTCCGAATCGCTGACCACCAAACTGTGCTTTACCACCAAGTGGCTGTTGTGTAATCAAAGAGTATGGACCGATAGAACGAGCGTGCATCTTATCCTCAACCATATGACCTAACTTCAAGAAGTAAGTCATACCAACAGTAGCTGGCTGGTCAAACTGCTCTCCTGTCTCACCATCATAAAGATAAGTTGAGCAGAAACGTGGCAAGCCTGCCTTATCTGTCCATTCAGAGAGATCATCCAATTTAGCACCATCAAAGATAGGAGTAGCAAACTTTACACCCAACTTTTTACCTGCAGCACCCAAGATACACTCGAATATCTGACCAAGGTTCATACGTGAAGGCACACCCAATGGATTCAATACCATATCAACAGGACGACCGTCAGCCATAAATGGCATATCCTCCAAACGAACTACCTTAGACACAATACCCTTATTACCATGACGACCGGCAAGTTTATCACCAACCTGGATCTTACGCTTCTTAGCAATATATACCTTAGCCATCTGAAGAATACCTGATGGAAGTTCATCACCAATAGTGATAGCAAACTTACGACGCTTTAATTCAGCATCAAGTTGCTTATACTTGCGGATATAGTTCATAATAAGTCTCTGAATCAAGCCATTGGTATGCTCATCCTTAGTCCACTTATTAGACTGAACACCATCATACTCCAAATTCTTCAAGGCTGTAGCAGTAAAGGTACTGCCCTTGGTGATAATCTCAGCACCTGTATAATCCTTAACACCCTCAGAAGTCATACCTTCTGTAAGCGTAAGTAACTTGTCTACGAGGATATCCTTCAAGTCATCACCCTTTGCCTCATACTCCTCATCAATCTTAGCAAGAATAATCTTATCCTGCTTCTTTGACTCACGGGTCTTGATAGCACGAGAGAACAACTTCTTGTCAATAACAACACCGCTCAATGATGGATTTGCCTTCAATGAAGAATCCTTCACATCACCAGCCTTATCACCAAAGATAGCGCGAAGCAACTTCTCTTCTGGTGAAGGATCACTTTCACCCTTAGGCGAAATCTTACCAATCATGATATCACCTGGTTCAATTCTTGCACCAACACGCACGATACCATTATCATCAAGATCCTTTGTAGCTTCCTCGCTGACATTAGGGATATCAGATGTGAATTCCTCTACTCCACGCTTAGTTTCACGGACATCAAGAGAGTATTCGTCAACATGTACAGATGTCAATACGTCATCACGAACCATACGTTCAGAAATAACAACAGCATCCTCATAGTTGTAACCCTTCCAAGGAATATAAGCTACAAGCAAATTACGGCCCAAAGCCAACTCACCGTTTTCTGTCGCATAACCCTCAGTCAGGATATCACCCTTCTTTACACGCTGTCCCTTATTACAGATAGGACGCAAGTCGATGGTCATATTCTGGTTGGTACGACGGAACTTAGGAATACGATACTCCTTCAAAGCTGGTTCGAAGCTTACAAACTCATCGTCTTCTGTGCGATCGTAAAGGATACGGATAGTTGTAGCATCAACATATTCGATAACGCCCTCACCTTCTGCAGTAACCATAGTACGTGAATCCTCACAAACTTGCTTCTCAAGACCAGTACCAACTATTGGTGCATCATTATGAAGCAATGGTACAGCCTGACGCATCATGTTACATCCCATCAACGCACGGTGACCATCATCATGCTCCAAGAATGGAATCAAACCTGCGGATACAGAAGCAATCTGCTGTGGAGAGACGTCAACATAATCAACTTGATCCGGACCTACAACAGGATAATCAGCATCCTGACGACACTTTACTACATCACGAATGAAAGAACCATCAACAGTCAAAGGCGCATTACCCTGACCGATAATCTTAGACTCTTCATCCTCAGCAGTCAAGTATACAACATCCTCATTAGCCATATCGACCTTGCTATCATTCACCTTACGGTAAGGAGTAACAATAAAACCAAGATCATTAATCTTTGCATACATACAGAGAGAAGAAATCAAACCGATGTTTGGACCTTCAGGACTCTCAATAGGACAAAGACGACCATAGTGTGTATAATGTACGTCACGAACCTCGAAACCGGCACGCTCACGAGACAAACCACCAGGACCTAAGGCAGAAAGACGACGCTTATGAGTTACCTCAGCCAGAGGGTTAGTCTGGTCCATGAACTGTGACAATGGATTAGTTCCAAAGAAAGAATTGATAACACTAGAAATTGTCTTAGCATTAATCAAATCTGTTGGAGTAAACACCTCATTGTCGCGAACATTCATACGTTCACGGATAGTACGGGTCATACGTGCCAAACCAATAGAGAACTGGTTAGCCAACTGCTCACCTACAGTACGAACACGACGATTAGACAAGTGGTCGATATCGTCAACTGTTGCACTAGAGTTGATCAGCTGAATAAGATATTTAATGATCTCAATAATATCTTCCTTAGTCAAGACACGAACATCAATGTCAGTATCAAGATTCAATTTCTTATTGATACGATAACGACCTACCTCACCCAGATCATAACGCTTATCCGAGAAGAACAGGTTTTGGAAAACCTCACGTGCACTTGCGTCATCTGCAGGATCAGCATTACGCAACTGACGATAGATATAGTTAACAGCTTCCTTCTCAGAGTTACTTGGATCCTTTGCCAAAGTATTGAAGATAATAGTAAACTTGTTGGCAGCTTCCTCATCCTTATGAAGCAGAACAGTCTGAGCTCCACTCTCAACAATCTCCTCAATATTATCAGCAGTAAGTTCAGTCTCACGCTCCATGATTACTTCATTACGCTCGATAGATACTACTTCACCAGTATCCTCATCAACGAAGTCCTCATTCCAACTCTTCAAAACACGAGCAGCAAGCTTACGACCAATAGCAGCCTTCATATTCTTCTTGTTAACCTTCACCTCCTCGGCGAGATCAAAAATCTGAAGAATATCCTTATCCTGTTCGTAACCAATAGCACGCAACAATGTGGTTACAGGCAATTTCTTCTTACGATCGATATATGCATACATTACATTGTTAATGTCAGTTGCAAATTCAATCCAGCTTCCCTTGAAAGGAATGATACGAGCAGAATAAAGCATGGTACCATTTGCATGAACACCCTGGCTAAAGAACACACCAGGAGAGCGATGAAGCTGAGAAACAACAACACGCTCAGCACCATTAATCACGAAAGTACCATTATCGGTCATATATGGGATAGTACCAAGGAACACATCCTGAATAAATGTACCGAAATCCTCATGATCAGGATCAGTACAATACAGTTTCATCTTAGCCTTCAAAGGTACACTATATGTAAGACCACGCTCCAAACACTCATCAATAGAATAGCGAGGAGGGTCGATATAGTAATCCAAGAACTCAAGAACGAAATTGTTACGTGTATCGGTAATAGGGAAGTTCTCAGAGAACACCTTATACAAACCGTCATTCTTGCGTTCCTCAGGCGGAGTATCCAACTGTAAGAAGTCCTTGAAAGACTTTAACTGCACATCGAGGAAATCCGGATATGGATACGGATTATGCACGCTGGCAAAATTTACTCTGTTATCAACAATTTTTGTAGCCATTAGAAGTTATTAAATGGGTTTTATTAATAATATAATAAAAGACACAAAAAGGTTAGGACTCACCTACTTGGAGAATCCTAACCATTTATATAAAAAATGTATTACTCTAATTACTTGAGCTCTACCTTAGCACCGGCCTCTTCGATAGCCTTCTTAAGGTTCTCAGCCTCGTCCTTAGCTACACCTTCCTTGATTGTAGAAGGAGCACCGTCTACGAGATCCTTAGCCTCTTTCAAACCGAGACCACAAGCCTCCTTAACAGCCTTTACAACCTGGAGCTTAGCGCCACCAACCTCAGCGAGGACTACGTCGAATGTAGACTTCTCCTCAGCTGCAGCTGCACCACCAGCAGCAGGACCAGCAGCTACAGCTACAGCTGCAGCAGCAGGCTCAATACCATACTCGTCCTTGAGGACTGTTGCCAACTCATTAACTTCCTTAACAGTAAGATTTACTAACTCTTCTGCAATAGCTTTGATATCTGCCATTTTATTCTAAATTTTATTTTTGTTTATACTATAATTAATGATAACATTGTGATTGATTACTCAGGACGCTCGCCCAATGTCTTAAGCACACCATGAATAGTGTTGCTTCCTGATTGAAGAGCTGAAACAACGTTCTTTGCAGGTGACTGGAGCAAAGCAACAATCTCTGCGATAACTTCGTTCTTGCTCTTGAGAGCTGAAAGTTCTGCAAGTTTGTCTGCGCCAACGTAGAAGCTTTCCTCTGCATAAGCAGCCTTCAGTGTTGGAACACCTTCCTTGTCATATTCCTTCAACAACTTAGCTGGTACATTAGCTGTATTGGCAAACATTACAGCAGTAGTACCCTTCAAGCAGCCATAGAGCTCAGAGAAATCGATATCTGAAGCCTCGAACGCCTTGTGAAGCAAGGAATTCTTAACAACAACCATCTTAATCTCGCTCTGGAAGCACTTACGACGGAGTGCGCTTGTCTTCTCAGCATTCAATCCTGTAACATCTACAAGATAGAAATGAGGAAACTCCTGCAACTTCTGTCCAAGTTCAGCGATAATAGTATCTTTAACTTCTTTCTTCATTTTACAAAACTTTTAGAGTTATTCAACTGATTTAGGATCAATCTTGATACCCTTACTCATAGTGCTAGAAATAAAGATACTCTTGATATATGTACCTTTAGCAGCAGCAGGCTTCAGCTTGATAACTGTGTTGATGAATTCCTTAGCATTTCCATAGATCTGCTCAGGAGTCATGCTAACCTTACCGATTGAAGTATGGATAATACCAGCCTTATCAACCTTAAAGTCAATCTTACCTTGCTTAACTTCCTTTACTGCCTTAGCAACATCCATAGTTACAGTGCCACTCTTTGGGTTAGGCATCAAACCACGAGGACCGAGTACACGACCCAAAGGACCAATCTTACCCATACAAGAAGGCATTGTGATGATGACATCAATATCTGTCCAACCACCCTTAATCTTCTCAACGTATTCGTCAAGACCTACATAATCAGCGCCTGCTTCCTTAGCAGCAGCTTCCTGATCAGGAGTACAGAGTGCGAGCACACGAGTAACCTTACCTGTTCCGTTTGGCAATGAAACAACGCCACGAACCATCTGGTTAGCCTTACGTGGATCAACACCTAAGCGTACATCAATATCAAGAGATGCATCAAACTTGGTAGTGGTAATTTCCTTTACCAACTCTGAAGCCTCCTTCAATGTGTATGCCTTCCCTGCTTCAACCTTATCAGCTACTGATTTTTGATTTTTTGTCAGTTTACTCATTTTTCTAATTGAAGTTTTAAATTATTTACCAGGGAAGTCCCCTTTTACAGTAATACCCATACTTCTTGCAGTACCAGCGATGAGCTTCATAGCTGATTCTACAGTAAAGCAGTTCAAGTCCTTCATCTTATCCTCAGCGATTACCTTTACCTGATCCCAAGTAAGAGAAGCAACCTTCTGACGATTAGGCTGAGCAGAACCTGACTTGATTTTGGCAGCCTCTTTCAATTGAACTGCAGCAGGTGGAGTCTTGATAATAAAATCAAAAGACTTGTCAGTATAATAAGTAATAACTACTGGCAACACTTTACCTGCTTTGTCCTGGGTACGGGCGTTGAATTCCTTGCAGAATCCCATAATATTAATACCCTTAGAACCCAATGCAGGTCCTACTGGAGGTGAAGGATTCGCAGCGCCACCTTTAATCTGTAATTTGATTAATCCAGCAACTTCTTTAGCCATTTCTTTGTTAATATTTAAAATTGAAACTTATAAGGAATAACAATCTCGTAACAGAATCCTATTCCTTTTCTACTTGCATAAAACCTAATTCCAACGGAGTTTTACGTCCGAAAATCTTAACCGTAACTTTCAGCTTATGCTTTTCAGCATTAACCTCTTCAACGATTCCGCTGAAACCACTGAATGGACCTTCCATAACCTTAACGGTATCATTAACCAAGTAAGGACAATCAAGACTCTCCTCAAACTCAGTCTCCTCTGCAGAACCCAGCATACGATTGATATCGCGCTGTGGAACTGGTGTTGGTTCATCCAAACCTCCAAGGAAACCCAAAACATTAGGGAGGAAACGCAACGTATGCGCTACATCACCCTTCAGTTTGGCCTCCACAAAAACATAACCTGGAAGAGAGACCTTTTCTTTAACGACTCTCTTTCCATTACGCACAGTTGCATGCTTCTCAACTGGAATCAACACCTGAGAAACATTTGCTGCTAGTAAATCATTGTGCTTCATTTCAGCTTCGATGTATTCTTTCACCTTAGCTTCTTTACCACTAACGGCTTTAAGCACATACCATTTATTTCCTGCGTCTGCCATTTCCTTAAAAAATTAACCTGGATAAACTACACCCATAAAGGCTTTGAAAATAGAATCCATCGCGAACACAACAAGTGCAATGACTAGGGAAGCAGATAATACAACCATTGCACTATGAGTAAGTTCGGCACGTGATGGCCAAGTAGTCTTATGCGCAAGTTCATCGTAACATGCCTTGCAATAATTTACTATTTTATTCATATTATCTTCTATTTAGCACGGGTTGAAGGGCTCGAACCCTCGACACCTGGTTTTGGAGACCAGTGCTCTACCAACTGAGCTAAACCCGTAGATAGACTCCCTCTCCCGTAGGAGGGGAGTCTGTTATATATAGCAAATTAGATAAATCTAAATTACTTGATATCGTCGAGAATTGTTGTAATCTGACCAGAACCTACTGTACGACCACCCTCACGGATAGCGAAACGAAGACCCTCGTTCAAAGCAACCTTGTAGATCAACTCTACCTCAATCTCTACGTTATCACCAGGCATTACCATCTCAACTCCCTCTGGAAGCTTGATCTCACCTGTACAGTCCATAGTACGGAGATAGAACTGAGGACGATACTTGTTACCGAATGGAGTGTGACGGCCACCCTCTTCCTTCTTCAATACATAGATAGAAGCCTTGAAGTGATCGTGAGGAGTAATAGCACCTGGGTGTACAACTACCATACCACGCTTAACCTCAGCCTTATCGATACCACGGAGAAGCAAACCTACGTTATCACCAGCTTCACCCTCAGCAAGAATCTTACGGAACATCTCAACACCAGTAATAACTGACTTCTTGTCCTCACCAAGACCGAGCAACTGAACTTCGTCACCTACCTTGCAACGACCTGTCTCAATACGACCTGTAGCAACAGTACCACGACCTGTAATTGAGAATACATCCTCGATAGGCATCAAGAATGGCTTATCAATCTCGCGCTCTGGCTCCTGAATCCACTCATCAACTGTATCCATCAAAGCCTCAACAGACTTAACCCACTTCTCAACACCATTCAAAGCACCGAGAGCAGAACCACGTACAATTGGAGTATCCTCCTCGTAACCATACTGCTCGAGGATCTCACGAAGCTCCATCTCAACGAGCTCAAGCATCTCCTCATCGTCAACCATATCGCACTTGTTCAAGAAAACAACCAAACGAGGTACGTTTACCTGACGTGCAAGAAGTACGTGCTCACGTGTCTGTGGCATAGGACCATCTGTAGCAGCACAAACCAAGATAGCACCATCCATCTGAGCAGCACCAGTAACCATGTTCTTTACATAGTCAGCGTGTCCAGGACAGTCAACGTGTGCATAGTGACGCTTTTCTGTTTCATACTCAATGTGAGCTGAGTTGATAGTGATACCACGCTCTTTCTCCTCAGGAGCATTATCAATCTGATCGAATGACTTAACTGCCTCAGATGTACCGAGCTTCTCGTTCAATACCTTAGAGATAGCAGCGGTCAGAGTAGTCTTACCATGGTCAACATGACCAATTGTACCAATGTTAACATGCGGTTTGGTACGCACGAATTCTTCTTTAGCCATAGCTTTTCTTTTTATTTATATAAATGAATAATCTGTTCCTCTACCATCCTAAACATCTAGAACGATAGAGCTGTAACTGAGAGTTGAACTCAGGACCTCTTCCTTACCAAGGAAGTGCTCTACCACTGAGCTATTACAGCAAGTTAATATATTGAGCGGAAAACGGGGCTCAAACCCGCGACCCCCAGCTTGGAAGGCTAGTGCTCTATCAACTGAGCTATTTCCGCTTATCAAAGAAAGTGGGTAGTGATGGATTCGAACCACCGAAGGCATAGCCAGCAGATTTACAGTCTGCCCCATTTGGCCACTCTGGTAACTACCCAAACTTTTCTTTTTTCTGAGCCTCTTGTCGGATTCGAACCAACGACCCCGAGATTACAAATCACGTGCTCTGGCCAACTGAGCTAAAGAGGCAATCTTTGCAGCCGCAATACGGCTAAATTTCCATCTATCGGAAAACGGCTGCAAAGATACAACTATTTTTTGAATCAACAAAATTTTTTCGAGTTTTTTTTATCGATTCCTTGATTTTTCTTTAAATTTGGTCAATTGAACCTTCATTGAGTCCACTGCCTGGTCAATTCCTTCCTCAAAAGTGTCACATGTCTTTTCTACGAACAACTTGGTTCCAGGGACAGCAACTTCCAGATGAACTTCCTTATTCAAGGCAGTAGCAGGCTTCACGACCTTTAATTGCACCTCTACTTTCTGTATATCTTCAAAAGTTTTTTCTAACTTGGCGACTTTCTTTTCGATAAACGCCTGTAACTTCTCGGTAGCGTCGAAGTGAATCGACTGAATCTTAATTTCCATAGTTACCTCCATTTTTTAAAGGTTACGCCCGAGGATGGGCTTCAATATAAACTCGTTTCAACTGTTCAAACGTTGTATGCGTATAAATCTCGGTCGTCGAGAGTTTCGCATGCCCTAACAGTCTTTTCAAACTTTCTATTCCAGCACCATGATTCAACATTGCAGTAGCAAACGTATGCCTCAACACGTGCGGGCTTTTCTTTTTCAACGAGCAAACCCTTGCGAGGTTCTCCTTCACGATTTCTCTGACTTGAACCGGACTCATCCGTCCGCCCTTATCCGCAAGCAAAAGAGCTCCAGACCTAACCATCACTCTTTGTGCTCTTAGAGCCAAATATTCCGAAAGAGCATTTTTAAGCTCGTCACCAAAAGGAACTATACGTTGTTTGTTTCCCTTACCCGTAATCTTTATCTCTTTTTTGATAAAGTTCACATCGTCAACATCAAGTCCTATCAACTCTGACAATCGCATCCCCGTCTCATAGAACAATATTATAATAGTACGTGCGCGTACATTATTATAATCATCGCCCCACATTTTCCTGTCAAGCAACTCATCCATCTCATTTTCTTTCAAGAATTGAGGTAGCGGTTTACTTTCCTTAGGTCCTTTGAGGCTATGAGCGGGATCCGACTCCACATAATGTCTGACTAAAGCAAACCGATAGAACATTTTCAAAGCACTCAACCGGCGATTAACCGAGGTTGCCTTATTTCCTGCATCTATCATATGCTCCATCCAGTTGCGAATCATATCAGAATCAACAGATTCCCAAGTGAAGGATTCAGATAAGTTCCTAGCATACTGCTCAAAGAGTTTCAAATCTTCGCGATAGTTTTCTACCGTCCTCTGCGACCTGTTCTGTTCAGAGCGCAAATATTCCAAGAACTTATCTATACTCAACATAACGTCGTACCTTTTTCATTTCGGCAACGAAGTTACGAAAATTATTTTAAACTACCAAATTTTTTGAGGATTTTTTACTTTTATTCCTCGTTTGCACGCAACTGCTGTACGTAGATGGCGTGTTCCATCTTGAGACGCTTCAAAACAGAAGGCTTGTCATACTGCTGACGAGCACGAAGCTCCTTAACAACACCTGTCTTTTCGAATTTTCTCTTAAACTTCTTGAGAGCTCTCTCGATGTTCTCACCGTCTTTAACTGGTACAATAATCATTTTTTTTGCTTTTAATTTATTATGTTAAACTTATGTTATTCAATGCGAAATATGGCAATGCCACAATTTGCGGGTGCAAAATTACATCTATTTTATCAAACTACCAAGTTTTTCTTCAACTTTTTACTCTAAAAGGTTCATTTTATGGGTTTTGTAGCATTTTCAAGCCATTTTTTCTCCTCTTCATCAAGGAAAGGAGACAATTTTTCATAAACTGAATGATGATAAGCATTGAGCCAGTCAATCTCTTCAGGCAACAACATATCAACATCTATAGGAGTGGTATCTATAGGACAAAGAGTAAGAGGCTCTATCTGCAGGAATTTACCGAACTCAGTAGACATGTAGTCTGAAATCAGCACCGTATTTTCTATTCTTACGCCGAACTTACCTGCCAGATACAAACCAGGCTCATCCGTCAAGGTCATTCCAGCTCTCAAAGGTGTAGGCATCCACTCCATTCTTATTTGATGAGGGCCTTCGTGCACACAGAGATACGAACCTACTCCATGGCCTGTACCATGCAAGAAATTATATCCTTCACGCCACATACACTCTCTTCCTACAGCATCCAACTGTGTTCCTGATGCACCATCGGGGAATTTAACCAATTCCAACTGAATATGCGCTTTCAGAACCAAGGTATAAATATGCTTCATCTCTTCAGATACGGCCCCCAAGGCTATGGTACGGGTAATATCTGTAGTACCATCCTGGTATTGAGCTCCAGAGTCTATCAGAATCAAACCTTCCGGTTTCAGAACGACATCTGTTTCAGGAGTTGCCTCATAATGGACAATTGCTCCATGCTGCGCATAACCGGCAATCGTATCAAAAGAAATATCTCTGAACAGTTTCTGTTCGGCACGTAGCGATGTTAATTTCTCATCAATGGAAATTTCTGTTTGTCCGCCAGCCTCAACAGCAGGTTTCAGCCACTTCAAGAACTTAACCATAGCAACACCATCTTTAAGCATCGCACTACGGTAGCCCTCTATTTCTGCTTCATTTTTCACAGCCTTCATAGCCGGAATAGGAGAAGCTGCAGCAACAATTTCCTGGCATTTTACAGTTTTCCACAGATAATAGCTCGTTTCATCTCCATCTAACAGGATATTATATTCCGAATATGATTCAAGGCATTTTTCCACCTTATTATAATTATAGAGAGAAACCTGATTGTCTTGAAGATACTGTTTTACTTCAGGAGATAATTTATTATCATCCACGAAAAGAGAAACTTTATCGCTCTCAATCAACAAATAACTTACAAATACAGGATTGCAATGAACATCTGTACCTCGAAGATTCAAAGTCCAAGCAATATCATCCAAAGCAGAAACGAGCATACCATCTGCATGAAGTTCTCTCAAAGACTTACGGATACGGGCCACTTTAGAGGCTAGCGTCTCTCCAGCATATTCCAATGGTTGAATTTCTACAGGATTTGCAGGAAGCGAAGGACGATTCTCCCAAATCTGTTCCAAAGGGTCCAAATTAGTCCTAAGCGTAATTCCACCGAGTTTACGGAGAGAATAGCTTAAATCTTTAACATAATTATAAGAGTTGACCATGCCATCAAGTCCAACCTCAGGAGATTGTACATCCTGCAATTCTTTTCCCAACCATTCTGCGATAGTAGGCGTACCTTCCATTTTCAGCCTCATCAGCTGATATTCAGTACCTTCCAACTGTTCTTCCGCAGCCAGGAAGTAGCGGGAATCAGTCCATAAAGCAGCCGATTTCATTGTAACGACAGCAGTACCAGCCGACCCGTTAAAACCAGAGATCCACTCTCTTCCTCGCCAATGGTCGGCAACATACTCGCTCTGATGAGCATCTGTACTAGGGAAGATGAAAGCAGAAAGATGTTCACGCTTCATCAACTCCCTCAATCTAGCTAAACGTAATTCGATTTCATTCATAATTGTTATGCAATTTAATGTTTAACTTAACTCCAAATAATGCATTTTGCTAATTAGAGATTACAAAGATAACATTTTTAAGAATTAACAACAAATTTAAGCGCAAAAATATGCACGATTTACATTACTTTTTATTAATTTTGCGGTCGGAAAGTAAAAAGAAGGAGTTTTACAAACTTTATTCCAGATACATTCCGCTATTTTTCAGGAGAAAAAGATTATAAACATTTTAATAAGAATTGTAGTTATGAATTTTTTAACAAATGACAAACTCGTTATCGTCGGTGCAGGCGGTATGATTGGTTCTAACATGGTACAGAGCGCTTTGATGCTCGGTCTTACTCCAAACATCTGTCTTTATGATATCTTCGAGCCAGGTGTACATGGTGTTTTCGATGAAATTCAGCAGTGCGCATTCCCAGGTGTTAACGTAACTTATACTGTTAACCCAGAGGAGGCTTTCACTGGTGCTAAATATATCATTTCTTCTGGTGGTGCTCCTCGTAAGGAGGGTATGACTCGTGAGGATCTTCTTAAGGGCAACTGCAAGATTGCTGCAGAATTTGGTGACAACATCAAGAAGTACTGCCCAGAGGTTGAGCACGTAGTTGTTATCTTCAACCCTGCTGACGTTACAGCTCTTACAGCACTTATCCACTCAGGTTTGAAGCCAAACCAGTTGACATCACTCGCAGCTCTCGATTCTACTCGTCTGCAGCAGGCTTTGGCCCTCGAGTTCGGTGTACAGCAGGATAAGGTTACTGGCGCTCACACTTATGGTGGTCACGGCGAGCAGATGGCTGTATTTGCTTCTCAGGTTAAGGTTGACGGCAAGCCATTGGCAGAGATGGGTCTTTCTGACGAGCGTTGGGAAGAGATCAAGCACCACACAGTACAGGGTGGTTCTAACATCATCAAGCTCCGTGGCCGTTCTTCATTCCAGAGCCCAGCTTACAATGCAGTTAAGATGATCGAGGCTGCTATGGGTGGCGAGAAGTTCACATTGCCAGCAGGTTGCTATGTAAACTGCGACAAGTGCGGTTTCAAGAACGTAATGATGGCTATGCCTACTACTATCGACAAGACTGGTGTTCACTTCACAGAGCCTACAGGTACTGAGGAAGAGCTCGCTAGCCTCGCTAAATCTTACGAGCACCTTTGCAAGATGCGCGATGAGATCGTAGAGCTCGGCATCGTTCCTCCAGTAGCTGAGTGGAAAGAGATGAACCCTAACTTGTAATTCTCCGCTTCGGATTTTTAGAAGTTAACTCGATAAGGGCTGAATCGTGAAAATGCTTCATGATTCAGCCTTTTTTCATTTATCTTTCCCCTACAGCGACCATTTATCCCCAAATACGCCATATCGTTACATTTTTCTGTAAATCAGGTTATACGAATTTGGCATTATTTTTGTAATTTTGCACACAGAAATAACAAATAAAAAAGGATAATAGAAAATTATGGAATTGATAAAGAACAAATCATTCGGGGGCGAGCGCCCTCTTTTCGGTGCTCACGATGTGCGTTTAGAAGATATTACGATTACAGATGGCGAATCGGGCATCAAGTGCTGCCAAAACATAGAATGCCACCATTCCAAGTTTTATGGCAAATACCCTTGGTGGCATGTGGACGGTTCCCTTATCACAGACTGCTACTTCGCCCCAGAAAGCCGTTCGGCCATCTGGTATAGTGATAATATGGTGATGAAAGACTGCACCATCGATGGACCTAAGTTCTTCCGCGAAATGAAGAATCTGGATTTGGAGAACGTAAACATCACAGATGCTGATGAGACATTCTGGAAGGTAGATGGCCTGAAACTGAAGAACGTAAAGCTCCACGATGGAACTTATCCATTCATGTTCTCCAAGAATATCTATGTAGACGGACTTGAGAGCGATTCTAAATATGTATTCCAATACTGCAGAAATGTGGAGATTCACAACGCAAAGATTACAACCAAGGACAGTTTCTGGGAATGCGAGAATGTAACCGTCTATGATTCGGAACTGAATGGTGAGTATCTGGCCTGGCACAGCAAGAACATCAAGTTCGTACGTTGCCACATCAGCGGCGAGCAGCCTCTCTGCTACATGGACCATGTAACTCTGGAGGATTGCACCTTTGATAAGGAATGCGACCGTGCCTTCGAGGATTGCACCAACATCGATGCACAGATCAAGGGAAGTATCACCAATATCAAGAACCCTATCTCCGGAAGAATCGAGGCAGACGAAGTGGGAAGCGTAACATATACTGAGTTTGCCAAAGCGCCAAAGGGTGCATGTGAAATCACAGATAAATCGAAATAGTTTAAGAGGTAATTACAGAAATGACAACAATCAAGTAAATTACTTATTGTTCCCATAACTAATTATTCTTACACTTAACTGAAATCTCCGTTCATAGACATTGAACGGCCGTTCAAAAGCTTTGAATGTACGTTCAATGTCTTTGAACGGAGATTCAAAGTCTATGAACGAAGATTTCAATTAGGAGAAAAAGAGAATCATCCTATATAAATAAGAGATTTATCCTATATAGATAGAAGAAACAACATAGATAGAAAACAAATATGAAATACAATTTTGATGAAATCATCGAACGTCGTGGAACCAACTCATACAAATGGGATTTGGTGAAGGAAGACGGCGTTATTCCGATGTGGGTAGCAGATATGGATTTCCAGACAGCTCCCTGCATCATCGAAGCCCTGCAGAAACGCGTAGCTCATGGCATCTTCGGCTATACCCTCGTACCTGATTCTTATTACGAGGCAATCATCAGCTGGTTCTCCCGCCGCCACCAGTGGAAGATAGAGAAAGACTGGATTCTCTATACTTCAGGCGTTGTACCAGCCATTTCCTGCTGTCTGAAAGCCATCTGCATGCCTGGCGAAAAGGTATTGGTACAGACACCTGTCTACAACTGCTTCTTCTCCTGCATTACAAACAGCGGCTGCGAAGTAGTAGAAAACGAACTGAAACGTGTGGGCAACTGCACTTATGAGATAGATTTCGAAGACTTCGAGCGTAAATGTGCCGATGAGAAGACTACCGCCTTCATTCTCTGCAATCCTCACAATCCAGCCGGAAGAGTATGGAAGAAAGAGGAACTTGAGCGAATGAACGACATCTGTCTCAAGCACGGGGTAAAGGTCATCGCAGATGAAATTCATTGCGAGCTCATCATGCCAGGCTATCAGTATACTCCATTTGCCAGCATCAGCGAAGCTTGCCGTGACAACTGCGTAGTATTGAATTCTCCATCAAAGTCATTCAATATTGCAGGACTTCAGATAGCCAACATTATCTGTCCGGATGCAACATTGCGCCGTCGCATCAACCGTGCCATCAACATCAACGAGGTTTGTGACGTAAACCCATTCGGCGTCATCGCCCTACAGGCAGCTTACAATGAGGGAGAAGAATGGTTGGATGAATTGAACCAATATCTCTACGAGAACTATCAGGCAGTAAAGGAATTCTTCAATACCGAATTGCCACAAGTTCGCGTTACCCGCCTTGAAGGCACCTACCTGGTATGGCTCGATATCCTGCCATTCGAACTGTCAAGCGACGAGGCTTATGAAAAGCTGATGAACGATGGCAAGGTATTCGTCAACAGTGGTACGATGTATGGCAGAAAGGCTGGCCAGGGCTACCTGCGCCTCAACATCGCCTGTCCTCGCAAAACCCTGATGCAGGGTCTGATCCGCATTGCTCGGGTTCTCAGCCAGTATATGGATGAAGAGGATTTAAGCGGATGCCCTGCATAAAAGAGCGAAGAAAGAGAAAAGATTTCTAAATAAAATGTTTAAAACAAGATAAGATGGAAAATGAAGTTTTGAAAGCCATTAAGGAGAGAAGAAGTATTCGTCGCTTCAAGGCAGATCAGATTACCGACGAAGAGTTGAAGACGGTATTGGAAGCCGGCACATGGGCAGCAACAGGTCATGGGACCCAGGAGCCTTTCATCATTGCCGTTCAGAATCCTGAGATTTGCGCCCAGCTTCGCAAGATGAACGCAGAAATCATGGGTGTAGAAAGCGATCCTTACTATGGAGCGCCAACCATCGTTATCGTTCTGGCACCAGAAAGCAACGTTAACGGTGTGAAAGATGGCAGCCTTATCTTAGGCAATATGATGCTTGCTGCCCACTCTATCGGCCTTGCATCTTGCTGGATTAACCGTGAAGACGGCATGTTTGCATCAGAAGAAGGCAAGAAGCTGATGAAGGACTGGAATCTTCCAGAAGGTTTGATGGGAGTAGGAGCCTTAGCCTTGGGTTATGCTTCTGCGCATCCTCATACCGTAAAACCAAGAAAAGAGGATTACTACCGCATTATCAAATAAAGGCAGGATGCCTGGTTTACGGCACATACATATACAAGAAAAGGTCTCATGAAGAAAAACATTCATGAGACCTTTTCTTGTATATGTATATAATGAAGCTATTACAACTTAACACTTGCCAAGACCTTATCAGTAGCGCCAGCCAAATGAGCCACGAAGGCACCAGCCATATCGCCAGCCTGTTTCAGGAAGGTCTCATCATTCATCAGAGAACTCATCAAACCTGAGAAATCCTCATAGGTATTGATTTCAAAACCTCCACCCGATTTCAGCAAGCCCTGAGCCTCCTGAAACTTTTTATTGTTCGGACCAAAGATAACCGGCATATTCCATACGGCAGCCTCCAAGGTGTTATGAATGCCAACACCAAAGCCACCACCGATATAAGCCACATCACCATAGTTGTACATACTGCTCAACAATCCGAAACAATCGATAATCAAGACATCAGCCTCCGCAGCTTCTTCAGGAGTAGTTTGCGTATAGCGCACCACCTTCTTGCCCTTTATCAGAGAAAGAATCAACTTCAGATGCTCTTCAGCGATGACATGAGGAGCAATCAGCAGGCGCCAATCCTTATGCTCATTAAAGAAAGGTATAAAGATATTCTCATCTGGTGGCCAAGAGCTACCGGCAACAAATACCTTGAAATCATGATGAGGTACATCCGCAGACTGAGATGAAGCTACTCCTGTTCTGAAAGCCTCGCAAATCGGCAATTGCTTGGCAGCCTCCTTTATCTGGAGAACACGGTCGAAACGGGTATCTCCTACCACATCCACAGCCGTGATGCCGATACCTTCGAGCAATCGCTTACTCTCTTCGTTCTGTACGAAGAAACGGGTAAAGCACTTCAGCACTCCAGCATAGTTTCTGCCATACCATTTGAAGAATACCTGATCCTCGCGGAAGATACTGCTCACGCTATAAGTAGGAATGTTGCGATGCTTCAGGATATGAAGGAAATTAGACCAGAACTCATACTTGATGAAGAAAGCCATCACAGGACGTACCAGTCTAAGGAAACGGATGGCGTTCAACCTAGTATCCACCGGCATATAACAGATGATGTCAGCTCCCTCATAGTTCTTGCGCACCTCATAACCTGAAGGAGAATAGAAGGTAAGCAAAATCTTATACTGAGGATAGTCCTTGCGGATACGTTCCATCAAAGGTCGTCCCTGTTCAAACTCACCGAGCGATGCAGCATGAAACCAAATGTACTTAGCGTTAGGATCCACCTTCTGCTTCAATATTTTGAAAGCCTCACGCTCACCACGCCACATCTTGCGCACCTTTTCATTAAACAGACTTGCAATGGCTATGCCCCAAAGGACGAAATATATTACGATATTATAGATCATGATATTTCTTTATATTGGTTACTATCTATAAATACGTGAACTCTCTGAATAGCCTTCAGCAATATGCTGCAGAAAGCCATTCAGAGAGAAATTATTGTGAATTAACCCAAAACTTCGATTGCCTTGCGAAGACGGCGCAGAGTTTCCTCCTTGCCAAGGAAGGCTGAGATATCGAACATTCCTGGGCCCTTACCCTCACCTACGAGAGTCAGACGGAATGCGTTCATCACATCACCGAGTTTGTAGCCCTTATCCTCTACCCATTTCATCACGACAGGTTCCTGACCTTCGATAGAGAAATCCTCAATACCTTCAAGCACATCTGCAAGTTCTGTCATCTGCTGTGCAGAATATTCCTTCCATCGCTTCTTGGCTGTCTTAGCATCATACTCTGTAGGAGCAATGAAGAAGAAAGAACACAATGGCCACAGTTCATAGACAAAGTTCACACGATCCTTCATCATGTGTACCACCTGCTTTACGCGGTCCAGAGTTTCCTCTACACCATTGTTGGCAACAATAGGGGCAAAGAGGTTAGCTATTTCATCATCGCTCTTCATCAGAATGTATTCGTGGTTGAACCAGATACCCTTCTTGAAGTCGAACTTGGCACCAGCCTTAGAGCAACGTGAAATATCAAATGCCTTCACCAGTTCATCAAGAGAGAAGATTTCCTGTTCTGTACCAGGATTCCAGCCGAGGAGCGCCAGGAAGTTGACTACAGCCTCTGGGAAGTAGCCACTCTCACGATAACCGGAAGAAACCTCGCCAGTCTTAGGATCATGCCATTCCAGCGGGAATACAGGGAAACCGAGGCGGTCGCCATCACGCTTACTCAGCTTACCTTTACCTTCAGGCTTAAGAAGCAAAGGAAGATGCGCAAAACGAGGCATGGTATCTTCCCAACCGAAAGCCTTATAAAGAAGTACGTGCAAAGGCGCACTAGGCAACCACTCCTCACCACGGATTACATGAGAGATTTCCATCAGGTGGTCGTCTACGATATTTGCCAGGTGATAAGTTGGCAATTCATCAGCACTTTTATAAAGTACCTTATCATCCAGGATATCACTCATTACCTTCACGTCACCACGAATCATATCGTTCACGTGAATTTCCTGTCCCGGTTCAATCTTGAAACGTACAGTATACTGCTTTCCGTCAGCAATCAGTTTATCAACCTCTTCCTTAGAAAGAGTCAGAGAGTTGCGCATCTGCATACGAGTATGAGCATCATACTGGAAATTCTGGATTTCGGCACGTTTCGCTTCCAACTCCTCAGGAGTATCAAAAGCAATATACGCCTTATCATTATCCAAGAGCTGCTGAACATACTGCTTATAGATATCACGACGTTCACTCTGGCGATAAGGTCCATGCTCTCCACCGAAACTTACACCCTCGTCAAACTGGATACCCAGCCACTTGAAAGATTCCAGGATATATTCTTCGGCTCCAGGCACGAAACGATGAGAATCTGTATCCTCAATACGGAACACCAGCTCACCTCCATGTTGGCGAGCAAACAAATAATTATACAGAGCGGTACGAACACCGCCAATGTGCAATGCACCCGTTGGACTAGGGGCAAAACGCACCCTTACTTTTCTATCTGCCATGTCTTTTTATAGCTATTTTCAAATTTTTCTGCAAATTTACATCTTTTTTTGCGATTTTAGCCGTTTTTTTTCGTATTTTCGCACTGTAAAACGAAATAAGTAAGAAAAAAGTAGGAAAATGAGCATATTTAACAACCCAGAAGAGAACTATTGGCGCAATTTCGCCACAAAAACGGTTTTGATATTAATTACCGTTGCTATCATTGTTCGGTTCCTTCCTCGCAACGAAGGAAGGATGTTCCGGTACGATGTTGGAAAGCCATGGATGTATGGTTCCGTCATCGCAAAATTTGACTTTCCGATCTATAAGACCGATGAAGCCATCAAGCGTGAACAGGATTCGCTGATGAAGCAATTCCAACCTTATTATTCTGTCAATGAATCCATCGGCAGCGAACAGGTGAGCCGTTTCCTGCACGACTTCAGCCAAGGTGTACCAGGTTTGCCAAAAGAATATGTGGGACTCATAGCCCACCAGCTTCAGCGCCTTTATCTGACCGGCATCATCGCTACCACGGAATATAATCGTATCTACAAAGATTCTACCAGTATGATACGAATTATCAACGGAAAGAATGTGAAGAGCGTACCTATCGGTTCGTTCTACTCTACTATTGCCGCTTACGAACGCATCTTCTACGATGAGAAACTGGCAACCCAGCGTCAGCTTTTATCCCGTTGCAACCTCAATAATTATGTTGAAGCCAACGTCATATACGATAAGGGAAGAAGCGAGGCAGAGAAAGCCGACATGATGAGCAGCATTCCACTGGCAAGCGGAATGGTGATGAGCGGTCAGAAGATTGTGGATCGTGGTGAAGTGATTACGAACAACACCTATCGGGTGCTCAATTCATTCGATAAGGAGATGAAGCGCCGCAGTTCTACCCAGGAAGAGCTGACAACCACTATCATCGGACAGGTACTGTTTATCTTCATTCTTGTCATGCTGTTTACCTCTTATCTCTCACTTTTCAGAAAAGACTATTTTGATAAGCCGCGCAGCATTACCATGCTTTATGCGATGATTACGCTGTTCCCTATCTTTGTGTCACTCATGATGAAACACAATTTCTTCAGTGTCTATATCATCCCATTTGCCATGGCGCCTATCTTCGTACGTGTGTTTATGGACTCGCGTACAGCCTTTATCAGCCATGTTACGATGATTCTCATTTGTGCAGCAGCGGTAAAGTACCAGTACGAGTTTATCATCGTACAGCTGGTAGCTGGTCTTGTTGCTATTTACAGTTTGCGTGAACTCAGCAAGCGCTCGCAGATATTCATCACAGCCCTGTTGGTAACTATAGCCAGCAGTGTAGTATATCTTGCCCTTCAGCTGATGCAGGACAACCAGGTGTTCAACGTAGATGCCAGCATGTATACCTACTTTACCGTAAACGGCATCTTCCTGCTACTCTCTTATCCGCTCATGTACATTATAGAAAAGATGTTTGGATTTACATCTAATGTTACACTTTTCGAGTTGTCAAATACCAACAAGGGATTACTTCGGAACCTGAGTGAGATTGCTCCAGGCACCTTCCAGCATTCTATCACCGTAGGTAACCTGGCAGCAGAGATTGCCAACCGCATCAGAGCCAACAGTCTCCTGGTACGTACCGGAGCACTCTATCATGATATCGGTAAGATGACTAACCCTGTTTTCTTCACAGAGAATCAGGCGGGCGTTAATCCTCACGACCAGTTAAGCGACCTTGAGAGTGCACAGATTATCATAAGCCATGTTTCAGAAGGTCTGAAGATGGCAGAGAAGGTTGGTCTGCCAGGCATCATAAAGGATTTCATCACTACTCATCACGGAACGGGCATCACCAAGTATTTCTATATTAATTACTGTAATGCTCACCCTACAGAGGTGATTGACAAGTCGCAGTTCCAATATCCTGGTCCGAACCCATTTACCCGCGAACAGGCCATCCTGATGATGGCAGATACGGTTGAAGCGGCTTCGCGCTCTCTGAACGAATATACAGAAGAAAGCATCAGTAACCTCGTCAATAAACTCATCGACGGACAGGTGGCAGATGGTTTCTTCAAGGAGTGCCCTATCACGTTCCGAGACATCGCTCTCGCTAAACAGGTACTCATCGAACGACTCAAGGCTATTTACCATACCCGTATTTCGTATCCTCACTTGAACGTAAGACAGAATGCCGGCAAAAAGACGAGTCAGGAGTCTAAAGAACAAGAGTAAAGATACACTTCGTGAAGTTCTTATGCCGTAAAGCGTAAAAACTGATATACAAAAAGGTGAAACATAACCAATAATAGCCCTTTTTCTTGCACAGTTTTTAAAATCTGTGCAAGAGAAAGGGCTTTTTGCGTTAATATGCTTTAAATATTTAATAAAACCAATAGCGAAATAGAACATTATAATTACCTTTGCGGACGTTTTTATTTAATATTATTAAGATGAAGAAACTAAAATTAGTTAGTTTAGCCATTGCGATGGCTTGTGCAACCCCATCTTTTGCAGGCGGTTTGCTCACCAACACCAATCAACATGTAGCATTCAACAGAATGATGAGCCGTGAGGCTTCAATTGGTATCGACGGTGTTTATTATAATCCAGCCGGAGTTGTATTCATGGGTGAAGGTCACCATCTCGCCATCAACTGGCAGTTGGCATACCAGACACGTAGCATTGAAAATGATTATGCATTGTTCACAAACAATGTGAACAATCCTATTACTCCTCGTACTTTCAAGGGTGAGGCTTTTGCGCCTGTCATCCCTTCATTCCAGTATGCTTATAATAAAGGTAGATGGTCACTCCAGGCTAGCTTCGCCCTCACAGGTGGCGGCGGCAAGTGTACCTTCGATAATGGTCTGGGCTCTTTCGAGAAGATCGTAGCAGAGACAGCAATGGCTGCTTGCGATTTGGCAGGTGCTGTGGATAAGGTTGCAGCAAAGTATGGCGTACCAGCTGTTTTTACTAGCGATAAGAATTTCGGTAAAGAAGGCAAGTATAGCTACAACAGCTATATGCACGGCCGCCAGTACTACTATGGTCTCTCTCTGGGTGCAGCCTATAAGTTCAGCGACAACTTCAGCGCATTCGCAGGCGTACGAGGTGTCTATGCATCTACTAACTACTACGGATATGTAGAAGATATCAAGGTAGGCAACATGCCTCTCTATAAGGTGCTCGACCCAACCAAGGAAACAGCTGCCAACATTGAGTTGAGCTGTGACCAGAGCGGTGTGGGCTTCACTCCTATTATTGGTGTGGATTTCAAGACTGGCAAGTGGAACTTCGCTGCCAAATATGAGTTTAAGACTCGTATCCGCCTGAAGAACAAGTCAGTAAACCAGGTACCTAGTATCGGTAACCTGCCAGACAACCTCCGCAACGCCTACATTGCAGGTGGTGTACCAGAGGCTGCTGCAAATGCCATCATCGGCAACCCAGATATTCAGGGAGCCATGGGACAGTTGAAGACCGAGTTCGACACCAAGCTCGAAAAAGCTATCGGCGAATATGAAGATGGCAAGAAGATTGCGGGTGATATTCCTGCTTATCTGGCACTCGGTGTTGGCTATAGCCCTGTTGATGCAGTTAGAGTAAACGTTGGTTTCCACTGGTTCGATGACAAGCACGCTACATCTTACAACAACCGACAGGAGAAGTTAAAGCGTGGTACCTTGGAGTACAACGCAGGTGTTGAAGTGGATGTCAACAAGAAGATTACCTTGAGTACAGGTTGGCAGAATACCAACTATGGCTTGAGCGATGAATACATGGACGACAAATCATTCGTTGTCAGTTCAAACTCTGTAGCAGTCGGTGGTGTTTATCACATCAATAAGAAGATGGACTTGAACGTGGCTTACTTCCACACCTTCTATCAGCACAAGAAGACCTCTGAGAAGGTTCAGCTTTCTGCTGAAAAGAGCATCAACTACAGTTCAGACTACACACGTAACAACAACGTATTCGCAGTAGGTCTTGACATCAACTTCTAAACATAACTACAAATATCATAATTAAAAGGCTACCCGTTCTTGCAACAAGTAACGGATAGCCTTTTTCATTTTATTTACCAATCTTATTTTCTTCCATTCTGCCAGAGAAAAGGATGGGCAGGAGACTACAACGGGTCTACATCATAATAAATCTGCAGAGCTCCATATCTCGGATCCTTTCCCATCTGCTGTTGAGCAAACTTCAGATATTCTCTTACCTTCTGCTGGTCAATACCATTTTCCAGTTTGATAACAATCTTTCGAATGTTCATCGTCTTAACCCTTGCCACAGCAGGTTTATCGGGTCCCAACACACGCTCGCCAAACCAGCTTCTCAGCGTTTTGCTGAGCTCATGGCTAGCCTGTTCGCATACCTTATCATATTTATGTTTTACATACACATTAATAAGGTGGAAGAAAGGTGGATAATGAAAAGTTCTTCTCTCCTCCAGAATACCCTGATACAAGCCTGCATAATCATTATGCACCACCTGTCCGATGACAGGCAAGGTAGGATTCTTGGTCTGTAGAATCACCAAGCCACGCTTACCTTTTCTTCCAGCTCTACCACTCACCTGTGCCATCATCATGAAAGCATGCTCGTAGGCGCGGAAATCGGGATAGTTGAGCATTGAATCAGCATTCAGGATGCCTACTACACTCACCTTATCGAAATCGAGACCCTTAGAAACCATTTGCGTGCCTATGAGAAGATTCGTTCTGCCTTCAGAGAAGTCTGCGATAAGACGTTCGTAGGCATTTCGTGTACGTGTTGTATCCAAATCCATTCTGGCAATCTTGGCTTCCGGAAAGATTTCCGCTATCTGGTCTTCTATCTTCTCGGTACCAAAACCACGTCCCATGATTTCCGTACTGCCACAGTTAGGACATTCCGTAGGAACCGGATAAGTGTAACCACAATAATGGCAAGTCAGCAAGTTAATGCTTTTGTGTAACGTAAGCGAGACATCACAGTTCTTACATTTCGGCACCCAACCACATACCTTACATTCAACCATCGGCGCAAAACCACGACGATTCTGAAAGAGGATTGCCTGTTGCCCATTCTTCAAAGCCTCTCTTACTGCAGCCAAAAGCTGTGGAGAGAAAGGACCGCTCATCATCTTACGGCGGCGTAAGTCTTTTACATCTACCACCTGAATTTCCGGCAACTGAATACCTTTGTATCTTGTTTTCAGTTCTACCAGGCCATACTTGCCTTGCTGCGCATTATAATAACTCTCCATCGAAGGCGTAGCCGTACCCAATAAAGTCTTTGCCCCATACATCTTGGCAAGCACTATGGCAGCACTTCTGGCATGGTAGCGCGGAGCGGGATCCTGTTGTTTAAAGGAAGTCTCGTGCTCTTCGTCTATGATGACGAGTCCCAAATTCTTAAAAGGCAGGAAGACGGCACTTCTTGCACCCAGAATTACATCATAGGGATGATCAGAGAGTTGTTTCTGCCAGATTTCTACACGCTCAGCATCACTATATTTAGAATGGTAGATGCCCAGCCGGTCACCGAAAACTCTATGAAGGCGCTCCATGATTTGTACGGTCAGAGCGATTTCCGGCAGAAGATAGAGCACCTGCTTATGCTCCTCTATGGCTTTTCTGATAAGATGAATGTAGATTTCCGTCTTTCCGCTGGATGTCACACCATGAAGCAATACAACATCCTTTTTCATCATTTGCATCAGGATTCCATTATAGGCATCTTGCTGAGCCAAGGAGAGAGGTTTAATCAAGTCAAGATGAGATTCTCCATTCGTATTCAATCGTCCTATTTCCAATTCATAAGTAAAGAGAATTCCCCTGTCGATAAGCGCCTTGACAACAGCAGCCGTACAATGGCTCTCGTTCATCAGTTCTTCCTTGGTCACTTTTTTTATGCCTTCTCTAGGCGTATCTCCATCAAGACTGTCCCAATGCGAGAGACTCAGAAAGGTGGTTAATGTTTTGGCTTGCTTCAAGGCTCTCTGCACCAGGTTGAGTGCTACATGAAGTGCCTGCTCACTACGGTACGTACTGGCAAGTTCTACATAGAGTTCCATCTTGGGCTTGAATTTCTCTGTAGACTTCAGTCCACCAGGCATAGCAGCATTATAGACATCGCCTAACGGAGCCATATAATAATAGCCAATCCATTGCCACAATCTCATCTGCTGAGGCAACAGCGAAGGCGTATTGTCAAGTACCGCCTCGACAGGTTTGCAGGAGAATGCAGGCTTATCATCATGCAGCCGGATAGCCATTGCGATATATTTCTTACTTTTACCAAGAGGAACCAGTAAGCGTACCCCAGGCACAACTTTCCCTTCCATCCCATCAGGGACAGAATAAGTAAAGGTTCCGTCGAGCGGAAGGGGTAATATCACATCTACATACTTCATATCTAATATTCTTTAACCTTGAAATATCCACCATTCAGACTTTCGACTTGCAAAGTTAGCAAAAAAAAAGCAGATACCCATCATCGGATACCTGCTTTTATATATTTTAAGATGTACTAGGCGAGACCATACGATGTTCTCACCCATAATCTGTCCTGTTCTTTTACAAGATTAGAACCAATAACCTAAAGCAATCTGCCAACTGTTATTCTTACTGTTACCATTCACAATCTTTTCGCTTGTTTCCTCCCAGGTAACATCTGCAGTCTTACCGCAAGCGATGTTATAGTTTGCAGAAAGCTGGAGATGGCTCAGCAGGGTAACACCCAGACCTACGTTTACACTGAAGTTTGTTTTCTTCAGAGAATAGCAGCTGGAATCATTCCACTTGAAGTTCTTGTCACCAACGTTGATACCCCACTGTGGACCAGCGAAAACGAAAACATTAGCCAAGCTGCTCAAACCGAAACCATAACGTACGTTTACTGGGATATTAAGAGATTTCTGAGTCATCGTTGTCTCTGCATCATTTACAGATACCTTAGCTTCCTTCTGATCGTACAAGGCAGCAGCATCAAAACTCAAACCAACAATAGGGATAGTAACCTTTACCATTGGACCAACAAAGAAACCTGTCTTGTTAGATGCATCGAATACATCGTTACTCAAAGACATGTTAGTAACATCCAAACCGCCCTTCAAACCAAACTTAATCTGGGCATTAGCATTTGTAGCAAACATCATGGCTGCTACAACCATTAATACTGATAAAACTTTCTTCATTCTATATTTACTTTAATTCTTATATAAATTAATGACGCTCTCTACGAACCGTTACCCTAGCTGAGCCACCAGAAGAAACATTGCTTCCTCCTGATCTGCGTTTTTTAACAGTAGAAGTCTTAGCTGGTTTAGATGCAGAACCATTTCTTCTGTTACGGCTTTTCTTCAGAGTCTTGGCATCCATATTCTTTTCTGCCTTGGCAATACTGTCAAGAGAATCCTTCCGAGCCTGATTACCCCAGATATTCTTCTCAAAGGCTTCCAACTCAGTTTCTATACGTTTCTGTTCCTTCGCCATGGCTGTATCCGAAGGACAGTATTGTGCCAGGGTATTGCCCTGCATATTATTGGTCTTGTAGATTTTACCGTGATACAGATTCTTGGTAAAATAATCTTCTGCACTCATCACAGCAGCATTGTTCACATTACTGGTCATCAGCTGCTGCTTAGCCAGGAAAGGAGCCAGATCATCATACTTCACCCAGAAGAGCGGATACTTGTTTCCTACATCTCCAAAATCATCATTACGGGTCATGATAGGGCACAAAGCCAATACCTTGGTATGGAAAGAAGCTGTTTTCTGGTCATAATAAGAAGTCTCCTTCACATAGTATGCCTTCACTTCAGCTGATGGAATATCGCTGTCATCAATATGCACCTTTCCATTATCAGTCTTCTCGTAGTAGATATGATAATTATCTACGAATGCTTTCGGAGTAAGACGGTTGGCGGCAGAAAAATCTTCATTACCATCCATACGATACTGATAAACAGGCACTCTACCCGTAAACATCAGTTTAAAGATATAGGTAAAGAGATTCATCTTACCATCTGTTGGCTCTACAGGATAATACAAGGCTGCATTGGCATCATCTGTGAGATTGAGTTCACGATAGATGTCTCTTCTCCAAACCACGTCCTCATCCATCGGGATGGCTGTAGGGAAATAAAGTTTGGCACGCAAGGTCATATTATCAGCATTCGACTGTTGTGCCTTTTGCTGAGCCTGCTTTCTGCGAGCCGCTGGCTGTGCCATGATGCTCTGCACCATTCCCAAAAGCATGAATATGAATAATATCTTTTTCATTACATTGAACTTTGAACATTGAACTTTGAACTTTATGATAAGTAAAGCCGTTGAACTCTTCACTTACCTGACGATAACTTCCATTGCTGCCGGCAGATTTCGGGTAATTCCATCAGGACCTACAGCCTTGATATGCGAGATATAGAAGCGTCGGTTTCTTGACAGTTTTCTGAACTCTTCGCGCTGTCGTTCTGAGAAATTGGAACCCGCCGAAGCCAAAGGTATGGCATTTCCCATATTATCGAAGAATACGGTTTCGAAGCCCAGCACCTTAAACGGAATATCAAGGAGTCCGTCATCTATGGCTGCATGAATGCCTGGAGCACCCATCAGAGCACCTTTCGATAGAGCACCACCTCTAAATCTATCTGTACCCATTGCAATATAAGCTGTTGGGTCAGGAAGTTTTCTTACATGGAATACGAATGGAGGCAGACTTCTCACCTGTCCCTTATCGCGGGCTGTCACATGGATGGTAACATCCTTACCCACCGCTGAAGGTGTAGCCACGAAATGACCATTGCCCTTAGCTACGAAAGAACCGCCTGTCATGGAAGCAGAGATAGCATTTGCTGGAACACCAGGAACGCTGATGCTGATAGGATTGGCATAGCCTGCATAGAGCACATTCATCAGGTCGGCAGCAACGGTAGCTGTATTAGGAACAGGCAATACGGTGTATTTCTGAACGAAATTGCGTCGCATCATCTCGCCATTCTTGCCTCTCATCAGAATGTAACCGCCAAACTGATGCTCACCTACGCCACCTGCCACAAAACTGTATCTGCCATTCTCGGCATTCAGCCTACTACCATTCACATAGATTTCCGGGCGCTGTGTACTGTCTATTGCAGCCATCACCACATGCGAATTGAAACGTTCACCGGCATAGAGGGTTGTTTTCTCTGGAATAACGAATGCATCGAGTTCATTCACATTCAGTTCTACCAGATCTATATTTTTCTTCTCCTCATCCGATTTCTTCCCATCATCGGCAAGACTTTTCTTGATTTTCTCGACAATAGACTTGCCTTTGACACCGAATTCCTCATCTGTAGGAGTATTCAGCGCCAACATAGCCATCAGGATGACATACATCAGGTTAATCATCTTCTGGCGAGGCGAAACCGGTCTTTTCTTGATTGCCATGGATATAAATTTGCTTGATTCTATTTATTTTCTTCGTCTTTACTCTTCACTTGTTACATGAGGAGCCGCCACACGCATATTGATGGTCATGGCATCAATCATACGGGTATAAATCTTGTTCAACTGTTCTATCTGCTTTGCCATCATCTTGGTCTGCTCATTGATCTGGTCAATGGTACCAATCTGCTGGCTGGCACTTTTCAGCTGCATCTCGTATACCCTGCTGATACCTGTCAAGGTACGGTTCAGATTCTCCATCTCCTCGCTGTCACGAGTCAGTCGGCTACTCTGTTCGTTTACCTTACTCAAGGTTTCTACCAGGCTCTTCAACTGTTCTACGTAGCTGTTCTGAACTTCCACCACCTCAGGATTAAGTGGAGTCAGTTCTGGCGCAGCAGTCATTACAGGAGAGACAGGAGAAGCAACCTGAGGTTGAATGGTTTCAGAACGATTCTTGGCAGTCATCATTTCTTCTGCCGACACCTTTCCTTCCAGATACTCCTCTGTAGCATGGGTAGGCAAGTCTCTACCTTCGGCAGTCTTGTCGAAAGGACGGTCGAAAGCAGAAAGGAAGAACACGAAAATCTCGGTTCCCATACCTAAGAAAAGCATGAAATTGGCACCAGGAAGATGGGTCAACTTAAAGAGGGTACCAGCGATTACAATAGAGGCACCCCAACTGTAAGCATAGTTAAGGAATGTCTGACCCGGCACACTATCCATCCACTTCTGCAAGCGGTATACGATATTGAATTTGCTATAATAGCTCATATTATTTATCTCCTATTCTTATTCTTCAATGGTTTCTGTTTTCCGCTTGCCGTAGTAGCAAGACTTCTCACACAACGGAATCCGATGTATGAGCGAGGCTGATTCTGGTACTCGAAAGTGCGCCATGCCGAACGGATAAACGACTCAGGGTCTTTCCAGGAACCACCTCTTACACTCTTCTTCTTCAAACGGTAAGGATCTTCTATGGCAGCATTATACTGTAAAGTTGGGTTAAAATCGCTCATTGCGTCAACACCCGCCTCTGTATAAACGGTACTTGTCCACTCTGCCACATTACCAGCCATATCGTAAAGTCCATTAGAATTTGGCGAATAGATAGCCACCTTGCTGGTTATCAGGTTGCCGTCTTTGGTATAGTTGCCCCTGTCTGGTTTGAAATTGGCGTAAAAACAACCATCCCCGTTCTTCACATCCACATTGTCCCAAGGAAATTCATTCTGGTTCTTGCCTCTTGCAGCATATTCCCATTCTGCCTCGGTTGGCAGACGGTAACGCTGCACAAATCTTGCTTCAGGACCTAAGCCCTTCAAAAGATAGTCTGTTCTCCAGGCGCAGAAGGCATTTGCCTGTTCCCAGGTAACACCTACTACCGGATAGTCATTATACGCAGGATTGCTGAAATAACTTCTCAGATAGGTTTCATTCTCTGCATTTCTGAAGTCGTTTACCCAACAGGTAGTGTCAGGATAAACATTCACGATATAGGTATTCAGGAAATCCCATGGTCCTGAAAGCGGACGGTTGATAGTCTCACGCACCACTCTACCCTCATCATCGTAATAAGCGGTATCTTTCGAAATCATCACCACCTCGTCCAGATTTATCTTCACATCGGTGTTAAGGGTACGTTCCTGTGGATTCAGGCGGAACTTACGCTGAGCCGCAGCTGTATAATCATAGATTTCGTATTTATAGTTGAGCTGACGCCAGTCGATGAGTTTTTCTCCTGTAACCGGGTTGGTTTCATACAAACTTTCAAAAGCTCTCTGCTCATCCTCATTAGGTTTCTTAGGAAGCGCTTTCTTCCAGTTTACATGAGGCGTAACCGGATCGCCATTCTTATCTTCAGTAATCATGTAAGTCTCGTCGCCTCCATAAGCAGGATCAGCCAGACGTGTACGAAGGATAGAATCACGCACATAAGCCACAAACTGCTTATATTCTGAATTGGTGATTTCGGTATCATCCATCCAGAATCCATCCACCGACACATCCTTGCGTGGTGTTTTCATTCCCCAGAGTGAGTCTTGGGTCTCCATTCCCATTTTCAGGAAGCCACGGTTTATCTTTACCATACCATAAGGGGCTGGCTCTACAAAGCTTCTACCGCTCACGCCAACCACCTCGCCACCTCTGCCTGCAACAGAAGCTTGCTTGGCACCGAAGCAGCCGCTCAAGGTGAGCAATATAGCGAATGCACTAAGGAGCAATATACTTTTCTTCATTGTTTTATGATTCTACTATGTTCTTTATTTCTATTTACATTATAATATTCTGACGCTCTGATGGCGGTTTCTGCCTTTCTTGGTCAGGTTGATATCGGTCTGATACCCTACAAAGAGTTCATGACTGCCATTTCCGGCACTGAGTTTGGAGGTGTATGCCTCGTAACTGTAACCAAGCACTACCCCATGGAAACTACCGCCTACCAGCACGGTTACCGATCTGTCCGGACTGTAGGTTACTCCACCATACAACATCCGTTTCTCATATTGGTAAACTAACCTTCCTGTCAGGTCGCCTCGCCATGTGGTACCATCTGTTGTTACAAGAACAGACGGCTTTATTGTTAAGAACGGATTTCTCAATCGAATATTGTATCCACCTGTCAAATAATATGTGGCATCTATTTTCAATTCATTGGTCTCACCTAGATTTATCGTAGGCGATGTAAGATGCTGGGCAGAAAGTCCAACATACCAAGCCTTATGCTGATAATACAGACCCAGACTCAAATCCATTCCGCTTCCATTTACGTCTGAAGTAGAAAAGGCTGGGTCACCACTTTCTCCCAAATCCACCTTGCTACCATCAAACTTCTCACTCAGCATACCTCCTTGTACACCCACGCTCAGCGTTCCACCCAGGAGTTTATTCTGCAAAGCATACTGTAAAGCCAGGAGCTGATGGGTAAAAAGACCTATCTGGTCATTCTGTAACGATAAGCCTACTCCATGCCTGTGATTGAACAGGAAGAAAGGCATGTCAGCCGCCACCTGAAAGGTACGGGGGTTATGTTCGAATCCAGCCATATCAAGTGCGTAGGCCGCCGTAACATTGAGTTTCGACTGCTTACCCACAGCAGCAGGATTGAACGATGGTTCCATGTCAAAGTAATGACTATAGGAAGGATCATACTGTGCCCTCACTTCGAGCACCCCCACTAGCAGAATCCATATAATGATAAATCTTTTCAACACAATAAGATAACGGAATTTCTTACACATTATTATATATAAGCAAGAAACAAAAGATGAAAAAGGCTACCCTCTTATAAGAGAGCAGCCCTATCATCGAGATTAGTACTCGTCATCATTCCACAAGAAGTCATCCTTTGAAGGATAATCAGGCCAGATGTCTTCGATGCTTTCGTAAACATCGCCTTCGTCTTCTATCTCCTGCAAATTCTCTAGAACTTCTAGAGGCGCACCAGAGCGAGTTGCATAGTCAATCAACTCTTCTTTTGTTGCAGGCCATGGTGCATCTTCAAGCTTTGAAGCCAATTCAAGTGTCCAATACATAGCTCTATAATTTAACGTTTCTATTATTTTGGCTGCAAAAGTAATACTTTTATTTTAAATTCCAAATATTTATGGCACAAATTTGCGCATAAATCAATAATTTACATTAAAATTCTGCTTAAATTTGGTTTTATCGAAGAAAACTATACCACAATCAACCAAATCAAAGGTCAAAACGGTACAATTATCAGCTACGAGACGCAACCATACTTTTTTATATTCTGCATCGAGATTGATGTCTGTAACTACTAAAACCGTATCATCAGACACATTCCAGAGAAACTGCTGAAAATCCTCTCCCTTTAGCAGGGAAGAAGCAGAGAGTTCTACTACATTAGGATAAACAGTTCTGATTCGGAAGAGGAGACGTTTCTGTCGGGGTGCATCTAGGGGATAGGAGGAGATTCCAGCATGAGTCTGGCGATAATTTCTGAGAAATTCCTTTTCGTTAACCACCTTGCGCAGGAAAGAATAGGCTGTAGGTGACTGTACTCCGAATCCTCGGGTACGAGGCATCCGTAGCATACGCTGACCAAAATTAGCAAACTTCTTTTTAATTCTTTTCCTATTCATGCTGCAAAGATAATAAAAATCTGCGAAATTCCAGACCGAACAGGTCTAAAATCTGTAAGCATCTGTGAAATCTGTGGGAAAAACAAAAAAGCCTCAGAAATCTTTCGAAATCTGAGGCTCTTGATAAAAGGAGGCGGCTACCTACGCGGCCGCATTGCATTGCAGTACCATCGGCGCAAGTGAGCTTAACTTCTCTGTTCGGAATGGGAAGAGGTGGGACCTCACCGCAATAACCACCTGATAATGGGTTATGACGTATTTGCACACAAGCAAACGTATAAGTAATGTTGATTGTTGAATGTTGAATTACAACTTTCAGCACCATTCAGACTGTACATACAGTTGAAATTATGAACTTTCTAAAGAAAGTGTTCGGGCAATTAGTAATGCTCGGCTTTGAC
>NZ_QSAV01000020.1:39699-58702 GCF_003465495.1 Segatella copri | reverse complement strand
CCTGATAGACTTTGCATTTATGTCAGCAGAGCATGACGTAAGTGCAAAGCCCCTCAGTCGGAAGGTGCCCACGAAACGACATGCGGTATCTTACAAACTGAGTAGGTGGGACGCAAGCGATTCCCACTTAATCAGTTTGCCACTACTGCATGTCCATTCGTCGAGAAGGGCACTGGCTCACAGCATCAACCTTCATTTTCCCTCCCTTCCAACCTTATTATAATATCCTGGTCTTCCTCTTTTAAAATGTATTCATGTGGACGTGAATACATATATACATGGATAGGTGTGTACGTGTACACATGAATACAACTTGAAGCCCTCATACCATGATGAGTAGCAGGCCTTTATAGATTTGCATTTTTATAAGCAAGATGATAATGCTTCGCCCCACGCCATGAAGGATGCTACTGGAGTTCCACCTGATAGACTTTGCAGTTATGTCTGCAGAGCATGACGTAAGTGCAAAGTCCCTCAGTCGGAAGGTGCCCACGAAACGACATGCGGTAGCTTACAAACTGAGTAGGTGGGACGCAAGCGATTCCCACTTAATCAGTTTGCCACTACTGCATGTCCATTCGTCGAGAAGGTCACTGGCTCACAGCATCAACCTTCATTTTCCCTCCCTTCCACCTTATTATAATATACTGGTCTTCTTCTTTATAAGCATTCTGTCTTTCCTTATAAATCTTTCGGTTTTCCTTCTTTATAATCTTCGCCCACGCCATAGTCCAGTAAGCATGAACAGTTAGCCAGGGTGTTGTTCTTTCGCAGGCCGATTTTATCGACTTACGAAGGAATAACACGCTGGCTTTTAAACTGTTGATACTTGCTTGGCCTATTCCCACCCGGCTTTTCTATCCCTGCAGTCATTCCCTGTTATACTTTTTCTTCTTACTGAAACCAGAAGGCTTTGATGCCGTATCGTCTTTGGGATTTCGGGATTCTTTTTCTGCAAAGTTATCGCGTATTTGGCAAATAGCAAGTCGTGATTCGGTAACAATCTTCCTTTTCCATGTAACATGCAAAAGAGTATTTTTCCCATCAGACTTGCCTTATTGCCTTGTACGCACTTTGAAAAGCAGAAAAAGCTTCCCGATCCCAAGTCCGAAAGGACTTAACGAAAGGGAGAAAAAATTTAGAGACTATGGCAAAAGATTTCAACAACCGCCTGATTACTCCAGAATTGGAGAAGGCAATGCAGGACTATCCGCTCTATTCCCAGGATAGCAAAAAGAAGGATGCAGTTTGCATCGCAGTGTTTTTCATCGGCAACGCTCGCTGGTACATTCTTGAAGGACAGCGAGAGAATGATGATTTTGTGCTCTTTGGCATCGTTGTAGGTTTGGCTGAGACTGAGTACAGCTACATTTCTGCCAATGAAATGGCAAGTGTGGAGTTGGACGCAACCAAGTTCGGACTCGGCAAGGTCAGAGTGGAGCAGAGAAAGCCATTCCAACCATGTCAGCTTTCTGAAATCATCGACAGAGAGTTGCAGTCTTTCCTCAGCAGACTTTACGATTGAAAACATTTTTCTCGGTGGGTAGTGGCTGATGTCTGCTACCTGCCAAGCAACAACAATTAAAGCTATGAACATGGTACAGGTTTACATCAAGGGACAGGAGGATAAGGAGTTGAGCAGCTTTTTGCGCTATTATCCGGTACGTATCAAGAACATCGGTATGGATGCTTTCTTCGACCGCCAGGTTATCTATGATTTCAAGGATGGTCGAAACCATGTTGATGTGGCGAAGTGCGTGGCAAAGATGCTTGTCAAGAAGTTTGGTCGTAAGGTTCGCAGCGTTGTCTTCTCTTGCGTTCCTGCAAGCAGCCAGGAGCGTAACGAGGCACGCAACAAGAACTTCTCTGAACTTGTCTGCAAGTTTTCAGGAGCAATCAACGGCTTTTCCCATGTCAAGGTTGTTGGCGAACGTACCGCAGTTCATGGCACAAAGGTCAAGAAGGAAGAGCGAGCAAAGCGCTTGAAGGAAAAGAATAATATTGAGGTGGATGCGAACTTCTTCAAAAACAAGATAGTCTGCATTTGGGACGATGTGGTCACTACCGGCACTTCATTCTGTGCCTACACCGCACAATTAGAACAAGTCGGGGCGCACGTAACAAACGGCATTTTCCTCGGCAAGACATCATATAAATACGTACAACAATGAAAAGATAGAACATGACAAAGTTTGACAAGGCTGTTTCGGCAGCCTTTACAGGTCATCGCTTTTACAACTTCTCGCAGAAAGAGGTCATAAGAGAGCGATTGACCAAAGCCATCCTCGAAGCTTACGAGCATGGCATCAGTAATTTTATTTCGGGATTCGCCATCGGTATTGACTTGATGGCAGCCCAGATAGTGCAGTCGCTGAAACCTTCCTGCCCAGGAATGACGCTTACTGCAGCCATTCCTTTTAGAGGTCAGGCAGATAGGTTCAAGCCCGGTGACAGGATGGTTTATGATGGATTGATGGCTTCTGCAGATGAGGTGATCATCCTTTCAGAATACTATTACACCCGATGTTTTCTTGACCGAGACGAGTTCATGGTTGAGAATGCGTCCCTTCTCATTGCCTTCTATGATGGGAGAGAGAAGGGGGGAACCTACTACACTTTCAAGAAAGCCAACTGTTTGGGCATTCCGGTTGTGAATATATATTGAATAACTTGCTAAATATCAAGCTTATGAATGAATTTGTTGACATCATCGTTATCTACATCGTTTTCCGCGTCATCCTCGCTTTCCTGGGCGCATGGTGGCATGGTGACGGACGCAACGATTTCAGACGAGACCGATAAAAGGATTGGTCTCAATAGTTTTGTGTACTATTACTCAATTTCCTATATGAGTATTATTCCAGTTTCCATCCGCAATCACCATGGTAAATCATCTGTCGGGTCATGCCACCGTCGACGCAGATGTTCTCGCCAGTGATGAAACCAGCCTTTTCGGAACAGAGGAAAAGTACCATGTTGGCAATGTCGAGAGGATTGCCGACACGGCCTGCCGGTTGCTGGTAGGCATCGGGACCCTCATACACTTGATAGTCCGTATCTATCCATCCTGGAGAGATGGAATTGACACGAGCCTTGCCTGCAAGACTGACGGCAAGTGCATGTGTGAGTGCTGCAATACCGCCCTTCGCAGCCGTGTAGCTTTCTGTCTGAGGCTGACTCATGCGGTCGCGAGAAGATGAAATGTTGACGATGGAAGCTCCTTCTGCAAGATGATCCTTCAGGAGTTTCACCATGTAGAAAGGCGCTGTTACACCCACTTTGAGCGCATACTCAAATTCTTCGTATGAGCATTCGTCAATGCCTTTCATCAGGGGTAGGGCGTTGTTCACGATGAAATCAACCTTGCCATATTTTTCGATTACCAGTTTCGTGAACTCCTCAATAGCATATCTGTTAGAGAGGTCGCCAACAAAATGATCCAGTCCTTCTTGCTTGTCGATGACTTCTACCAGGGCCTCTTGCTTTCTGAACTCTTCGGCAATACATTTGCCAATGCCTTGTGCGCCACCGGTCACGATGACTACTTTATCTTTGTATTCCATATACTTTTTCTTTTGCGTCCATTGTTTAGATGATTTAATGTGTTATTATTATAGGTGGGTTCTATAAATTCCCACCGTCAAAAGAGTTAACAATTATGGGGTGACTTATAGAACCCACCTATATTGTTATGCTGTCTCCTTCGTGTCCGATGCACCAAAAGGAGACGTCCTTCTCTTTGCAGAAAGGCTCCATGCGCCACGCACTCTCAAACCCACTCATGACAAAGTGCATTGGAACGAACAACCCAACCTTGAAGCGATTTATAAATTGACGCCCTCCAAGCGTATAGCCATTGCCGATGCGTCCGTCCACAGGAAACATCACGAGGTCAAACGAGTCGGTTATCTTTCGGATGTCTTTCAGTTCACCAAGGAACCGCTTTTCCTCTGCCACAGGATTGATGTATTGACCAAACTCTTCACTGAAGACCTCTCCTTCTGGCGTGCCGTCAACAAGGAAGCGTGCGTACCAGTTGCACAAGTCACCAGCATGAAAGATGGTTTTACCTTCTGTCTCCACAATCCAGCTCACGCCACTGTCATTGCTGCCTGTGGCTGACACTTTCAGGTTCTCATCTTCCCATACCGTTCCTTTGGCCATCCATACATCGGTATCCTCTTTCTGCGCTCTTCTGCGTTTGAGTATATCCTTTGACAGGATGTATGTGATATTGGGGATTCTATTCTTCCATCTGAAGATTGCTTTCGTGAAGTGGTCCTCATGGAAGTGGCTTGAAAACACGTACACATGTTTACATGTATTCATGTACCCACTCATGACATCGGCAGGATCCATCCAGTAGTCAAAGACCAGGATGTACCGATCCGTTTCAAGCAGGAATCCACTATGGAAGATGTATCTGAGTGTCATCATTTCAAAGCCTTGCCGTCTGAGAATGCCTTTCCAATGGTCTTGCCAAGTTCGATGTAACCATGATGTATCGGGTCGAACACGATGAGTTCCATCTTCTCCATGTCGGGCTTGCCGTCCTCTGCCAGATAGTTCTCATCTACAAGGATGTTGACTATCTCTGCCACGATGTAATAGCCCTCTTCCGACTCGTCAATCTTTTCCTTGATGCGGCACTCCAATGTCATCGGAAAGTTGGTGAAGACGGGAGCATTTACATTCTCTGACTTCTCGCATTTCCAACCTGTCTTCGCCATCTTGTCTGCATCGTTCTTGGCAGAGACAATGCCCACGAAGTCAGCAGCTACCATGGTCTGTTTTGTAGCAAATGCCACGGTGAAATCAGGGCAACTGTTCAGGTTCTCTGTGGTGGCGTGTGCGCCCATGGAGATCATAATCTCTTTAGCGTCCCATTGACCGCCCCATGCTGCATTCATAGCATTGGGCTTGCCGTTCTTGTCGTATGTGCCGATAATCAAAACCGGCTGTGGAAGCATCCACGATTTTTGTCCAAATGATTTCATTTTTATTCTATTTATTTTGTTATCAATTCATTCAATTTATCTTAAGGAACAATGATGGATATATGTATTTTTGTGGCACCATTATCTGTTGCTTCTTATATCCAATGTTATATCCATATACGAACGCTTGCCGTCTATATAGTCGGCATAGAGGATTTCTTCGCTTCTGCCTTTCAGGACGTGGCATTTGCCACACAGCTCACAGTTGTGCAGACATTTCCATTCGTTCAGGACATAATCCAAACGCTCTTCTCGTGTTGATGATTCAATACTCGGTGCGGTCATTATTGTTGGGTTTATTCAGTCCTCATCTTTGAATGTTCCAACTAATACAATGCAAAGCTCCTCCTTCTTTTGCTATTTCCGTCATTTCTAACAGATGTATATGACAATCAGGAAAGGCGTTTTTGACATACTGATACGCTATATTGTCTTCCTCGATATTGAAGGATGGCATAACAATATGCTTTCCAACCTGAAGAAAATTAATATATGCCCAGTTAAGTTCTTTACAAGGAGAAGAAACAATATCGTTGAAACGCATTTCTGTGACAGAGAATCCATATTCTACCAGAATATCTTTTATCTCTTTTGCTTCTTCTGGATATTCATCACCATGGTTTCCCATTAGAATACGATTATCTCCACACCACCTGAGAAAACCATCAGAGTGCCCATATTTATCAGTATCATCAGAGTTGAAATCTCCATGTAAAGTCCAAGGAATGATTATCACAGGATGACCAAGTTCTGATTCCAATTTATGCTTGAACGCCATGTCTCCCTTTTCGTAATGATTTTCTGTATATACCTTATCAGTCATGACGATATAAGGGCCACAACAAACCATATTACCACCATCAATAATAAGGTTTGTTTTCCGACAGTTTATACCCATTCCATGTAGCACTTTTGTGCAATCTGTTATTGTGTCAGCATCTCCTGGTTTGTTGCTATTTACAAGATAATCTGGATAATAACGATACTTCACGAACTCTTCTTTTCCCAATTGAATGGGCATGTAGTCACGAGCCCAGTAATCCTCCGTGTAATGTAACTCTTTTGTCGTTATTCCAATATCATTCAGCAAGTCAATAAGCCTATGATAGAACTCTGGATGGCCGTCACGTTTATCCTTTAGCCATGTGGAGAAATACACTTCATTAGTGTCGGAATCATGCATCAGATTTTCACAACGAACATACCTATATCTTTTCTCCTCGAATATCGCGAAGTCGTTGCATAGGAGTTCAAATTTTGGATATGACTCAAATTTTCCAATAATGCTACATACTTTTTTTTCAATGTTTTGCTGTTGCGTTCGAAGATTTTTTCTTTTCTCACATACATATGCTACACTGCCATTGTTATGTTCAACCAGGCGAGGGAAATCACCATCTTCACTAACTGCATTGAAAGTCCTGAAAAGCTCAGCGCAAGCCCATGGACCGTCCAGTATCTCACTGCCATCTTTCTTCGTTAATTTGCGTAGAAGAATTCCGCCGAAAGAAGCATTATCATCCAAAAAATAATGTTTTGAAGATTTCTTCTTGTCATTGGAGATGATTTTGGCTTTTATCGAACTTTCAAAATTTAAGTCAATCCCACCAAAATCGTTTATATACCATCGCATTGCCTTGGAGATACGTGGATGTGTAATAATGTCTCGATGGTTCTTGTTGTAATAATAGAACTCAATATCATTGAATAAATAGTGTGAGCCTTCGTACTCAATGACGAAACATTCAAACAACAATTTTGCTATATGGTCGAAATGTCGTTTGATGTCTGGTGCTGTATTACAGCCTTCAATAGACATTAATTGCTTTAGTTCTTCAATTTTGCTCATAAATGAATATTTCGTTATATTATTTGTTACAGATAAACCCAATGGCATCTTTGACTGCTCTGTCAAATGCCGTATCCTGCCCGGGAACTGTGATGAAAAGATGTACGGCTCCTTTATATTCTATCCTCTGTATCTGTCCGCACATTCTTTCTGCAAGATTCAATCCTTGATCGCGCAGAATATCCCTTTCTGCAGCTATGAGCAAAGTTCTCGGAAGCATATTCAACACTTCATCACTACACAGGCCTACGCTGATGGCGGAACAGCGATTGTCTGCATTGATGGTGTACGCCCGATTGAAAGCTTCCATGATTTCGGCATCCAAACCAAAGCCTTTACCATATTGCTTCCATGATTCCGAACCATCGTCAAAAGCCTTTGTCACAGGGTAGAACAGAAGCAAGGATTCTATTTTGCCGCGGCATGTTTCTGACAAAGCTGTGGCCAGGGCAAGGTTGCCTCCCGAACTGTCACCGCCAATGGTGATGTGGTTGACATCAATATGCAGCTCTGCAGCATGGTCGATGATGTAATTCACGGCAGAGATACAATCGTCCAGTCCTTCAGGATAAGGGTGCTCTGGAGCCAAACGATAGTCAGGAGCTATAACTCTCATCTTGCCCGATGCAGCCAGGGCATCACAGAACCTTCCACAACTGTTGATGCTGCCAAAAGTCCAGCCACCTCCATGCAGATACAACAAGACTGGAAGGCGTTGGTCTTGACTTCCCTTGGGCTCATAAAGGCGCATGTTTGGGGTAATCATTTTTGTTTCCACATGGTCAGAATACTTGGGTGGAGCATTCCGGGCATTGCGGACAGCCATCAACTCTTTATTATCTCCATCTATAGCTCTGAGTATAGCCAAGGTCTGTTTGTGTTGTAGATCTGGCGGAATGTTGAGAAGGAAATTATCCGCCTGGATGCGCATCAAACATTGTTCTGCAATCTCTGCCACCTCTTTCTCCTCTTTTGACTTTTGCAAGAAGATGGCAATTGATAAGTGAGAATCGTCGGGCAAAAGAACGATTCCAACATCGTTTCTATCTTGTCTTCCGTCAGAAGAAGGAAAACCAGAACCTGTCTTGTGAATCAGTTTGCCGTCTTTGGGCAAGACTGCTGCTATGCGTTGCTGACCCGTATTACAATCAGCCATTGTATCCCAGATAAAGGAGAGATTCTTGTTGTCATCCCTATGAAGATAAAACCACTCCAAGAGCCTTGCCATTTCTTTTGGAGTGGCTGAGTTTTCTATGGCTCTATGAGGATTCTTTTTCATCTCCTTCTCCGTCAGTTGCACATGGATGTCTTTGAATCCAAGCGTATGGATATATTTCTCTACTGCATCCGGCTGTCCGCATGATGCAAACAAAAGGTCGCACGCATTATTGTCGCTCTGTTTCAATGACCATTCCATTAACTCAGCAAACGTGAAATAACGCATACCTTCAAATATTGAAAGCATAGGCGACCATGTCTCAGCGTCCAGACTATCCTTGTTTACAAGAACAGAGTCGCTAAGTGTCAGTCCTTTCTTGTGCAAGTAGTCTGCTACGTATAAAGCCTGTGGAAATTTCATGACGCTATGCATGGCAAAAGCACTATCCTCCTGATGACCGCAATATAATTCTCCATTCATAATGCTTGCCCCATATGAAAAATATGAGGATTGACCTTTCACCTCTGTAGTCTGGATGTAAGCCAGGAAAAAGGTGAGAAGCAGAAAGAGTAGGATTTCGCTCACTCGTTGAGTTCCTCCCGTGGGGTTGAATATGATTTGATGTATCTCTACCTCTTTGCGATCGAGACCGCTGAGTTCTGCGATTTTACCTGCGTTGAGAGGCTGGCCTGCCTCCTTCATTGTTGCTAATACTTTTTCTTTTGCGTCCATTGTTTTAACGATTTAATGTGTTATTAATATTGTTATCAATTCATTCAATTTATCTTCGCGTATTACCTTCGGTTGTGCCTTACCTGCCAGAATGAGAATCTTTTTCCCATTCCTGTAGATGTGCAGTTGGCTTCGCCTTCCTCCTCCTTGCAAGGCATAGATTGAGCAAGCTCATCTCTGCTCTCTCTGCTCGTTCGGTTGGCTTGTGCGTATTCTCTTTTATTCATTGTTCATTCAAAATTTGTTAGCAGATATACTGCTAAGGCGACCTGCAAGATGATTATTACAGGTATGCCATACTTGAATTTCTTGTGCATCGTCTTGTGATGCCAAAGTCGCATACCTGCCCATGCTCCGATACTGCCACCAATGGCAGCCATCGTCAGCAGGGTAGCCTCTGATATGCGCCATTTGCCTTTCTTTGCCTTGTACTTGTCAATGCCGTACAGGAGGAATGTGACAATGTTGACGGCAAGGAGATAACAGATGATTTCTTCCATTTATCCAATGTATTCAAGGAAAGCGTCCACCTGCAATCTTAGATTCGTCATTTGTTCTTCGGTCAGCATCATGCGCCCTTCCGTCCAAGCCTCCATGTTCAGTTGGATGCCCGTCTGAGGTTCTGTCATTACTTCTGCACGGATAAACGGCAGCGTGAGCAGTCCGGTCAGCTTCCCACGGCACTTGGCTGTTGCCGAAGCACCACCAGCACCGCTCAGCGCCACCTTCTTGCCGTTGATGGCAAGCGGAGTCTGACGGTCACCTGCCATGAGCGGACGTGACAGCCAATCAATGAGATTCTTCAAATGACCGGGGTAACTGTAATTATATTCAGGCGAGAATATCCAGAGTGCATCCGCCTCTGCTACTTTGCCCCTCACTCTCTTGACCGCTTCGGGCGCAGGAAACTCGATGTCCTGATTCATCAGCGGCACATCCGAATAGTCGAGATATTCCACCGTCGCACGCCCGGCAAGCATCTCTTCCACCTCTTTGGCGAGCTTCTTGTTGAACGATTCCTTGCGTAAGGAACCGATGATAAAAAGTATCTTCTTCATTGTCTTCCTATATTTTGATTTTCATTATTGCATCTCGGTTAATGTCCAACCATGATCGCCATGGTAAATCATCTGCCGGGTCATGCCACCGTCGATACAGATGTTCTCGCCTGTGATGAATCCTGCCTTGTCGGAGCAGAGGAATAGCACCATATTGGCGATGTCCATCGGGTTGCCAACACGTCCTGCTGGCTGCTGCACCGCATCTGCGCCTTCGTATTCCTTAAAGTCCGTGTCTATCCATCCAGGAGAAATGGAGTTGACCCTTGCCTTGCCACGAAGTGTGACGGCAAGGGCGTGGGTGAGGGCAGCAATACCTCCCTTAGCAGCAGTGTAGCTCTCTGTCTGCGGCTGACTCATGCGGTCACGCGAGGATGATATGTTTACTATCGATGCTCCCTCAGCAAGATACGGAGCAAGCAGCTTGACAAGATAGAAAGGTGCAGTAATCCCGACTGTCAAGGCATACTGAAACTCCTCCCACGTACATACATCCAGCCCCTTCATCAGAGGAAGGGCATTGTTGATGATATAATCCACCTTACCGTATTTGCCGATTATTTCATCGGCAAAGGCTTCCAACACCTCCTTCTTGGAGATATCTCCAACGAAATGCTCTCCCTCTCGCATATCAATGACCGCCACCGAAGCCCCTTTCTTGCGGAACTCCTCAGCGATACATTTGCCGATGCCATGCGCACCGCCTGTCACGATTACCACCTTATCTTTAGCCGCATAATTGACTTCGTCTTCCTCTGTCGCGACTCGGCATAATCCAAACAAGTTTGGCTTCTGCTCTCGATGCTTCATCGGTTGGTTTGCAGTCACCTCCATGATCATCTTCTGTGCCAACGGGGCATACCAAGTCTTGACTTCCAGCTCTGTGGGCGTGTGTCCGCCAGGGAAGTGATAACTGTTGTTATAGTGCTGCAAGAACAACGGTTCAAAATGAGCCAGTGTGTCTTGTTCACCAAAGAGTCCCCACACCCGATCCTTGTAATAAGGATTACAACAGTCAAACTGTGTGGCTTCGAGTTCCCCAAACTCATTGATGAGTGTTTCGTTGATGATAATTTTCTGGTTACCGTCCATGCGTGGAGCCTTGTACTCATGTTCGCCAATGCGTCCGCTCAGGAAGTCCGTCATCTTGAAATGAGGATTGCCAAGTAGGGCAGGGATGCCCACAACAGGAGAAAGCATCTGTGCAAGGAAAGCACCGCAACTGTTGCCTATGAGCAGGTCAGGCTTCTCCTTGTCGATAAGAATGCGTATGTATTTCAATGCTTCCTTGGGATGGAGAGGCAGGTCGGGAGTCAGCACGATAGCTTGACCATCAAAGGCCTCCCTCAGTGCTCTCGCCATAGGACAACTGCCAGTAGCAAAGAAACCATGTAGGAACAGTATCTTTTTCATGCTATTTATTCTTTTTCTTGTGATTTGTCGGATATACCCTTTCTCTTGATTGAACCAGAATGATTAACTACGGTTCAGCTTGATGCCATACTCCCATCATTTCCAATTCATTGGACGGCCTTGTTTCAGGAAACAGCTCATTCCTTGAATCAATCTGGTCATGGATGCTGATTTTTTCTACTTATTATTTCTCCTGTAAAAGCCATTATAGCTTCCAGTGCTTGAATTCCATATATTTCTTACATTTGCAACAACAAGATTGGTGGTGAGCGGATCGAGACCACGTTCTGCGCATTCCACGGAAGCGAAGAACGATTTCAGGTCGATAGCTATATATGTACGGTTGTCCTCGGTCATAAATAATATGTTGTCGAGTCCTGTACCATCACTCTACAGGTGCCCATTTGCAACGAACAGGAGAGACAATTGCGCCCTCTGCCTTCAGCTGCTTCATAGCTGCATCTACCTCTTTGCGGTCGAGACCGCTGAGTTCTGCAATTTTACCTGCGTTAAGAGGCTGTCCTGCCTCTCTCATTGTTGCTAATACTTTTTCTTTTGCGTCCATTGTTTTAACGATTTAATGCTGTTTCATACTTCAATATATTTTCCAGGATTGAATGATTCATGTTCCCCATGAAATACATATCCCAGCTGATTTGACACACAGTTGGTATTGCCTATCTTCACATCCACGTTGTAGTGAGAGTGACCGAATATCCAGTAATCTATGCCGCTATTCTTGATGTACTCTTCCAATTCCACGGTGAAGGCACCATTGGCTTGACTGTCAGCGAACTTGGGACATTGCATCTGGAAAGACGGAACATGATGTGTGACAACTATCTTTCTTCTGGCCTTGCTGCATGAAACAGCATCTTTCAAGAAAGACAGGCATCTTTCATGTTCACGGTTGAAGTCTGCAAACGTTAGAAGATCTCCATTGAAGATGATGCGTCGGAAGTCGCTTATGACTTGTTCTGTATAATATGCCTCCTTCAGTGGAATTTTAGACCACAATGTTGTTATGAAGAGGTCGGTGTCTCCAATGTGAACAACAGCATTATAATAGCTGTGAACATTGGGACGTATTTCAAGACAATAGCCATCGTTAAGCTTGGCAATGTCATAGTATTTGTAGAACTCATGGTTGCCCATGCAGGCTATAACTTGCTGATAGTTCTCAGAAGCCCAGTCCCAGAAGGGATGCTTGGAATAGTTCTCGCCTCCCAGGTAGCCAATGTCTCCAGCCAGAATGAGAATATCTCCTGTTACTTGCAGGGGATTCTCCTTCAGGAATCTCCAGTTGTCGGCAAACTCCAGGTGGAGGTCTGATGCATATTGTATTTTCATAATTGTTCAGTTGTAAATAATTCGTCTAATTGTTCCAATAAAGCCTCGATGAATGATGAATTCTGATCAAGAGAAGTTGGCTTCAAAAGTCTCACGAAATTTCTCTAATCCTTCCATTCTATTTCATTAATTAAACGTTCAACTTCGCCTTCCACTCGTGGGTCTTCATCCTCACTCAGTGAAATGGCCAATGATAATCTGTCCACCCATTCAGCTTTGGTACCAATGGCGGTGACAGGTGGATATTTCCATGCCTCGATGATAATGTTGCCATCAAATTCGTTAGGTCGCACCAAAACTCCTGATGATTTGAATTCCCGGAGTTGTTTGACTGGCATCATAATCATCCTTTCAGAATCTGGATTCAGCCATGTATAATGCGCAAGTGCATTGATTCCGCATCCAGGGAAATGATAGTCTGAAAGCAGGTCGTCACAGAAAATGCGTTCTTCTACAGGATTGAGGAGGAACGGTTGAGCCTGCTCCCACAGTTCCTTTCCATTCTTGTCGAAGTGGACGACCTTTCGCTTAGATCCATCAGATACTTTCAGGCAAAGTCCCAAGTCTTCAAGGCAAGTTATTCCAAGCGTAATGCTTGCGTATGAATAAGGTATTTTATCTTCTATGTCACGTGCAGCCAATCCTTCAATACTCTCTATCTGCAGATGATAGAGTAGCAGGTATTGGGCTACTGGTGACAGAGCCTTAGCCTGCTTGGTCTTGCGAATGCGCTCATTAGCCAAAAGCATAGGTAAATGAACGTATTTGTCCGAGACTATGAAATAAACATCTTTGTCTATGAGTCTCTGTCTTTCATAAGCTGGACAGTTTGGCAGCAGGAATACGACAGGAAGTTTGAACAGTGAAGCGAGATTGCTTGCTGTAATGGCCAAACTTCGTGGTGGAGCTACCTTTCCTTTAGGTTCGGCGAAAAGTAAGGACATACCGTGGTATTCGCCATCGAAGGACTTGTATGCAAGTGAATCTCCAATGGTGACACCTTTCATCTGCGCCTTCTTCCGTTCTTGCAGCTGTATAGGTCTTCCTAATATGATGACATCATTTCTCATTTTAATCATTCTGCTTCATTTTAATACCCTATTAAAACGATGCAAATATATTAAAATAAACTGGTAAAGCCAAAGTTTTTTGCATTTTTTATACAGAAAGGTTAAAATGTATGCAAAAACCTGATTTTCTTTAAGATAAACATGGTTATTTCCAAATAAAAGAGTATTTTTGCACTTTACATAAATATACGTAAAATATAAGGATAGAGCCGTGATACGGTCTTAGCAATATAGTAATAATGAAATATATTTGGTTGATTATCTTTCAGATATTGCCGATAGTCGGTGTTCTTTATACCGCTTGGCGAATGTGGCATTTACTGCCTTTTTCCATTGCCATGAAATGGGTGGCAGTGGGAGTTTTAGTTATGTGGTTCAGTACCATATTCATCGCCTTTTCGGGAGCGTTAGAGAAAATGCCACTTTTTGCGGCAACAGCAGTTTATGAAGTGGGCTTTTCCTTTATCTTCATCCTGTTGTATCTGGTGATGCTGTTCCTCGTGCTCGACGTTGGCCGCCTTGTTCATATAGTGCCTAAAGCTTGGCTATTTGACAATGGTTATACTTCTATCGGCATTTTTGCCTTCATGCTGCTGATTTTCGGCTATGGCAACATACACTATAATAATAAGGCGAGAGAACAGATTGATATCAAGACCGATAAGGCTATCAGTTTAGAAAAGAAGAGTACAAAGATTGTACTTCTTAGCGATCTTCATCTCGGTTATCACAACCGCCGTTCTGACTTCAGGAAATGGGTGGACATGATCAATGCTGAGCAGCCCGACCTCATATTGATTGCGGGAGACATCATAGACAACAGCGTCCGTCCTTTGATGGAAGAGAACGTAGCTGCAGAGTTTCATCGTCTGACAGCCCCTGTCTATGCTTGTCTTGGCAACCATGAGTATTACAGCAACCAACCAAAGGTAAGGCGATTTTATCGCGAAGCAAGCATTACGTTGCTGCAGGATAGTGTAGCAAAGATAGGCAATCTGTGCATCATCGGCAGGGACGACCGCACGAATATCCAGCGCAAATCCCTGGCGATGATTATGGAAGAGGCAAGAAAGAAGGGCTTCATTTCTGACTTGCATCATGGAAAATATTCGAATGAGTTTCTCATTCTTCTCGACCACCAGCCTTATCATTTGGAAGAAGCTGAACAAAACGGCATAGACTTCCAGTTTAGTGGACACACCCACCACGGACAGGTTTGGCCAGTCTCCTGGATTACCGATGCATTATACGAGAAAGCCTATGGCGCACTTCAAAAGGGCAATACCCGATACTACATCAGTTCTGGCATGGGAATCTGGGGTGGAAAATTTCGCATAGGCACTCAGTCGGAGTATGTAGTGCTGACAATTGAACATAAGTAGAATATAAGATTTGTATATTTATTAAGAGCGGCCTTCGGGTCGCTTTTTTTATGCCTGTACTTTTCCTTGCTGAAAGGATAGCCAGTTATAGGAGGATTTCATTCATCGACTTCTGGGAATAGGTAAGAATTCTGTTGCGAAGGTAACGGTTCTGTCTTATCTTTACAAGGTCAGGGCGCTGCTTTGCTGAAAAATCTCCACACCATTCGAGTAGTATTTTGCAGACAAAACCTTGTATGGATAGCCATAACACCTTCTGGATGCAACATAATTTTTAACCATCCCCGAAGTAGTTGATCTACGAAAGGGAGATAAAATCAGATGGCATTATGACAACAATGAAATCAATTCTCAGCCGACTAACCCAGGCGGTGAACGGCACAGACAAGGAACTCTTCAGTGAGCAGGAGTTGAACCAGTTTGCTTCATTCTATCTTGACAAATGGGATGAGAACACAAGCGAGGACGTGGTGGCAGAGTCTTTCGTGGACTATTGGTGGAACACCGACAGGGCTTGCAGACGATGCTCTGAATGCGGCAAGCTGATGCGTGAGGGTTATTGTGCAGACATGGGAGTAGCCTACTATTGCAGCAAGGATTGTCTGCATAGCGACTTCACAGATGAGGAATGGGCAGAGGAATGTGAATCCAACGACCAGAGTTATTATACAGAATGGTAATCAAATAAATATACAAGACAATGGCTAATCAGGCAACAACAACCTATAAGGTTACAGGAACCCAAAAGGCAGTAAGCAACCTTTGGAACACCCTTCAGCGCATGGAGGTGAACAGCAGGAACATCTGGCTGGATGACCTCGCCAAGCACTATGGAATCGACTATCAGAAGAAGCACATCAGCGTGCGTGGTCACATCTACTGGGCAGAGTATGAGGAGGATGAAGACACCAGTCTGCTTTCCTTCGAGACCGAAACAGCCTGGGATGCTTGCAATGACCTCTTCTTTGAGATAAACCGACTCTTGGATGATGAACTGAGCATTTCCTACAGATGCTGCGAGTGTGGATGTGAGGTCTATTACACCCACGATGAAGGAGATTATTTTCCCGAAGAATGCTGCGTCAGCGCATCCGGCGAACCATTCGAGGATTGTTGCGATGATGTTTACGGCACTATCGGGGAAGCCATCAGGGAATGGACTTCCAAGACCGGCATTGAGCAGGGAGAGCGAACCGATGAGCAGATGATGGACTTCATCAATGAATATGAGTATGAGGACGATGACACCTATTTCTACATCCGCACCTTCACTTTTGAATAAATGCCCCCTCAAATCCTGACGTTTCCCCTGACACTTTGGGTTGTTAGGGGAAGCGTGAAGGAACTTTCGCCAGATACCCGTACCTTTGTACACGTTAATACATGTAGCCACGTACACGTGGAGCCATGTACACATGAATACGTTAATACATATATACAAAAGATTTTATATTATGTCATTGAAAATCATTACATTCGCCAATCATAAAGGTGGCGTTTCGAAGACCACCTCTACAGCCTCCATCGGGGCTTGTATGGCACGTATGGGCAAGAAAGTCCTGCTCATAGACCTTGACGGTCAGGCAAATCTTACCCTGTATTTCATCCCAAATGAAGATGAGGTGCAGGCAAGTATCTTTGACTCTCTGGTTGATGGCGCACCCCTGCCAGTGAAGCACGTCAGGGAGAACCTCGACCTCGTTCCTTCTTCCCTCGAAATGGCAAGCGCAGAGATTGCCTTGACCAATCTCCTGGCAAGAGAACAGCTGCTGAGCCGACTGCTCGAACCCGTGAAGCAGAACTATGACTACATTCTCATAGACTGTCCTCCATCTTTGGGAATCGTTACCACAAACGCTTTCCTTGCTGCAGATGAAATCATCGTTCCGATGACTCCAGAGCTTCTTCCTCTGAAAGGAATGCGAATGCTCGATTCCTTTGTCTCGACCTTGCAGCGAGTGAAGCCGAACCTCAGACTTGGAGGAGTCTTTATCGCCAGATTCAACCATCGCAAATTGAACAAGGTGGTTGAGCAAGCCGTGAAGTCCCGTTATGAGACTATCACCATGAAGACTCGCATCCGAGAAAACATCGCCCTGGCAGAATCGGCAGGCAGCGGTCAGAGCATCTTCGAGTACGACCCTCAGTCGAACGGAGCGAAGGACTATCAGGCATTGACAGAAGAAATTATTTCACGTAATCAGTAAAGACTATGGCAAAGAAGAATATGGACATCCTGCTTGGCAACATTCTCGGTAAGGCTGCCATTCATCCGCAGGACAGATTTGACAGGTCTCCTGGGAATCCTCAGGAGCAACAGATTTCTGCTCCCAACTCTCAGACAGAGAGCGATTCGCCCAATGATGAACCCTGGCGACATTTCTCCTTTATCTGCTCAAAGGAACTCGTTGACAAGGTTCAGACCATCGCCCGAAAGGAAGGTTTCACCATCCGCTCCTTTATGGAATACGTCATGAAACAAGGCGTTGAAGCGTATGAGTCGAAATATGGTAAGGTCAAGAAAATCAGGACTAAAACCATCCGAGAAGTTATGTAGAAAGTGTGGACGTGTAGCCATGTACACATGAATACATTGATACACGTGTACGTTGATACATATATACATATAGACGTTAATACATGTCCACATGTGGATATGAATATAATGAAATTAAATAACATCAAAAACGAAAAGTCATGAAAATGAAAAAGTATCTTTCAATCGCCATCCTTCTGATGATGATGGCTTCACCAGTAGTATTCACCTCTTGCGGCAATGATGACCCGACGGAGGACATCGGAAATCCGGAAACCAAACTGGACGTTTGGACAGAGCCATTCCACATCATGGGTGCGAATGTGGATGAGGTCAAGAGCTATATGGCTCAATCCATGAAGCGTTACCGCCAGGTGGCTGAGACTTCCGGCGACAACATCCCGTTGACCTATATGACAGGGCAGGGTAGTGAAGGCGTTCTTTACAGCTTCTCCCGTCTTAACGGTTCGCTCTATTCTGTCATTGATACGGAGCAAAGTGTGAACCGTGGGCTTGTCATTGACTATCTGAAGAAGCACTACACGCTTGTTTCAGCCGATGAAGCCAGCCTGCAGTACTGCTTCACCAACCAGGAAAAATCCATGGTGATTACAACCATGAAGATTTCAGACTCCTATTTCAATGTGAACTATTCACTGGTTTATTGATAGTAAAAGCCTTAAACATATATAAAAACAGGATTTAACCCCGTAATCTGCAATAAAATTACAAATATCGGGGTTAAAACGGTTTTTGTGGTGCGACAGAGGTAATTTAATCGTTGAAAATCCAGCAAAAGAAAGTTGCTGTTTTTGTACGCAGATATTCGTATATGAATACTTCGATGCAAAAATAGCAACTTTTTGGATTACGTCCGCACTGTGGACGCAATTAGGAAAATCTAACTTTCATTGTTGTTGGTCATGTGGACGTGAATACATGTATATATGTATAGGTGTGTACATGAATACACATTCAAAAACCGTAAAATGCCGAAAAAGAGACTCTTTAAAGCCTTTTTTCTGGAAAAAGAATGACTAAAAAAGCAAAAAATAGCAGATTTGGGCTTTTGTTTTGAGTTTCAAGTGGTTGTGGCAGTTGTTGGCTTTAAGTGACGTTCGTGAGGAAATGCGAAAATAGCAGATTTGAGAAGTGGAAACGCTTTCAATTCATTACCTCAGAAAAACGCCCTAATGAGCTTTTTTAACGGTGTCGGTTCTTGTTTCTCCATTCTGCACAGGTTGTGAATTTGCCATGCAGCTCTCATAGTTTAATTTTGCACTGAACAAAAAGCAAACAATTATGAGAAGTACATTCAAGACAGTCTTCTATGTAAATGGAAGCAAGGAGAGAAACGGAGTTGTCCCTATCATGGGACGAGTGACAATCAACGGAACTATCGCACAGTTCAGTTGCAAGCTGAGCGTGACCAAGGCGATATGGGATGCAAAGGGCAA
>NZ_QSAV01000020.1:0-39689 GCF_003465495.1 Segatella copri | reverse complement strand
AAGGGCAACAGAGCCAAAGGCAGAAGCAAGGAAGCCAATGAGGTGAACTTTGCGCTTGATAACATCAAGGCTCAAATCGCTAAGCATTACCAACGGCTTTCCGACCGTGAGGCGTTCGTTACCGCTGAAATGGTGAGAAACGCATATCAAGGCATAGGTACGGAGTATGAGACATTACTCAGAGCTTTTGACAAGGAGAACGCAGCCTTTGCCCAACGCGTGGGAAAAGACCGAGCTGTCCGAACCTACCGCAAGTATCTGACGGTAAGAAAGTACGTTGCCGAGTTCATCAAATTTCAGTACAAGCGCAGCGATATGTCCATGAATGAGCTTACCGAGGAGTTCATCCGTGATTTTTGTCTGTATTTGAAGAATGTCATTGGACTCACGCAATCTACCATTTGGATATACTCCATACCATTGAAGCATATCGTCACGGCAGCACACTACAACGGCAAGATACAGAGAAATCCGTTTGCCATGTACCACGTTGACCCAGACCACAAGGAGCGTGAGTTCTTGACAGAGGAAGAATTGGACATATTTGCAGGAATAGAGTTGGAAAATCCCAACTTTGCTTTTGCGAGAGACTTGTTTATGTTTGGTTGTTGGACAGGTATCTCTTTCGTTGACATCAAGAATCTTACAGAGGACAATGTTGCCATTATAAGTGGGTCTCCATGGATAGTTTCTCAGCGTCAAAAGACAGGCGTACCATTCAAAATTAAACTGATAGATGCAGCCATACAGATAATTGAACGTTACAAGCCATTGAGAAAAGATATGCACTTGTTTAATATTGGCTCACTTGACATGGTAAACAAGCGTATAAAGAAAGTGGCAAAAATGTGTGGCATCAAGAAGCGAATTTCATTTCATGTAAGCCGGCATTCGTTCGCAGTTTTGGCTTTAAACTACGGTATGCCGATAGAGAGTGTAAGCAAGATACTGGGACATACGGACATCGCCACAACACAAATTTACGCAAAGGTGACAAGTACTAAATTGGAGCATGACATATCAGCTTTTGAAAGTCGAATCAAGGGGCATATGCCGACAATGGGGGGAATGGCATGAAAAGGACTGTAATCACCGTGGACGGAAATGGAATGTTATCCATTCCGTCCAACTTGCAAGACTTGTGGATGAGTGAGGGTGAATTGGTTGATATGCTTCATGTCACCGCCATGAAACTCCATGCTGTGATAAGGTCAATATACAAGGATGGTTTATTGACGGTGTCGGAAGTCCAACAGAAACAGGAAACTTCCAATGGCATTTGGCAAACGTTGTATGGCTTTCCGATGATTGTTGCCCTTTGCTTCCGTATAAACTCATACGGGGCAGCTCGGTTTCGTGCCACCATCTTCAAGAGATTGTACGGGGCAAAAGAGAAAAGTAGTGTCATTATCCTACAACTCAATAGAAGAACAACCGCCTTTAGTTGAATGTCCTCTTGCTTGTTTGTTGGCTTGGCGCTGTCGTACTGTCGTGAATAAGTACTGAAGCATAAGCATGACATTCTTACTTGTAGGGGGATGAGTTCTGTTCATAAAAATGACGGACAAAACACCCCTTATTTTTGTTGAATTGTTGAATATGATGAAAGAAGTATTGAACATCAGGCATTTACGGCTCAACATATTCTCAACAAATCTCTCAACAAAAGAAAGATAATGTTGAAAAGAGAAAACCATGAACACCATTCCTTTCTTTCTTTTTTGCCCAGTAATTTGTTGTGTAGAGCTATTTGTTGAGAGTTTGTTGAGGGTATAAGTGGTTGGTTCTCATAAAGATAACACCTATCTTCAACAATTCAACGTTTTACATGCCCTCACTTGGTACGCTGTAAAATGTGCTTGTGGATTAATTGGCAACCGCTCTATTCTCCGAAATGGTTGCAGCAACGTTCCTTGGAGGCTTTGCGCCTCCAGCCACTTGGGCGAACCTCCGCAGTGTTTTAGCATGGCATTAGATTTATGCAGACTATACCGAGGACACACAGCACACATAACACATTCGGCATAGTTCACAAAGGAAATCAACAACACACAACTGAAACACTTGGCAAGTTTCACACTGAAAATATCACCTTTTCCTTTGCAAACTCCATGTACAAAGTAGCTTGTGTCTGTGACCTTGTTCTTTCAATGTGGCAGCTTTGATGTTTGGCGCAAATTGAGAGAATTAAGGTCTGCAACCTTGGGCATGGAAAGCCGAAAGGCAAATATCTCGTCTTTTGTTCTTAGAGGAGGGAGCGAGGTTATGTTTCGGGAACCCCAAAACTCCTCGCTCCACCATGAGGGTGGAGAATTTTTGCTCCCGATGGTCGCAGAAAATGAGTATACCAACTGCAATTACTGCCATTATATGCTAAATTTTGTTATATATCTATATAATTGTGTTAATAATATTCTTTTTCTTTGGCAGTTAAAGAAAAGCATCCTATCTTTATAAGCAAAACAATTAATTTAAATTGAAACAAAATTAAATAGTCATGCGTATGAAAAAGTTGATTTTTATGTTTCTTGCTATTCTTCTTTGTGGAATAGTTCAAGCTCAGAATGCAGAAGTAACCTTGAACAACGGCACCTTTGTGAAAGGTGACATTAAGAAGTTTTCCTTTAATGTAGACAATTACCATGAGTTCAGAATCAAAAAAACTGATGGTGAGAAGGCAGACTTCGCATCTACTGATGTAAAAGAGATAAAATACTATAACAAGAAGGCTGGAGAATGGGAAAACTGGATTCCGATGGTTGCCCAGATGGGAATGAGCATGTCTTATAAAGAGAATCCGAAACTCTACAAAAATCCGGTATTCCTTCAGCCAGTTTATGAGGGGAAAAACATTTCTGCCTATATTCACTATATAAACACAGCTACCCATGTGAAATCGGGAAGTATTTACAGATTGGCTATCATGTTTTATTACAAAGCCAAGAATGAGGACTTTGCAAGAACCTATTATTTGAAGGATAATAGCATTGGAGGAATTGGTCAAAAGACTGTGCTAAAAATGTATTTTAAAGGTTATCCTCAGATAAAGGAAATACTCAAAGGTCTAAGTATGAAAGAGATTCGTAAAGACCCTACTATATTAGTCAGAAAACTTGATGAAGTTTTGGAATAACTTCCTTGATTATGATTTATGACAAAGTTTTTGTAATCAAATTTTTGTAGTGTTAAAAATATCTATCGAAACATTAAATAAACGTACATATGAAAAAGTTACTTTTTATCATCTTTTTAATGGTGTTCTCGTTTGCGACAATAGCAAACGCAAAGAAACCTAAAGAGAAAGTTTCATGGCCTAAGGCAGTGCTGACTCTTAAAGACGGTACTGTGCTCAACGGCTATTTGCAGAACGACATCCACTTCATGAAAAAAAACATCTATTTCAGTGAAACACAAAATGGTAAGGATGTAAAATACAAAATCGTAGACATTAAATCCCTTGTGGTGGACAATGCTATGCAAGACGGCAAGAAGCGAACTTTCGTTCTTAATGAAGATGACCCTACATTCCCTTTTATGGCAACTGAAATTTACAAGGGTAAACATGTTACGGGCTATATGCAGCCGTTTGCTTTTGAAAGTTCCACCCACAGCAGGTCGTTTACTGGTATATGGACAAATAATACCGTTTACTTGGGCTGTAGGGGATATCACTATATGGTTGATAGCGGCAAGCATGTTTACTATTGGATGTTATTTGAGGATAAAAAAATTAATTCCAAAAGAGAAAAATATTCTCAAAAGAAACTGTTGAAAAAGATAAAGGATAAATTCAAGGACTATCCTGCCGTCGCTGAAGAAGTGGAAAAGAGAGGACTCACTGCTGAGCAAATCCACGAGGACCCTACCATTCTTCTTGAAATCCTTGACAAGAGTCTGCAATAATCTTTTGTCTTTTCCCCCATACAAATGCTTCCGTACTTTCGCAGTATGGAAGCATTTTTCAATTTATCCCTCCCCACAGGTTGGCGGTTCATTCTCTGTAGGTCTCAGATGTTCTTGTTACTACTCAGCCCCTAAAAATGAATTTCAAGTACTCATTTGACATAATAGCCTATTTTGTAGCATAAATATAGCCAAAATCATCAATATTTTGCGGATTTGACACATCCAAGGGGTGTTGAGTAGTACGTATATGGCAGCAACTGAAAATAAAATCTAAAAAATGGATATGATTTTCATCAATCCACATAAATGTTGTACCTTTGTCACCGAAAAGAGTTGTTTGACAAGTAATGCAAACTTATGTATAATACAGAAGTTAAAACTATTACCAAGTCATTACCTCTATTGAGGTGAAACACTTGTAAATCGCTCATTTTTAGCTATTCGGCATATTTTAGCAGAATTTTTCGGAAAAATACTACCCAACGGTGTGGAGATTTTTTCGAAAACCGAAGGCTCGACCTTTTATTTCCAAAGCCCGCTGCCATACCTTTGCACCTGCACGATAACGGTTGATGCCAAAAGGAAAGACCATGTGAAGGAAAGAAAATCAGAGCGGCAAATGAAAATAGAAACTTCACGGAAGTTTTTGGACTGCACGATTATCGCATACTCATTTCTGAGAAATGGATACAATTACTGTCTTGCAAATGTTTTAGGAAAATGGAAATCGCATTCAAGAATGGCACAGCCTTCAGAGAAATTCCGGTGAAAGAAGAGTCTGGCTTGTCCATGCTTCTTGCATCGGGTTTTCTCCAAGGCTTTGCAGCCAAGCATGAAAGTGGTCGTTGAGGTTTACATCAATGACTTCTTTCTTGCGGTGGAGTATGCAAACAAAATTGTACGGCAAATCAAGGAATGGTGTTTATTTTGATCGGTTAGCCTGCAACCGACAAAAAGAAACACTTTTCCTCATGCCGTACTACTAAGACATGAAAGGGTGGCGTGCCACTGTTTCATGTTGTTTGGATTGTGCGATAAAAATGGGACTGCGGGTTGTGGCTATAAAAGTCAGCCGTTGTCAGCACGGCAAACAAAGAAAAGTCCTTGGCAGTATAGTCTTGAAGTATTTCAAGGCATACCGCCAAGGATTTTTCTTGCCGTGCCATAGTCGGAGGAAGTTAGTCTGAGGTACGAGGACTGTCTTTCTTCGACGACGGCTGACTTTTATACAAAACACACGAAAGGATGAGAATATGCAAACGAAATAGACCATTCAAAACAGGAACCATTGCCACATATGTTTGAATGGATTGAAATGGAAACAGCAAAGAATAGAGAAGAATAAGGTTTAATAAAAACAGATTTACCCAAGCAAAAAATCGAGGATAAAAAATCTTAAAACATTCTTTATCCCCGATTAAATATCGTATCTTTGCAACCGAAAGAGTTCTTTGGATGGTTATGCAAATCACAGCAGGATGCTACATTCTGTTTATTTCTAATTCGTAACCTCTTCTTTTTATGAGATAAAAACTTATCTCATTCTCAATCACTTATAAAAAATACGTACTTTCGCTCCAGAAAACGGTGAGTTGGAGGGAAGAAAACTATGAGTTGTATTTGTTAACACTTTGCGAGAACAGGTCTTTCATGGAGAAAAATGGCAGTAGGATGCAATATTATCCCTTGTTTCTTGTTATTATGATATACAAACTGTTGTGGAAATGAAAAAGAAAATAGTTATAATGATGGTGCTGCTGCTTGCTGTTGTGGGAGCAAAGGCACAAGAAGTGGAGAATCCGGTAGGCAGATTCTCGGTAATTCCTCGTATAGGTGTATCTCTGGCTAACTGGAGCGGGTTGACTCTGGAAACTTTGGAGGGAACCTCACTAGAGTCTAAGTATCAGGCTGGATTCATGGGCGGCGCAGATGTGGAATATCGCATAAATAAGAGCCTGGGTATTACGCTGGGTGCTTATTATGCCCGACAGGGTATGCGTTTCCCTGACTGCGAGTTGACTGAGAATGCTGAAAAAGGGGAATATACAGGTATTAAGAATCATCATGTGAACCTCGATTATATTCAGGTACCGCTCATGCTGAAAGCCTATCTTGTAGAGGGTTTGTCGGTGAATGCAGGCGTTCAGGTGGGATTCCTTTGTGGTGACGGCAAGGTGAAAAGAGAGGAAACCGACCTTCAGAAGGACAAGAACGGGTCTATTACATACAAGGATATGCAGGAAACCGAAGCTCCTTGGCCTGCCAAGAAGGTGGATGTAGCCATTCCTCTGGGCTTGAGCTATGAATATATGAACGTGATTCTGGATGCCCGATACAACATGAGCCTGACCAAGGCTGGCAAGGGTGATTGGGATAACTGTAAGAACAAGGCTCTGACCTTTACCGTGGGTTATCGTTTTACATTATAAAAGAATATTTGGATAGAAATAAGAAAAGCCTCAAATCCGCAAAGGATTTGAGGCTTTTACCTTATCTGATAATCAGATGATTCTATGATTCTTTATCCTACCTGGCTTCCTGGCTTAACCTTGCCAAGGAGAGAAGTTACGTTCAATGAGCCGTCGAAGTTGACTGCACTCAGAATCATACCCTGACTCTCGATGCCCATCATCTTGCGAGGAGCAAAGTTGGCTACGAACAATACGTCCTTGCCGATCAGCTGCTCTGGCTCATAGTAGGCTGCGATACCTGAGCAGATGGTGCGCTCTACGCCAGAACCATCGTCGATGGTGAACTTCAGGAGTTTCTTAGACTTCTTTACCTTCTCGCAGTTCAGAATGTGACCTACGCGGATATCGAGTTTCTCGAAATCATCGAAGCTAACCTCTGGCTTGATAGGAGCAGCCTGATAAGAAGCCTCCTCGTTAGCCTTCTTGGTGTCAGCAAGCTTCTGGAGCTGTCTTTCGATAACCTCATCCTCAATCTTCTCGAAGAGCAATTCAGGCTCACCGAGCTGGGTACCAGCCTTGAGCAGATCTGTGCTGCCGAGCTGAGTCCACTCGAAGTTAGGCATATTGATCATCTTGCGGAGCTTCTCAGAAGAGAATGGCAAGAATGGCTCGAAGGCGATGGCGAGGTTGGCAACCAACTGCAGGGAGATGTTCAGGATGGTCTCCACACGCTTAGGATCGGTCTTCCAAACCTTCCAAGGCTCACACTCTGTGATGTATCGGTTACCGATACGAGCCAGGTTCATAGCCTCTTTCTGAGCCTCGCGGAACTTGAATACGTTGAGATACTGCTCTACCTTCTCCTTCACGTCCTTAAACTCAGCGATAGCCTTCTCATCTACCTCCTGCAATTCACCACAGGCAGGAACTACGCCGCCCCAATACTTCTTGGTGAGCTGGAGGGCACGGTTTACGAAGTTACCGTAAACGGCAACCAACTCAGAGTTGTTGCGCTCCAGGAAATCCTTCCAGGTAAAGTTGTTGTCCTTGGTCTCAGGCGCATTGGCTGTCAATACATAGCGCAATACATCCTGCTTGCCTGGCAAATCTACGAGATACTCGTGCAACCATACAGCCCAGTTGCGGGATGTTGAAATCTTATCATCCTCCAGGTTCAGGAACTCGTTGGCTGGTACGTTGTCTGGCAAGATATAGTCGCCGTGAGCCTTCAGCATAGTAGGGAAGATGATGCAGTGGAACACGATATTGTCCTTACCGATAAAGTGAACGAGACGAGTTTCAGGATCCTGCCACCACTTCTGCCATGTTCCCCACTTTTCTGGATGAGCATCGCAGAGTTCTTTGGTATTTGAGATGTAGCCGATAGGTGCATCGAACCAAACGTAGAGCACCTTTCCATCTGCACCCTCTACTGGAACAGGAATACCCCAATCCAAGTCGCGTGTCATGGCACGTGGCTGAAGATCCATGTCCAACCAGCTCTTGCATTGGCCGTAAACATTGGTACGCCACTCTTTGTGGCCTTCCAGAATCCACTTCTTCAACCAATCCTGATACTTGTTCAATGGAAGATACCAGTTCTTGGTAGGCTTCTTTACGAGACCATGACCAGGGTTGTTCTTGTTGGTAGGGTTGATGAGCTCCTCAGGAGAGAGGGTAGCACCACATTTCTCGCATTGGTCGCCATAAGCACCCTCTGCACCACAGCGAGGGCAAGTTCCTACGATATTACGGTCGGTAAGGAATTCGCCTGTTACCTCGTCGCAGAACTGCTCCTCTACCTTTTCTTCCAATACGCCCTTGTCATAGAGTGTGCGGAAGAAGTCTGAAGCAAACTTATTGTGAGTTGGTGAAGTGGTACGGCTATAAATATCAAAAGAGATTCCGAAGTCCTCGAAACTCTTCTTGATGAGGTTATGATAGCGGTCAACCACCTCCTGTACGGTAATTCCTTCTTTCTTGGCACGGATAGTAACAGGTACACCATGCTCATCGCTACCGCCGATGAAGACAACATCCTGCTTCTTGAGGCGGAGATAGCGAACATAGATATCGGCTGGCACGTAAACACCTGCCAGGTGACCGATGTGCACACCACCGTTGGCATAAGGCAAAGCCGCAGTCACGGTAGTACGTTTAAAGTTCTTTTGTTCCATATTAGCTAATATATTTTTGTTATTTGGCTGCAAAATTACAAAAAATGTTGGAGATAAGAAAGAATTATCGTCGCTTTTTCTTACTTATATATATAATAAGGTGTAAAAAGCTGGGTTCTTTAGTATTTTTATAGTAAGGATAGCGTAGGGCAGGATACAAAAAAAGGCCCTTCGCATCTCTGCAAGAGCCTCCCATCTTGTACATTTCCATCAGACTCCTCCCTGATAGGATTGTACCTAATTATTATCATTTACTTTTTCTAAGAGCTTATTCGTTCTGACAACTTATGTTGTTGACCTTTTACAATCTAATTACCTTAGTATGTAGAAAACTTCCTCCTTATATATTTATATCTATAGAGAGATTTCTTACATTACGTTCATATAGGCGATAACGGCCAACTCTGCAAGAAGAATTACGAAACCAATCTTCTTTACTGCGTTTGTAATTTTAAAAATGCAATCCATAATCTTAATAGTTTTGTTGTTAATAATTAAACTAGCGCTGTGCTAGCGTTCTTTTTACGTTTGCAAAGGTAATGCATTTTTTTATCCTATATGGGGTAATTTTTGTTAGAATTAGTGATTTTCGTAAATTTAAAAGCTAATTTAAATCAAATACTCCACCCTAGAGAACAGAATTTACCCTTTATTGGACGATTTTAGTATTCATCTTTGTCCGATTTTTATAGTGTTTTTGTGTTTATGGGGTAATATTTTTGTAGTAACAAAAGAAAATAGCCATTCTAAAACAGATTTGTAATTGTTTTAGAATGGCTATTCTTCTATTTTTCTCCCTTTTTTCCTTTATAAATCCAACTTTTTAGAGCGAATGATAGGAAAAAACGGATTTTTATCCTTTTACATATATCTTCTTTATGATTATAAATGTCCTCTTTCTGCCCAATCGCCTCTGTCGAGGGTTCTGTATCCCACGGCTTCTGCTATATGGTCAGGCTTAATCTGTTCACTTCCTGCCAAATCAGCAATGGTTCGTGCCACTTTCAGGATTCTGTTGTAAGCTCTGGCTGACAAAGAAAGCTTCTCCATTGCCATTCGGAGCAGTTCGATACCTTGTTCGTCGGGTTCGGCAAACTGATGAATCATTCTTTCGGTCATCTGGGCGTTGCAATGGATGCCTTTATAATCTTTGAATCTTTCGGCCTGAACTTCTCTTGCCTTGATGACTCTTTCTCTGATCTTGGCACTTGGCTCACCTGGTGCTGCCTTCGAAATATCCTGAAAAGGAACAGGACTAATCTCACATTGGATGTCGATGCGGTCGAGTAACGGACCCGAAATCTTGTTCATGTATCTTTGAATCTGGCCTGGCGTGCAGACACAGCGATGTGTCGGATCACCATAATATCCGCATGGACAAGGGTTCATACTTGCCACAAACATGAATGAACATGGGTAATCTGTAGAATATTTCGCTCTGCTGATGTTGATGTGGCGGTCTTCCAATGGCTGGCGGAGTACTTCCAGAGTGGTTTTATTGAACTCCGGAAGTTCATCGCAGAACAGAACGCCATTATGTGCGAGCGATATTTCTCCCGGTTGTGGCGATGTTCCACCTCCTACCAGAGCCACTTGAGAGATGGTATGGTGAGGAGACCGGAACGGGCGTTGGGAAATGAGTGATACATTCTTGCCCAGTTTGCCTGCAATGGAGTGAATCTGTGTTGTTTCCAGACTCTCAGAGAGCGTGAGAGGGGGAAGGATGGACGGCAAACGTTTTGCCATCATCGACTTTCCAGAACCTGGAGGACCTACCATAATCAGGTTGTGTCCGCCAGCCGCCGCCACTTCGAGCGCTCTTTTCACGTTCTCCTGACCGCGGACGTCGGCATAATCGTATTCACAATGTGTCTGGTTTTCGTAGAATTCCTTGCGGGTGTCAACGATTGTAGGAGAAGGATTGCTTCTGTCGCTCATGAATTGTATGACTTCGAAAAGCGTTTTCATGCCGTAAACCTCAAGATTGTTTACGACAGCCGCTTCCCGAGCGTTCTGTTCCGGCACAATCAGTCCCTTAAAGTGCTCTGCTCTGGCTCTGATGGCTATCGGTAGGGCACCTTTGATAGGTTGGAGCGTACCGTCAAGGCTCAGCTCGCCTACCATCATGTACTCTTTCAGATGATCTTCGGGAATGTTGTTGTTGGCGCCTAGAAGTCCGATTGCAAGCGGCAAGTCGAAACTGCTGCCCTCTTTTCGGAGATCAGCTGGAGCCAGATTGATGGTGATGTCGGCTATCGGAAATTTGAAGCCGCTATACTGGAGAGCTGCTGAAATTCGGTTACGGCTCTCTTTGACCGCCTCGTCGCCTAAGCCTGTGAGGTGGTACATGACGCCTCTGTTGAGGCTTACTTCTACGGTTACAGTAGTTACTTCTAGTCCGTTAACTGCTGCACAATATGTCTTTACTAACATATAGGCGTGCTTTTTATGGGTTCTTGACTAGCTCGAAAGTATTTATTTTAGCAGTTGGTCGAGCTTAGTGTAAAGCTCTTGCTTTTTCATGCCTCGGGCGATGATTTTACCATTTTGAAGTATGATGTTGTCAGGAAGGTTTCCCAATCCCAACTTCTTCAAGGTCTTGTCTTCCAGCATTTCGCCGTTGCAGATGATAGGGCATGCGATAGAGTCGCGCTTGATGTTGTTCTTGCATTCGCTCTTGCTGGCATCCAGACAGAAAGCCATCAGCTTAAGCTTGCCGTTCGATTTTTTCTGACGGCTCTTCAGTTCGCGCTGCATGTCCTGGCTGTCATAGTTATAGGTAGCCCAGGTGTAGAGTACGGCAACTGGAGCGCTGCTCATTTCTGTACTAGAAACGAGTTTTCCGTTGATATCGTATGCTGTAAATGAAGGCAGGGTTGCACCGGTGCCTACATTCTTCATGGTTTCTGCCAACTGCTTCATCTTAGCCAACTGTCCATTTTTAGGCTGTTCCTTCTCTACGATATTGATGAGTGAGAGCGCCTTGCGGTAATCAGGTTGTGTAGAAGTGATGAAGTATTTTTTGATCAGATAGATGCTGCACACAGAATTCGGATGTTCTCTGACGAAGTCTTCAGCATGCTTTTTAGCCTCAGGTGGCGTATCTTTCAGGATGTTCTTGCGGAATTTTGTCATCAGTTCGTTATCCTTGGTTCCGCTTACCTCCATTTCCTTAAGGTGCGAAGCATCTGCCTTGATTTCTACTGATTTGCCCGATTTTGCGAAGATAGGCTGCTCAGAGAAATTAGGGAAAACAAGCATAATGGTAAAATCTTCCTTACATTCGGTTTCGAAAGTGAAACGGCCGCCTTCTACCTTGATGGTGTCAACGCCTTCGAAGCCCCCGTCAGGACTGTATACATAAAACTCGCCTTGATTCATGTTGAGAAATTTGCCTTCAAACTTGAAATGCCCACTGCTAACACCACATGATGTTAAAACCAGCGTAATGAATAAAATGAGGATGTAAGCAAATTTTTTCATAAGGAAAAACTTTAAGGTGCCGCGAGCGGGACTCGAACCCGCACAGCCATTACTGGCCAAGGGATTTTAAGTCCCTCGTGTCTACCAATTCCACCATTGCGGCATGGTAAACGTTAAGAGTTGAGCGGAAAACGGGACTCGGACCCGCGACCCCAACCTTGGCAAGGTTGTGCTCTACCAACTGAGCTATTTCCGCGTTATGTGGGTGCAAAGGTAATGCTATTTCTTTAAATCTCCAAACGATTTACATTTTTTAAGACAAGAAAGCGCCATTTTTTTCGTTTGCCCTCCGTTTCTGCTTAGTTTCCTACATGTATATCGCTTCCTGTACCATGGTAATCTACTATATATTTCATCAGCGGCTTGTCGTTTTTGCTCTTTCCGCCGCTTGTGATGGTTCCGTTTTCCAGGCTGTAGATGCGTTTGCATTTGTCGCAAATAACCGATTGGCGGTTGCCGGTCCATTCCAGCGGATAGTTGGTTCCACCATATTGTTCCAGACAGTTTGGACATTGGCGGTCCCAGGCTACAGGTCCGCTGAAGTTTGATAATCCCATGATGAAGCCGTTCTTTTTGGCATCTTTAGGGTCGTTGCCCGCTCCCAGATAAGTATAGTTGGCATAATTCTCCTTCGCTGTAGAGAGGATGATGGTTTCAGTCTGGTTTTTCCCATCGTTTAATGTAGAATAGATATTCCAGGCTCCATTCACCTTTTTGGCGCTAACCATCGTGTAGACGCCCGTTCCGTTGAGGGCTGTTTCCAGACTTGTGCCCGGATGGTATTGCGACTTGAAATAGAACTGGCAGGGATATTTGGTGCTGATGCTGTTTTCTGCATCGCATGAACAAAGTAAGAGCATAGCTATTCCAGCCATGCTCTTCACCTTATTATATATATACTTATTATATATGCTATTTTTCATGCAGAAACCTTTCAGTCTTTATTTCAGAAGATTCTTCTCGGCATTCTCCATGCGCTCGAAGTGGAACTCAGAGAGGGTCTGCTCCATCAGCGCCTGAATCTTGTCGTTGCAGAGATTGCCGATGCTGCCTTCGTGAGTATGATGAATATCCTTGTTTGGCTTGAATTCGCCAGCCTCGATTTCCAGTCCTACCTTCTTGTAAGCATCGCGGAATGGCAGTCCGTTGGCAGCAAGCTGGTTCACTTCTTCTACTGAGAACATAGGGTCGTAGCGAGGATCGTCAAGAATATGCTCGTTTACCTCCATCTTGTTGATGATGTAGGCAGCCATCTGCAGACAGTCCTTCAACTCGTCGAAGGCAGGGAGGAACACTTCCTTGATAATCTGGAGATCGCGGAAATAGCCTACTGGCAGGTTGTTCATGATGAGCATTACCTGCTGTGGAAGGCTCTGGAGCTTGTTGCTCTTGGCGCGAATCAACTCGAATACGTCTGGATTCTTCTTGTGTGGCATGATGCTCGAACCGGTGGTGCACTCCTTAGGCAATTTCACGAAACCGAAGTTCTGGCAGTTGAACATGCAGGCGTCGAAAGCCATCTTTGCCAAAGTTCCTGCCACGGTAGCCATGGCGAAAGCCACGTTGCGCTCCATCTTTCCTCTGCCCATTTGTGCATAAACCACATTATAGTCCATGCTGTCGAAACCGAGAAGTTCGGTGGTCATGGTGCGGTTCAATGGGAATGAACTTCCATAGCCGGCAGCACTACCCAACGGGTTGCGGTTTGTCATGCGGTAAGCAGCCTGCAGGAAGAGCATGTCATCGGCAAGTCCTTCAGCATAAGCGCCAAACCAGAGACCGAATGATGAAGGCATAGCCACCTGCAGATGGGTGTAGCCCGGCATCAGCACGTCCTTATACTGGTTGCTCTTCTGAATCAGCTCGTCGAAGAGAATCTTCACGGCGTCCACAATCTCCTTCAACTCATGACGGGTGAAGAGTTTGAGGTCTACGAGAACCTGGTCGTTGCGTGATCTACCCGAATGAATCTTCTTGCCCATGTCGCCCAGTTTCTGGGTGAGCATCAGTTCTACCTGGGAATGAACGTCTTCCACGCCGTCTTCTATTACGAATTCGCCCTTGTCGGCGATGGCGTAGATGTTTTTCAGTTCGGCAAGGAGCTGGGTGAGTTCATCTTTCTCCAGGAGTCCGATGCTTTCGAGCATGGTGATGTGTGCCATACTGCCCAGCACGTCATACTTGGCGAGATAGAGGTCGAGTTCGCGGTCTCTTCCTACGGTGAATCTTTCAATTTCCTTGTTTACTTCGAAGTTCTTTTCCCAAAGTTTATGTGCCATAATTTCTTTATTTATTAATCCTGGTAAGGAATCATCGCAAGCGCATCAGCAATTTTTTCGATGCCTTCCTGCAATGGCTTCTTCACCATACCCTTGATAAACATGTTAAGTTCTGCCTTGATGGTGAGTTTCATTTTGCATGAGAACTCGCCTGTAGGGAGCAGCTGAATCCAGAAGTTGAAAGGAACAGGGCTGTTTTCTGTTTCAAACTTGATGGTCTTAGGCTCCTCGCGGTCGATGATGCGCATCTTGATTTCACCCACCATAGGTGCTGTGATAGAGATGCTGTCGCTATCAAACTTGAGGTCCTTCAGCTTTTCCATTTCCTTTCTCTTGTCCTCAGGAATCTGGTCTTTCACCTGCTCGAAGCGGTCTTTGAGCATCTGCAGGTTGTTCAGATCGCTCAATGTACGGTAAACAGATTCCTGCTTGTGAGGAATCTGTTTGATATTACTTTCGAATGTACTTGTACTCATTATTGATGGGTCAGCTTGATTACTTCTTCCAGTTAGCTGGGTCCTTGCGCCACTCGTGGAGCAGCTCTACGTCTTCCTGCTTGATATAGCCAGTCTCCAGAGCCTCTGCCACTACGTGCTCATAGTCGGTCAAAGTAACCAGCTTTACGTTAGCATCAGCAAAAGCCTTCTCGGCGATAGGGAAACCATAGGTGTAGCTAGCTACCATACCCACAATCTCGTTGCCGTTCTTGCGGAGAGCCTCTACTGCCTTGAGAGAGCTGCCGCCGGTAGAAATCAAGTCTTCTACTACCACAACTTTAGCCTTAGGGTCGAGCTGACCTTCGATGAGGTTCTGCATACCGTGATCCTTTGGTTTAGAACGAACGTATACGAAAGGCATGTTCAGTTCGTCAGCAACCAAAGCACCCTGCGCGATGGCACCAGTAGCTACTCCGGCTACAGCATCAGCCTCTGGGAACTGCTCCAGGATAGCGTGAACGAGCTCAAGCTTTACATAATTGCGGAGTTCTGGGAATGAGAGAGTCTTGCGGTTATCACAATAGAATGGTGACTTCCAGCCAGAAGCCCATGTGAATGGATCATTAGGCTGCAACTTGATAGCCTTTACTTTCAATAACTTAGATGCGAATTCTTTCTTCAGTTTGTCCATAATCTTTAAAGGATTAAATTATTATTAATTATTTTGCAAAGGTACAATGATTTTTGCACACGGCGGCTATATTTAGGGTTAAAATGTTTTAACTCTCGGCAAAAAGGGCCTTTAGTCGTGTGCGAAACCTACAGTCAGCACGCTTATCTTCATCTTTCCGGCTGCTTTTATCAGGGTTTCCGCACAGGAGATGATGGTGGCTCCGGTGGTGCATACGTCGTCGATGATGAGGATATGTTTGCCCTCAAGTTGCGTGATGGGGTGCTCGCCCTGCCCGTCATGATAGGTTGCTGCGGCTTCAAAAACCTGGCTCACGTTTTCCTGTCTTTCCTGCCGGTTCTTGTGGGTTTGGCTTTCGCTAAACTTTTTTCTTCTTACGGCATCCTTGATGATGGTCAGATGGGTGAGTTGCTGGATGCCTTTGGCGATGAGAAGGCTCTGGTTATAGCCGCGTTCTTTTTCTCGTTTTCGGGTGAGCGGGATGGGGATGATGGCGTCTATTCCGTCGAAGAACTGAATGCCTAACCCCTTCTTTGCCAGCATTCTGCCCAGATAGATTCCCATTTCAGGATGATGCATGTATTTCAGCTGGTAGACGGCTCTAGCCGATGTGGCATGGCTGATGTGATGGAAGAGAGCGCAGCAGCGTTCGATGGGAATCAGATGCCAGAAGAGTTTTGCCATCTCGTTGTCGTAGGGCTGTTCCCAGGTATCGGTTCCCGGCATGCGGAACAGACATTTTATGCATATCATCTCCTCCCCGCCAGCGAGCACATTTCCGCAGATGGCGCAGGTTCGGGGGAAGAATAAATCGAATATGTCACTTAACAGGCTGGTACGCATGGCTTTACTCTTAATTTTGAGGTTGGGATATTGAACTTGATGCTTTGCTTTAGAATTCCTCTTCGAAATCGATGTCTCCCAGATCTTCTTCCTTCATCCGGTCGATGCATTTGTGGATAACCTCCATGCTGTATCCTCTTCCCAGGGCAAAGCGGATGAGTTTCATCGAGCGTTCATAGTCGTTCTTTGCCTTGATGGTTTTATATTTGTTTTTCATCAGGGGCAGGAGGGTTTCCATATACAGGTCGTCTTCTATCTCTTCGAAGATAGGGTCGGAGATGTCCTTCGGAATATGTTTCATCCACAGCGCCTGTTCCACCTTCCGGCGTCCCCACTTGTTGTATTTTATCTTGTCGTTGATAAAGAAGCGTGCGAAACGTTCGTCGTCGATGAATTTCTTCTCGGTCAGGAATTCCATGTTTCTGGCGATGGCATCTTCGGGCAGTTCCCACTTCTTCATCTTGTCGATCATCTCTTGCGAGCAATGTTCGGCTTGGGTGCAGAGGGTGGTGAGCTTCAGGAGCGCCTGCTGCTCGGTCATCGGCTTTTTATACTTTGAACTTTGAGATTTGAACATGATGATTTTACTTTGAACTTTGAGATTTGAACATTGAACTTTATGATTTGCCGGCTCGCATCATTCTCTGCTTTCCGAAGGCATCTTCCTTTGTATCAATAGCTTTAAACCCCAATCCTTCCAGCATTTCCCTTGTTTCTTTTTCGTAGATAGGATTGATTTCGAAGTATAATGCACCTCCGGATTTGAGGGCAGAAGAGGCATATTCGGCGATGGCTCTGTAGAACTTCAGAGGCTCTTCATCGGGCACGAAGAGGGCGATTCCAGGTTCGTGTTCCAACACATTCTTCTCCATATCCGCTTTCTCCTTTTCGCAGATATACGGGGGATTGCTCACGATAATGTTCCATCTTCCGGCATCCGATGTTTCCGCCAACTTCAGGGCATCCTGATATTCTATTTTTACGTTACCGGCATCCAGTAGCGCAACATTTCCCTGTGCTATCTTCAAGGCATCTTCCGAAATATCCCAACCCGTAACCTCCGAGCCGCCGATGTCCAGTCCCAGCGTAATGGCGATGCAGCCCGAACCCGTACAGATGTCCAGGATGCGGATGGTGTTTTCTTCCTTCTCTCCTTCCGTAATCCCTTTGTTTTCAGTCGCATCTTTTTCTATCCACTCGCAGAGTTCCGCCGTTTCGGGTCTCGGAATCAGCACGCCCGGCTCAACATGGAAGGTTCTTCCTGCAAAGTCAGCTTCGCCCAGAACATACTGTACAGGTTCGCCTTTTTGCAATCTTCTGATAATTTCTTCCAGTTTTCTTTCTTCATCTGCAGATAATTCATTAACTTTGCCGCAGATTATGTCGGTCAGCGTCATTCCGTACTTCACATCAAGCACGGTGCGGACGATAGCCTGTGCTTCGCCTGCATCATAAAGTGGGGTGAGGGATTGCCAAAGTTGTTGATACGTTTTCATCTCTAAATCGTATATTATGATTTGATTTGAGAGCAAAGGTACGACATTTTATCGAAAAGTAAGTAAAAAACGAAGAAAAGTTTTAGATATGGAACAAAATAATGTTTCTTTTCAGAATGTGAAGACGGGCGAACCGTTGTCGCAAAAGGAAATAGACGAAATGTTTATGCGCCGCTGTCTGCAGCTGGCGAAAAACGGAAGAGAGAATGCCAAACCCAATCCGATGGTGGGAGCCGTTATCGTGAGTGGGGATGGCAGAATCATCGGCGAAGGCTATCATGTAAGATGCGGAGAAGGGCATGCTGAAGTCAACGCCTTTGCATCTGTTAAGTCCGAGGATGAGCATCTATTAAGCCAAGCTACCATCTATGTGAGTCTCGAACCCTGCTCTCATTACGGCAAGACGCCGCCTTGCGCCGATTTGATAGTAAGAAAAGGAGTAAAGCGATGCGTTTGCGCCTGCGTAGATCCCTTTGCCAAGGTTCAGGGCCGCGGTATCCGCAAGATTCGCGAGGCAGGCATCGAAGTAACAGTAGGCGTTCTGGAGGCGGAATGTCTCGAACTCAACAAGCGCTTCATCACCTTCAACACCCATCAGCGTCCTTACATCATCCTGAAATGGGCGCAGACCGCGAATGGCTTTCTTGACAACGGGGGTAGGGGTATGGCTATTTCCTCGCCTTTCACCAAGATGCTCTCCCACAAGTTGCGTGCTGAGAACGATGCCATCCTCATAGGCCGCGTAACCGATGAACGCGACCACAGTCTGCTCAACGTTAGAGATTGGAGCGGCAAGGACCCGATGCGCCTGGTCATCGACCGTCATCATCCTTGTTTCGAAGGTCTGGATTTCTCACGGGGCAAGATGGAAGTGTTGCAGCAAATCATGCAGTACTTATATAATAATAAGGTGCAGTCGCTGATAGTAGAGGGAGGCGCCATCACCCATCAGGCATTCCTCGATGCTGGACTTTGGGATGAAATCAGGGTAGAAACGTTGTTGTCCACATCTGTGGAAAACGTGGTAACTTCTGGAACGCCAGCGCCTATGCTTCCTCATAACGTCCGGTTAATCAGCCACGAGGCGTATGATGGAAACATCATCAATACCTATGAGCGCCAATAGCTTCATAGAAGCAATAAGACTAATCATAAAGTTCAAAGTTCAACATTCAAAGTTCAAAGTAAAGAAAATGAGTAACAGATTTACATCGCGTCTGAGTGATGACGACGATTTCAAGCGAGACGAACTGATACGTAAGATAGAGCATTCGGTAGAGCAGATGACGCTCTCAGAACTGGAAGCCCTGTCTTATGATATGTTTACCAAGGGCTATATGGAGGATTATTAGAAAATCCCCCATTATAGTCCTTGTGTTTAGGATGCCTTTTCCATCTCTTCTTATGTATCGCTATTTTGCGCGAAACTGGTCTTTTGATGTATTTTGCGCAGAATAGCCACTCTTTATTTTGCTCGAAACGATATTTTTACCCCATTTCGAGCAAAATAGCGTGCGTTTATTTTGCTCGAAACGATATTTTTTGTATATTTGCAGCAAAATAAACGCAAAGATTATGGCACAGAAAATTATCGGAAGAAAGCAGGAGAGTAAAGAACTCCTGGATCTTTACAAGGAAAATAAACCTGTTTTTGCAGTAATATATGGTAGAAGAAGGGTCGGTAAAACCTTTCTCGTAAGAGAATTGTTTCAGGATAAAATGAGCTTTTACCATACGGGCTTATCTCCTTACGAGTTAAGTGGTCAAAAAATAATGGAGCAACAGTTGGCTAGTTTTTACTCCAGTCTTGTTCGCTATGGCAGCAAGAGTAAGAAGGTGCCATCCTCTTGGCTCGAAGCTTTTGATGCACTCATCAATCTCTTGGAAGAGCAAGATGCAGACAAACGTCAGGTGATATTCATAGATGAATTGCCATGGCTTGACACTCCCCGCTCGGGATTTGTTACAGCATTAGAGCATTTTTGGAATGGATGGGCTGCAGGAAAGCAGAATATCATGCTTATCGTCTGCGGCTCTGCCACGTCATGGATTTCAGACAAGCTGTTAAACAACAAAGGCGGTTTGTTTGATCGCACAACTGATGAAATCAAGTTGCGCCCGTTTACATTAGGCGAATGTGAAGAATACTATCAGGCTAACAACATCGTGATGTCTAAGTTCGACCAGATACAATGTTATATGGCTACAGGTGGCATTCCTTATTATATTTCCATGCTTCAGAAAGGCAAAAGTCTGGCTCAGAATATGGACAGGCTTTTCTTCGAGCCTGCAGCCAAACTCGGCTTAGAGTTCGACCGTCTCTATTCTTCTCTCTTTACTAATGCGGAGGATTGCATGACTATCGTGCGCCTTCTGGCTCAAAAAAGACAGGGATATACGCGAAAAGAAATCGTTTCGCTTACAAAAATACCTAATGGCGGGGGGCTTTCTGCTACATTAAAATCACTCGAAGTGAGTGATTTCATAACATCGTATGTTAAGTATGATTATCCCAAGCGTGAGGTATATTTCCGTCTGACAGATTTCTACAGCAAATTCTATTTGTCATTTATTGATGGCAGAAAGACGACCAATCCGCATTTCTGGCAAGACAACCTGCTGACACCTGAGCTGACAGCATGGCGAGGTTTTACCTTTGAATCGCTTTGCTATTATCATCTGCCACAAATCAAGCAGGCGCTCGGTATTAGTGGAGTGCAGACAGAGGTGAGTCCCTGGAAAAGCAGAAAAGAGAAAGATGGTGCGCAGATAGATATGATTATTGACAGAGCCGACCGCGTCATCAATGTTTGTGAAATGAAATTCTGCGAGGATGATTTCTCCATCAATGCTGCTTATGATAAGAATCTGCGCCATAAACTGAGTACGTTTGCTGAAGAAACGAAATGCAGGAGTTCCTTGCATCTTACATTGGTTACTACTTATGGGCTTAAGTTCAACGAATATGCCGGTCGGGTACAAAGTGTCGTTACAATGGATGATTTGTTTAAATGACAGATACAGTTCTTTAGTGCAAGTAGCTTCGAGGGCCGATGAAAGTACTTACGATGGTCGATGAAAGTACTTACGATTGTTAGCGCAGCTATATTCGTTTTATTATGCCCGATTATTAGGTTAGCTGTTTTTCGGGAACAGCCGATGGGAGAACCGAAAATAGCCAACTGGCAAAATATAAACAGTCAACTGGTAAAACGCAAACAGCCGACTAGCGCATGAGTGGCTAGTCGGCTGTTTTACTGGAACAGTTATCGAAAACTCCTTTATTTTGTTTTCGTATAGGCATCCTGCCAAATACTCTTCACTCTTCACCAAAAGCCCCGAATCCCCTGTGTTTATCGGCATTCTGAGGGGTGAAGAGTATTCGGGCACTCTTCACCTACTCTTCACCACTCTTCACCCTTCAGTTCTGGCTGATTTGCAATCCTCCTATCAGTCTTTCGCATCTGTTTCCGTGCCTGAAGGTGAAGAGTGGTGAAGAGTGGGTGAAGAGATAAAAACAACTCTTCACCCCTCGGAATGCCGATAAACACAGGGGTTTCCGGCCGAAAGGTGAAGAGTGAAGAGTATTTTGATGATAGCTTCGTTTATTTCTTAAACTGTCTTTGGTTTCGCCTTCCAGACGATGCAAGTCATCAAGACAGACATCAGGGCTGCGCCAATCCAGAAATAATTGATATAGGTAAAGTAGTAAGTCTCTACGCCATTTACCAGATGCTTGTTGCCCTCGATGAGCAGACCGCTCATGATGTCCTGGATGCCGGTACCCACATAACTCGCTACGCCGACAACGCCAAGAGCAGCACCCGATGCATTCTTAGGCGCAATATCTACCGCCATCAAACCACCAAAAGTTTTTGTTTCATCTTCTTTATCATATATTTCATTCCATTCGGAATGTTACATGATAGCCTGCCACATTGTGCTCGGCCAGTGAGAGATTGATGGATTGCATCATCAGCATCTGGCGGGAGATGGAGAGGCCGATGCCCGAACCTGATGGCTTGGTAGAGAAGAAGGGGATGAACATCTCCTTTGCCACATCGGCTGGGATGGGGGCACCATTGTTGCTGAAATAGATGCCCGAGAATTGTGAACTCTCGATGCTCTCTGGATGTTTGTGGAAGCATCGAATGTCGATGGCTGAGGCGTGAGCCTCGATGGCATTCTTGGTCAGATTGATAAATACCTGGTGCAGCATGTTTTTGTCGGCAGACCAGGTGGCATCTTCGGGGATATGGATGTGCCATTCTATCTGAGGATAGAGCGGCTTGATGCCTTCCACGAAATCCTTGAGTGGAATGTTCTCGATGACAGGTTCTTGTAGCTGGGTGAGCTTGCGGTAGCTGTCCACGAAACTGGTGAGCGACTTGCTGGTGTCTCGAATGGCTCGGATGCCTTCCTCGTAGGGCGAGCCTTGGATGTCGGGATTGCTCAGATAGGCTTGGCAGATGCTGGAGATGGGGGCGGTGGCGTTCATAATCTCATGGGTGAGCACTCGGGTTAGCCTTTGCCAAGATTCCACCTCATGCTGCGCCACCAGTCTGCCGATGTCGTTCTCCATATCGTTGAGGGCTTGCTGCAAGGCTCGTTCTCCAGAGAGCAATCCCTTGGTGGATAGACGGAAGGAGTAATCGCCATTGCGGATAGCCTCTTGCATCAAGAAGGCACGGCTCTTCAGGTTGCGCTGATGGCGCAAGAAGAGATAGATGATACCTCCTATGACGAGGAGAATGATACCTATTATATATATGTGGAAGATGGTGTCCATATCAGATGTTGATAATCATGAATGATTGTGATAAGTGATAACGGGAATGATTTTGATAAGTGATTATCGCTTGAGTTTAGCATAAAGCGTTTGGCGAGTGATGCCGAGGAGTTCGGCGGCGCGTGAGATATTGCCGTGGCATTGATCCACCACCTTGTGAATATGAGTACTCTCGATGCTCTCCAGCGTCTCTACTTCCTGGCTTCGGTCGATGGCATCCTTTAGGGTTCTGATGAGTTCATCGTTATCCCAAGGCTTGGTGATGAAGTCGGCTGCGCCAGATTTCAATCCCTTGATGGCGAGCTGGATATCTGCGTAGGCGGTGATGAGCACCACGGGGATGTTGGCATGGAGCCGGCGGAAGGTGCGGAGCCAAAGCAAACCTTCCTGTCCGCTGTTTACGCCCAAGGAAAAATTCATGTCGAGCAAGATGATGTCCACTGGCTCTTGTTGGAGCAGCGTGGGGGCGGTGTCTGGGCGAGGCAAGGTGAGAATCTGCTCGAATGTACCGCCCAGGCATATCTTCAAGGCTGTGAGTATCGATGGATTGTCGTCGATAACAAGTATTGTTCCGTATTTCATCTATTTGTGTTCTGTTATATCTTTTGTTTGCAAAAGTACACTTTTTTCTTGAAATAGCCAACAAAATGGAATGTGATGTGTGATTATCATACAGAAAAGTGTATGAATTTCATACAATCCACTTGCCGCTGGCTTCTGGTCTTTGGCAGAATCAAAAGGAATGGCTACCTTTGCATCAGAAAAAATAATGAAACAACAGATATGAAAAGTTATTTTAAGTTCTTATCACGCAACAAGCTCTATACGGCTATCGAGGCTTTCGGACTCTCGATAGCCTTGGCTTTTGTGATGATTTTGGTATCTTACGCCTTCATGGAGTATCGGGTGGGCACGCATCAGCCAGATGCCAAGAACCTCTATGTGCCTGGTTCGGGCGATTATCTTGGCATGACCCTGGGTACGGCTAAGGAGTTTTTCCCTTCCATCCCGGAAATCAAGGAATGGACCCGATTTAGCGATTATTATACTGACAAGGGTGCTGTGGTCAACGACCAATACTATCATGTGCAGGCACGTGCTATAGATCCTAACTTCTTGGATATGATGGGAATGAAGTGCAGGGGATGCTCCGCTCATCGTGTGCTCACGGATAAGCACCAGGCCCTTATCTCCGAGTCTTTTGCCAAGAGGGCTTTTGGCAATGCGAATCCTATCGGGCAGGTCGTTAAGTGCGACACGCTGCAATTCAAGGTAGTGGGCATCGTGGATGATTTTGGCAGGGAAGACTTGCTGGAACCCACCGACATCTTTGTTTCCATGAAATTTAAGGACGCAGATTTGTATCCGATGGATCAGTTTGGCGAGGTTGTTACCATCGTCCGATTGGTAGATGGCGCTGACCCAGAAAAGGTGAATGCCACGTTGCTCAATAAATATATGGGCTATTGGAAGAAATGGTGGAGTCGTGAGAAGACGACTGGCAGTTTCTTGTGGGGCTCTAGCTTGGTGCGCTGGGACAAGTTGTATTTTTCAGATATTACATGCTCGCATGTCCGTCATGGCAGCAAGACCTTGGTCAATGTCCTTTTGATTGTGGCACTCGTCCTCTTGCTTTCAGCCATCTTCAATTACATCAATCTCACCGTGGCGCAGATAGGCAATCGAGCCAAGGAGATGGCTACCCGCCGCCTGTTGGGTGAGTCGGTACTGGGTGTGGTATTGCGCTATATCAAGGAGGCAGCACTCTTCACGGCAGTTTGCTTCTTGCTGGGCATTTTGCTGGCTTGGGCGTTTACACCTTTATTTAATAGCATCTTGGATACGAAGATTTCTCTCTTCTCTTCGCCTGCCGTTTGGGGATGCCTGTTGGTGGCTTATCTCGTCATCTCCTTATTGTCGGGCTTGTTCCCTGCCATTGTGGTGTCTCGCTTCAATCCGATAGATGTAGTGAAGGGCACCATCCGCTTGCGCAGCAAGATGTGGTTTAGCAAGATATTCATCGTAGCTCAGAGCGTTATCAGTATGTCGCTGGTGGTGATGGCTATCACGATGATGCTCCAGATGCGCCATCTCGCCAACATACCTTTGGGGTATCAGACGAAAGACATTCTCTGCATCTCCACCACTTTCGGATTTGATAATGTGGATGTCAGAAACGCAGCGTTGATAGCGGGATTGAAGTCTCTGTCAGAGGTGGAGGAGGCTACGGCTATCGGCAACAATCCTGTCATCAGCTTTGCCAATGGTGTGCATGATGAGAAGGGAGAAAATATAGCGTTCTTGAGATTGAGCGTATTGGATTCCATAGCGATGAAGACGATGGGTTTCAAGGTGCTGGAGCGATATTCAGACCCTACGCCAGGCAAAATCTGGGTTAGCGAGGAAGCCAAGCGAACCTTTGGCGTATCGAGCAAGAAGCCATATTTCGGTAATCGTGAAGGCAAGCCGGAATATGAGGTTTGTGGCGTTGTGAAAGATTTCCACTGTGGCGACGCTCTTGATGAGTTCAAATCTGACAAATTTGGAAATCATAATGCGATACGTGTTCCTTCCAATCATGATGTGCTTTGGACCATCTTGGTGAAGACTCGTGGCGACCATGCCCAAGCCCTGTCTGCTATCCAAAGTGCCTGCAAGCAAGTGGCTAAGGAGCAATTGGGCGTACCTACGGATATGGATACGGAGTATCTGGACGACACCTTGGCGGATGCCCTCAAGGAGAAGCACAACATGATGGTGCTCATCATCACCTTCATGGGCATTTCTATCTTGATTTCCGCCCTCGGCTTGTTTGGCATGTCGGTATATTACGGCAACCAGCAGCGCCGACAGATAGCCTTGCGCAAGGTGATGGGAGCCTCGGTGACAGATGCGGCATGGCAACTTTCCAAGCGATTCCTCATCACATCGTGTGTGGCTGTGGTTATCGCCATCCCATTGTGTGTCAAGCTGATGCAAGAATACTTGATAGGTTTCAAATATCGCATCGATTTCCCTTGGTGGACATTGGTAGCAGGAGCTATCTTCACCTTGCTGCTAGCCTTGGTATCGGTCTTCAGCTATACCCTGCGCACCGCTCTGGAGAATCCGATAGACTGCATCAAGATGGAATAGCATGATGAGCTAAGTAAACATTAAACACTACACATTAAACATTAAATCAAGATGATACGTACAGAGAATTTAACGAGAATATTTCGTACAGAAGAGATAGAGACCATCGCCCTGAACGGCGTGAACATCAATGTAAAGGATGGCGAGTTTGTAGCCATCATGGGACCTTCGGGATGTGGCAAGTCTACCTTGCTCAACATCCTCGGCTTGCTCGATACACCTACCGAGGGTGAGTATTGGCTGGGCGATGAGGAGGTAGGACATCTCAAGGAGCGTGAGCGCACGGCTTATCGCAAGGGTCGCATCGGTTTCGTCTTTCAGAATTTCAATCTGATAGATGAGTTGACGGTAGAGGAGAACATCGACCTGCAGCTCAAATATCTAGGCATTGGCAAGGCGGAACGCAAGGAGCGAGTGCTCGACATCCTGCGCAAGGTAAAGCTCAGTCATCGTGCCAAGCATTATCCTCATCAGCTTTCGGGCGGTCAGCAGCAGAGGGTTGCCATCGCCCGTGCCGTGGTGGGCAAGCCTAGCATCATCCTTGCCGATGAGCCTACGGGTAACCTCGATTCCAAGAATGGTATGGAGGTGATGCAGTTGCTCAGCGAGCTGAACGAGGAGGGAACCACCATCGTGATGGTGACGCACTCCAAGCACGATGCTACCTACGCCAGTCGCATCATCAATCTGTTTGATGGACAAGTGGTGGATGCGATGAATGATCAGCTTTAAGCTGCGGTTTCTGTCCAACAATTAGACACCGGTGTCTAATTGTTGGACAGTTTGTTTAATGAGAGTTTTTATTTAATGGTTTGATTATCAGGAGAAATGCTGTTTTGGCACGGCTCTTGTCTTTATCATGCCAAAATGAAGAAGATTATGAAAAGAATAGGAATATTGATAGGATGGTTGGTCTGGGCGGTTGGAGCCTCGGCACAGAGCTGGAGCCTTGACGACTGCATGAAATACGCCGTGGAGCACGCCACGGAGGTGAAGCGGGAGGTGGTAAACGCCCGCCAGCGCAAGCAGGATTACCAGCATGCTGTGGCAGGATTCCTGCCTACCGTTACGGGTGGCGTGCAGGGACAGTATGCCTGGGGACGAAACATCGACCCGGAAACCAATACTTATAATAATGTAACGACATTCAACAACTATTATCAACTTTATGCCGAACTGAATGTCTTCGATGGTTTCGCCACCATCAACGCCTTGAAGCAGGCTAAGTTGAGCCAGGATTATTCTGCCACGGCGATGCAGAAGATTCAGGACGATAGAGCCATCGACGTGATGCAGAAATATGTGGATGCTGCCTATGCTGAGGCAAGCATTCGGATAGCAAGCGAGAAAATGAACGAAAGCAAGCGGATGCTGGCTAAAATGCAGCGCCTGTATGAACTGGGCGAAAAAGGCCGACCGGATGTGGTACAGATGGAATCGCAGGTGGCGGAAGATGAATACAATCTTACGCATCAGGAGAATGTGGCAAAACAGAGTCTGCTCGCCTTGAAATCCGCGATGAATTTTCCGGTGGATGAAGAGCTGAAAATCCAGATAGCTGAAGAGCGGAATCTGAAGCTAAAGGCAGAAAATAAAGAGGTTCCTGAATCTGGAGTAAACTACGAAACCGTTTACCAGGGTTTCCAGCATATTTCTCCCGATTTAAAGTCGGCAGAATACGAAGTGGAGCGGGCACGGTATGATTACAAGATAGCAAAAGGCAGATTGCTGCCATCACTCTCTCTCGGTGGCGGCATTTCTACCAACTATTATAAGAATCTCTCTCAGAAAGGGCAATACGATGGGTTTGCCTCGCAGTTTCACAACAACCAGGGCGAATACCTCGCGTTGACCCTTTCCATACCTATTTATAATAGCGACCATTGGCACAGCGTGAAGAAGGCACGTAACGACTGGCAACTGGCGCAGGTGAACCTGGAGGAAACCCGTCGCAAGCTTCACGATCAGATAGCCCAGGCGGTAATGGATGCAGAGGGTTACGCCAAGGAGTTGCATCAGATGCAGAAGAAGGTGGCCTCTGATTCGCTCGCCTATCACATGTCGAGCCGCAAGTTTGAGGAAGGAATGCTTTCCACTTTCGACCTTCATACCGCAGCCCAGACGCTTCTGGAAAGCAGAATCAAGGAACTCCAGATGCAGATGTTGCTCATAATCAAACAGAGACTGGTAGGATATTATCAGGGAGAAAATTTAATAAAGTAAATCATAGAACGCAAGTGAATTCTTCACTTTTCGTTCTTCACTCTTCACTTAAATTATGGATATAAAGATAGAAAAGAAAAAATATCTCGTGCCTCGCAAGTACTGGGCATGGATTGGCGGAGGAGCGGTTTTGATCGCAGTCCTCATTTGGTTGGGATTGAGCAATTTCTCTTCCACCCTGAAGGTGGACAGGAAGGGATTGAGCATCGGAACCGTGGAGAAGGCGCAGTTCAACGATTATGTTTCGGTGGATGGACAGGTGGTTCCTATCTCCGTGGTGCAGATCAGTTCCGAGGAAGGTGGTATCGTTCTGGAGAAAGTGGTGGATGAAGGTGCCCACGTAAACAAGGGCGATGTAATCGTGAAACTGAGCAATTCGAATCTCGACCTGGAGATTCTGAATGCCGAAAGCGAACTTGCCGAAAAGCAGGATATGCTTCGCAATACCCAGATTTCGATGGAGCAGGACCGTCTGAACAATAGCAACGAGGAACTGTCGCTTTCGCAGGATGTCATTACCAAGCGCCGTTCCTATCAGCATCAGGAGGCGCTGCACAAGGAAGAGCTCAATTCGCGCGAGGAGTATCTCAAGGCAAAGGAAGATTACGACCTTGCCGTCAAGAAGCATGCGCTCATCAGCAAGCGATTGAAGAAGGATGCCCAGTTGCGCCGTTCGCAGATGGATCAGATGGGCGATAATCTGGAAGCCATGCAGAAGAATGTGCAGCTGGTTCGCCAGCGCAAGGAGAAGCTGAACATCCGCAGCACTATTTCGGGCGAAATCGGCTTGCTCGATGTGGAACTGGGACAGAGCATTTCTGCCGGACAGAAGATAGGCGTCATCAACGACCTCAGCGATTTCAAGGTGCAGGCGCAGGTGGACGAGCATTACATCGACCGGGTAAAACCGGGACTTACTGCCACTTTTGACCAGAACGGCAAGCATTATCTCCTGCAGGTTCGCAAGGTTTATCCCGAGGTAAGAGACGGCAGGTTCCGCATCGACTTCATCTTCAAAGGTGTTCGCCCTGGCAACATCCGAACCGGTCAGACTTATTATGTAGATTTGCAACTCGGTCAGTCGAAGCAGGCAATAATTATCCCTAAAGGCACGTTTTATAGTGTAACGGGCGGTCAATGGATTTTTGTTTTAGACAAGAGTGGCAAGAAGGCTTATCGCCGAAAGATAACCATTGGCCGCCAGAATCCTCAGTATTATGAGGTGATTGAGGGCTTGGAGCCGGGCGAACAAGTCATCGTTAGCGGCTATGAAGCCTATAAGGATAATGATGTATTAGTTTTTAATTAGTAGTGATTAGTTAGTAATGATTAGTTAGTAGTGATTAGTGATAAATTGGGCTAACGCCCTTGAAACAGGATATTTGATATGAATCATATTATTAACGCATTCAAGAATCTGCCTCGAAGGGGCCAGCACAACTTCGTGAAGATATTGTGCCTGGCGCTCGGATTGGCAATCAGTTCGGTAATTATTGCCGAGATTTATTTCGAGCAGACTTACGATACGTACTTTCCAGGATGGGAAAGGACGTATCAGATTTCAGAAGTGGGAACGATGCCGGGAGACGATGGCAATAAGTCTTTCAATTTCGCCCAAACCTCAGGAGCTACAGCTCCGGGCATCAAACAGTATGCTCCATTTGTGGAGGCTGCTACACGACTTGTTTTTATTGGAGATTTCCAATGTAATATGGAAGACCAAAATGCAATCTCTTGTAAAATAGCATTGGCGGATAGCTGTTTTTTTGATGTCTTTCCCCAAAAGGTAACGATTGGCAAGGCAAAAGAAGTCCTTTCTCGTCCATTCTATTGCATGATAGACTCAGAGACAGCGGCGAAGATGGGCGGCAATGTCGTGGGTAAGCATTTCACGATGGCAAGTTATCCTGGACATACCTTTACTATCGGAGGTGTATTTGAGAGTTTCCCATGGGGATCCTCTTGGCATTCTCTTCAAGTGTTGGTGTCATTGGGTAGTATCGGGGATATGTTTGGTTATGATGGAAGGCAGCAATGGACTGGAAATGATTGTTATCAGTCTTTTATCCGATTGTCAAAAGGGCATAAGCCAAGTGAACTTCATCCATATATCAACAAGATGAAGCAAGACCACTTCCCGTTGAAAGAATGGAAGAAAGCGGGTATTTCATTAGATTACGACTTTACCGTTCTCAGCGAAATGTACACGCAAAGCCCTTACATCAAGAAGATGGGATGGATCATGGGTATCATCGCTTTTGTATTGCTTTTCACTTCCGTGATGAATTACCTGCTCATCATCGTGGGTAATCTCGTAACGCGTTCTCGTGAGATGGCTGTGCGTAAATGTTATGGAGCGGAACCCAAGAACATCCATGCCATTGTCTTCTCCGAGGCGTTGGTACATGTTGGCTTGTCGATTGTTCTTGCAGCTATTTTAGTATTTCTCAGCAAGGGAACGGTAGAGAATTTCCTTTCAGCCCCAGTTAGTGTCTTGGTGCTCAATCGAGGTTGCTGGATATTGGTAGCAATTTGTCTCTTAGTGCTTTTAGTGGGTGGATGGATGCCTGGTTGGCTTTACTGCAAGATACCTGTAGCGATTGCTTTCAGGGGGTATAGTGAGAACCGTAAGAAATGGAAGCTCATCTTGCTGGGTGTTCAGTTTATCATTTCGGGGCTATTGTTCAGCTTGCTCTTTGTGGTCAATAATCAATATAATATGATGGTAAACTTGAATCCTGGTTACAAGTATGATAAGGTGGCATTCGTTTTTGTAGAAGGACTAGAGAAAGACCAACGAGCGCAATGTCTATCGGAAATTAAGCGAATGCCTGATGTCAATATGGTGGCATCTTGCTATAGTGTTCCTTTGCAAAGTTATAGCTTTAATGGTAATAATCTTTCTTTGCCTGGCGACAAGCGTACTATCCAAATCATTCATGATGCAGGTGGAGTGGATGACAATTACTTCAAGATGATGGACGTTGAGTTTGTAGAAGGATCTTTCTTCACAGAGCGTAATGATAGTTCTCGACAAATTATCATTGACGAGAACTTGGCTAACAAGCTCGTAAAACTTGGACATTGGAAAGATGGAGCCGTAGGTAAGAGGGTTTGGGTATCTTCTCATTGTGATGAGGATGAAACGATGACGATTTGTGGCGTGGTCAAGAATGTGAGGTATGGAACGATTAGCACGTCGAATGCTGATACGAACGCTACTCCTTTTGTCTATTTCTATGGTCGGGCTAATCGGTGTATGCTCGTCAAGTTTAATGACTTGACGGAAAAGAGTCTCTCTGACTTAAAGAACGAGGTGCAGTCGCTGTATCCGAATAATGAAGTGACCGTTTATGATTATGAATCCGAGTTCAAGGCACAGTATGCTTCCCAGCTCAATTTCCGCAACGGAATCCTGGTAGCCGGCATCATCACGATGATCATCGCCCTCTTCGGATTGGTGGGTTATACGAGTGATGAGGTGAACCGCCGCCGCAAGGAGATAGCGATAAGGAAGGTGAACGGGGCGAAGGTGAAGGATATTCTTCGCATCTTCCTGAAGGACATCATAAAGATAGCCTTGCCTTGCATCATCGTGGGCGACTTGGTGGCTTGGCTCATAGCCCGACAATGGCTCATGTCGTTCAGCGAGAAGATTTCGATGACGCCTCTGCTGTTTATCGGCGTTACCATTATCTTGCTCGTCATCATCGGGCTTTCCGTCGTCATCAACTGCTACAAGGTGGCTAACAGTAATCCGGTGAAATATCTCAAGGATGAATAAAATTAAAAGTAAAAAGGTAAAAAAGTAAAAAGATAAGAAAATGCTTAAAATAGAGAATCTTTGCAAGTCATTCCGCACAGAAGATGTGGAGACGATTGCTTTAAATAACGTATCTTTCACAGTAGAAGACGGCGAGTTTGTTGCTATCATGGGACCATCCGGTTGCGGCAAATCCACCTTGCTCAACATCCTCGGTTTGCTCGACAACCCTACATCAGGAAAATATTTCCTGGGTAATGACGAGGTGGCAAATCTGAAGGAAAAGGAGCGTACGGATGTGAGAAAGGGAGAAATCGGATTTGTGTTCCAGAGCTTCAACCTGATAGATGAATTGAATGTAGAGGAGAACATCGAGCTTCCTCTTACTTACCTCAATATTCCGAAGGCAGAGCGCAAGGCAAAGGTGCAGGCGATTATGAAGCGAATGGCCATCAGCCATCGTGCCAAACACTTCCCTCACCAGCTATCAGGTGGTCAGCAACAGCGAGTAGCCATTGCCCGTGCCGTGGTCTTTGGTCCGAAGCTCATCCTTGCCGATGAGCCTACGGGTAACCTCGATTCCAAGAATGGAGCCGAGGTGATGCATCTGCTTACCGAGCTGAACCACGAGGGCACCACCATCGTCATGGTAACGCATAATGAGCATGATGCCAAGATAGCCCATCGCACCATCCGCCTGTTTGATGGACAGATTGTGGAGGAGGGCAATCAGCTTTAGTGCTTCTGGCACTTCTGAGCGTATGACGCTATGCTTCATTAGAAGAGGAATGTCATAAATCGCTTGGTGTTGGCCTCTTTCTGCTTCAGCTCTTCTTCCATTCTTTGTATTGCCATCTTGAAGAAGAAGCGGATGAGGTGCTCGTCGGTTGCTTCCGTACGAATCATACGGAGGGCAGAAATGTATTCCTGTCGGGCTTCGGATGGGATGATAAGGAGAGGATGATTCAATCTTAAGAGAATGTAGTTGCTGACGAGTCGTCCTGTTCTTCCATTCCCATCACGGAAGGGATGAAGATATTCGTAGAAGCCATGGAAGCGGGCGGCAAGAATCATGGGATGAACGGCTGCTGAAACGATGGCTTTTTCGGTAGATTCCAACAGCTTGGGAACTCTAGCGATGAGTTCTTCGTGGTCGCCAAATACCGTATCGCCTGCTGCCATGTCTGTGGTGGTGTATTCGCCCGGAATAGCTTCTGGAGAACGATAGGAAAGCGTATGGCTGGTAACCCGCCTGTTGATTTCTTTCAGAAAATTCTCGTCGAGTGGATGCTGCGTGTTTTGCATCATGTACTCAAAGGCTTCGAAGTGGTCAAGCATTTCGAAAGCCTCGAAAAGAGTCTTTCCGGCAGGGATCATCCCTAATCCTTTCTCCTTCAGCTCCCGGGTATCATCTACGGAGAAAGAGTTGCCTTCAATGGCGCACGAATGGGTAGAGAAGAGTACTTCGTTATATTTGATGTACTCTTCTCTATCCATTTTATTGATGATAAGGGTTTGATATTTGCGTCTCAAATCCTCGTATTCCTTGATTTCCTTTTCGAATGCCATAATCTTCTGTATTTGTGGGGACAAAGATACGATTTTTATGGATAAGCACCAAACTTTTCTCTCAAAAAATGTGCTTATGTTATGGGATGATGATGCGGAAGGTGGTGATTCCCTGCGCCTTGTCCTGATGGAGCGAGAGGCTGCCGCCGCTTACTCGCATGATTTGGCGGGAGAGGGAGAGACCGATTCCGCTTCCTTCCGGCTTCGTGGTGAAGAACGGGATGAAAATATGGGAGGCTACATCTTCGGGGATGAGACCGGCATTGTTGCTCACGTCGATGATGATGGATTCCTGGGCATTGGCGTAGGCATGGAGACGGATAAATGCCTTCTTGCTTGCCGCGGATTGCAAATCCGCGGAGCGGCATTCCTGCTTGTCTTCTCTTTCCTTTTCCCTGAAAGCTTCTACGGCATTCTTCAGAAGATTTGTTACTACGTGAGAGAGGAGGCTCTCATCGGCGTAAACTAGCAAATCCTTGGGAGAAACTTCTATCTCGACTTCGTGGTTGCAGAGCAGCGCCATTCTTTCCAGGAAGGGTTCCACATAGAAAAGAGCAGGCTGAGGCTGGGGAACATGGGTGAAACGGCGATAGTTGTTGACGAAAGCCAACAGTTCGGTTCCTGTTTTGTGGATGGTTTCCAAGCCTTGCTTCAGGTCTTTATCCTCTGTAACCCGGGTAAGCAGAGTCTCGCTCAACGAAGTAACCGGCGTGATGGTATTCATGATTTCATGGGTCAGCACTCGAATCAGCTTGATCCAAGAATCCACCTCCTGATTGCTCAGCTCGTGGCTCACGTCGCTCAGGGCGATGATGCGCACGTGCTTGTCTTTCAGCATGGCTTGGGTCTCATGCTTTGCCAGGTGTTCATCCTTCAGCTTTCCTTTTACCTGGTTCATGTGGGTAAGCACATCCGTGTCGAGCAACCGGAGGGCAGCCTGGTTGTGCTGCAGGATGTTGTCGTGACTATCCACCACCAGGATGCCCGTATCCACCGCATTCAGAATCTGCTCGTAATATTTCTCCCGATCCATCTGCTCCTCTCTCGTATGCTGCAGGAAGAGCTTGATGCGGTTGAGGGACTGGTGTAGAATATTATCTTCCTTAAACCTCTTCTCCGTAGGAAAACTGAAGGAGAAATCCCCATTATCTATTGCATCAAAAAGGAAGGTTACCTTCTTGATGTTACGGCGATAGTGGCGGTAGAGGCGAATGCAACCCACTACAGCCACGAGCAAAAGCACGATAATTATAATTAGTTTATAATCCATATCGCTTAATCTTATTATAAAGCGTCTGGCGGGAAATGCCCAGTCTTGCGGCTACCACCGACAGATTTCCTTCACATTCCCTGATGGTTTTCTCTATCATTCGGCTTTCCATCTCGTCGAGCGTCTGAACCTCTTCCAGGGGCTTCTCTCTTTTCTGCTGGTTTCCGCCGTCAATATCTTCGGCAGAAATCATTCCGCCATCAGACAGAATCACGGCTTTCTCGATGGCGTGCTGGAGTTCACGGATGTTTCCGTACCATGGCAAACTGGTAAGTTTTTTCTCAGCCTCTTCCGAAAAACGGAGATTCAACTTATTATATAAATCGCCATATTGATGGAGGAATCTTTCTGCCAGCGGAACGATGTCTGATTTTCTCTGTCTCAGGGCAGGCAATTCCAGATGGATGGTATTGATGCGATAGAGCAGATCCTCTCTGAATTCGCCATCATTTACCATCTGCTGCAGGTTGCGGTTGGTGGCGCAAACCAGTCGTACGTTGATGGGAATCTGCGTACTTCCGCCCACTCTTACGATACTTCTGCGTTGCAGGGCGGTAAGGAGTTTTGCCTGAAGACTGTAGGATAAGTTTCCTATCTCATCCAGGAATATGGTACTGCCGTCGGCAAGCTCAAACTTGCCCGGTTTATCCACCTTGGCATCGGTAAAGGCACCCTTTACATGACCGAAAAGTTCGCTCTCGAAAAGGGTTTCCGTAATGGCTCCCATATCCACAGGCAGCATCTTTTTCCCACATCTTGTGGATAAACGATGTATCTCGTTGGCTAACACCTCTTTACCTGTTCCGTTTTCGCCTGTAATGAGGATGTTTGCATCGGTTGCAGCAACCTTTTCCACAATGCTTCTCAAATTGTTCATAACTTCGCTATCTCCCCAATACATAGCGCTTTGTGCATCTTTTCCACCAGGTTTTCCACCATTCCTGTTGATAACGTTATCCACAGCCCTGTTCTTATCCCTAGCCTCTACCAGCGTACGTATCATCTTCTCGTTTTCAAAAGGCTTCACGATGAAGTCGGCGGCACCTTCCTTGATGCCTGTTACGGCAAGTTGGATGTCGGCATAGGCGGTAAAGAGCACCACCTCGGTTTTCGGGCTGAGGCTCTTGATTTCCCTGAGCCAGTACAGTCCCTCGTTTCCCGAATTGATTCCGCTGGAGAAGTTCATGTCGAGCAGCACCACGTCGGGATGCTCCTCTCTCAGCTTGGCTGGGATGGAGTTAGGGCTGGCGATGGTGATGATGCCATCGAATATGGGTTCCAGCAGCATCCTCACCGTAGTAAGAATGTTGCGGTTGTCATCAACAATCAATATCGTTCCTTGTTTCTTAATCATGGTGCAAAGTTACGAAATATCATAGAAAAGTAGTAATGTTTGTCTAATAATTAGACGAAAAAATGCCGATAATGGCGCCAAAAGTTGCTTTTCCGGCAACTTTTGGCATCCTTATCGGCACTTGTTTATTCAAAATTCTGATTCCTGATGAGGAATTACTTATTCCAAAAGGGAAGTTACAGCTCTATCGGAACCACTATCTTTATGCTGAAGTTGCGGCCCATATTGTAAACGCCTCTTCTGCCTGTAACCTGGTTTACGTCAAGATACTTCAGACGGCTCAGGTGGTTCTGGTAAGCACGGTTGGTAAGGTTCTCGCCCGAAAGATAGAGCGAGAGAAGGCGCTTGCCATGGAGCTTCACGTCGGTACCGGCATACATATTTAATAAGGTATACGATGGCGTAGCGGTCTCCGTATCGTTGGCTGCGAAATAATGGTTTTGGCGGAGATTGCAATCCATCTGTAGCTTTACGAAAAGATGGTCGAAAGTCTTGCCGTCGCAGACAAACTCATACCTTACATCCGAAACCCAGCGAGGGGCTGGGGTGAATGGCAGATACTTTGATTCGGATGGCTGATGCAACTGAACCGAGTTGACATACGAGAAGGTGTTGCCGATATGCAGATGCTCCACAGGGTGGATGTCGATGCTCGCCTCACCACCCAGAATGCGGGCGTCGCCCGATGTAAACTGATAGGCAGGCGTGTCGTCGATGAGGATAGGCTGATTGTTCTCATCTGCCAACTTCTCGCTATAGATGTAATGGTTGATGCGATTGGCAAACAGCGAGAGTTCTGCCGAAATAATAGGCGAAGAATAGTCCAAACCAAGGTCGAATTGCCAGCTGTTTTCAGGCTTCAGACCGGAATTTCCCAATTCGTATCGCTGGGTTCCCTCATGCACACCATTCGATGATAATTCGCTGATGTTAGGCGCACGGAATCCTCTTGCCAGGTTCAGCTTGATATTGAAATCGGGCAGGATTTCGTAAGCCAAGCCAATGCTTCCGGTTACTCCCTCAAAGCTGCGCTTAAAGGTCTGGAAGCGGAAAGAATCATTCGATTCAGCATCATCCTCTTCTCTCAAAGCCTCGCTGTGCAGATGGCGATGATCGTATCTGATGCCGCCGCTCAGGTTCAGTTTGCCTATCTCCTTGCTCACCGTGGCAAATACACCGTAATCGAAGAGATGATAGGCTGGAATCAGAAACTCTGTTCCCTTGTTAATTGATTGCTGCCACATGCCGTTGACACCTGTTGAGAATTTCCAGCCATTCATTTCCGGCGAGAGATAATGCAGGTCGTAATTCACGGTATGGAGTATGAAGTCGAGTCCGCATTCCTTCGGATTCTCTTCCTCCTCAAACTCCTGACGGCGGTTCTGCTGATAACCCAAGAGGAGTTTCAGATTGCCGTCGCCCAGGAACCAGGAATTGTCGAGCACCGCCTTGTAATGGTGAATCTGCTGATAAGGCATCGGTTTGCCGTAACTCTTGGCATCGTAGCCATCCGGAATTTCCAGCTCGCCCGTTTTCTCATCTCTTTCTCCCTCTACGATGCCCGGAGTGAGATGATAATAATCGAGTGTGAGATGCGAATGTCCCTGGCGATAATTCCAACCGAGGAGCTGCGAAAGGGCCTGTTCTCGGAGTGAAGAACCGAAGACGTAACCATCGTATTTGTTCTTGTAGGCATGCGCCATTTTTCCACTATATCGGGTATTCCAGACAAAGCCGCCCTGGTTGCCGGCAAAGTTGAGCGAATAATCAAAAAGTCCGTTGTTGGTTTGGTAACCCGTTGAGAAATTCGCACTCATGTCGCCCTTAGCAAGGGTAGGAGTGGAATGGAAAATGAGGACGCCAGCCATCGCATCCGAGCCATACATAAGACTTGCCGGACCTTTCAGGATCTCTACGGAATGAACCGAAGCCGGGTCGATTTCTATTCCGTGTTCATCGCCCCATTGCTGTCCTTCCTGTCTGACTCCATCATTTACTACGACCACACGGTTAAATCCCAATCCACGTATCACGGGCTTGGAGATTCCGCTTCCCGTGGTAATCTGCGAAACGCCTGGCTGATGAGCGATGGCATCGATGATGTTGGTAGAAGGCTGCATTTCGAGCTGGCGGGCAGAAACGAAAGAGATGGGTGCTGGCGACTGCTTGAGTTTCTGGCTGCCAGTCAATCCCGTAACCACCACATCGTTCAGTTTCACGCTCGATTCCGTCAGAGGCTGGTGTCTGGTAGAATCGTTTGCCTCTTCTTCATAAATGTTTGCGTCCTTCTTATCATGATTTGTTCTGTTTATAGCCATAGCTGGGGCTGTTGCCGACGAGCATAGGCTCATCAGCAATATTGCTTTCAATATTGTTCTCATTATGTTATTAATTACCTTATTATGTTATTTTTCAATTATTTATAAAAACTGATAATAAGGTGGAGCACGGGTAGATTTTACCCCCTTCGCCCTGCACAAGCAAGGAGAGCAGAAGGCACGGCGAGGGGAGAGATGGAGCACGGCGATGGCAACCCAAACCACGAGGGATGGAGCCAGATAAGGAGTGCTTTGCAATTGGCAAAGCACACAGTCGTGCATGGTATTCTGCAGGGCTGTCAGATGGCCGTCGTGATGAACATGATGGGCGCAATCAGCACAATAGAAATCAGCATGAGTTCCCTGCGCTTCACCATGGTGGTGAAACGTAATGACCAGCAGCATCGGAAGGTAAACCAATAGCAGCAGCCAGGAACATCTGATTCTCTTATGCGTTATCCTCTGCATTTATCTACAGTATTCTGTTTTTGTTTGCAAAATTAATCATTTCTGTCGGGATTATTCTTAGGATTCCGATATTTTAACGAAGATTATTTGTTTTTCAGCAGAAAAGCCATGTAGAGGGGAAGAATGAGTGTTTGTGCTCATCACTTTTCCATTCTTTGAGATATTTCTCGGTTTTTCGTTTAAACATCTGTTTTCTAATTCTTCCAGATTCCAGTTCTTCCAATTAATTTTAAGAGGGTATGCATCTTTAGTTTGTCCTTCTTCTTTACTCCTTTGTGTTATATAACTTATTCTTGGGGAAAATGGAAGTTATCTGGAACGGAATCCCCATTTTTTTGTGGATTTTTTCCCCACTCATTCCCCATTTTCCCCACTCTCTGTTTTTGATACGGAAATGATAAGTGGTTGATAATCAGGCGAAGTTGTTGGTTTGCTCATTTTCTGGCACGCATCTTGTGATAATGAATAGCGGGTTTGATAATGAATCCACAACGAAAGTAAATAACAATATTAGTAATAACAGTTTAAAAGATAAGATTATGAAGAAGTTCGTTTTTGCAGCTATCGCAGCTATGGTAATGGTTTCAGTAAGTAATGTTTTTGCTTCTAGCAAAATGATGGGTAATTCTGAAGTAGCTCCAGTTGATACAGTAGCTCCAGCCGATTCAACAGTAGAAGGCACAGCTATCAGTTCTCAGGCTAGCGTTGAGGATTCTGCTAAGCAGGAGTCTACAGAGCAGACTGTTGCGGACAAGGCTGTAGAGCAGCAGGCTGTTGCTGAATAGTCTTAAGAAGGTATTCATTTGCAAAGCGTTATAATAGAGAAAAGCGTATTAGAAGTTTCATCAAGGTAATAGGTTATATTTAGGTTTACATTGTAATTGCATTTCCTAGAAAAAGAAAGTGTAAAATTTAGGTTCGGTTTATGGAAAAGGAGTCTGCTGGCAGGGATGCTGGCAGACTTCTGCTTTTTTGTTCGGGATGAGCAGAGAGTCTCAGTCTCAGAGTCTCAGTTATAAATAAAGGGGGTACCATTCTTCCGCTCTCCCTTTTTTTATCTTTATAACTTATTGATTA
>NZ_QSAV01000002.1:0-149302 GCF_003465495.1 Segatella copri | reverse complement strand
ATTATATATATATAATATACTATCTATACAGAGAGTGGCAACAACAGCGAAAAAAACTGAATACTGAATACTGAATACGTTCCACGTAATCGGTTATTACTTTGTAATATACTGATTTATAGCGCAAAACATAGTTTTCTACACCGCAAAACATAGAGATGCGTCCCATGAAACATAGAGTTATTTCTCTTTACTAAGTTTCAAATCGTAAGCTGCTGAAAATCGCTCCTTATCACATGCCTAAATTTGTTAGATACCAGAAATCTTCGTATCTTTGCACCGGCAATCGAAAGAACAGTCTTTTGTGTCTCGCTCGAGTCTTCTATTAAGACCAACACGGGTTATAAATGATGGCAGACGCCGGTCATCAATGAAGACCCCGAAAACGGCAGAAACGGGGCGTTCTGGGGAATTTGAACCAGCTAGGTTAGAGTCATACCGACACACAACAAAAAAAGCCCCCGATGCAGAAAAGCACCGGGAGCCTTCGTAAGCAAATTATTATTATCTTAAAAAGATCAACTGAATATGCAGCACATCACAGTACTCACCATGACGCACCGACAGAAAGGCCTAGATGAGGTTCATGCCCGCTTCCTCAGCCTCCTTGCGCATCTCCTCAGGCCAGATGCTAGCCTGAATCTCACCAATGTGAGCCTTATGAAGCAATACCATGCACAGACGGCTCTGACCGATACCGCCACCAATGCTCAGAGGCAACTTGTCGTTCAGGAGCTGCTGATGGAAGTAAAGCTTCTCTCTATCCTCCTTGCCCTCCAGCTTAAGCTGACGCAGCAGACTCTCCTTGTCGACACGGATACCCATAGAACTGAGCTCGAAACTGCGACCCAGAACAGGATACCAGATGAGAATATCACCATTCAGTCCCATCTTGCCGTTCTCAGCCACGGTGCTCCAGTCATCATAGTCAGGAGCTCGGCCATCATGCTTCTTGCCATCGCTCAACTTGCCTCCGATGCCCTCTACAAATACAGCGCCATACTTCTTGCAGATAGCATCCTCGCGCTCCTTAGGAGAAAGGTCTGGATACATATCGAGCAAATCCTGCGCATGAATAAAATGAATCTCCTTTGGCAGGAAAGGCTTCAGCTGAGGATAATGCTCGCAAGCCAGGAACTCGGTACGCAAGATGGCACCATAGATGCGGCGCACGATATTCTCGAGGAAGGCAATGGTACGGTCTTCCTTGGTAATCACAGCCTCCCAGTCCCACTGGTCAACATAGAGCGAATGAAGATTATCCAGCTCCTCGTCAGCACGGATGGCGTTCATATCGGTATATACGCCATAAGCAGGCTCAATCTCATACTCGGCAAGCGTCAGTCGCTTCCACTTGGCAAGAGAATGAACCACCTCAGCCTGGGCTTCGCCCAAATCCTTGATAGGGAAAGTTACAGGGCGCTCCACTCCATTCAGGTCATCATTGATACCCAAACCCTTCAATACGAAGAGAGGGGCGGTAACACGACACAGACGGAGCTCGGTGCTCAGGTTTTGCTGGAAGAATTCTTTTATCATCTTAATACCCATTTCGGTCTGGCGCATATCCAGCAGCGCCTTGTACCCTTCAGGTTTTATCAAATTGCTCATTTTTATTTCATATTTAGTATTTGCGCTGCAAAGGTACAAAATAATAATTAATCTGCAAGCATTTTTCCGTATTTTTTCGCAAAATGATAGCATTTTTAAGTTTTTTAGTAGCATTTTGTAGAACAATTCACAAATACACATTATATATATGAAAAAATCTGCCCCAAATATTTGGTTATTTCAAATAAAAGCAGTAATTTTGCAGTCGACTTCCCGATTCGATGTCATTCAGGCGGAGAAACGGGCGGCAGAAAAGAGGGTCTCGTAGCTTAGCTGAATAGAGCGTCAGATTCCGGTTCTGAAGGTCGTGGGTTTGAATCCCACCGAGATCACCCGAAACAACAGAAATGATTAATAATTGAAAACATGGATTTAGTAGAACGATTTATAAACTATACGAAATTCGACACACAGTCGAGCGAAGAATCGACCAGCGTGCCTAGTACGGCAAAACAGCTCGAATTTGCCAAGTACCTGAAGAAGGAACTTGAGGACGAAGGACTGAGCGATGTCGAAATGGATGACATGGGCTATATCTATGCCACCCTGAAGAGCAATACCAAGAAAAAGACTCCTACCATCGGATTTATTTCACACATGGATACATCGCCTGATGCCAGCGGAAAGGATGTTAAGGCGCGCGTCATCAAGAACTATGACGGCAACGACATCGAGCTGAGCCCGGGCATCATCTCAAGCGTTGAGACTTTCCCAGAACTGAAAGCTCACAAGGGAGAGGATATCATCGTGACAGACGGTACTACCCTGCTGGGTGCTGACGACAAGGCGGGCATCGCTGAAATCGTACAGGCTATGTGCTATCTGCGCGACCACAATGAAATCAAGCACGGAGATATCCGCGTAGGTTTCAATCCTGACGAGGAAATCGGTATGGGTGCGCATCATTTCGATGTAGAGAAGTTTGGCTGCGACTGGGCTTACACCGTAGATGGCGGCGACCTGGGCGACCTGGAATACGAGAACTTCAATGCTGCCGGAGCTAAAATCATCATCAAGGGCGTGAGCGTTCATACAGGCTATGCCAAGGGAAAGATGGTGAATGCAAGCCGACTGGCTGTGGAATTCCAGAACATGATTCCTGAGAACGAGACTCCTGAGCAGACTGAAGGCTACCAGGGCTTCTACCACCTCATCGGTATCGAGAGCCGCTGCGAGGAGGCAAAACTCAGCTACATCATCCGAGATCACGACCGCAACAAGTTTGAAAACCGCAAGGATTTCATCGAGGACTGCGTAAACAAGATGAACGAGAAGTATGGCGACGGAACCGTAAAGGCGGTTATCTACGACCAGTACTATAACATGAAGGAGAAGATTGATCCAAACATGCACGTCATCGACATCGTGCTCAGAGCGATGCAGGAGAGCGGCGTTCCACCTCGCGTAGAACCTATCCGCGGCGGTACCGACGGAGCTCAGCTGAGTTTCAAAGGTCTGCCTTGTCCTAACATCTTCGCCGGCGGTGTCAACTTCCACGGTCCTCACGAGTTTGTGAGCATCCAGGTAATGGAGAAGGTAGTGAAGACCATCGTGAAGATAGCGGAAATCACAGAAGAATTTAATGACTAATACAGATATGGGGAATTTAGACACATCTAAATTCCCCTTTTTCATAAACAGAAAAATATGGCTGAAATTCCATTTTTAGTAAAAGACCTCGCCCTCATTCTGATGGTAGCAGGCATCGTAACCCTCATCTTCAAAAGGCTCAAGCAGCCGCTGGTGCTGGGATACATCATGGCGGGATTCCTGGTTTCGCCACACATGTCCTACACCATGTCGGTAGTCGACGAGACGGATATCCAGACCTGGGCCGACATCGGTGTCATCTTCACCCTCTTCTCGCTCGGTCTCGACTTCTCGTTCAAGAAAATCGTGAAGATGGGTGCCTCTCCCATCATCGCCACCGTGGTCATCGTGTTCTGCATGATGATGCTGGGCATCAGCGTAGGCCACAGTTTCGGCTGGGGAAGGATGGACTGCATCTTCCTGGGCGGTATGCTCGCCATGAGCTCCACCACTATTATATATAAGGCATTCGATGATATGCGGCTGCGCACCCAGAAGTTTGCCTCGATGGTGATGAGCGTGCTGATACTGGAAGATATCCTGGCTATCGTGATGATGGTGATGCTGTCGGCGATAGCGAGCGGAAGCAGTCCCGACGGCGGGCAGATGCTTGCCTCTATCGTGAAGATAGGCTTCTTCCTGGGCGTGTGGTTTATCGTGGGCATCTTCGCCATTCCGTGGTTCCTGCGTTCGGTGAGGAAACTTATCAATGCCGAAACCCTACTCATCGTTTCGCTGGGTCTGTGCTGCGGCATGGCGGTACTGAGCACCAAGGTGGGGTTCAGCAGCGCCTTCGGAGCCTTCGTTATGGGCAGCATACTGGCAGAAACCATTGAGGCAGAGAAGATTATCAAGCTTGTAGAACCGGTAAAGAACCTCTTCGGAGCCATCTTCTTCGTATCGGTAGGTATGCTGGTAGACCCGAAGATTCTGATAGAATATGCCGTTCCTATCCTCGCCCTGGTGGGCACGATACTGGTAGGTCAGGCGATATTCGGCACCTTCGGATTCATGCTCGGAGGCGAGTCGCTGAAGTCGGCGATGCGCTGCGGTTTCTCGATGGCTCAGATTGGTGAGTTTTCTTTCATCATCGCCTCGCTGGGTCTGTCGCTCGGCGTCATCAGCAAGTTCCTCTATCCGGTAGTGGTAGCGGTGAGCGTCATCACCACCTTCCTTACACCTTATATGATTCGTCTTGCCACACCTACCTACCAGGTGATGGAGAAACATCTGCCCGACAAACTCATCCATATTCTGAACCATTTCGCGATGAGCCATCCCCAGACGCAGCAGCAGAGCAAGTGGAAATCGCTGATCCGCCAGATGCTGGTCAACACCACCGCCTACTCCATCCTCTCGGCAGCCGTCATCGCCCTGATGTTCACCTTCGTGCTGCCACTGATGCGCAATCTGCTGCCCGGCTGGCATCTCCACTGGTATGCCAACGCCATCACCGGTCTGCTCACCGTCCTATTCATCTCACCGTTCCTGCGCGCCATCGTGATGAAGAAGAACCACAGTGCCGAGTGGAAACGCCTCTGGGTGGAGAGCAGCATCAACCGCGTGCCGCTGCTCTTTACGGTGTTCGTGCGCTTCATGATAGCACTGGCTTTCATCTTCTATATCATCAATTTCCTCTCGCGCTTTACCAATGCGCTGATTGTCTGCATCGGTGCCGCCGTGGTGATGCTGATGCTGGCATCCCGCCGCATCAAGAAGCGTAGCATCGTGATGGAGCGCGTCTTCGTTCACAACCTGCGTTCGCGCGATATTGCGGCTCAGGTGAACGGCGAAAAGCGGCCGCTCTACGAGGGCAGACTGCTAGACCGAGATATCCACATCAGCGAATTTGAAGTACCAGAAGATAGCAGTTGGACTGGCAAATCGCTGAGAGAGCTGCATCTGCGCCAGCGTTTCGGTGTTGACATGAGCAGCATTCACCGCGGCTCTCACCGGTTGAACATCCCGAACGGCGACATGATCATCTTCCCGGGCGACAAACTGCAGGTAATCGGCAACGACGACCAGCTGCAGAAATTCAACACCGCCCTGCAGAGCGACCTGCTGCCTGAGGAGGCTGAAATAGAAAAGCGCGAGATGAAGCTCAGCCAGCTCATCATCAGCGGCGGCAGCGAATTCCTGGGAAAGACGCTGATAGAAAGCGGAATAAGGGATAAATACAACTGTATGGTGGTAGGACTGGAAGAGGGCCGGGAAAATCTGACGCACGTATCCCCTACCCGAGTCTTCAAGAAGGGAGACATCATCTGGATAGTGGGAGAAGAAGCAGATTTGAAGAGAATCAAAAATTAAATGAAACACCACTACTTCACGGTGATATGGAAGCAGCCCTGCTTCACCTCATATTTAATATAGCAGCGGTTCTTGTTGCGGAAATCGCGGAGCACCTCGGAGAACACCCATTTCAGGGTATCATTCTGCACCTGTCGGCGAGGCTGTTCACGGGTCTGAATCTGCTTGTAGCGGTTGTAGCAGATATCGAAGGTAGTACCATAGAGATGGCACGAATTCTCGGTAGCATTGCCGTTTCGGGTACGCAGTTTCGCCACATCATCCTTGGTGCGCAGAATGCTCGTCACGATAATCTTATGCAGCGGAATACCCTTGATCTGCAACGAATCGAAATAGGCACGACCAATATCCTGGAGCAGCACAGAGGCACGAGGCACCAGGTAAGGAATACTGTTGTTCAGCTTGTCGACATAAAAGAAAGGATTGCTGCCCACATACACCAGCTTGCCCTTGCTGTTCTCCGCCTCCAGACGGTTCTGTACCGGTTTCACGCCGTGCTTAGTAGCCGCCAGAATCTGCACATCCTGCTGGTCGGGGAAAGTATTGCCGAAATGAGGCACCGAGAAGATGCGATGCTTCACCTCCTTGCCATCCTTGTCGAAGAAGATAGAAGGTTTGCCGCCCTGTGCCGTATCAGGCGTAGCGGAGAGTTCATCCTTCTTCAGGTCCTCAGCCACATTCCCTTCAGCATCAGCCGATGCATCAGAAATCTCAGCAGAAGAAGCATCAGAAGCAGCCGAATCCTTCGCAGCCACGAGCGTAGAATCAGCCACGCCAGCAGCCGCAACCTTCGGTTTTGCTACTCCCGGGAAGATGACTCTTACCAGCGCCAGAAGCAAAACCACAATACCAAAACCCTGTAAATATCTATTCTTACTAATCTTCATAATTATCTTATTTTCACGAAATAATATTCTATATTCTTCAGGCAAAACGGGAACCGCATCGCCAAATTTAGCTGCAAAGGTAACAAAATCTCTTGAAAAAATAGCTTTTTTAATATTTAAAGAATGTTTTATTCGCCGAAATTTGCTCATTTCATGGAAAAATAGTAATTTTGCAGCGTTATATAACAAAATATTAGATAGGATAGTTTAAACTTTATAGAATTAAGACATTTTGATAGAGAAACATATTGTACTCGAAGATATCGATCCAGTGATGTTCTACGGTGTGAACAATGCCCACCTGCAGATGATTAAATCGCTGTATCCTAAGTTGCGTATCGTAGCACGCGACAACGTGATTCGTGTGCTCGGCGACGAAGAGGAAATGGCAAAGGTGGAAGAGGATATTGAGCAGATGCGCAAGCACTTGCTTAAATACAACATGCTCAATGATGAAGACATCCTGGACATCGTGAAAGGAAAACAGACCAAGGCGGACAGCGTGAAAGGCGTGCTGGTATACAGCATCAGTGGCCGACCTATCAAGAGCCGCAGCGAAAACCAGCAGCAGCTGATAGATGCTTACGAGAAGAACGACATGGTATTTGCCGTGGGACCAGCCGGTACCGGCAAGACCTATCTCAGCATCGCCCTTGCCGTAAAGGCCCTCAAGGAGAAAGCCATCAAGAAAATCATCCTCTCACGACCAGCCGTAGAAGCCGGCGAAAAACTCGGTTTCCTGCCTGGCGATATGAAAGACAAAATTGACCCATACCTCCAGCCGCTCTACGATGCGCTGGAAGACATGATACCTGCCGTAAAGCTGCAGGATATGATGGAAAAGCACATTATCCAGATTGCTCCGCTCGCCTTTATGCGCGGACGCACACTCAGCGATGCCGTCGTCATCCTCGACGAGGCGCAGAACACTACCTCCCAACAGATTCGCATGTTCCTAACCCGTATGGGCATGAACACCAAGATGATTATCACCGGCGACCTGACACAGATAGACCTGCCACGCGAACAGCGAAGCGGACTGAAGGAGGCGCTCAAGATTCTGGACGGCGTGGAAGGCATCGGAGTGGTGAAGCTGGGACAGAAGGATATCGTGCGCCACAAACTCGTAACCCGCATCGTCAACGCATACGACAAGTATGACAAGGAGAGAGCGGAAGCACGGGAAGCTCAGAAAGCAGAAAAAGATAATTCAAAATAATCAGAATGAAGAATGAACTGAATGATTCTTTAAAAATAGATTTCATCAAGAATGCAGATCATAAATAAAGCATATCATAAAGTTCAAAGTTCAAAATTCAAAGTTCAAAGTAAAATGAAAGCATTAACAAAGACAGATTTCCATTTTGATGGACAGAAGAGTGTTTACCACGGTAAAGTACGTGATGTGTATGACATTAACGACGACCTCCTCGTGATGGTCGCTACCGACAGAATCTCAGCGTTCGACGTTGTTCTGCCTAAGGGTATCCCTTTCAAAGGACAGGTGCTCAATCAGATTGCAGCTAAGTTCCTGGACACAACTACAGACATCTGTCCAAACTGGAAGTTGGCTACTCCAGACCCAATGGTTACCGTAGGTTTGAAGTGCGAAGGTTTCCGCGTGGAGATGATCATCCGTTCTATCCTCACCGGTAGTGCATGGCGCGAGTATCAGAAGGGCTGCCGCGAGATCTGCGGTGTGAAGTTGCCAGACGGTATGCGCGAGAACCAGCGTTTCCCAGAGCCTATCATCACCCCTACTACAAAGGCTGACGAGGGTCACGACATGAATATCTCTAAGGAAGAGATTATCGCCCAGGGTATTGTTAGTGCAGAGGATTACGCTGTGATGGAGGACTACACACGCCGCATCTTCGCCCGCGGTCAGGAAATCGCTGCCAAGCAGGGATTGATTCTCGTAGATACCAAGTACGAGTTCGGCAAGCGCGACGGCAAGGTTTATCTCATCGATGAGATCCACACTCCAGACTCTAGCCGCTACTTCTATGCAGACGGTTACGAGGAGAAGTTTGAGAAGGGTGAACCACAGCGCCAGCTCTCTAAGGAGTTCGTTCGCCAGTGGCTCATCGAGCACAACTTCATGAACGAGCCAGGCCAGACTATGCCAGAGATTACCGACGAGTATGCAGAGAGCGTATCAGACCGCTACATCGAACTCTACGAGCACATCACCGGCGAGAAGTTTGACAAGGCTGCTGAGGAAGGCGACATCGCTGCCCGCATCGAGAAGAACGTAAGCGAGTGGCTTGCTGCACACAAGTAGTTTTTAGTTAATAGTTAATAGTTTACAGTTAATAGAGGCTACGCCGTTGAGCAACAAAGCGGTTCATGCTATAAACTATAAACTATAAATTATATACTATATATAATGTATAAGCAAGAACAGATAAAGCCCTACGAGGGCACAGGAGACAAGGGCAAGCTGGTAGAGGAGATGTTCGACAACATCGCCCCTACCTACGATACCCTGAACCACCGTCTCTCGTGGGATATCGATAAGGGATGGCGCAAGAAGGCAATCAGGCGTCTTGCGCCCTTCTCTCCTAAAAAGATGCTCGACATCGCTACCGGTACCGGCGATTTCGCCATCCTTGCCGCACAGATGCTACATCCCGACCAGCTAATCGGAGCAGACATCTCGGAAGGCATGATGGAGATAGGCAGACAGAAGGTAAAGCAGCTGGGACTGGAAAACACCATCTCCTTTGCCAAGGAAGACTGCCTTAACCTCTCGTTCCAGGACGAGAGCTTCGACGCTGTAACCGCAGCCTTCGGTATCAGGAACTTCCAGAACCTGGATCAGGGACTGAAGGAAATGTGCCGGGTACTGAAAAAAGGCGGACATCTCTGCATCGTAGAACTCACCACGCCGGTCAGTTTCCCGATGAAGCAGCTGTTCAGCATCTACAGCAACACCGTCTTGCCGATGTATGGTAAACTCATCAGCAAAGACCAGAGCGCCTACAGTTATCTCAACAAGACCATCGAGGCATTCCCTCAGGGCGAGGTAATGATGGAGGTGTTCAAAAAGGCAGGATTCGCAAAGGCAGAGTTCAAGCGACTCACCTTCGGCATCTGCACACTCTATTTCGCAACAAAATAAAACAAAAATATTATGGACAAGTATGGACTCATAGGTTACCCTCTGAGGCATTCGTTCTCAAAGAACTATTTCAACGAAAAGTTTGAGAACGAGGGCATCGATGCCCAATACATCAACTTCGAGATACCTTCTATCGAAAATCTTACCGAGATTCTCGACTCAAATCCTGAGCTTAAGGGTCTCAACGTCACCATTCCTTACAAGGAGAAAGTGATCAGCTATCTCGACGTGGTAAGCCCTGAGGCGAATGCTATCGGAGCCGTCAACGTGATCAAGGTAGAGCACAGAGGCGAAGATGTTTATCTGAAAGGATATAACAGCGATGTAATCGGTTTTACCAAGAGCATCGAACCTTATATCGAGCCTTATCACAAGAAGGCTCTCATCCTGGGTACAGGCGGAGCTTCAAAGGCTATCAACTTCGGTCTGAAATCGCTCGGACTGGAAACAGCCTTCGTGAGTCGATACGAGCGTCCGGGTACTATCCAGTACGAAAAAATCACCCCTGAGGTTATCAAGGAGTATAACGTCATCGTAAACTGTACCCCAGTGGGCATGTACCCACACGTAGACGAGTGTCCTGCGCTGCCTTACGAGGCAATGGACAGCCACACCCTGCTCTACGACCTCATCTACAATCCCGACGAAACCCTCTTCATGAAGAAGGGCAAAGAACATGGAGCCACAGTAAAGAATGGCTTGGAGATGCTCTTGTTGCAAGCCTTTGCATCATGGGATTTCTGGCACCAGGAAAAATAAGCATATCATAAAGTTCAAAGATCAAAGTTCAAAGTAAGAATATGAGTAACAATAGATATATGATGCGCGGTGTTAGCGCAGCAAAGGAAGATGTTCACAACGCTATCAAGAACATCGACAAGGGTATCTTCCCACAGGCTTTCTGCAAGATTATACCTGATATCTTGGGCGGCGACCCAGAGTATTGTAACATTATGCATGCCGACGGTGCAGGTACCAAGTCGAGCTTGGCCTACATGTACTGGAAGGAGACTGGCGACCTCTCTGTATGGAAGGGTATCGCTCAGGATGCTATCGTGATGAATACAGACGACCTGCTCTGCGTGGGCGCCGTAGATAACATCCTCGTTAGCTCTACCATCGGCCGCAACAAGATGCTCATCCCAGGCGAGGTAATCTCAGCTATCATCAACGGTACTGACGACCTGCTCCACGAGATGCGTGAGATGGGTATCGGCATCTATCCTACCGGCGGTGAGACTGCTGACGTAGGCGACCTGGTTCGTACTATCATCGTTGACTCTACCGTTACCTGCCGCATGAAGCGCAGCGACGTCATCAACAACGCCAACATCCGTCCAGGCGATGTCATCGTAGGTCTTTCTTCTACAGGTCAGGCTACTTACGAGAAGAAGTACAACGGCGGTATGGGCAGCAACGGTTTGACTTCTGCCCGCCACGATGTATTCGCCAAGTATCTCGCAGAGAACTATCCTGAGAGCTACGACCACGCCGTGCCAGACGAGTTGGTTTACAGCGGTAAGTATAAGTTGACTGATGAGGTAGAGGGTTCACCTATCAATGCCGGAGAACTGGTACTCTCTCCTACCCGTACCTACGCTCCTGTCATCAAGAAGATTCTCGATGAGCTCCGCCCAGAGGTTCACGGTATGGTTCACTGCACCGGTGGTGCCCAGACCAAGGTTCTGCACTTCGTAGGCGAGAACTGTAAGGTAGTGAAGGACAACATGTTCCCAGTACCTCCACTCTTCAAGGCGATCCACGACTGCTCAGAGACCGACTGGAAGGAAATGTATCAGGTATTCAACATGGGTCACCGCATGGAGATCTACGTACGTCCTGAGGTTGCCGAGAAGGTTATCGCCATCAGCAAGAGCTTCAACATCGATGCCCAGATTGTGGGTCACATCGAAGAAGGCAAGCGCAGCCTGACCATCAAGAGCGAATTCGGAACATTCGAATACTAATTGATAGTTAATAGTTAATAGTTTATAGCGGCTTCGCCGTTTAGCAAACTTGCCATAGGTGGTTCATGCTATAAACTATAAACTATAAACTATAAACTAAAATAAAATGGATAATAACAACATATTACAGAAGCTAGAAGGCTTAGAGAGCCGATACGAGGAAGTAAGCACCCTCATTACCGACCCTGATGTCATCGCCGACCAGACACGCTACGTGAAACTCACCAAGGAATGGAAAGACCTGGGTGATATCATGGACGCACGCAAGCGATACATCAACTGCCTGAACAGCATCAAAGAGGCAAAGGACATCCTTGCCAACGAGAGCGATCCGGAAATGAAGGAGATGGCTCGCGAAGAACTCAACGAGAACGAGGCGCTGCAGCCTAAACTCGAAGAAGAAATCAAGATTGCGCTGGTACCTAAGGACCCGGAAGACGCCAAGAACGTACAGATGGAAATCCGAGGCGGTGCCGGAGGCGACGAGGCTGCCCTCTTTGCAGGCGACCTATTTAATATGTATAAGAAATACTGCGAATCGAAGGGATGGACCGTCAGCGTGACTTCTGTTTCTGAAGGCGCAGTAGGTGGATACAAGGAAATCGACTTCGCTGTAAGCGGTACTGACGTTTACGGTACATTGAAGTACGAATCAGGTGTTCACCGTGTTCAGCGTGTGCCTGCTACTGAAACACAGGGTCGTATGCACACCTCAGCTGCTACCGTGGCCGTATTGCCAGAGGCAGACAAGTTTGAGGTGAACATCAACGAAGGTGACATCAAGTGGGATACCTTCCGAAGTTCAGGTGCCGGTGGTCAGAACGTGAACAAGGTGGAGTCTGGTGTACGTCTCCGCTACCCTTGGAAAAACCCTAACACAGGCGAGGTAGAGGAAATCCTCATCGAGTGTACCGAAACCCGTGACCAGCCAAAGAACAAGGAGCGTGCCTTGAGCCGCCTCTATACATTCATCCACGACCGTGAGCACCAGAAGTATGTTGACGATATCGCCAGCCGCCGCAAGAGCCTCGTTTCTACCGGCGACCGCAGTGCGAAGATCCGTACCTACAACTTCCCACAGGGCCGTGTTACCGACCACCGTATCGGTTACACCACTCACGATCTCAACGGTTTCCTGGCAGGTGATATTCAGGACATGATTGATGCCCTGACCGTAGCCGAGAACGCAGAGAAGCTGAAAGAAACAGAATTGTAAAACCCCGATTCATCGTTCCGTACTTCGGGGCGATGAATCATCATATCAATCCATTATGAACAGAAAAGAACTCGTAGAGCAGATTTTCGCCAAGAAGAGTTTCTTGTGCGTAGGTCTTGACACAGATATCAACAAGTTGCCTAAGTGCATCACCGAGAGTGAAGACATCCAGGGCGCAGAAGCCGAAATGATATTCAGATTCAACCAGGCTATCATCGATGCAACAGCCCCATACTGTGTGGCTTACAAGCCAAACCTGGCTTTCTATGAGAGCCGTGGCATCGATGGCATGATTGCCTTCGAAAACACCATCAAGTATCTCCACAGTCACTATCCAAACCATTTCATCATCGCAGATGCCAAGCGCGGCGATATCGGCAACACCAGCAAGATGTATGCCCAGACATTCTTCGAGGAGTACAATATCGACTCAGTAACCGTAGCACCTTATATGGGTGAGGATTCAGTCAAGCCATTCCTCGAGTATGATGGCAAGTGGGTTATCCTCCTGGCACTTACCAGCAACAAGGGTAGCCACGACTTCCAGCTCACCGAGGATAAGGAGGGCGAGCGCCTCTTCGAGAAGGTTCTCAAGAAGAGCCAGGAATGGGGCAACGATGAGAACATGATGTATGTAGTAGGCGCTACACAGGGCAAGATGTTCGAAGACATCCGCAAGGTGGCTCCTAACCACTTCCTCCTCGTACCGGGCGTAGGTGCACAGGGTGGCAGCCTGCAGGAGGTTTGCAAGTATGGCATCATCAAGGACTGCGGCTTGCTCGTAAACTCTTCCCGCGGCATCATCTATGCCAGCAACGGCGATGACTTTGCTGAGGTAGCAGGTCAGAAAGCTAAGGAGTTGCAGGCTGAAATGGCAGCAGAACTTGCTAAGTTATAAAAACTCGATTTAGGCGCAAAGTATCTTGAAAAAGAGGCTTTGCGCCTAAAAAATACCCTTTTATGGGGCGAAAAAGCAAAATATTACAAAATAAAGTCGAGAATCTAAATCTTTTTTGCTATTTTTGCAAACAAATTGCGGTTACCTAAAGGTAATGATGCCTTGGGAACCTAAATAAAACAAACTAGAAGTCAGATAAATTATGGAATTTACCGCTCAACAAATAGCCCAGTTCGTTCAGGGCCGTGTGGAAGGTGATGAGAACGCAACAGTCAACACCTTCGCAAAAATCGAAGAAGGTAAGGAAGGCGCTATCTCGTTCCTTTCTAACCCTAAATACACTCATTATGTTTACGAAACCAAGTCAAGCATCGTACTCATTGATGAGAACGTAGAATTGGAACACCCTGTCAGCACAACCCTCATCCGTGTGAAGAATGCATACGAGTGTGTGGCTAAGCTCCTGCAGATGTACGAATCCATGAAGCCTAAGAAGACCGGCATCGATCCGCTGGCTTTCGTATCTCCAAAGGCTAAGGTGGCTGAAGGCGTATATGTAGGTGCATTCGCATATATCAGCGATGGTGCAGAGGTAGGCGAAGGTAGCCAGATTTATCCTCATGCCTACATCGGAGAGGGTGTGAAGATTGGTAAGAATGCACTCATCTATCCGAACGTTACCGTATATCACGGTTGTAAGTTAGGCAATAACGTTACGCTTCATGCCGGTTGTGTAATCGGTGCCGACGGATTTGGATTCGCTCCAGGTCCTGAAGGATACGACAAGATTCCTCAGATTGGTATCGTTACCATCGAAGACGATGTAGAGATTGGTGCCAACACTTGTGTAGACCGTTCTACAATGGGTTCTACCTATGTTCGCAAGGGCGTAAAGCTCGACAACCTCGTACAGATTGCCCACAATACCGATATCGGTGCCAACACCGTGATGTCTTCTCAGGTAGGTATAGCAGGCAGTACAAAGGTAGGCGAATGGTGTATGTTTGGCGGTCAGGTGGGTCTTGCCGGCCACATCACTATCGGCGATAAGGTGTTCCTCGGTGCCCAGAGCGGTGTTCCGGGCAGCCTCAAGAGCGGCCAGCAGCTCATCGGAACTCCTCCTATGGAGCAGCGCGCTTACTTCAAGTCTCAGGCTATCTTCCGTCGCCTGCCTGATATGTACAAGGAACTCAACGACCTGAAGAAGCAGATTGAAGAATTAAAGAAAAACAAATAGAAATCATATAATTATGTCAAAACAGAAGACACTGAAAGGTAGTTTCTCTCTTTGCGGAAAGGGTTTGCATACAGGCTTGAGCCTCACCGTAACTTTCAATCCTGCACCAGAGAACACCGGTTATAAAATACAGCGCATCGACCTCGAAGGCGAGCCTGTTATCCAGGCTGTAGCTGAGAACGTTGTTGAAACACAGCGCGGTACCGTACTCGGTAAGGGCGATATCCGTGTTTCTACCATCGAGCATGGTATGTCAGCACTCTATGCCCTCGGCATCGACAACTGTCTCATCCAGGTAAACGGTCCTGAGTTCCCTATTCTCGACGGTTCTGCTGCTCCGTATGTAGAGAAGATCCAGAGCATAGGCATCCAGGAGCAGAATGCTGAGAAAGACTACTACATCATCCGTCATAAGATTGAGGTGAAAGATGATAATGGGTCTGTCATCACCATCCTTCCTGACGAGGACTTCAGCATCACAGCCATGTGTTCTTTCGAGAGCAAATTCATCAACAGCCAGTTTGCTACCCTCGAAAAGATGGAGACATACGCAGAGGAGATTGCATCAGCCCGTACCTTTGTTTTCGTACGCGACATCATGCCTCTGCTTCAGGCTAATCTCATTAAGGGTGGTGACCTGGACAATGCCATCGTTATCTACGAGCGCCAGGTAGAACAGGCTCAGCTCGACCAGCTCGCCGACCATCTCAAGGTGCCTCACATGGATGCCAACAAGTTGGGTTACATCCAGCACCGCCCATTGCAGTGGGAGAACGAATGTACACGTCATAAACTGCTCGATATCATCGGCGATATGGCACTCATCGGCAAGCCTATCAAGGGTCGCATCATCGCTACGCGTCCAGGCCATACCGTAAACAACAAGTTCGCCCGCCTCATGCGCAAGGAGATTCGCAAGCACGAGATTCAGGCTCCTATCTACGATCCTAACGAGGAGCCAATCATGGATAATATCCGCATCCGTCAGCTCCTGCCTCACCGCTACCCTATGCAGCTGGTCGATAAGGTCATTGCTATGGGTCCTAACAGCATCGTGGGCGTAAAGAATGTAACCAGCAACGAGCCTTTCTTCACCGGTCACTTCCCTGAAGAGCCAGTGATGCCAGGCGTTCTCCAGGTAGAGGCGATGGCACAATGTGGCGGTCTGCTCATCCTCAACCAGTTGGAGGAGCCTGAGCGCTGGAGTACTTACTTCATGAAGCTCGATGATGTAAAGTTCCGCAAGAAAGTGGTTCCGGGCGATACCCTCCTCTTCCGTGTAGAACTCCTCGCACCTGTACGTCATGGTATCAGCTCTATGAAGGGCTATATGTTCGTAGGCGACCAGGTGGTGGCAGAGGCTACTTTCACTGCACAGATTGTTAAGAACAAGTAATAATAAAATAGAAATATGAATCAGATTAGTCCATTAGCGTTTGTTCATCCAGAGGCAAAACTCGGTGACAACAACATTATCGGTCCTTTCTGCTATATCGACAAGGACACCGTTTTGGGCGATAACAACGTATTGCAGAACAGCGTTACCATCCACGTGGGCGCTCGCATCGGCAACAATAATGAATTTTTCCCAGGCGCCAGCATCTCTACCAAGCCTCAGGACTTGAAGTTCAAGGGCGAGCAGACAACCTGCGAGGTGGGCGATAACAACAGCATCCGTGAGAACGTTACTATCTCTCGTGGTACAGCCTCTAAGGGCAAGACCGTAGTAGGCAGCAACAACCTCCTGATGGAGACCGTTCACGTGGCTCACGACTGCGTGCTCGGCAGCGGCTTAATTATCGGCAACTCTACCAAGTTTGCCGGTGAGGTGGTAGTAGACGACAACGCCATCGTTAGTGCCAACGTTCTCGTTCACCAGTTCTGCCATATCGCAGGCTACGTAATGATCCAGGGCGGTTGCCGTTTCTCTCAGGATATTCCTCCTTATATCATTGCCGGCAAGGAACCAACCCGCTATTGCAGCATCAACCTCATCGGTCTGCGCCGTCGCGGTTTCAGCAATGAGACCATCCAGAACATCCACGAGGCTTACCGTCTGCTCTACAGCAAGGGTATATTGAAGGAAGGTATCGAGGAAATCAAGAAGAATCTTGAGGTTACCAAGGAGATTCAGTATATTATCGACTTCGTAGAGAGTTCTCAGCGAGGCATTATCCGATAAAAGTAAAAGGGTAAAAAAGTAAAAAGGTAAAAAGAGCATCCTTGCATAGGTTTATGAAACGAGCAAGGATGCTTTTTTCTTGAATATAAAGAATGATATATGAAAACATTGATTGTGGTCTTAGGTCCTACCGGTGTAGGTAAAACGGAGCTTTGCCTTTCACTGGCAGAGCATCTCGCTATACCTATTATCAATGCCGACTCCCGCCAGATCTTCGCCGAACTCCCTATCGGAACCGCAGCCCCTACTGCCGAACAGCAGCAGCGGGTAAAGCATTATTTCGTAGGAAATCACCACATCGAAGATTATTACAGCGCTGCCCAATACGAGGCTGATGTGATGAATCTCCTGCAGGAAGACATCTTCAAGAATCACGATGTGGCTCTGCTTACAGGCGGCAGTATGATGTATATCGATGCTGTATGCAAGGGAATCGACGACATCCCTACAGTTCGTGACGACATACGCACTTGGATGAAACAGCGTCTGGAAGAGGAAGGCTTGGAAGCGCTGGTAGAAGAACTCCACAAGATGGATCCGGAGCACTGGGCGATAGTAGACAGGAAGAATCCACGCCGCGTGGTTCATGCCCTGGAAATCTGCCATCAGACCGGCAAGACTTATACTTCTTTCCGCACAGCCGAAAAGAAGCAGCGCCCTTTCCGCATCATCAAGATAGGTCTGAACCGTGACCGTGCCGAACTGTACGATCGCATCAACCAGCGTGTATTGACGATGATGGACGAAGGTCTGGAGGCAGAAGCACGCAGCGTATATCCGCAGAAGGGACTCACCTCGTTGAGAACCGTAGGCTACAAAGAAATGTTCTCCTATTTTGACGGCGAGATAGACCGCGATGAAGCTATCAGACAAATCCAATCGCACAGCCGTGAATACATGCGCAAGCAGCTTACCTGGTTTAAGCGGGATACCACTATCCAATGGTTCCATCCAGACCAGCAAGAAGAAATCCTTGCATACATTGATAAAGAAATAGGATAACTCTTAGTCGCTTTTTACTAAGAGTTATCCTAAAGTAAGGCTTGCCCCCTTATTTTAGGGGTAAGCGAATAAACTTATTGACTTTCAAGTACTTACATACACAATACAGAAAAAAAAACCGTAGATGGGACCAGCAGAAAAAGAGGAAAGATCTATATTCTCTCCCTTTATATCCAATCAAGAATTTCCTTGAAATATGAGATGCGGCGGAGTTTCGGGTGTTCATACTCTTCAGTCTTCTCATGCGCCCAAATAGATTGGGCAGGAATATGGATGGCAGAACAGCCGATGCTCAGCGCAGGAGCAATATCACTCTTGAAACTGTTACCCACCATGACGAGTTCTGAAGGCTGGACATCCAGTTCCCTGCAGAGGCGGCGGTAAGCTTCAGGCTTTTTATCGCTCACGATACTTACCACATCAAAATAACGCTGCAAACCCGAGCGCCATAATTTATTCTCCTGATCCTGCAACTCTCCCTTCGTAAAGACGGCAAGTTTCAATCCCCTGCCCTCTTTCTTCTTTTCATGCAGCAGAGCCAGCGTCTCCTCTACCCCCTCCAGCGGTTTGGCATCAAGATGCAGCAGACTCTTTCCCAGCCCTATAATCTGAGCAATCACATAGGCAGAAACCTTGCCCTTACTCACCTTCACGGCATTCTCTACCAGCGAAATGGTGAAAGCCTTGCAGCCATACCCCAAGTCAGCCATATTACCACTTTCCGTCTCCAGAAGAGCGGCAGAAATTTCTTTCTCTTTTCCGTACTCAGAAAGAAGTTCGCAATATTCATGCTCCACCTCTTCGAAATATTCCTGTAATGCCCAGAGCGTATCATCGGCATCGAAGGCTATCGCCCTGATATCTTTAAATCTATCCATTTTCATGTTTGTTATGTTTTACACCTTATTAAATATAGGAGTTCTGACTGCAAAGATAACTACTTTCTTTCAGAAAAACAGAAGAAAAATCGTTTTTAACAAGAATGTAACATCTGTTTAAATAGCCTGTAACATTTCCTACGTACTTTTGCAGCCGAAAAGAAGGAGAAAATGGATAACTCCCGCAAATAAGGGAAAGAAATATCCCCCACAAAGTAAATAATAACAATAAACATTAAGATAATAATGGGTACAATTTATTTATGTATTGTGATCTTCCTGCTCTGTTTAGCAGTGTTCGATCTCTTCGTAGGAGTCAGCAACGATGCTGTCAACTTCCTGCAATCTGCCATCGGAGCTAAGGTGGCTAAGTTTCGCACGGTGCTGATTATCGCATCCTGCGGTGTGGTTCTCGGAGCCATCATGTCATCGGGAATGATGGATATCGCCCGCCATGGTATCATGAGTCCTGACCACTTTACATTCGAAGAGATAATGACGCTCTTCCTGGCGGTCATGGTGACTGATGTCATCATCCTGGATGTGTTCAACACCTTAGGTATGCCGACCTCTACTACCGTCTCTCTGGTATTCGAGTTGCTGGGTGGTGCTTTCATCCTCGCTACATTGAAGATGTATGGCGATGACAGCCTCAACTATGGCGTATTGCTCAATAGCAACAAGGCGTTGGAGGTAATTATGGGTATCTTCTCATCTGTCATCATCGCCTTCGTGTTTGGTGCCTTTGTGATGTGGCTTTCCCGTATCATTTTCACCTTCAACTACCGCAAGCACAGCCGCTACAGCATCGCTATCTTCGGCGGTATCGCCTTTACAGCCCTCTCTTACTTCATCTTCATGAAGGGGTTGGGCAAGAGTCCTTACCTGCCTGCTGAGGTGCGCGATTACATCGACCAGAATCTCGGTTTCCTCATCTGCATCACCTTCGTGGTATCTGCTGTTGTAATGGAATTCCTGCACCTCTGCCGTGTCAACATCTTTAAGTTTACGGTACTGATGGGTACTTTCGCCCTGGCTATGGCTTTCGCTGGTAATGACCTGGTAAACTTCATCGGTGTGCCTCTGGCTGGTCTCTCTTCTTATCAGGACTATATGGCAAATGCCAACGGTGCAGCGCCAGACCAGTTTATGATGACTTCATTGATGGAGAGTGCCAAGACTACTCCAGGCTTCCTGCTTGCTGCCGGTGCCGTGATGATTATCGCCATGGCGACATCCAAGAAAGCACAGAATGTAATCAAGACTTCTGTTGACTTGAGCCGTCAGGACGAGGGCGATGAGATGTTCGGCAGTTCTTCTGCAGCCCGCGTGATTGTACGCAACTGCCAGGCTACAGATTCATGGTTGAAGCAGTTTATGCCAAAGGCGCTGATGAACTGGATCAACAGCCGTTTCGACAAGAATGATGTTGAACTCGAGGAGAGTGCTGCTTTCGACGTGGTTCGTGCAGCCGTAAACCTGGTACTTGCTTCTATGCTGATCACCATCGGTACCAACCTGAAGTTGCCTCTCTCTACCACCTACGTTACCTTCATGGTAGCTATGGGTTCTTCACTTGCTGATAGAGCATGGAGCCGTGAAAGTGCCGTATTCCGTGTAACAGGTGTATTGAGTGTAATCGGTGGTTGGTTCATCACAGCCGGTGTAGCTTTCGCAGCCTGCGCCATTGTTTGTATCATCATGCACTTCGGTGGTGTGGGCATCCAGGCTTGCTTCATGGGCTTGGTTATCTACCTGCTCATCCGCAGCAACATCAAGTATAACAAGAAGGCTAAGGAAGAGGGCAAGAGTAGTACCTTCCAGCTGATGATGCGTTCCCGCGACCCAGAGATTGTATGGGATTTGCTTCGCCGTCAGGTTTCACGCACCCAGTCTTACGTCTGCCACTTCGCCCTGAACGAGTTCAACCAGATTATGGATGGTCTTGCTAACGAGAATACCCGCAACCTTCGTCATGCCAACAAGGATCTGAAGAAGGAACAGGATATGCTGAAGAAGTTCCGCCGTCAGGAGATGCTCGGTTTGAAGAAATCGCCTATCGAGATTGCCATCGAGCGCAACACCTGGTTCCATCTGGGTGCCAACAGCAACCAGCAGTTTATCTACTCTCTGCGCCGTATGCTCGACCCAATCAAGGAACATGTTGACAACAACTTCAATCCGCTTCCTGCTGAATACATCAAGGAGTTTGCTCCTGTACGCCAGAAGATCAACGACCTGATGCGCATGAGCTGCGAACTGATTGAAACTGGCAGATATGACAGCTATCGCGAGATACTTGCCGAGGCAGATGCCTGCAAAGACGAGCTTTCAGTTCTCCGCAAGAAGCATATCGACCGCATCCAGCACATGACTGACAATACGCTGATGCAGATTTCTCTGGTTTATCTCAACGTACTGCAGGAGAGTCAGGAATTCCTGAGTGTGATGAGGCATCAGTTAAGAGCTGCAAAGAAGTTTATGGAAAAGTAAATTTTCTCTGACATCTTGTCATGAAACTACTTTTTGGTATATCTGTTGCTTGTTGACAGATGACAGCGGATAACAAGAGTGTTATTTCGCTATCACAATATAATCTGAAAAGGTTAGTTTCTCATAGGTTAAGATTGTTAGGTTTAGTTTTTAGAAAAAAGTTTTAGGTTTTTAGTTAGATAAGGGCTCCAAGTGCTAGTGATTAGTATTTGGAGCCATTTTTTTGCCCAAATATTTGGCTATTAAGAAGAAATGTTGTAATTTTGCAGCCGATTTCTGAAAAGAATCATCATATTCAATAACCCGAGTGCTTGGTAAACCTCGTAAAAAACAAGAAAATGGACAAGAAAAAAACTCAAGTGAGCGTGCTGTTTATGCTTTTCAGCATCCTCTTCTGCGTTTGCCTGATTGCAGCAAACGTACTCGAAACAAAGCAAATCGCCTTCGGGCCAATTTCCCTTACCGGTGGACTCATCGTATTCCCTGTAAGCTACATTATCAACGATGTGATATGTGAAGTATGGGGCTATCAGAAAGCGCGTCTGTTGATCTGGACCGGCTTTGCGATGAACTTCTTCTTCGTGGCACTGGGTGCTATCTGCGATGTAATTCCAGCAGCGCCTTATTGGACCAACGATGCCGGTTTTCATGCCATCTTCGGTCTGGCACCCCGCATTGCAGCAGCCTCTTTCGTAGCCTTCATCATCGGTTCGTTTGCCAATGCTTATGTAATGAGCGTGATGAAAATCCGCGATGGCGGCAAGCATTTCTCTGCCCGTGCCATCCTCAGTACCATTGCAGGTGAGAGTTGCGACAGTCTTATCTTCTTCCCACTTGCCCTGGGCGGTGTGGTGCCTGCATCAGAATTGCCTTGGCTCATGCTCTGGCAGGTGATACTGAAGACAGCCTACGAGATTGTGGTATTGCCTCTGACCATCCGTGTAGTGAAATATGTAAAGAAGCATGAAGGTGAAGATGCATACGACAATAACATCTCCTACAATGTATTCAAGATCTTCAGCCTCGGCTAAAAGACATCAGTAAATATCAAACATTAAAACATTACCAAGCGTGGATAGAAAAGAAGACGGTCTTCAGGCATTAGGTGCCAAGACTACATATAGAATGGATTATGCGCCAGAGGTTCTCGAAACTTTCGTGAACAAGCATCCTGGCAATGATTACTGGGTACGGTTCAACTGCCCTGAGTTTACATCGCTCTGCCCTATTACGGGACAGCCAGATTTCGCAGAGATTCGCATCAGCTATATTCCTGACGTAAAGATGGTAGAGAGCAAGAGTCTGAAACTTTATCTCTTCAGTTTCCGCAACCATGGCGATTTCCATGAAGACTGCGTAAACATCATCATGAAGGATCTCATCAAACTGATGGACCCTAAATATATAGAGGTAACAGGCATCTTTACTCCTCGTGGCGGCATCAGCATCTGGCCGTATGCCAACTATGGCAAGCCAGGCACCAAATACGAGAAACTGGCAGAGCAGAGATTCGCTACTCACGAATAAAAAAACAAGAAACCTCGGAAGATTGGCAGATTGCTTTTCTTCCGAGGTTTTTTATTGTTTATTGCTGATGAAATTATGGGAACTGAGGATAATCCTCGAAGCGAGGCTTGCGCTTCTCAAGGAACGCCTTGCCACCTTCCTGAGCCTCATCCATCGTATAATAGAGCATCGTGGCATCGCCAGCCAACTCCTGAATACCAGCCTGACCATCCAGTTCGGCATTCAAGCCAGCCTTGATCATACGGAGTGCCAGAGGCGAACGCTCCATCATGATTTCAGCCCACTCTACACAGGTATCTTCCAACTTTTCGAGAGGCACCACCTTGTTCACCATTCCCATCTCTTCAGCCTCCTTGGCAGAATACTGCTTGCAGAGGAACCAGATTTCGCGAGCCTTCTTCTGACCCACCATTCTTGCCAGATAAGAAGAACCGAAACCGGCATCGAAGCTTCCTACCTTAGGACCAGTCTGTCCAAAGATGGCATTCTCTGAAGCGATGGTCAGGTCGCACATCACATGAAGCACATGTCCGCCACCGATGGCATAACCATTCACCATAGCGATGACCGGCTTTGGCAGACGGCGAATCTGCATCTGTACATCGAGCACATTCAGGCGAGGTACACCGTCATTACCTACATAACCGCCTCGGCCCTTCACATGCATGTCACCTCCTGCACAGAACGCCTTATCGCCGGCACCCGTCAGAATGACCACACGGATATCCAAACAGTCGCGGCAATAGTTGAATGCCTGTGCCATCTCCCAAGTGGTCAACGGCGTGAAGGCATTACGGTAGCGCTCACGGTTGATGGTAATCTTAGCGATATGATTATACTCCTCGAAGATGATTTCCTTGAAATCAAAACTTTCTATCTTTTTCCATTCTCTCATTTTACTTTGAACTTTATGATTACTATTTATCTTATTCTTTTGAAAGAACTATTAGGCAAGTTCCTTACAGGTCCTCTATCAGCACTTCTGGATAGCTTCCAGCATCTCGTTATCTACATCCATATCGGTGAAAACCTCCAGGAGCATCGGACGCTCGCTCTCGGCATGAATCAATTGGCTGATGCCCTGTTCCATCTCTTCCATCGTATGAGCTGCGAGATATTTTACCTCATTCTGACTACAGATTCCTTCAGCCGTTACATGATGCTTTGCCATTATCATTTCTTCACGAGCCTGACTCTCCTTTAATCCCTGAAACTTGCCAAAGATGGCACCGCCACCATTATTGAGCACGATGATACGGAGCTTGCCGTTCAGATTTCTATTCCAGAGCGCATTCTGGTCATAGAAGAAACTCAGGTCGCCGAGAACGCTGTATACATGCTTATCAGACTTGTTCTTGCACATCGAGAAGCCAACAGCCGCAGAAAGAGAACCTTCTATGCCGTTCACACCACGATTGCAGTAAACATGGCGGTCGGCATACAGATTCATCAATCGGATGGCAGAACTGTTGCCCGAGATGACGCTGCTCATCAGATCAGGAAGGAATGTATCGAATTTGCGGTCATAGATACCATCGTCCTGAGTATCTTTACCGCCTAAGGTGAACGCTTTGAAATTCAGAGGCTCAACCTTCTGAAGCTGGCTGAAGAATTCCTTTACGGTAGCCAGACTGCTGAACTCAGGCTTGAAGTTCTCTTTGCGTTCATAGCTTTTAGCCAACGCATCCATCCACAATTTGCGATAATCCTCCCACTGGTTGTGCCAGCCAAAATTATCCAACCATGACATAGCATCACTGTTTGGCAAATCCATCACTTTAGTAAGATGCATGAACGTATCTTCGATATCAGCCTCTTGCGAGATTCTTATCTGCTCAACTCCTTTAAGCGAACGCAGATAAGATTTCAGCTTCTTGCTTACAATATGTCCACCAATATAAACCACCAGGTCAGGACGGAATCTTTCATCGTCCTTTATTTCATCCAGCAAATTCTCGAAAGCGCCATACAAGGTGGTTTTATTCCAATCTTCTCCCAGTTCTTCCTGAACCTTATATAGATAAGGTGGCATTGCCAGAGATTCCCATAATATAGGCATCCGGTCAATATAAGCCAACAAGTCTACATATTTTTCGGTATTGTCCAACTGGCCTATTACCACCAATGGACGTTTGGCTTTTAACACACATTCAAAAGGGGTCCCATCAAATGTGTCTATATTTGCCCTGCAGTAAGCAACCTCTATCTTGCGCTCAACGGGCAAAGCTTCTTTCGTAAACGAATAGAAAGGCTCGGAGATAGGTACATTGATGTGTACAGGTCCCTTTACCCGCCCCATGCTTTTCAACAGCGCTTCGTTGACCAGCCGGTTGCAATACCAATGCATCTCTTCCTGCTGCTCACCTTCGAACACTTCTGGCAGAGATACCGCTTTTCTTACCATCTGCCCCAAAGCATCAGGCTGAGGAAGCGTCTGACCATCCAGCTGGTTGATCCACTGTGCCGGTCTGTCGGCAGAAATCACTATGAGCGGGATTTGCTGATAATAAGCCTCAGCTACTGCCGGATAAAGATTGAGCAATGCAGAACCCGAAGTCACACACACTACAACAGGCTGATAACCTTCAGCCATAGAAAGTCCAAGAGCTTGGAAGCCGGCGCTACGTTCGTCGGTTACAGGATAGCAAGTGATGTCTTCACACTCGTTGAGATTGTGAACTATGGCTGCATTTCTGCTGCCCGGACACACTACAGCATGGCGAACACCATGCGCTACCAGTAAACTTGTCAAAATATTGACGTTTTCTTTATTGCTATACATTTCACCTTATTTTTCAGGTTATTTTTATGTTTTCAGATTCTTGAAGACCCTTTGTCTTTTAGCATTATAAAATCAGAATGAATCCCTATCATTTTCTCTGCAAGACCTTTACAGGACCGACAGGATGGTCTGCATCTTAGCTTCAGTTTCCTTCCACTCCTTCTCCATCTCGCTCTCCTTCAGCAATCCGCCTCCGGCATAGAGTTCGCAGGAGCCGTCATCCAGGATGTTCATGCAGCGCAGGGAAACATAGAGATGCGTCTTTCCTTTCGGCGAAATCGGTCCCACAAAACCACTGTAGTATTTGCGCGACTGATGTTCATGCTGCAGGATAAACCGGCGAGCTTCATCCTTCGGTATTCCGCAGACGGCAGGCGTAGGATATAAGGCATCGAGCACATCGCCCAGACGCCCCGTATCATGCAGACGGAAAGCGATGTCGGTACGGAGATGATAGAGATTGGCAGCCATCGTGGTATAAGGTCCCTTCTTCTGATATTCATCCGAAAAGACCTTGATGCAATCCTCGATATAATCGGTTACATACTGCTGTTCCTCTCTGTTTTTCTCCGACCATTCTATCCCTTCTACCGGATAATCGGCTACGGTCTTGGAAGGTTCAGCCTTTTGGGTGCCTGCCAGCGACATGGTTGCCATCTGATTCTGTTCACCTTTGAGCAGTATTTCAGGGGTAGCCATCAGCCATAAACCCGATTGGGGTGTATAAACCAAGGCTACAAAAAGACGGGGATACATCCGGCAGGTCTTCAGAAACAGAGCCTTTAAAGAGTCTGCATCCTGCACAACTGAAGCATTGACAGTATTCTGCACAGCTGAAGTCTTGCCGGCATCTTGCACTACTGAAGTCTGGACAGATTCTAAAGGCTGCCGATTGCTCTGAATACGCAGTTTTCTTGCCAGAACAATCTTGCTGAATTTACCTTCAGAGAGCTGCCGGTGAAAGCATTCAAACTCCCTTGCATAGGCTTCAAAATTACGTCCCGACGTAGAGTCTGCTACGTCACGACGTAAATCCTGCTGCGTCACGACGTAGGAAGTGCCGCATCGCGATGCATTTTCAGTCCCCTCGGCAGAGAGAAGTTTGCTTTCATCCGGATGCATCAGCACCACGGGACATTCGCTGGATGGCGCGAAAGGAGCTATCACGAAACCTTCCTTGCCATTCAGTTCTGCCACAGAAGAGAGTACCTCAGGTTCTCCCTCATGCTGAGCCACATAGGTAGCATGGTGCAGATAAGGCAGACGATAATACGCAAAAGCTATCATACCTTAGTTTCTGCCCCCTTTTTCTGATTGTCTTTCTTTGGAGTGAACACATAGTTGGTTACCTGTACGGTACAGATTACCTCACCAGCCGTATTCTTGATATCCACCTGCCAGGTATGCAAGGTTCTGCCCTTGTGCACAATCTTGGCAAAGGCAGTAACTATATCGCCCTCGCTGACCGCCAGAACATGAGTACCGCTCACGTTGATACCCACGGCAATCTGTCCCGGACAGAGCGCCAGGGAACCGATACCCGCCACATTCTCGGCAAGAGCCAGAGAAGCACCTCCACTCAAGAAGCCGAAAGGTTGGCGATTACGCTCATCTACCTTCATCGTTGCCTGAAGCGTATCAGGCTCAGGAGTAGAAATGAAATGCATTCCGAGGGTCTTGGATAATCCATCAGTCTTGCTGATTCTTTTTACTAATTCATCTATGTTCATCTTATGATCTCCTATTTTTCGTATTTTGTTATTGATTCAGAGCTATTCGTTTTCTCTTCGCTCCAAAGTATGTTTCTGATAAACTCAACGCAAAGGTAAGACTTTCTTTAGAGAAAACAAAATTTATCGCACTTTTTATTTGATGAAGGGCAAACTTTACATACCTTTTCCTTTCTTTAATAATAAAAAACATAAAAAACGGCATATAGTTCAGATTTATTTTGTATTTTTGCACCAAAAATAAGAAAATAAAAGATATATCTGAATAGAATATGAACATTTTAGAGCTAAGCGAACAGGAAATCGTTCGCAGACAGAGTCTTCAGACATTGCGCGAGATGGGCATCGACCCATATCCAGCAGCAGAGTTTCCAACCAATGCATTCAGCACAGATATCAAAGCTGAATTCAAGGACGAGGACGAGCCACGCCAGGTAGTTATCGCCGGACGTATGATGGGTCGCCGCGTAATGGGTAAAGCTAGCTTCGCTGAGTTGCAGGACTCAAAGGGAAGAATCCAGGTTTATATCGCCCGCGACGAGATTTGTCCAGACGAGAACAAGGACCTTTATAATACTGTTTTCAAGAAACTCCTCGATATCGGTGACTTCATCGGTGTAAAGGGTTTCGTATTCCGCACACAGACTGGCGAGATTTCTGTTCACGCCAAGGAACTGTGCCTGCTCTCTAAGAGCTTGAAGCCACTCCCTATCGTGAAGTATAAGGATGGCGTGGCTTACGACAAGTTCGATGATCCAGAGTTGCGTTACCGCCAGCGCTACGTTGACCTCATCGTTAATGATGGCGTAAAGGATACTTTCCTGCAGCGTGCTACCGTACTCCGCACACTCCGCAGCGTACTCGACAACGCAGGTTATACTGAGGTAGAGACTCCTACCCTGCAGAGCATTGCCGGTGGTGCTTCAGCCCGCCCATTCATCACCCACTTCAATGCGCTCGATCAGGATATGTACATGCGTATCGCTACCGAGCTCTACCTGAAGCGCCTCATCGTAGGTGGTTTCGAGGGTGTTTATGAAATCGGCAAGAACTTCCGCAACGAGGGTATGGACCGCAACCACAACCCTGAGTTCACCTGTATGGAGCTTTATGTTCAGTACAAGGATTACAACTGGATGATGGCTTTCACAGAGAAGTTGCTCGAAACTATCTGTATCGCCGTAAACGGTAAGCCAGAGCGAGAGATTGATGGCAACATCATCAGCTTCAAGGCTCCATACCGCCGTCTGCCTATCCTCGATGCCATCAAGGAAAAGACCGGTTTCGACTGCAACGGCAAGACCGAGGAAGAGATCCGCGCATTCTGCAAGGAGAAGGGCATGGACGTAGATGAGACTATGGGTAAGGGTAAGTTGATTGATGAGCTCTTCGGTGAGTTCTGCGAGGGCACTTTCCTCCAGCCAACCTTCATCACCGACTATCCTGTAGAGATGTCTCCATTGACCAAGATGCACCGTTCTAAGCCAGGCTTGACCGAGCGTTTCGAGTTGATGGTAAACGGTAAGGAGCTTGCCAATGCATACTCTGAGCTCAACGACCCAATTGACCAGGAAGAGCGTTTCATCGACCAGATGAAGCTTGCTGACAAGGGTGATGACGAGGCGATGATCATCGATCAGGACTTCCTCCGTGCCCTCCAGTACGGTATGCCTCCAACATCAGGTATCGGTATCGGTATCGACCGTTTGGTCATGCTGATGACAGGCAAGACCTTCATTCAGGAGGTATTGTTCTTCCCACAGATGAAGCCAGAGAAGAAGATGCCACAGAGCACCATCAAGGAATGGGAAGAGATTGGCGTGCCAGAGGATTGGGCATACGTGCTCCGCAAGGCAGGCTTCAACCTCATCTCTGATATCCGTGAAGAAAAAGCACAAGGCTTGCAGCAGAAGATTGGAGAAATCAACAAGAAGTACAAGCTCGGCTACGAGAAGCCTTCTGTTGACGACATCCAGGGCTGGATTAATGCAGCAAATGCTTAATTGATAATGCATAATTAATTATAAATTCATTCGAAGTGTTCAACTGCGGTAAAATAGCGATAATTGGCGGCGGTAGCTGGGCTACGGCAATAGCCAAGATTGTGGTGGGTCATACTCATCACATAGGCTGGTATATGCGTCGCGATGACCGCATCGAGGACTTCAAGCGCATGGGGCACAACCCTGCCTATCTGATGTCGGCACGATTCAATGTAGATGAGATTTTCTTCTCTTCCGACATCAACAAGATAGTGCAGAACTACGATACACTCGTGTTCGTCACCCCGTCGCCTTATCTGAAGAATCATCTCAAGAAGCTCAAGACGCGACTCAGCGACAAGTTCATCATCACAGCCATCAAAGGTATTGTGCCTGATGAAAACCTCGTTTGCTCAGAGTATTTCCATCAGGTTTACGATGTGCCTTACGAGAACCTCGCCTGCATCGGAGGTCCTTCTCATGCCGAGGAGGTGGCACTGGAGCGACTGAGCTATCTCACCGTGGGCTGTAGCGATACCGAAAAGGCGCGTGCCTTCGCCAACGATTGTCTGGCGAGTGAATTCATCAAGACCAAGACTTCGAGCGATGTCATCGGTATCGAATACTCTTCGGTTCTGAAGAACGTATACGCCATCGCAGCAGGTATCTGTGGCGGACTGAAGTATGGTGACAACTTTCAGGCGGTACTCATGTCAAATGCCGTTCAGGAGATGCACCGCTTCCTGACAGCCGTCCACCCTATCGACCGAAGCATGTACGACTCAGTTTATCTAGGCGACTTGCTCGTAACAGGCTACAGCAACTTTTCCCGCAACCGAACCTTCGGAACCATGATAGGCAAGGGCTACAGCGTGAAGAGTGCGCAGATAGAGATGGAGATGATTGCAGAAGGATATTTCGGCACCAAGTGTATGAAGGAAATCAATCGCCACATGCACGTCAATATGCCGATTCTCGATGCTGTATATAATATATTGTACGAGCGCATCAGTCCGCAAATCGAAATCAAACTCTTGACCGACTCGTTCAGATAGGCACATCCTATCCTTCGGTTTCGGCAGAAGAGTTTGTCTTCAAGTAGTAACATTAACACATTCATTTAGATATTAAAAGAAAAAATGAAAAGTATCAGCTTAAACATTACAAAGGCTGCATCATTCCTCGCAGAAGGTGCAGTAAAGGCTTACGAGCCTAAGGTTAAGGCCGCTCAGGAAGCTCTTGAGAACGGCACTTGTGAAGGTAACGATTTCTTGGGATGGTTGCATTTGCCATCTTCTATCACTCCTGAGTTCCTCAATGAGATTCAGGCTGTTGCCAATACTTTGCGCGAAAAGTGTGAGGTGGTTGTTGTAGCAGGTATCGGTGGTAGCTACCTCGGTGCACGCGCCGTTATCGAAGGCCTCGGCAACTCTTTCGCTTGGCTCGTAAACGACAAGAAGAACCCTACTATCCTCTTCGCAGGTAACAATATCGGTGAGGACTACCTCTTCGAGTTGACTTCTTTCTTGAAGGACAAGAAGTTTGGTGTCATCAATATCTCTAAATCTGGTACCACTACTGAGACTGCTCTCGCTTTCCGTCTTCTGAAGAAGCAATGCGAGGATCAGCGCGGTAAGGAAGAGGCTAAGGATGTTATCGTAGCTGTAACCGACGCCAAGAAGGGTGCTGCACGTACTTGTGCTGACAAGGAGGGCTACAAGAGCTTCATCATCCCTGACAATGTAGGTGGCCGTTTCTCTGTTTTGACCCCAGTAGGTTTGTTGCCTATCGCAGTAGCTGGTTTCGATGTAAAGCAGCTCGTAGCTGGTGCGGCTGACATGGAGAAGGCTTGCGGCAAGGACGTAGCTTTCGAGGAGAATCCTGCAGCTATCTATGCAGCTACACGTCAGGCTCTCTATACTCAGGCTGGCAAGAAGATTGAGATTGTATGCAACTTCCAGCCTAAACTTCACTACTTCGCTGAGTGGTGGAAACAGCTCTATGGTGAGAGCGAGGGTAAGGACCAGAAGGGTATCTTCCCAGCAGCTTGCGACTTCACTACCGACCTTCACTCTATGGGCCAGTGGATTCAGCAGGGCGAGCGCTCTATCTTTGAGACTGTTATCAGCGTAGAGACTCCTAACGAGAAGTTGCTCTTCCCTCACGATGATGAGAACCTCGACGGTTTGAACTTCCTCGAGGGCAAGCGTGTTGACGAGGTGAACAAGATGGCAGAGCTCGGTACACGTCTGGCTCACGTTGACGGTGGTGTTCCTAACATCCTGGTTAACGTACCAGAGTTGAACGCTTACTACCTCGGTCAGCTGATCTACTTCTTCGAGAAGGCTTGCGGTATCAGCGGTCTCTTGGAAGAGGTGAACCCATTCAACCAGCCTGGTGTTGAGGCATACAAGAAGAATATGTTCGCATTGCTCAACAAGCCAGGTTATGAGGCAGAGAGCAAAGCTATCCAGGAGCGCTTGAAGAATGAATAATTGATGAAGGAAATTATTTTTAAATATATGAAAGAACACGGCTTTGGGGAATTCAACCCTAAAGCCGTGCTTTTTGATATGGACGGCGTGCTGTACAACAGTATGCCAAATCATGCTGTGGCATGGCAGGAATCGATGAAACAGTTTGATATCCACATGACAGCAGCCGATGCTTATGCCACCGAAGGAGCCCGAGGCATTGACACCATCCAGATGATGGTGAAGAAGCAGAAGGGCATCGACATCACGCTGAACGAAGCACAGAAGATGTATGATGTGAAGACCGAAATATTCCACTCGATGCCTACTGCCGAAATATTTCCTGGCGTAAAGGAAATCATGCAGAAGATTAAAGATGCAGGCATGCAGGTAGGAGTGGTAACAGGAAGCGGACAGCGCCCGCTCATCATGCGACTGCTCAACGACTTCGGCGATTTTCTGGATGAAGCACATATCGTAACCGCCTATGATGTAAAGCGCGGCAAACCAAATCCTGACCCATATCTCATGGGATTGCAGAAGGCAGGAAACCTGAAACCCTGGGAAGGCATCGTGGTAGAGAATGCTCCTTTGGGCGTCCGTGCCGGCGTGGCAGCCAACATTTTTACGGTAGCAATTAACAGCGGTCCGCTACCAGATGAAGAATTATCCAATAAGGGTTGCAATCTACTCTATCACCAGATGACTGAATTCTGTGATGACTTTGAAAACCTGATTGCTAAGGCTTAATCCGGTTCACCCACAGATATTCTGACTTATTCAATAAAAAGACATCATTAAAAACATATAATGACATGAATAGAAAAGTAGCTTTAATTACAGGTATTACAGGCCAGGATGGTTCATACTTGGCTGAATTATTGTTGGAAAAAGGGTATGATGTTCACGGAACTATCCGCCGGTCATCTACCGACTACCGCGAAAGAATTGCCCATTTGGAGGGTACACCTAATTTCCATCTTCACTATGCTGACCTCGGTGACTCTATGAGTATCATCCAGGTAATGAACAAGGTGAAACCTACTGAGGTATATAATCTGGCAGCACAGAGCCACGTACAGGTGAGCTTCGACTCCCCTGAGTTTACAGCAGATGTAGATGCTACCGGTGTACTCCGTATTCTGGAGGCTATCCGCCAGTGTGGTTTGGAGAAGACCTGCCGCATGTATCAGGCTTCAACATCTGAGCTCTATGGTAAGGTAGAAGAGGTTCCTCAGAACGAGAACACTCCATTCCACCCTTATTCTCCATACGCTGTTGCCAAGCAGTATGGTTTCTGGATTGTCAAGGAGTATCGTGAGGCTTATGATATGTTCTGCTGCTCTGGTATCCTCTTCAATCATGAAAGTGAGCGCCGTGGTGAGACTTTCGTTACCCGCAAGATTACTTTGGCTGCAGCCCGCATCAAGCAGGGCAAGCAAGACAAGCTCTATCTCGGTAACCTGGATTCGCTCCGCGACTGGGGTTATGCCAAGGATTATGTAGAGTGTATGTGGCTGATTCTCCAGGCTGAGAAACCAGAGGACTTCGTGATTGCAACAGGTAAGCAGCACTCTGTCCGTGAGTTCGCCCAGCTGGCGTTCCACTATGTAGGAATCGAACTGAAATGGGAAGGCAAGGATGAGAACGAGAAGGGTATCTGCGTTGAGGGTCCTGAGGAACTCATCGGCAAGACACTCGTTGAGGTTTCTCCTGATTTCTACCGTCCTACCGACGTGGTGAACCTCTGGGGTGACCCAACAAAGGCTAAGGCTAAGCTCAACTGGAATCCTAACACCACCTCTTTTGAGGATCTCGTAAAGATCATGGTAGAGAGCGATATGGCGAAGGTAGCTGCCGAGGATGCCGGTCAGAAGGTTCGCTGCAATCTTGCAGAATATTTGGAAAAGGGAATTGTTAAGTAATTATGTTGGATAAGAATTCAAAGATTTATATAGCAGGACACCACGGACTCGTGGGTTCTGCTATCTGGAATAACCTCAAGAAGAGAGGTTATAACAACCTGGTAGGTCGTTCTCACAAAGAACTCGACTTGACCGACCAGTATGCAGTAGAGAAGTTCTTTGACGAGGAAAAGCCTGATGCAGTAGTATTGGCTGCTGCCTTCGTGGGCGGTATCATGGCGAATTCATTGTATCGTGCAGACTTCATCATGCAGAACATGAAGATGCAATGCAACGTAATCAGCAACGCTTATTCTCATGGCGTAAAGAAACTCCTCTTTCTGGGCTCTACCTGCATCTATCCTAAGAATGCACCGCAGCCTATGAGCGAAGATGTGCTCCTTACTTCTCCGCTGGAATATACCAACGAGGAATATGCCATCGCCAAGATTGCCGGACTGAAGATGTGCGAGAGCTACAACCTTCAGTATGGTACCAACTATATCGCTGTGATGCCAACCAACCTCTATGGCCCTAACGATAACTTCCATCTGGAGAACAGCCACGTAATGCCTGCGATGATGCGCAAGATTTATCTTGCCAAACTCATCCACGATGGCGACTGGCACAGCATAGAGGTGGATATGAACAAGCGCCCTATCAACCCTACTGATAAGCTCCGCGAAATCATCGGCGAGGGTAATGTAGACGGCAGCAACTCTCACGAGCGCATTCTGAAGGCGCTGGAGTTCTACGGCATCTACGACAACAAGGTGGTGCTTTGGGGAACAGGCAAACCATTGCGTGAGTTCCTCTGGAGCGAGGATATGGCAGATGCCAGCGTTCACGTGCTCCTGAATGTAGATTTCAAGGACATCATCGGTATCGAGAAGTACAGTTCTGTATTCTATGGTGCCAAGGTAGATGGTGCTGTGGATAGAAACAACTCTGAGGGCCGTGGTGGCGCTATCCCTTCTCTCGGTGAGATTCGCAACTGCCACATCAACGTGGGTACCGGCAAGGAGCTCACCATCCGTGAACTTTCTGAGCTTGTAGTAAAGGCAGTAGGTTTCGAAGGCGAGGTAGAGTTTGACGCCAGCAAGCCAGATGGAACCATGCGCAAGCTCATCTCTGTAGATAAGCTCCACAGCCTCGGCTGGACGCATAAGGTAGAGATTGAGGATGGTGTGAAGAAACTCTTCGACTGGTATCAGGAGAGTCTGAAAGACTAATAAAGAATATCGACTATGGATACAGAACAACTTTCTATGACCAAGAAAACCCTTGTGGGAGTACAGTTCCTGTTTGTGGCTTTCGGTGCAACGGTTCTGGTGCCTCTTCTGATAGGCATCGATCCGGCAACGGCTCTCTTCACCGCTGGTGTAGGAACCTTTCTTTTTCACTTCATCACCAAGGGTAAGGTGCCTATCTTCCTGGGCAGTTCCTTCGCCTTTATCGCCCCTATCATCGCTGCAACCAAGCAATGGGGACTGCCGGGAACAATCGCCGGACTAACCAGCGTTTCTCTGGTGTATTTCGTCATGAGCGCCCTAGTGAAATGGCAGGGCAAGAAACTGCTGGACAGGATTTTTCCTCCGGTAGTCATCGGTCCCGCCATCATCCTCATCGGTCTCTCCCTTTCGGGCAGCGCTGTGGATATGGCAAAGACCAACTGGATTCTCGCCTTTGCATCGCTCATCACCGCTATCCTGGTGCTTACCTTCTGCAAGGGCTTGATGAAGCTGGTTCCTATCATTTCGGGGGTTATCGTGGGCTACGTCATCGCCATCTGCATGGGCGAGGTAGATTTCTCGGGCGTGGCAGCGGCATCATGGTTCTCCTGTCCTGTATCCTTCGATACCATCACCCATTTTTCCTGGGCTCCATTCCTCTATATGTTGCCCGTGGCAATAGCTCCGGTACTGGAGCATATCGGCGATGTATATGTGGTGAGTGCCGTAGCCAAGAAGGATTTCGTGGCAGATCCGGGATTGCACCGCACGATGTTGGGCGATGGACTGGCATGTCTCTGTTCAGCCTTTCTGGGCGGACCTCCTGAGACCACTTATTCAGAGGTAACAGGTGCGATGTCTATCACCAAGGTAACGAGTCCTGCCGTGATTCGCATATCCGCAGCCACCGCCATCTGTTTCTCCATCGTGGGCAAGTTGAGTGCTTTGTTGCAGAGCATTCCTCAGGCGGTTTTAGGTGGCATCATGCTGCTGCTTTTTGGAACCATCGCAAGTGTGGGCGTTCAGAATCTGATGCAGAACAAGGTAGACATGAATGAAACCCGCAATGTTATCATCATCTCTGTGATGCTGACGATGGGCTTGGGTGGCGCCGTTCTCTCATCCGGTTCCTTCGCCATTTCCGGCATCGGTCTCTCCGCCGTCATCGGCGTAGTTCTCAACCTCGTTCTTCCTAAGACGAAGAAGAAAGAGGCATAAATAAGGAAAAAGCTTTGAAAACGAGATTGTTTTCAAAGCTTTTTTCTTTTTTATTAGAACAAGAAGAGGGGTAAAACAAGGATTTTAACCTACTAAAACTGTTCTTTCAACTAAGAAAAGAAACATTTATACTTAGATAAAATCTCCGTTCATAGACATTGAATGTCCGTTCAAAGACGTTGAATGTCCGTTCAATGTCTATGAACGGAGATTTCAATAAGGTTAAAGAACATTTTATCCTATAATCAACCAAGACTTTTCCAGAGATTAACACATTATTAATACAGGAAGAAGGAAGAAAGGAGATAAGAGAGATGAAGAAAAGACGTTGTTTCTATCTTGAACTAAACCGATTATACAAGAAAAGCGTGCAAGCTACATCTCTGTCGCCTGCACGCATCCTCTTTTTATTTAATCGCGCTATGATATATAATAGCTTTTTACAATCTCGCTCCGAATCTTGCGCTTGGCAATGGGGCGGCGAAGTAATAGTTCTGGTCGTTATTCTTATCCAGGAAATTCACCTGCTTCATACCGAAGAATGGCAGACCCTCTGGGAAGAGGCGGGCAAAATCGGTTACACCACCAGAAAGAGCAGGACTGCCTGCCTGATAATCGAAATTCCAACTCTTGTCGAATGCTAATGGAGCACCATTCTCCACTTTATCAATCTCGCAGTTGATATTCATCTTCTCGCTCTGTTTGAAGTTTTTGAAGAGTGGATTGAGCTGACCAGCCACGCTACTCTTAATGTCGGTATCAAACCAGATGCCGAGCTCTGCAGCCTTCGCCATCTGTGCTACGCCAGTCTCTGTAGATGCAAAGTAGTAGTTTGGTGTAAGACGACTGTGCTCCATATCAGCACCATCCTTCTTTGGCTGCTTCAGTCCGAAACGGGAATCGTAGATGAGGTTGTTCACGAAGACTGGCTTCGCTGCCTTCTCTACCCAGACAGAACCACCCTTCTTGTTCTTGGAACGGCGCCAGCCACAGTTGATGATGGTGTTGTTATAGGCGGTCATCTCAGAGAGAGGAATCACCTCGCTATTTCCGGCATTCGAAAGCTTGAAGGCGTTGGTGCAGGCGTTGTAGATGATGTTGTTGGCTACATCGAGCTTGCAACCCGCCTTCACGTTGATGGCCTCACCGCCATCGGCAGCATTTCCGCTATCAGCAAATATATTATTGATAATCACGCCGTTACCACCGGTAAAGTAAGTCTGATCGTTGTAGTTGTCATGGAAGAAACTGTTTGCCATCACAAACTTGCCGTTTACATTACAGAAGTGGAAGGCTGGCACGCCACCATCGATGGTGGTCTTGAAAAGCTTGTTCTGGAAAGAAGCTGAACTCTCGGTAGGAGTAGCACCGGCATAGGCCACATCCACGTGGTTGAGCACCACCTCCTCAGAATTATATCCGCAGATGATGCCGCCCCAATCGGCAGGCTTCCTGGTATCAGAAGTAAAGACTACTGGCTTCTCGGCAGTTCCCATACAATAGAGATTGCCCAATACTACGATTTCTACCGGCACCTGAACATCTGACTTGCAGGTAACGGTTACGCCCGGCTCAATGTAGAGCGATGCTCCTACTGGAATCTCTACGCTCTCGCTGAGGGTAGTATCCTTGCTCCAAACCAGAGAGCCTTTAGGATATTCTGCCACCTTCGTTGTGATGATATCCTTAGAACCCTGGTTCTCATTGCCATCACTTCCATTACCGCCATTATTCACGTAATCGTATGGATTGATATTATCGTTCTCGCAAGATGTGGAGAACATTGCAGCTGCTGCCATCAACAGCAAAGCAGCAAAAGTATTTATCTTTTTCATTTCTTCTTTTTTTACCTTTTTACTTTTTTACCTTTTTACCTTTAAAAGCCTTTTTACCTTTTAAAGTTTGTATCTTACTCCCAGAAGGAAAGTTCTGCCATACTGATAAGTTCCCACGATGGTCTTATCGCCCTTCTGGCCCTCATACTCCAGGTTGCTCTTGTTCACGGTCTTCAAGTATCTCTCACGCTTGGCATCGAGCAGATTGTTTGCCTTGAAGAAAATGGAGATGCCGTTCTTGAATTGCTTCTCGGCACTCAGGTCGAGACCGAACATCGCCTTATCCCACTGGTCGGCATCCTTGAAGGGAGAAACCAGGGCAAGCTTGGTGCCCGTGAAGGAAGAGGCCAGCTGCGCATTCCAGCCATGCTCCGTATCCTTATATAATAAGGAGATGTTGGCGGTATGAGGAGCCTGGTTAACCAGCGGACGGGTCTGGGTTACACCCGATTTATACTCGGCACTCCCCTCCTTGTACTCACGCTTTGAGGTGGTGATTTCAGAATGGGTGTAAGTATAATTCGCCTTTACTCCGAAGTGGCGGATGTACTTGATCACGTCGATTTCGAAGCCCATGTTCCTGGCATTACCCAGGTTATCCGGCATGTAGTAGGCATCGGTTCCGGCGCCAATCTTGCCATCCGATGTTACGAACACCTGCTCTATAGGGTCTTTCAGATACTTATAGAATACGCCGGCAAGAATCTGCTCGGTCTTGCTTGGGAACCACTCCCAGCGCAGGTCGATGTTGTCGATGCGGGCACGCTTCAGGTTTGGATTACCTTTTTCCTGATACTCCTCTCCCTGAATCTGATAAGGCACTATCTCGTAGAAGCCCGGACGGTTGATGGAGCGATAGTAAGAGAGACGCACGTTCATCTTCCTGGTTGGCGTCCACTTGATGGATGCCGATGGCAGATAATCCCAGTAGCTCTGCTCGCCCACCTGTCCCATGTTGCGGAAGTGCTGGAGCATGGTATAAATCTGGTTGGTGTGCTCGGCTCGGAAACCGGCATTCAGTTCGCCCACCTCGCTCTTCAGGGTTACCATGGCGTAGGCTCCACCGATGTGCTCCTTGGAATCGTAGTTGAGCTGCGAAGCCTGAGAATAAGGAGTCTTGCAAACCCAATCGATGTGAGCAAACTGGTCTATTCCGTTGCCATCCAATCGCTGCGAGATGTCGGCAGGATTGAAGATGTAAGAATAATATCTGTTGCTGCGTTCCTTTCTGCGATACTGCGCTCCCGCCTTCCAGAGTGCCTCCACAGAGTTGGCGAAACGGGTATCGTAAGAGAGGTTGATGTAACCCGCCCAGTCGGTATCCTTGTTGTGCTGGAATCGGCGTTCGGCACTTTTAGGCAGAGTCTTTGTGATGTTCTTGTCGCCTTCCCAGATGGAACCCGAAACGACATCGCCGCCATTCTCGGCTTTTCTGCTCACGGTATTCGTCAGGGTAACGTAAGTTCTATCCGGATCTTCCTCCTTAGCCTGCGAGAATACGCCCGACCAATCTATGGTAAAATCCTTGGTAAGATGATGCGTACCCTTCAGATTGGTGGCAAAGATGCTCTGGGTGGTTGAGAGAGAACGCACCTCATCATCCTGGGTGTAGCTGTCGGCTCCGATGTATTCGGTGTTGACGCTATTGTTATATCTGGTGCCTTTGGAATTAGTGCGCACATACATGTTGTACCATTCCAGCTTGTGGCCAGGCAGGGTTAAGTCGAACTTGGCGTGAGCACCCGCAGTAAGGTCGTGGATGCTATAGTAGCGATGCTGCAGATTGGAAATGTACATGGTCTGTTCGCCCGAAGCCATCTTTACGGAATTGTAGGTGCGCTCGGTGCCACGGAAAACATTCTGCACGCTTCCGGCAAGCATCACGCCCAGGCGGTCGTTCCAGAAGCGGTTGCCGATGCTCAGACCTCCTATGAAGTTAGGAGCAGGAAGAGAATGGCTCTTCAACTGAACAGGACCGTTCCTGAAATCGCTCATCTGCGCCTTGTAGTCTTTTCCGAAAGCCTCGTAAGGAGATTTCTTTGTATAATCAGAGCGGTTGCTGGTAAGATAATCTCTGCCATCCTTCCAGAAATAATCACTTGCTCCGATGGCAGCATTCGCCTGAATCTGGAAGCGGGATGGGGCATCCTTCATCACCATATCCACCACGCCGCCGGCTGCATCGCCTTCCATATCGGCAGTCAGAGACTTGGAAACCACGAGGCGGTCCATCAGATCTGAAGGGAAGATATTCAATGGGATGTAACGGTTTTTATCATCCGGACTAGGAATCTTCACGCCGTTTACCAGGGTGTAGTTGTATCGCTTGTCCATGCCTCGGAGGATGGCGTAGGAAGCCTCGCCCGATGCATCACGCTCCATGGTGACACCCGATACACGCTGCAGAACGCTCGCCACGTTGACATCAGGCGAAAGCTGGATGCTCTGCTGGCTCATCACGTTGAGCACGTTGCCGGCATTCTTCACGGTTTCTATGGCGCTGCGGTCGCTGCGGTATTCACGATGACCGGTAACCACCACTTCGCCCAACTGCTTCAAGTCTTCCTCCATCGGAATATCCACCTTGTCTTTCTTTGCCACATCTACTACCATCTCCCTGGTCTTGTACGACATGTAGGAAACGATGATGGTAAACTTGCCTTTATCAGGCAATTCATGCAGGGTGAAAGTACCATCAAGTCCGGTAGTGGTACTCACGTTGGGCAGCTCCTTTACTCGGATTACGGTTCCGATGAGGGGTTCGCCCGTTTTGTTATCCTTGACTATACCATCCAGCGTATGTGCCTGGATGGCGGTAGTCGCTGCGGCAAGAAGCGCCGCACTCAGTAAAAATCTTTTCATCTATATCGCTATTGAAATCTTCATTCGTTTCTTTTCGCAAAAAAGCTTCTTTTCCTTTAATATAAAAACTTGGAGACCAGCGATGGAATCGCTGGGAACGGGGGTGCAAAGGGGTTAAAGCTCTTTTTACCTTTTTACTTTTTTACCTTTAAAACCGTGTGGATGATTTTTCCATCCTTGTCAATCATCGACATTCTGAGCTGCTTCTTATCTGCTGTAAATACAGAGAAACCATCGGCTGGACTGCAGAACACGGTGCCATCGATAGGCTTCACAGGACGAGCCAGAGATGAAGAGGAATTGACTACGTAGTCGATGTTATCGCCCTTCTTCTGGATGTGCTGGAAGTTGTGGATGTGACCGCAGGCATAAATCGCCACATTATTATATTTATGGAAGATAGGCAGAAGGCGCTTCTGCATGTCGAGGCGCTCATTCTCCTTCTTCGTGGTGTAGGCGTAAATAGGATGATGGCCTACCACGATGACCCAGTCTTCCTTGGCATTCTTCAGGGTTTCGTCGAGCCATGAAAGCTGAGCCTCTGCATCCTGCTTGCAGGCATCAGGATAGATTTCTGAATTCTTGCGGTAAGAATCGATAAGAGGTGTGGTGTCGAGGAAGATGACACGGATGGTAGTTCCCTTGTGGTCAAACACCTTGGTATAATATTTGGCTGACATCATCCAGCGGCGGCTCACCTTACCGTATTCCATAAAAGCCTGAGTATTACCACGATACTCATGGTTTCCACAAACCGGGAACCAGTCGAGCATCAGGTCGGGATGAGAATAAACATATTCGTAATTGGTAAGCCACAGAGGGTCCTGTGTAGAAGTCACGCCATTGAAATGGTGGATGTCGCCCACGGCAAGTACGCATTCAGGATCTACTGTGCCCGCCATCTCGCCCATCAGTTCGGCGATAGGCTTCTGGTCGTAGTAGCCGTTGCGACCCATATCATTGGTCATGTAGAGGGTGATTTCGCCCTTCAGTTTCTGCCATTCGGCAGCATTCGCCTTCCAGTTTGGATTCTGCGGAATTGCGGTTGCTGCACTCTGAGAACAGGTGGTTAATGCTGCGTTTTGCGCCTGTGCAGTCAAGCCTCCACCCAACAATAAAGCCGAAGCCAAAACTACAGTTGCTACTCTACCTTTCATCATAGCAAAGCCATTCATGCTGCTATGCTTACCCGATACTTTCTTTTCCATTTTTTCTTTATCTGACTATAATACTTTTATTAAAGATTTCCCCTTTCGAGGTAATACCTGTTAAATTTCGGGTGCAAAGGTAGGGGTATTATGTGTCAATGAGGTTACAAGGATTTTAATTAGCAGATAAAAGATACTACAATCTTATTACAGGAGTTTCCCCGATGCTTTTAGGGAAAATCATACGCTGGTTTATGGTTTTCCCCTTGTTGTTTTCAGCTATTCTCTCTATCTTTGCACTACGTTAGAAGAAAGGCTGCACTCGACAATTTGAAAGCAAGCTTTCATTGTGCTCGTTTGCACTTTCTTTGCACCAGAAATAAATAAATGCAGTAATAACCCTTTAAAGAGAAGATAGTTATGAAAAGAATGATTATGACATTGGTAGCAGTATGGATGATGATTACATCTATGAATGCTCAGAGACTGACAAATATTCAGGCAGAAGCCCGTTTTATCACAGATAAGATGGTGGTGGAACTGGGATTGAGCAGCGCCCAGCGCAACAGCATCCTGAACATCAATCTCAATTATCTCAATGGCATCCGCAGCTATCGCGACATTGATGCCTACGGCTGGCATTATCGCAACAAGCAGCTCAAGCGCATGATGACCGCCAGACAATGGAAGAGATTCAAGAACTCATACTATTTCTATCGCCCTATCGGCTGGCAGAATCATGTGTATGTTCACCATATTTACACCAAGTATCCAAAGCATAACTGGGGACACGACAAGCGCCGTCCTCGCCCTGAGTGCAGCTACGGAAGACCGGGATGGCCAGGCGGAACCCATGTAACTTATGGACCTGGAAAGCCGGACAAGCATCACAAGTATCACAAGCATCACAAGCACGACAAGAAGTGGAAGCACGACAAGAAGAAGTGGAAGCACGATAGAGATTGGGATGATGATGATGACGATGATGATTGAGATAATGACTGGGATTAAGACAAACATTCGATGATAAAACAGAAGAAATCCAAGCTAGAGTTCATACTCCGGCTTGGATTTCTCGTAAAATAAAAACTAACTATGCCGACTAACTAATAATTAATCATTAATTACTAACAAAACGTCTTCCACAATCTGCTCATCGAGCAGGCGATTATCCGAAAGCAACTTCTTCACATCGTATCTGTCATAGAGTCCCTTCCTGATGCCGCCCACCATCACCTTCATTTCTGAAGTGGCATAGTAAGAGGCGATGCGCTCTCCGAATCCGCCATCCTTCGAACCATCCTCCAGGGTTACCACCAACTGATGGTTTGCCTTCAGGCTATCCAGCGTCTCGGCATCCACCTCATTCAGATAACGGGGATTGATGAGCGTAGCATCGATGCCCTTATCAGCCAACAAGCGGACTACATTCTCGCCCTTCTGATAGAACGAACCGGCGGCGATGACTGCCACCTTCTCGCCCTGGTGCATCACCTTGTACTTTGCCTCATAGCCATACTCAGCATCAACGGCTTCTGACGTATGAACCACGCCATTGCTTGGCACGCGGATGGCGATAGGTTTCTTATCCTGCAGAATGCTCCAGCGGAGCATGGCGAAATACTCCTCGCAGGTGGTTGGAGCCAGATAGATGAGCCCCGGAATGCTGCAGAGCATCGGAATATCGAAAAGGCAGATGTGGGTGATGTCGTTCATCGAGTTCACTCCGCCTCCTACCACGTTGATTACGGCTGGATTGGAATTGATGCAGAGGTCTTGCGCTATCTGGTCGTAGGTACGTTGGATGAAGGTGCTGTAAACGGTCCAGACAGGATGCAATCCACCCTTCGCCATTCCCGAAGTCATCGCTACCGCCTGCTCTTCGGCGATTCCCATATCGATGTGCTGATTGCCAGCCAGTTGGCGCTTATCGGCAGTAAAGCCACCTGCGGTAGGTGTACCGGCGGTTACGGCGATGAGGGTCTTATCCTGCTTCATCTCGCCCAGCATCCAGTCGGAGAATAATGTACCGTAATCCTCTGTTGGAGCAACCTCCGGGAGGGTTCCATCGGCATTCCTTCTTGGTCGCGAACCGTCTTCCAGATTGAAAGGCATTCCCCAATGCCAAGCCTCCTTGTTGGCTACGGCTGGTGCAAATCCATGACCTTTCTCTGTATGAATGTGAACCACGGTAGGCTTATCCGTATCCTTCACGCTCTTGAAAACCTGGATGAGTTTTTCGATGTCGTTACCCTCTTCCAGGTACTTGTATTCAAAGCCCCACGCCTTGAACCAGTTGTGCTCGCAGGTGCCGTTGCTCTGGCGCAAGGCACGCAGGTTCTTGTAGATTCCGCCATGATTTTCGGCGATAGACATTTCGTTGTCGTTCACCACGATGATAATGCCCGTGCCGAGTTCCGAAGCCTCATCCAGTCCCTCGAAAGCCTCGCCGCCAGAAAGGGAGCCGTCGCCGATAATGGCGATGATGTTCTCATCGGTTCCCTTGACGTCGCGCGCCTTCTGCAAACCGGTGGCAAGACTCACGGAAGTGGAAGTATGCCCCACCTCAAAGTTATCATACTCCGGACATTCGGCAGGAGAAGAATAGCCCGAAATGGCATTCATGTCGTCCACATCGCCGAGGAATCCCGCAGCTCGTCCGGTGAGCACCTTATGCGGATAGCATTGGTGGCTTACGTCAAACACGAGCTTATCCTTTGGCGCATCAAAAACGTAGTGAAGCGCCACGGTAGCCTCTACGAATCCCAGGTTCGGTCCCACATGACCGCCATGCTTGCTCACACGGTTCAGCACAGCCTGTCTGGTTTCATCAGCCACCACCTGCAGTTCCTTCAAATCCAGCTTCTTCAAGTCGGCTGGTGACTTTATTTTCTCAATATACATTTTCTTACAGTTTTAATTATGATTTCTGGGTGCAAAGATACGAAGATTCCCGAAAACACGCATTACCCCAACTACAGAAAAAATGAATGATTTTCCGGAAATCTCATCTTGGAATATTCTTCAGGAAATCTCATCTTGGAAATCAGCCTGCTGCCTTATCCCTATCCTTCAGAATCACAGCCATGTTATCCAGCGCCCATTCTATCAGATGATCCATAACAGGAATAAGGGTTTCAGCACGGGGTGTGAGAGAATACTCCACTCTTGGCGGCACTTCGGCATAAGCCTTGCGGGTAACGTAGCCATCAGCCTCCAACGATTTTAACGTGCTGGTAAGCATTTTCTGAGAAATATCCGGAATCAGCTTACGCAGGGCATTAAACCGGAGGGGGCCATCCTGATGATATTTCAGGGTGTAGATTACCAGTAGAGACCACTTGTCGCAAACGCGCGACAGAACGTTACGGATAGGACAGTCCTGTACTACCATTTCTTTTATCATTCTTCCCATAATCTATCTTCTTTATATTCTACAAAAATCTATAATGTTCTGCAAAACTCTACAATATTCTGCAATAGGCTACAAAAGTAACTAATATCCGAAAAGAAACCAAACATACCAAGTTAATCTAAGTTAACGCTTCATTTTTCTTACTCCCATTCCCACGCAATAGTTACCTCCCAGTAACCATCTTACCCCCAAGTGCCCTCTTGCAGGAACCGGTTTTTCGCAGTATCTTTGCAGCACAATTCAGAAATGAAAGCAGAAAACAGAAGTATTCACAAAAAGAAAAAAAAAAAAATATAAACATTTAAAAATAACAGACAAGATGAAAGAAACAAAGATTATTGCAAAGGCTGAAAACTTCACAGCCACAGATTTTGGCAAGATGAGTGAAATCAAGGATTACACCTTAGAGATGGGTCCTGAGATTAAGATTCCCGGAAAGGTATTCGGAGGTCAGAGCGTGAACGCTACTGGTGGTGAGTTCTCATTCCAAAGCTTTGCTCCTGGCACAGAGACAGGATTCCTCCACACCCACAAGAACCATGAGGAACTGTATTTCTTCCTCAGCGGCAAGGGCGAGTTCCAGGTGGATGGCAAGGTATTCCCTATTCAGGAGGGAAGCGTGGTGAGAGTAGCACCAGCCGGCAAGCGCTCTGTTCGCAACAACGGTACAGAACCACTCGTGATGCTCTGCGTGCAGTATAAGGCCGAAACCTTTACAGCCGAAGATGCAACCGACGGCGTGATTCTCAACGATAAGGTGGAGTGGTAGAAACTACTCCACCACCTCCATGATTTCAGGATGCTCAAGCTTTTCCTGTTTCTTGAGTTTCTTCACCACTTCGGAATAACTGTGGCGAATCAGGGCCTGGATGAAATCATCTTCCAGCGTGCCATAAAGGTTTACCTGATTCCAGTATTTCTTATTCCAATGCCATGCGCCTTCTATTTCGGGATGCACTTCCCGGAGTTCGAGGGCATAATCGGCATTACATTTCATCGTAACCCACTCGGGGCGCTCCAGGTCAACACAGGCAAAGATCTTGCCCAAAATGCGAAACACCAAGGTCCGCTCATCAAAAGGAAAAGCCTCAGCTACGAGGGGAAGCGAGAGGCAATACTCTCTAACAGATTCTATATTCATTATTTCTTCTGATTATTTCTGATTAAAATGTTTCTATGTTTTAGGGGACAAAGATAATGAATTCTGATGAAACGGCAAGACTTATCTCATAAAAAAAAAGAAAAACTTTAAAATAACTCCCTTATGGGATACCTAAAAATATTTTTTTGTAACTTTTTCAACAAAATATTTGGTAGTTACATAATTTTATTGTAGATTTGCAGCAGATTTTTTAAGAAGGAGTGCTTATGCAGAAGAAAAAGGATAAAAACCTGATGAAAACGGATGTAAAACCGATGAAACAAGGACTGCTGTCCCGGATTTTCCATCTCTATTACGATGGTTTCAGGACGATGACCCTGGGCAAGACGCTCTGGGCTATCATCCTCATCAAGCTTGCCATTATCTTCCTGGTGCTCAAGCTCTTTTTCTTTCCTGATTTTATCAATACGAATGCCAAGAACGGAGACAAGGCTGGCTTCGTTTCCAAGGAAATTCTGAACAGATAAGACTCAGAATCCCCGCAACCTTCACATCGAAAGAAATACAAAAACATTATATAATAACAATTCTAAAACCATTCAACTATGATGACAAATCTATTGTTAGACATTACATCAGCCACCATCGACTGGTCGAGGGCGCAATTCGCACTCACGGCCATCTACCATTGGCTGTTCGTGCCGCTCACTCTGGGACTGGCAGTAATCATGGGCATCGCCGAAACATGCTACTACCGCACCAACAAGCCGTTCTGGAAGCACGTAACCCGTTTCTGGCAAAAACTCTTTGGCGTCAACTTCGCCATGGGCGTTGCCACAGGCATCATTCTGGAGTTTGAATTCGGCACCAACTGGAGCAATTACTCCTGGTTCGTGGGTGACGTATTCGGCGCTCCCCTAGCCATCGAAGGCATCCTGGCATTCTTCATGGAGAGCACCTTCGTAGCCGTGATGTTCTTCGGCTGGGATAAGGTGAGCCGGGGCTTCCACCTTGCCTCCACCTGGCTCACGGGACTTGGCGCCACCATTTCTGCCTGGTGGATTCTCGTAGCCAACGCCTGGATGCAATATCCTGTAGGGCAGGAATTTAATCCCGACACCATGCGCTTCGAGATGACTTCGTTTATGGATGTGGCACTCTCGCCATTCGCCATCAACAAGTTCACCCATACCGTTACTTCCTCCTGGATCATCGGCGCCACCTTCGTGGTAGCCGTAAGTTGCTGGTATCTACTGAAAAAGAGAGAAACCCAGCTGGCGAAGGCGAGCATCAAGATGGGTGCCGGAGTAGGACTCATCGCCACCCTGCTGGCTGCGATGACCGGCGACAATTCCGCCTATCGGGTGGCACAGGTGCAGCCGATGAAACTGGCTGCGATGGAAGCATTATATAATGGTGGAAACGGCGAAAGCCTCACGGCGATAGCAGCCGTTCACCCCTTCCAGCAGCCCGATTACGAAAACGAACAGGAGCCAGCCATGCGCATCGCCATCCCTAACATGCTCTCGTTCTTAGCCACCCGCACAGCCGATGGCTACGTGCCAGGCGTGAATGATATTATCAAGGGTTACACTAAAGAGGATGGCACCCGAGAACCATCCGCGCAGGAAAAGATAGCCCGGGGCAAGAAGGCGATTGTTGCCCTGAAAACCTATCGCGAAACCAAGGCGCAAGACCAGCTTCCTATCTTAAAGGAGAACATGAAATACTTCGGATATGGTTACATCAAGGACGCCAAGGAACTGGTACCGAGCATCCCGATCTGCTTCTACGCCTTCCGCCTGATGGTGGGAGTAGGCTGCCTGCTCATCCTCTTCTTCGCCCTCAGCCTATTCCTGGTCTATAAGAAGGAAATCGCCCAATACCGATGGTTCCTCATTTCCGCCATCATCATGATTCCGCTGGCTTACATCGCCTCAGAATCGGGCTGGATAGTAGCAGAAATCGGTCGCCAGCCTTGGACCATCCAAGACCTGCTGCCAGTAAGTGCCGCCATCTCCGACATCGAGGCAGGCAGCGTGGCCACCACCTTCTTCATCTTCCTGGCACTCTTCACCACCATGCTTGCCGTGGAAATCAGCATCCTGGTGAAACAGATTAAGAAAGGACCGGAATATGAATAAAAACTTAAGATGATAAACTTAAGATTATGAATTAACTTTATGACATTAGCATTATGACATACGAATTTTTGCAATCATACTGGTGGTTCCTCGTATCATTATTAGGAGCCCTGCTGGTGTTTCTCATGTTTGTACAGGGAGCCAACACCTTGATTTTCTGTTTGGGAAAAACGGAAGAAGAGCGTCGTCTCATCATCAACTCTACGGGACGAAAATGGGAGTTCACCTTCACCACGCTCGTCACCTTCGGTGGAGCCTTCTTCGCCTCGTTCCCGCTGTTCTACAGCACCAGTTTCGGCGGAGCCTACTGGCTGTGGATGATTATCCTTTTCTCGTTTGTGATTCAAGCCGTGAGCTATGAATTCCAGAACAAGATAGGTAATTTTCTTGGACCGAAGACCTTTCAAATTTGCCTCATCATCAACGGCATCATGGGTCCGCTGCTTCTTGGCGGAGCCGTAGCCACCTTCTTCAACGGCAGCAATTTTCTGATAGACAAGGGCAATATTACCAACAGTCTGCAACCCGTCATCAGCCGCTGGGCAAACGCCAGTCATGGTCTCGATGCCCTGCTCGACCCATGGAACGTAGTGCTGGGACTTGCCGTACTGATGCTAGCCCGCATCCTGGGCATGCTCTACATCAAGAACAACATTGAGCACCAGCAGATTCAGGAGCGCTGTACCCGCCAGTTGCCATGGAATGCCCTGCTCTTCCTATTGTTCTTCCTGCCATTCCTCATCAGATTACTGGTAAAGGACGGATTCAGCACTTCTTCTTCCGACATTACGATAGAGAGCATGAAGTATCTTCACAATCTTCTGGAGATGCCAATCTTGCTTGTAATATTATTAATAGGTGTAGTACTCGTTCTTTTCGGCATTTTCAAGTCATCGAGGAGCGTGCTGTATAGAAAGGGAATCTGGTTTACGGGCATCGGAACCGTGCTTACCGTGTTGGTTCTGCTGCTGATAGCCGGCTGGAACAATACCGCCTACTATCCATCCAACATCGACCTTCAGAGTTCGCTCACTCTCGCCAACAGTTGCAGCAGCGAGTTCACGCTCCGCACCATGGCGATAGTTTCCCTCCTCATCCCGTTCGTGCTCGCCTACATCGTCTTTGCCTGGCGCGCCATCGATCGCAAGCGCATTACGCAGGAAGAAATAGAGCAGGGAGAAGCGTATTAAAAAGGCAGGGAGAAGCGTATAAAAAAAGACTGAAAAAGTGAGTCTCTTCAAAAGTCCCACAGATTCCACAGATTTACACAGATTCATTCTTGCCATAATCGGGAGGGAAATTCCCCAAATATCCAAACAAAAAAATCTACGAAATCTGCGTGCCTTTTTATCCAAAGACCGAACAGGTCAAGAATCTGTGTAAATCTGTGAAATCTGTGGGACAAAGAAATCTGTGGGACAAAGAAAATCCTACAGCTCTATCACCTCCAAATCATCTGGAACGAAGATTCTACCCTTGAAGTTCTCGGCAGCTTCACGGGTATAATTTTCTTTACGATTAGCAAGCGTTTTCTCCTCCGTATGATACAGGATAAGATTCTTCACGCCCAGTTCCTCCGCCAGTTTTCCGGCATCAAGCGCCGTACTGTGGCATTTCTCATAAGGCTTGAACGTATCGCGGTCGGCATAGAGGCAGAACGCCTCACACATCATCCAGTCAGCCCCTACTATGTAGCGTCGGTTCTGCTCGTTATAAGGCTCATCGCCCAGGCACGCCAAGACCAAAGGCTTACCCGATTCATCAGAAGAAGGCAACTCAGCTCGGAATCCGAACTGCTTTTCCTTAGTAGACTGAATATCAAAGCATTCCAGCTTCATATCCCCCACTTCGAAACAATCGCCATCTTCCAGCTGATGGAACACCACCCTTTCAGCCACCTTAGCCAGTTGCTTCTTGGCAAGAATCATATCGATGATGGTCTTGATAACCTTCATCACCTTATCGTTTCCATACACATGCAGCAATCCCTCATATCCCTTACATTGTGCCACCATTCGGATTACCCAGATCACACCCAACACATGGTCGGTATACGCATGGGTAACGAAGAGGTGATGAATATCAGAAATCTGAACATTCACCTTCTTCAGCTGCGCCAGTATTCCGTTTCCTCCGCCCGCATCCACCAGCATCAGAGTGCTGGAAGTCTGGAGCACAAAACTACTCATTTTTTGATAAACCACCAAGAAAAAGCCCCAAAATCTTTGCTCATTCCAAATAATAATCTTAACTTTGCGGCATAAAAGGTAGGTCCATGCTTGCCGGGTACTCTGCAAAGGCATAAGAAAAGGTTATTTTTCAAACACGCAGCAAAGATAGGAAATCATTCAGCGGCAGGGGTAAAAACTGATAAAACGGAGTCGAGGCTTTCTAGAGAAAATGGGGACTTCGGGGAGGCTGGTAACAGGATCAAAACAGAAATGATTTTCGGGCAAGCGTTCCAGTTGTTCCAGTTGTTCCAATTGTTCCAAATAGGTTTCCATAGGACAATATCCCTTTATAGAGACTCTATAACTACTTAATATATAGATAGTTATATATATAAAAAGGTGGAATGGAACGCTCAAAAAAATAATTGGAACAACTGGAACTGGAACGCTCCGCCCAACCCCACTTCTCTCTATAAGGCTCATAATCAATAAATTATGTAGAAATAGAGACTAAGAATTTGAAGTACAATATCCCCATTTCAACCGCTCCGACGATGAAAAAGCCGGGAAAAGGCATCGAATAGGTGCAACTTTTGCTCTCTCAGGCATCAAAAGACATGCAGGAACCCTTATTTGCGATGCTCTTCCCGATACTCGAAGTGGAGATAAATGGGGCTATTTTTCAGTATTCCGCCCTCAATTAGGGGAAATCATACCGTATGAAGACCTATCTTGTTGCCGATTCGGGCTATTATAAGGAACAACTGTCCAACATCGCTGAAACTATCTGTCCCAACTTCCGTGAACACGAAGAAAAGAGATTGGAGAAAAATGTTCCGCTATCGCACGGCATCGCACGCTATCGCACAACTGACAAAACGGGATTTCGTATCTTTGCATCGTGATTCAGAAAGCGCGCAAAATCACTAGCCCAGTTGGAGAAAAAAATCTCCCAAATTGGGAAAATAAAAAAGCCTGATTTAACCCGATAAAAAAAGAGCCCCCAATGCGGGAAAAACATCAGGGGCTTTTATTTTGATATCAAAAATCCTTAGTAAGGAAACAGAAGCGGAAGAACGAAGGTCATCACAATGCCGATGATAATCTGCAGAGGCAAACCTACCTTCACGTAATCCATAAACGTATAGCCACCCGCCTTCATCACCAGCGCATTAGGAGGCGTGGAGAACGGAGAGGCAAAGCACATGCTGGCGCCCAACGTAACCGCAAAGAGGAAGGAATAAGGACTCACACCTACCTGCTGGGCCGCCACCAGGGCAATAGGAGCCATCAGCACAGCCGTGGCAGTATTGCTGATAAACATCGTCATCAGAGAAGTGGTGAAGTAGATACCTGCCAAGAGAGCTGTAGGTCCCATCGAACCCAAACTCTCTACCAGCCCCTGAGAAACCAAGGCAGAAGCACCCGTCTTCTCAAGCGCCGTAGACATCGGCATCATGGCGGCAATCAGCACGATACTCTCCCAGTTGATGGTCTTGTAAGCCGCCTCCACATTCCGGAAACATCCGGCAAAGACGGTCAGCAGTCCGGCGATGATGACCGCCGTGACCGGAGCCACAGGAATGAAATCGAATACCATCATCACAATCATCAGCAGCATGATGGCAGCCGCCACAGGCGCCTTATAATCCAAGAGCACCTTGTCGGCAGTCTTCTCTGGCTGGTCGATAACCACCCAGTTGCTCGTATCGTTAGCCAGATGAGCCAGATTGGTCCATTCGCCCTGCACCAGGAGCATATCGCCCACATGCAGCTTGGTGGCTATCAGATTGTCGGTAATATATTCATCGCCCCGCTTTACGCCCAGCACGTTGATGCCGAAACGCTTGCGCAGGTTGGCATCGCCTATGCGCAGACCGGCGAAATTAGACGTAGGCATCACCACGATTTCGGTCAGTCCCAGGTCGTAGAAATCAATCTTCACATCCTTCATCTTCCTAAGGCCGTAATCGCTGGCAAAGCGTTTCATCTTCTCCTCCTCACCTATTATATATAAGGTATCGTGAACCTGAATGGTGCTGCTGCTCTTCGCCATGTTCTGGCTCACATCCTTCACCAGTCCCAGTCGTGATTTCTTCTCGTTTCTTATCTCGATGATACTCACGCCATATTTCTTCTGGATGCTCAGATCCTTCAGGGTTTTGCCCACGATATCCATCTGCTCGCCATTCTCGTCGAGGGCGGCAGAAGAGCGTCGGCTAGGCACGATGTAGCGATGCAGATTATCGAGCAGCTGATATTCGTCTACCAGGTCATCAAGCGATTTGCCCTGCTTCTTTTTCTTACCGCTCTGCTTTTTGCTGAGGAAGATTTTGCTGAGCGGCATGAGCACGATGATGCCGATGGCGATGACGATGATGCCCACAGGGAAGAAGCTGAAGAAAGCAAGCGGCTGATAACCGCCCTCGGTCAATACTTCATCGATAACCAGGTTGGGCGGCGTACCGATGAGGGTGAGCATTCCGCCCAGACTTCCGGCAAAGGCGAGCGGCATGAGGAAACGCGACGACTGCATGCCCGAGCCCGCAGCTATACTCATGATGATAGGCATCATGAGGGCCACCGTTCCGGTATTGCTCACGAAGGCGCCGATAAAGGAGGTAACGAGCATTACGAGCAGGAAGGTAATGGTTTCGTTGCCGCGCGAGAGCGCCATGAGCTTATTGCCCATAAGCTTGGCAAGTCCGGTCTGCATGATAGCTCCACCCACCACGAAGAGTCCTATCATCATGATGACGATGGGCGAAGAAAAGCCCGCCAGCGCCTCGGCAGGTGTCAGGATACCCAGAACCAGGAGTGCAGCCAGGGCGGTAAGCGCCACGATGTCGGCCCTCACCCTGCCCCAGATGAATAGGGCTACCGTAATAACCAATATGATAAGTGTTGTTGTCATGTGCTTTTTTTGGCTGCAAATATACGGAAATAAAGTGAGAATTAAGAATTTGTGGGAAGAAAAATGAAGAAAAATCTTGCATAATACAGAGATTTATGCTAACTTTGCAAACAAAAAAAGTTAGCAACATGACAAAGAAAGGTAAACATACCGTATTATTTATCTGCCTGGGCAACATCTGCCGCTCTCCGGCAGCCGAGGGAATCATGAAGAGTCTTGTAGAAAAAGCGGGGCTTCAGGATGAGTTTGAAATCGATTCTGCGGGCATCGGGGGCTGGCACGTAGGTCAGTTGCCCGACAGCCGCATGCGCAAATGTGGCGCCGAGCATGGCTACAATTTCAACAGCCATGCCCGCCAGTTCCAGAAGTCAGACTTCGCCCGTTTCGAAACCATCGTGGTAATGGACAACGAAAACTACCGTGCCATTACCTCCATGGCTTCTTCAGAGTCTGATAGGAAAAAAGTAGTGCGCATGGCCGATTTTCTGACCCATCATCGCGAATACACCACCGTTCCCGATCCGTATTATGGCGACTATAGCGACTTCGAGCTCGTCATCACGCTTCTCGAAGATGCCTGCCAGGAGTTGCTGGACAGCATTATCGGGGAAGGGTAAAAACAGATAAAACAAAAGGGATGAATCATCAAAATATCAGATTGATGACTCATCCCTTTTTTCAATTTAAAATATTTATACCGTAATCTCGCCCGAGCCATAGCAACGATGATGATGCTCATCATAAACTACACAGAACTGGCCGGGAGCCACACCATGAATCGCCTCTTCTGAATGAATCATCCAGCGGCCGTCTTCCAGCTTTTCTATCGTAGCAGGATGATACTCCGGCGTATGACGAATCTTGAAAGTTACCTTCTGCATCGCAACCTCGCGTGTGAGGAAATGGAAATCATGGAGAGGAAAATCCTTCTTGTATGCCGACTGCGGATCATAACCATGACTCACATACAGGATGTTGTTCTCTACATCCTTCTTAATCACGAACCAGGGACCGCCGCCAAAGCCCAAGCCCTTGCGCTGGCCGATGGTATGAAACCACAAACCCTTGTGCTCGCCTATGCGCTTGCCCGTCTCCATCTCTATGACATCGCCCGGCTTCTCGCCCAGATAACGGCGGATATAATCATTATAATTTATCTGTCCCAGGAAGCAGATTCCCTGACTGTCCTTGCGCTTGGCATTTATCAGATGCTCCTCTTCGGCTATCTCGCGAACCTCATTCTTGATATGATGGCCGATAGGGAAAATCGCTTTTTTCAATTGCCAACTCTCTATCTGAGCCAGGAAATCGGTCTGGTCTTTCACAGGATCAGGACTCGTGACAAGCCATTTATCGCCATTTTCATCCGTTTCGGTCTGCGCATAATGCCCCGTGGCGATGAGGTCGTAGTTGTGACCCATCTTCTCATCGAAGGCACCAAACTTAATCAGGCGGTTGCACATCACGTCCGGATTAGGCGTAAAACCAGCCTTCACCTTCTCCATCGTATAACGGGTTACCTCGTTCCAATATTCATGATGGCAGTCAACCACTTGCAGCTTGCACCCATACTTTCTAGCCACAGCCGTAGCCATCTCCAGGTCCTCCTCCGAAGAGCAGTCCCACTCCTCTTTCTCCTCAGGACCAATCTTGATGTAGAAGCAATCAGGATGCAGGCCCAGCTGGGCAAACTCCCAAACCACAACCGAACTGTCGACGCCTCCCGAAAGGAGCACGGCAATTCTCTTATCCTTTATTTCGTCAATATTCAGCATATTCTTTCCTGTTTATAATAATCCGGTTGCAAAATTACGAAAAAAAACTGATATAATGAGCATAGAAAGGGCTAGAAATGCATAAGAAAGAGAAAAGAAAAGCCCGCAAAGCCTATTTTCGCTATAGAAAACACTTATAGCCGCATTCGTAGCTTTTAAACATAAAACGAGTTTTGCTTTCGTTTTTATCTATACCTTTGCAATCGATTTCAGAAATCGATAAGAAAGAATGTTTTTGAAAATTCAGTATTTACATTAATAGATAAAGAAAAATGGAGATTTTAAAAAATCTATTTTATGGCTTCCCAGACCTTTGGGGAGGCGGAGTAGCCCACTCTGTGATGATTCTTTCGCTGGTCATCGCCTTGGGTTTGTGTTTAGGTAAGCTCAGAGTAAAAGGTGTTTCCCTGGGCTTGGCTTGGATTCTGTTCATCGGTCTTATCTTTGGACATTTCTCTCTCAACCTTGACGAGCATCTGCTCCACTTCCTCAAGGAATTTGGCTTGATCCTCTTTGTCTACTCTATCGGTCTGGAGGTAGGTCCGGGCTTCTTCGCTTCGTTCAAGAACGGCGGCAAGAGTCTCAACCTGCTCAGCATGATTGTTGTGGCCCTGAGTATCATTACTACCTTAGTTATCTTCTCATTTTCGGGAACATCCATCACCTCTATGGCAGGTATCCTTTCGGGTGCCGTAACCAACACTCCTGGATTGGGTGCAGCCCAGCAGGCATTCAGCGACCTGCGCCACATCGACGCCCCATCCATCGCAGCCGGCTATGCCATCGCCTATCCTATGGGTGTGCTTGGCGTTATCCTCAGTTTCATTATATTAAGGTTCGCGCTATGCGTAGACAAGCAGAAGGAAGAGGAGGAAGCTAAGCGAGGCAAGGGACATCTTGAAGCGATGACCCTGAACACCTTCGCCGTAAAGGTTTCTAACCAGATGGTTTTCAAAGATACCGTCAAGCAGATCCGCTATCTGCTGAAGCGCGACTTCATGGTTTCTAAGATTATCCGTAACAACGGCGAACGCCAGGACGAGGTAGTTAACGGACAGACCGTGATAGAAGAGGGCGACATTCTGCAGATTGTGGCTCATCCTACCGTAGAAGAACCTATCATCGCCCTGCTCGGCGAGAAGGTTGACGTAAAGGACGAGGAATTCAGCAGCGAACTCATCAACCGCCGAATCCTGATTACCAAGCCGGGCATCAACGGCAAGAGCATCAGCCAGTTGCAGATTAGAAGCAACCTTGGCGCCAACATTACCCGCGTAAACAGAAATGGTGTAGACCTCATCGCAACCCCAGACCTGAAACTCCAGTTGGGCGACCGCGTAACCGTAGTGGGCAAGGAACTCGCCATCGCTCATACCGAGAAGGTGCTGGGTAACCAGATGAAACGTCTGAACTACCCTAACCTCATCCCTATCTTCCTGGGCATCATGCTGGGTTGTATTGTAGCCAACATTCCGTTCTTCATCCCAGGCATCAACGAGAATCTGCGTCTCGGACTTACCGGCGGCCCATTGGTAGTAGCCATTCTGATAGGTTATTTCGGACCGAAATACAACCTCGTTACCTACAATACCATTTCAGCCAACCTGATGCTTCGCGAAATCGGAATCTGCATTTTCCTGGCTTGCGTGGGTCTCGGCACAGGCGAACAGTTTATCCAGACCGTAGCATCAGAAAGCGGACTGACCTGGATACTCTACGGCATCGCCATCACCATGATACCAATCATTCTGGGCGGCATCATCGGCAAGCTCGTGTTCCACATCAACTATTATACATTACTCGGCGTATTGGCAGGTGCCAACACCAACCCTTCTGCCCTGGCTTACGTACGTGAGCAGACTTCGGCAGATGCGCCAACAGTAGGCTATGCGAATGTATATCCGTTCGCCATGTTCCTCAGAATTGTAACCATTCAGATTATTATTTTTGTATTCGGATAAACATATATGACAGAAAAAGAATTGAAAACCTGCGCTTGCGTAGAAGATAACTGCAACTGCAAGGAAATAGCAGAATCAGAACTCAGAAGAAAACTCGACTTATTATTACGTACCGGTAGCATTCTCATGGAGAGTGCTGCCGACACATCCCGCATCATGCGAACCATGAAGCGTGCAGCAGCTTTCCTCGGTCTCGACGAGCGATACATGCACCTTTACATCAACTGGAACGTGCTGATGGTAAACTATAGCGACGAGGAGCATTCCTTCTCCAAGTTCCAGAGATGCGAGAAGCATGGTATCAACCTCACCTCTATTTCCCAGGTAAGTAAGCTCACCTGGAAGGCCATCAAGGATAACTATTCGCTCGAACAGTATGAGCAGGCCCTGAACGACATCAAGGCCACCCCACGCAGCTTCACCCCTTGGCAGGTAGCCATCGGCGGCGGTTTTGCCTGCGGCGGATTCTGCATCCAGTTCGGTTGCGACTGGCCAGCCTTCTTCTTCTGTTCGCTTGCAGCCATTCTGGGTTTCCGCCTGAGAATGTTCTTGCCAACCAAGGGCTGCAACAACTATGTAGCCATCGGAATTTCGGCTTTCGTAGCCACTCTGATAGCCTGGTTGACCTCATTCCTTTCGCTCAACCCATCTATTGCCGAAGCGGTTCCAGCCTTCATGCATTCAGATACCCCTTGGCATCCGCTGATGGCGTGTGCCCTCTTCATCGTGCCGGGAGTTCCACTCATCAACTTTGTGTGCGATATGCTCGACGGATATATTGAGGTGGGAATGGTTCGTGCCCTGAACACCCTGCTGATGCTCTTCGCGATGGCTTTCGGTATCGCCTTCGCCATCCAGGTTTGCCATATCGACAACTTTGTGAAGGATCTTACGATGACTCCTCATCACGAATACTGGGAGTTTGCCATCGCAGCTGCCGTATCGGCCATGGGTTTCTCTACCATCTTCAGCATACCTCGCCGTCTGTTGCCGGTTGTAGCCGTGGGTGGTATCATCGCCGTATGCTTCCGCAATTTCGTCAATCTGGGTCCATCTAACGGCAACATCGGTCTCGACATGGGTCTGAGCATCGGTTCGCTTGCCGGTTCTGCGCTCATCAGCATCATTGTGATCAAGGCGCGCCATTGGTTCCATACCCCTCACCAATGCATCACCATTCCTAGCGTTATCCCAATGGTACCGGGAGTTCTGATGTATCGCGCCCTCTTTGCCTTCATCGACATACATGGCGTGATAGGCGAAGTAACCGTGGGTATGAACAACCTCATCAAGGCTTCGCTCGCCATCATCTGCATCGCCCTGGGTGTGGCAATTCCAAACGTATTCTTCCGCCGTTTCATCGCCGACAACCGTAAGCGCAAGCTGCTTGCCATGCTGGTAGAAAGAAAGAAGAAGAATGGCGAATTCGTAGATTTGCACGAAGTAGAAATCAAATAATCATCTGATTGGAAATCAGTTTTTCATCGGATGATAACCGGATAAAAAGAAGTAGAGATGCGATAAAACATCATTTTATTCTTCAAAAAAAGAGAATATTAAAATAAATGTTTTATCTTTGCACCCAAATTTAGCTATCGGTTATTTCTATAGCCGATAGCTTCAATAAAGGAACAATATGGAAATACGACAACTGAAATATTTCTTGAAGGTAGCCGAGACGCTCAACTTCTCAGAAGCTTCGCGCAAGTTATACATCACCCAGAGCACCCTCTCACAGCAGATTTCGCATCTGGAACAGGAGATAGGTCTGCCTCTCTTCGAGCGCAATTCTCATGAGGTTTACCTCACAGAGGCGGGCAAGGAATTGAGACCTTATGCCCAAAATGCGGTCAATTCTGCCGAAGCCTGTGTAGACCACATGAACGATCTGAAGGAAATGCTTACAGGCGAACTGAACATCGGCGTAACGTTCTCCTTCAGCAACATCATGTCCGAGACGCTCATCGCCTTTCTCCACACCTATCCTCATGTAAAGCTCAACATCCAATACCGCACCATGCAGGAACTGATGGACGGCCTGAAGAAGCGCGAACTCGACCTCGTTTTGGCTTTCAAGCCTCTGAAGAACGAGAAGGCGGTAGACAGCCGAGCTATTTTCAGCAACCGTCTTGCCGCCATCGTGAACGTGAATCATCCGCTGGCGCGCCTTTCATCGGTCAAGCTTTCCGATCTGGAGCGTTACGACCTCATCCTTCCTTGCAAGGGTCTGCAGGCACGCAACGCCTTTGATCACATGGTAGAGGGCAAAGATTTGAACTACAAGATTATGGTAGAGGTGAATAATGTAAACATCATCTTCGACCTTCTGAGCCGCAGCAATCTGGTGACCATTCTCTCCGAATCGACCACCATTCTGCAGAACGGCATGAAGGCGATTCCTATCGATGCTGCCGACAACGAAATGGATGGCTGCATCCACATTCTGAAAGATGCTTACATGAAAAACTCAGCCCAGGAGTTCATCCGCATGCTGAGCCAGAGCACCAGCATCCTCGCCAACTTTGCGCTGAAGGATATCCTGAGATAATCATCTTAACGCCTGCTGGCGGCTTGCGAGCCTATTTGCTTGCGGCTAGAACAGATAAAAAATCCTCGTTCGAGTTCTTTTTCGAGCGAGGATTTTTTCTTCTTTTTACCCTTTTACCCTTTCTTTCTTGCGATGATAATCGTTACGCCAGCCAGGATAGCGAGGATGCCTATCGCCAACTGCAGAGAGAAGCTCTCGCCGAAAATGCAGACGCCGATGATTACCGCCGTTACAGGCTCCAGGGCTCCCATGATGGCGGCTGGCGTGCTGCCGATGAGATTGATGGAGATGGTCATGAAGAAAAGCGACAATACCGTTGGCAACAAAGCCAGCTGGGCAGCACAGAGCCATTGTTTAGGTGTTTGCAGAATCTGTATCGGCTCGCCTGCAATAAACGAATAGACAAACATCGTAAGCAGTCCGAAGACTAATATATAAAAGGTAAACTTGATGTTCGACATGCCCGGATTCTTCCATTGGTTGATGGAGATGATGTAAAGGGCATAGAGCAGGGATGAACACATGACGAGGGCAAAACCCGCCGTGCTCAACTTATCGTTTCCATCGCCCTGATAGAGCAATCCTACTCCCGATACCGCCAGAAGAATGGCAAGCGAGGTAGACCACGTTACCTTCTCGTGGAAGAAGACCGTCATCAGGATGGCTGTCATAATAGGATAAACGAAGAGGATGGTGCTGGCAATACCTGCCGCCATATAATGGAAACTGACATAAAGCGTAGCTGATGAGAGCGAAAACATGCAGCCCAGCACGCCAAGACGAATCAGATGTCCCCACTTCACCTTGAAACTCTCCTTGCGAAACAGCATCACCACGGCAAACATCAGTACCGCCAAGAGATAACGATAGATGAGTACAGAACTGGAATTGAATCCGTCGCCATAGAGTTCGAGCGTGCCCAAAGGATTGGTACCATAACATACTGCGGCAACAATGCCCGCCGCAAAGCCTTTAACTTTATTACTGCTTGTCATTAGATTAAATACTATTTTTTTCTTATACTTCTTGTTATCTATCTATTTCGGGCTACAAAGTTACAGCAAATATTCGAGATAAGCTAACAAAATCGTATAAATATATTGTAATATCTGAGAAAAAACGCTCTTTTCTTGTGCTTTACGAAAATAAATTGTACCTTTGCAATATCTTTGAAAAAAGATAATCAGATGAAACATTAAAAACTAAACAAAAGAATTAATAACAATGGAACAGATTAAGAATGATCAGCTCACACTTGAGATTTCATCTCTCGGAGCAGAACTTCAGAGCATCAAGGATGCTAATGGTAATGAATATCTCTGGGATGGCGACGAGAAATACTGGAACCGCCACTCTCCTATCCTCTTCCCTATCGTATGCGGATTGTGGAAAGACACTTATCGCACAGAGGGCAAGGAGTATCACCTTCCTCGCCATGGTTTCGCACGCGATACAGAGTTCAAACTCGTTGGCAAGACTGCCGACCGCCTCACCTTCGCGCTCATCGACAACGAAGAGACTCAGAAGAACTATCCTTACCACTTCAACCTTGCCATTTCTTACCGCCTGCAGGGCAACGAGATTCATGTCATCTGGCACGTAGAGAATACCGACGACAAGGAAATCTTCTTCCAGATTGGCGGTCACCCAGCATTCATGGTTCCTGGCTGCAAGAAGGGCGAAGAAATGAAGGCTACCCTGAAACTCGACAACGAGGCTCCTGTTCGTCTCTATGGTAACGTAGGCGGATGCATCGACCGTCAGGCTAAGGAAACCGTAGAAACCGACAAGGGTATCTGGGAAGTAAACGAGGAGACTTTCGCAGAAGATGCTGTTATCTTCGACAAGAGTCAGGTTAAGCAGGTGAGCATTCTCAACGAGCAGGGCGAACCTCATGTAACCCTCGAGTTCAAGACTCCAGCCGTAGGTATCTGGAACCCAACAGGCAAGCACGCTCCATTCATCTGCATCGAGCCATGGTATGGTTTGAGCGACTGGGCTGAATATGATGGCGAGTTTAAGGACAAGTATCTGATGAACCGTCTGCAGCCAGGTGCAAGTTTCATGAGTGAGTATATCATCAGAATTGAGAAATAATGGAAGAAAAAGACAATTTGCAACTCCCCGAGAACGCATTCCGCGAATTGAAAGACGGGGAGGATTATAAGCCGCTGATGTCGCCTGACAAGGTTTATCCTGAGGTGAACGGATGGTCAGTTACATGGGGAATCGTGATGGCAGTCATCTTCTCTGCCGCCGCAGCTTTTCTGGGCTTGAAGGTGGGTCAGGTGTTCGAAGCAGCCATCCCTATCGCCATCATCGCCGTGGGCGTAAGTACCGCTACCAAGCGTAGCAAGGCGCTGGGCGAGAATGTCATCATCCAGAGCATCGGAGCCTGTTCGGGTGCTGTGGTGGCAGGAGCCATCTTTACCCTGCCAGCCATCTACATCCTGCAGGCTAAATATCCGGAGATGACTACTTCGTTTATGAAGATCTTCATGGCTTCGGCCTTGGGAGGAGTCTTAGGAATCCTTTTCCTTATTCCTTTCCGCAAGTACTTCGTAAGCGATATGCACGGCAAGTATCCGTTCCCTGAGGCTACGGCTACTACACAGGTACTGGTGAGCGGAGCCAAGGGAGGCGACCAGGCTAAGCCGCTGCTCATAGCTGGACTGGTGGGTGGTCTTTACGACTTTATCGTAGCCAGTCTGGGATGGTGGAACGAGAATTTCACATCGCGTGTGGTAAGTCTGGGATGCGACCTGGCTGACAAGGCTAAACTCGTATTCAAGGTAAACACAGGTGCTGCCGTATTAGGTCTGGGTTACATCATCGGTCTGAAGTATGCCTTCTTCACCTGTCTGGGTTCGCTCGTAGTATGGTGGCTGATTGTTCCGGGCATGAGCGTTATCTTCCATGATAGCGTGCTGAGCGCCTGGGATCCTAGCATCGTGAAGACCGTGGGTGCGATGAGTCCGGAGGAAATCTTCCGTGCCTACGCCCGCAGCATCGGTATCGGCGGTATCGCCATGGCAGGTATCATCGGCATCATCAAGAGCTGGGGCATCATCAAGAGTGCCGTAGGTCTGGCTGCCAAGGAGCTGAAGGGCAAGAGCGATGTGGATGAGAACGTGAAGCGCACCCAGCGCGACATCTCTTTCAAGATTATCGCTATCGGTTCGCTTGTTACCATCCTCGTAACCTTCCTCTTCTTCTGGTTTGGCGTGATGGAGGGCAACCTTCTCTTCGCTATTATCGCAATCCTGCTCGTGGCTGTCATCGCCTTCCTCTTTACTACCGTAGCGGCTAATGCCATCGCTATCGTGGGTTCAAACCCTGTTTCGGGAATGACCCTGATGACGCTCATCTTCGCCTCTGTGGTGATGGTGGCTGTAGGCCTGAAAGGTCCTGGCGGCATGCTGGCAGCCCTGATTATGGGTGGTGTAGTTTGTACAGCCCTCTCGGTAGCAGGTTCGTTTATTACCGACCTGAAGATTGGTTACTGGCTGGGAACGACTCCTAAGAAACAGGAGGGATGGAAATTCCTCGGTACCCTGGTGAGTGCGGCTACCGTGGGCGGCGTGATGATGCTGCTCAACGAGACTTACGGTTTCGCATCGGGTTCGCTTGCAGCTCCTCAGGCTAATGCTATGGCTGCGGTTATCGACCCTTTGATGAATGGCGTGGGAGCTCCTTGGGTGCTCTATGGCATCGGAGCCGTAATAGCCATCGTGCTCACTTATTTCAAGATTCCTGCCCTGGCTTTCGCTCTGGGTATGTTTATTCCGCTGGAACTGAACGTTCCTCTGCTCGTGGGTGGAGCCATCAACTGGTATGTTACTTCGCGCAGCAAGGATGCCAAGGTGAACAGCGAACGTGGTGAGAAGGGAACGCTCATCGCCAGCGGCTTCATCGCCGGTGGAGCCCTGATGGGTGTGGTTAGCGCCCTTCTGAAGTTTGGCGGCATCGAGGTAAGTATCGCCGACAGCTGGTGGGTTAATCCGATGTCTGAGGTTTGTTCGCTCCTGGCTTACATCTGCCTCATCGTTTTCTTTATCAGAGCCACAAAGAAATAAAGAATAGGCTTTTTACAAATAAGACAATCGCCTGGATGCATCTGAGCACCCAGGCGATTTTTTATTCTATCCGAATAGTTTTTCTATCCTACGATTCCGCAGCTACGAAATCCATCGGCTTGACGCCAAACTGCTTCTGGAAGCACTTGGCAAAATAGCTAGGACTGCTGAAACCTACCATATAGCTGATTTCGCTGATGCGGTAGTTTCCTTCTTTCAAGAGCTTTGCGCCCTTCTTCAGTTTCACGAGCTGGATCATCTCGTTTGGCGTAACATCGGCAAGACCGCGAATCTTATTAAAGAGCGAAGAGCGGCTTATGCCCATCTTCTCAGCAAGGAACGCCACGTTGAGTTCCGGATTCGCCACATTCTCTTCGATGATGCGAGACATTCGTTCCAGGAACGCATTATCAACCTGAGTTGGAGCAATCTCTGCTATCGGCTCAAGCGGAGTATGAGAGAACTTACTTCTCAACAGACGGCGCATCTCAAGAAGCAGTCTTACGCTTGCCTCAAGATACTTCATCGAGAACGGCTTTTCTATGTAGACATCGGCTCCACAGTTCATACTCTCCGTCTTCGCCGCATCATCGGTCTTTGCCGTGAGCATCACGAACGGGAGATGAGAATATTCTGAATTTTCACGCACCCTACGGCAGAACTCCGGACCGTCCATCTCCGGCATCATCCAGTCGCTTATGATGAGCGAAACCGGATGTTTCTCCAGTTTACGGAGCGCATCCTTTCCGTTGTCGGCGGTATAAACCGTATACATCTTTTCGAAATGAGCCTTCACAAACTGGCGCATGTCTTCATCATCATCCACAATCAGCATCGTCGGTTTTGCCGGTTCACGAAGCGGACTGGCAACAGCAACGCCTGCCTTTTGAGAACCTTGCTCAACTGAAGTTTCATCTGTCAGCAGATTTTCCTCAGCAACAGTTTCTTCTTCCTTCACCATTTCATCCGCCTTCTCTACCACAGCATCCATCTGGTTGAGCGGCAAGGTTACGATAAAGGTAGATCCCTTACCTACTGCAGATTCTACTTCAACCATACCATGATGAGCCTCAACGAGATTCTTCACGATGTTGAGACCGATTCCGGTTCCCGGTTTGTTGTCGCGTGCCTGATAGAAAACTCCGAAGATTTTCTCCTTTTCGTCAGGACTGATTCCCAATCCGTTGTCTTCCACCTCTATGCGGAAATGGTTTCCATCCTCCAGCAAGCGGCAGGACAAGCGTACATAATCCTCGGTATATTTCATGGCGTTGCTCATCAGATTGCTGATAACCTTGGTAATGGCCTCCTGGTCAATCATCGCCACGAGCTCATCGGCTGGATAATCTACATCCAGACGGATGCTTTTCTGCTCGAAGGTAGGAGCAAAGCGCTCTGCCACAGCATGCATCAGCTTCGAAATGTTGTTCAAACGGAAATGAACCTGCATGCCCTTCTGCTGCACTTTGTTGAAATCGAGCAGCTGATTGACGAGCAAGAGCAAACGCTGGGCGTTACGGTCGATAACAGAAAGCGTCTGCGTGATAGTCTCACCATCAGTAAGTTTTCCGGAAACCTGTTTCCAATGCTCTTTCAGACTCTCCAAAGGTCCGATGATAAGCGTTACCGGCGTACGGATTTCATGGGCAATCATCGTGAAGAACTGCAGGCGGGCATCTCTCATCTCCTGATCCTGCTTGAGTTCCAACTGGTCGAGTTCTTCCTGATGACGGAGTTTCTCACGTTTCAACCGGCTCTGCATGAACCAGTAGATTGCGTAACCGATGAGCAGAAGATACAGAATCTTGGCTGGCAGAGACCACCAGAACGGCGGATGAACCACAATCTTCAGTTTTGCCTCATTCTTCGACCATACACCATCATTATTGGTTGCCTTAACCAGGAAGGTATAGGTTCCGGCAGGAAGATTGGTATAGTTGGCACGATGCTCGTGGGTATAAATCCAATCCTTGTCTACTCCCTCAAGTTTGTAAGCATACTGGTTCTTCTCAGGCGATACATAGCTCAGGGCGGCAAACGAGATATTGATGGTATTCTCGTTATGAGACAGATTGAGTTCTGCTGCATGACTCAGAGATTTCTCCAACTGGTCGCTACCCGCCTCTATCGGCTGACCGAAGAGTTCTACCGAGGTGATTGCTACAGGAGGAGCTACCTGGTTGATCTTGACGAGATATGGATAGAAGCAGTTGAAACCTCTTGTAGAACCGAAATAGATTCTGCCATCAGAAGCCAGAAGTCCCGCGTTTGGCATAAACTGGTCGCAAGTGAGTCCGTCATATTTATTGAACAGCTGGACAGGTTCACCCGGCGTATATTTCACAATTCCCTTGCTTGTAGAAATCCACATTACTCCCTGCGAAATGACAAGACTCGTGAAATCCTGACTTGGCGCATCGATGGAGATTCGGCGGAATATACCTTTTGAAGGCAGAAATTCGCAAAGTCCTTCGCCGGTTGCGACATAGAGCTGCCCCTTTTCGCCAATAACCAGGCAGTTTACCTGATCACTCACCAGCGAAGTAGAATCATTCTCTACATATTTATACTGTTTCCAGGCATTATTCTTGTCCAAGCGCCACAAGCCGCCTCCCTGGGTAGCAAACCATACATTACCCTGAGGATCTTCCTTGATATCGATGGTAAGCGACTTGAACGACTTGATTTTGCAGAACTTCTGCTGTCCTTCATCGAAAAGGTTGGCACCATCCATCGTAGCCGCCCAGAGCCGTTTTTTCCGGTCGCGATAAATACAATAGGCATTACCGCCCGAAGCCATTCCATCGGTCAGGAAAACCTGCTGCGCTCCGGTAGCCATATTCATTCTGATGACACCATTGCCATAGGTTCCTACCCACAGATTATTTTCATCAGCAAAGAGCGCATGAACATTATACTTGCCCATAGCCGCCTTGCCCGGATAAGAAACAAAACTGTTGGTCTGGGGATTAAAGCAGTCGAGTCCCGCATCATCCGTAGCTATCCAGATGCGATGCTGATGGTCTTCGAAGAATCTTCCTACCACATTACCGCGCAATCCGCCCAGACGGGCAGAATAAGCACGGAAACGCTCTTCAAAACTCATAGAAGGAAGATAATTCACACCACCATAGTAAGTAGATACCCAAATGCCACCTTCATTATCATCCGCAATACCATAAACAAAGCGCTCGCTCGTACTCCGGCTCGGATTGTTGACTTCCGACAACATGTGCCAGATACGGTTCTGAATGTCATACTGCACCAATCCATCATCGCTGGCTATGAGAAGAGACTTGTTGTCGTTGCAGTAAAGCTGATGGATATGATGAACAGCATTACTCAAGGTTCCGCTGATGAGCTGTTCGGCACTACCATCGGCGTTGAGCTTGTAAAGTCCGTTTTCCCAGGTTCCGACATAAACATTGCCATCGGGAGTAGCCAGCATCGCCATGCCGTGAAACATGGTTGCATCGCCCTTCAGAGGGAATGCTTCAAACTGGTCGGTCGACTTATTGAGATAATAGATGCTGGCTTCACCATGGTTACAGAGCATCCATACCTGGTTGTTGGCATCAACCAGCGTACTTTTCACTTTACCCTGAATATTCTTCATTGGATACTGATGCAGTTCGTGAGTAGTCCGATTATATCTGAATACGCCCTGTCCGTTGGTAGAAATCCAAACATTCTGATCGCCGTCAAGCGAGAAATTTAGGACAGGCGCCGTAATCTTATCACTCAGTTTCTGGAATCGGTCGGTTGCATTACTGAACAGATAGGCTCCATTATTGCAACCTACCAGCAGTCCTTCTTCGCAAGCAGTAAGGGCGCTCACAAACTGGTCTACAGTCGTAAAGGGATTATAATAGGTTTTGACATCGTATCCGTCAAAACGGCACAATCCGTTGTCTGTACCAAACCACATGTATCCCTTGGAACCTTGAACCACGCTACGCACAGCATTACTCGGCAATCCATCATCCATCGTGATAGAGCGCACCATAGGGTCGATAGCAGCCAATTGTGCACCCGAGTTGGTTTGCGTTACCGAATGTGGCTGCGCCTGAATATCCGTAGCCCCTTTCGAGACGAAGGCTGTCGGCACCTGCGCCTCAGTCCCTACAGGCATCATCATGCAGAGCACAGAAACCATTAGAGTAGATATCTTTCTCATTATATGAGTCTTTATTTTCTGTTGTTAGATAATTTAATGCCGCAAAATTACAAAAATATAACGAGAAATACAACAAAAAGAACAAAAAAAGCCCCGAAACAAGCAAATAGCTACTTTTTAAAAGTAAGACTATCCGTTTGCTTCAGGGCAAAACTTAAATAATAATTCAAGTGAGAAGTTTCACTATCAACAGATTGAAACCTGAATTACTTGCTCTTTACATCGCTCCATTTAGGCGGTTTCACACCCAGCAGATTCTTCACGAAGAAATCGTAACGCTTGTGCTCGCCATAGAGTTCGCCCATGGTATGATGGGCTCCAGGAATCACCACGAGTTCGAAATCCTTATTCGCCTTTTCCAGGGCATTCACCACCTGATAAGTGCTCGAAGGATCTACGTTGTCATCTATCTCACCTACCACCAGCATCAACGGGCGCTCCAGCTTGTGGGCGTTCTCCACGTTGCTGCACTCTACGTAGCTGGAATCGATAGGCCAGCTCATCCATTGCTCGTTCCACCAGATTTTATCCATCCGATTGTCATGACAGCCGCAGGCACTATAGGCTGCCTTGTAAAAATCGCCATGCAGCAATACGGCTGTAGTACTCTCCTGTCCGCCTGCCGAACAGCCATAGATTGCCACATTATCAGCATCCATATAAGGATACTTCTTGGCTGCAGCCTTGATCCAGAGCTCACGGTCTGGGAATCCGGCATCCTTCAGATTCTTGTAGCAAACCTCCTCAAACTTCTTGCCGCGATAGGAAGTTCCCATCGCATCGAGCTGGACTACGATGAAACCGAGTTCGGCAAGCGAAGTGGTGTACCAGTTGTATGGCATGAAACTCTTCGGAGTATAGGCATCGCCCGGACCCGAATAGATATACTCGATAACCGGATATTTCTTGTTCGGATCGAAATTGGTCGGGCGCTGGATGATGCCCCACATATCAGTCTTGCCATCACGCCCCTTAGCCACAAATACCTCAGGAGCAACCCATCCGTGCTTCTTCAGCGTTGCAATATCAGCCGTCTCCAGGGTCTTGACGAGCTTGCCGGTCTGCGCATCTCTGAGCACGGTAACAGGAGCGGCATCCACCTTAGAATAGGTATCCAGGAGATAACGGTAATCATAGGTATACTGAGCACTATGATTTCCCTCTTCAGGAGTGAGCGCCACCATATTCTTGCCGTCGATACCTATTTTATAATAATGCACCAGATATGGGTCCTCATTCTTGTTCACGCCACTAGCCGAGAAATAGATTTCTCCCTTCTCTTCATCCACACGCTGGATGCCGCGAACAAACCAGTCGCCCTTTGTAATCTGTCGGATAACCTTCGATTTCTGCACATCGTATAGATAGAGATGATTCCAGTTGTCGCGCTCGCTCATCCAGAGCAGTTGCTTGCCATCCTTGATAAACTGACGCCACAGACGACCATAGTTCACAAAAGTATTGGCACGCTCCTCTACCACGGTACGAAGCTTGCCGGTTTCGGCATTCATCGCCAGCATCTGATAGAGATGATGCCCACGCTGGTTGTACTCCATCGTCACCTCCTTGCTGTCTGGTGTCCATTGCATCCACTCCAGTTCATACTGGTTTTCTATCTGATGCTTGTCAGCCTCCACCTTCTTTCCGGTAGCCACATCGATGATGACCGGATAGTGCTGTGGCAGGGCATCGCCCGGCTTGGCATACTCCTGCTTGTGGAGGATAGGCTGCAGCTGGTCGGCAGGCGAAGATTCTACGTAGTAGGCATAGCGTTTCTCTACCGGAACACGCTTGCATACGAAGATGTGCTTGCCGTCTGGACTCCATTGGATGCGGTTGCTGTAATAGCAGCCGATGGTACCATCTTGAGTAAGGATTCGCTTGGCTTCGGTATAAGGTTTTCCTGCCTCATGAACCACCACGTTGTAACCTTCGATGTAGGCTTCCATCTTGCCGTCGGGCGAAAGTACCGGATAAGCCTCCTTCTCCTCATCTACCTCCATCCAATGGCGCTCATGGCGTCTGCCAAACTGAGGTTTGTTGGCAGGACGAGGCTTGATGCCCAGCGCCTTCTCCATCGCTTCCTGCGAATCATAGGTCTTCATCTCATCCTTGTCGGCATCATAGGAAACAAACTTCCTGCCCTGAGGAGTAGAAATCTGATAATGCAGTACGTGGGTGGAGTCGCACCAAGCCGATGAACGTGCCCAATGGAACACGGAGTCGGCAGAAAACTGATGACGCAGCGCATAGGCTCTGTTGTAATCTTCTAATGTGCCCTGTGCTGAAGCTGTAGCTGCCGGCATCGCCAAAGCTGCGCTCAACAGCGAAAGAGCTAAAATCTGATTCTTCATTATGCTTGATATTTTACTTGTTAACTTCTTAAGTTTTTTCTCCAGTTAGGAAAATATTATTTCCCAGTATAGAAATCTGTAATGCGACGGATGGCACGCTGGCAAACCGGACAGAAATCATCCACTTCGTTGATTCGCATACGGCAAACCTGTGCCGGACGGTAACATCCCTTGCTCTGGTTGCCCGCCCCCTCGAACACACCAATCTTGAAGACGGCATCGTTGAGTTTCTTCTGCTCCTTCGCGTTTCTGATATTCTTATGATCCGGAAGTTTGGCAAGCGGCGTAGGAATCTTCACACCCTTCGGCATCATATCCGCCCACTTGCTCTGGAAATTCTTCAGCGTGGTGAGGTTCGGCTCCCAAGGCTCGGTATCACCAGGATACATCGGGTCGTACTCATCGGTACTGTACTCATCGCCCAAGCCCGCATAGCCATGACCGAACTCATGTACCAGCACCTTCTTGAACGTAGGATGATCAGAGGTGGAAAGCGTTACCTGGTTATAGATGCCGCCGCCACCATACGTAGGAGAATTCACCAATACGATGATCTGCTCGAAAGGCACATTACTCAAGGCATCATAGATGCGATGAATCTTGCTCGTGGTGAGATAACGGTTCGAATAAAAAGTATCGTAATGAGAGCAAGCCATCGTATTCTTCCATTTCCCGTCGTGCGGAATACTTGGTCCCTCATCGAGCGATGGAGCCGCAACAGCCACCACGTTGAATCTCGACTTGAGCAAAGCGAAAGGTTCGCGCTCGAAGATGGCATCGGCTGCTCGCTGCGCATCCTGATAGAACTTATCCATCTGGTCCTGGCGATAGCCCTCGGCGATGATGGCGAGGTCAACACAGTCGGCAGTCTCTCCGCTCTTCACGATGTAGCGGTAAGGGATGCCATTCTCGCCCAATGGTCGGATGAGGATGTCCTGTGGATTGATGGTATGGCGCAGTTCTGCAGTCACCTTCTGATGCGTATCGCTCAGGGTGATGCTTATATCCACCGGCTTCTTCGGGAACGGCACGAGGAAACTGCTCTCGAATGATTTCTGCAGATGCTTCGCCTCCTGAGTAAGCTGCCATTCCTGGAAGAGTGTTGAGAAAGTATTTACATAGAGCACCTTGTTGGTACCATGCTCATACACGGTCACCTGTCCGTTTCCGTTCAGGAATTTCTCATCCAGTCTTGTCTTTCTTCCCGCCCATGTAGGGTTGCTGTAAGCCTGTTCAAAATAGATAGCCTGGTTCACGCTATCGCCCGCCACGATGTAATCCAGTCGCAGCGTCTTATCTTCGAAGTTGTCTTCAAAGCGCTGTGCCTGCATCGGCAAAGCCATCATCAAGGCGAGGGATGCAGCAAATAAAGTCTTATTCTTCATAAAAGTCTTATTCTTCATAAGCGATGATATTTTTATTTTAAGCAGATGATTCTTATCCAATCCGTACTTCACTCTTATTTCACTCTTACCTCATAAGGGAAACGGCGGGAAGAAGGATCGAGCGAATGATTCGAAGGAGCTCCCATCACCACGAGATAGAGCGCCTTGAGAGGCTGGGACTTTGGAGCCACAAGCGAAACCTTTCCATTCATCGCTTCGCCCATCGGGCTGTAGACGCATTCATCGGTATCGGCGGTTACTCCCACCAAACCATAACGGTAACCGATGGTGCGTGCCATCTTGTCCTTGGATGCCTTGAACACCTTACCCTCGGCATCAAGGGCTCTGAAATCTACAGTAACCTTCTTGCCAGCCTTCGGGATTTCCAACTTGATGGCATTGAAACCATAGTTCTCAGGAACCGAAGCTGTATCCGGACGGAGATAACCATTCTTCTGCTTCAGCATCCTGGTATCAAAGGTGCAAGCATAAGGACGGGTCTCCTTGCGAGCATAACCGAAATCGAAGTTCACAAGATGGCGGTAGCAGTCGAACATCTCATCATTAAACTGCTTCTGAGTCATCTTATACTTCCGCTTGTAGGTAACAACCGGGTCCTCTCCTACTTTTCCCTCCCGATAGAGCTGGGCAATGCTTTCCAAACCATGCTTCTCAGCCCACCACTCTATCACGTATGGCGAATGATAGATGTTGTCCAGATGCAGATAACCCTTATGGGTAAGCTGTCTGAAGGCATCGAAATGATACTTTTCATCTGTTATCCAGTCGGGATTCACTCTCCAGAGCATCCATTGGGATGTCATCTCGAAGAAGCCACTTCCTCCCCAGGCTTCGCCCGTTTTGTCTGCCATGATTTGAAGCTGGAAACTATGTCCCAACTCATGAGCCAGACAGTTGAGTTTCTTATCTTGAATACGGTTAGGGGTTACCCAGAGCGCGCCGATAAAGTCATCGTAAGTTCCGCCGTAAGCAGTTCCTTCCAGCGAATAGTTCACCATCACCATCATCTTATACTTGTCGCAGATACTTCCCGGCAGAGAAAACTTCAGGGTATCGCGGAAGAAACGGTAGAACCGTTCTACCTGAGTCTGCAGATTGCCCAGGTCGAATTTCATCGGTTTACCTTCGAGCGAAGGAGGATTCTGCGGATTGTCTCCGAATGGATTTTCCCAGAAATACACGATATTCTGGGTCTGTGCACTATGTCGCCAGCACCATCTCTCATCATCCTTGTTGAAATCATAGGGTTTCAGAGAGTCCGGTACGAAGATGAGTTTCTGTGGTGCAGATACGGGATTTACGGGTCTGGTGGCAGGAGCCTCAGATGGGTCCTGCTGTGCCAGGACTGCAGTAGCCCAAGGCAAGGTTGCCGCTGTGAGTATCAGCGATAAAAAGATTCGTTTCATTTCGGTTATGATTTTTGCGTTATTTATTATTTTCGTTATTGATATTTCGCCACAAAAGTACTGATAATCTTGCAAAAACGCTCGCAATATCGTCTAAAATGATATAAATATCGTATTTCTTTATTATTTTGATGAAAGGATACTTTCTTTAGTATTCTTAAAAGGCTAAAACACATAGCTGATATAATGAGAGAAGACCTATCTATCACCTTAAAGAATTAGATGTATGTGATTGCTGCCGGCATATGGCAGCAACCTCACAAATCAAGATGTTCAAACCAAATAAACGTGGATGTATGACTGTTTAAACTATGAATTATAGAGTATTAAGACAACACACCTTACGCTTCGGATATGTACGTATTAAAAGGAGAAACGAGAGTGTTATCAATATAAGTGGAGAAAGAAAAAAGTTCCGTTGCATTCCGCAAAACAACAGTTTTACGTCAGCAACGGAACTAACTATATTAACTATGCGAATTTCATTTTGATGGTAATAACAGCCTTATGGAGCTTGCCACCTTTATTATATACCATCGTTGGTTTGATGATATAAGTCTTGCCCTTTTCGGAGTGACCAGGATTATGCCCTACGGTCAAGCCATATCCACCGGCATCATACTCATAGTAGATAGGAGCATCGCCCCAAGAACTGGCTGTGCCATCGGCTGCAATCCAGAAACCAATGCCATTGGCAGAGTAAGCATACGACACCTTGCCATCAGGATTGGTCAAGCCCACAGCCACCTTGCCATCGGCAGGACCAGAGAATCCATCAGCCTTAACTGTTCCAGCATCCAACGTCGTACCAGCTATCTCTGAAGGCTGAAGTTTGAATGCCTTGGCTATCTTCTCCATGACACCATTATTCAAGAGATTGAAGGTATGCAGAGGATAGCTTTCGCTGCTTGCGTCAAGACTTACCTCAAGTGAAGTCTCCAAATCAGTAGGGTCGCCTTCAGGTATCGTCACGTTGCCAAGCAAGTCTGTACCCGAGAACTTCACACGATAAGGCCATTGCTCATCATTGGTCTCATCATCATCCCAGGCATTACGATTATACTTATCAGGAGCAGCCAGTACACAGAGGTACAATCGCTCTGTATTGGCAGGAACTTCGTAGGTTGCTGTGCCCTTCTTGCCTGTATGCATCTCTCCATAATGAGACTTGCCATCCTTGGTGATTGCCACAAAACCATAACGATAATTTTGCTGAGTATTGCTCTGTGAATTATACTTAGTCACATTACTTTTGGCATTACCATCTCCATCTACCACAGTACCAGGATCAGCAGCTGCCAAAGCAGAGCCAGGAGCCAAACCTTCAAGCATTGCACTTACCTTGCCCGAAGCAGGAACATTCAGCGGGATGAGATTGAAACCTGTTGTACCCGGGCAGTTAGTATAAGCCACCTGATAATAGCCATCGTTCTTATACAGTTTGGTAGAATAGTTGATGGCAGCCTCCTTCTTATACTGATGTGCAGCCTTGAAATCATAGTCAGCACAATGAGCACTATACGCATACAAATCCTTGTAGAGTGCATCAAGACTATTGTTGCAATAGATGCGCATATAAGTCTGGAGCGGATCCTCTGGATATTTGCTCTCTTTCCAGATACGGGCGTATGAGTCGATGCCATGTTTTTCAGTAAACCAATACTGGAACCAGTAGCTTGCGTAACGCATAAACTCATGGTTGAAGTGGCGATGATGATTCTTGAGCCAAACAGCATAATGAGCATCCTGGTCGAAACACTCGTTAGGATAATCCTGGAACGACTGCCACTGAGCACATTGCTCCCAATAAGCACAACCGCCAGCACCATTTTCACCAAAGCCATAACGGAAACCTGCAGGCACCAACTGAGAACCATCAGCCTTATCTATTGGCGTAGCCTCACCCGTGAAGAGCTTGTCGGCAGAAACCTGATATTGGAAAGAGTGCCCTATCTCATGACCGATGGTTGAACCAACCGGCTTGCAGGTAGATGGATTTACCCAAAGGGCACCTATCTTGTCATCATAGCCAGAACCAGTAGCAAGCCATTCTGTCTGATAAAGGAGATAAATCTGCATCTTATGATTGTCAAGGACCGATTTTCCCTGTCCGACAGTTGCCATACCGAGTTTCTCTACATTGGTCTTATAGAACTGCTCAGCCTTCTGCAACAAGTCATCAATATCCACACGCAAAGCCTCCGGTACAGATTCCGCATTAGGATTATCTCCAAAGCCAGGCTCCCAGAACACAAAGAAGTGCTCGCTCTGCTTCATTCTCCACCACGACCATCTGGCATCGCTGCGGAGCATGTAGTCAGGTCCCTTTTCAAATCCTTCATTCCATGTACCAGGACAATAGTACTTACCATAGTTGGCTATCTTTGATTTATTCATCAGCTTCACATCCGATGGTTTGGGATTTACAGGAGTATCAGTTTCCATGGAATCATTACCGGAACTGCAACTACAGAATGATAATAAAAAGAACATTGACAATACTGTCACTATCCCCGTTTTCAGTTTAATTTGTTTCATGATTTATGTTTTAAGTTGATTTTGATTAGATACAGAAATCAAAAGAGCTGGAAAAAAATCGTCCAATAGCTTATGTGTTTTGCTATTGGGCGAATTATTCGTTATTTCAAAAGAATCGCATTACTGCTCTGCAGCTTCATCTGGTTCCATTGGCCAGTATGGATTCTGGTACAACGGAGAATCACCGTATGTCTTATGGTCAGGAGCTGTAAGCATAAACTGACGCAAAGGCATTGGCTGTAGGTACTGAGCCATAGACCAGGTCATACCATTGTAAAGCATATTGGTAGAAACAATCTGGTAAGGACGGAAATACTCAGTCAACTTACGAGAAGATACTGTAGCTGTAACAGAACCATCATCTACCAACTGGTCTTCTGTATACCATTTTTCCATTGGAGTATTCCAAAGATGGAAGCCCTCAAGCTGATAAGGCTGTTTCATCAACTGATCGAGTGAACGCCAGCGAATCAAATCCATCCAACGAAGACCTTCAGCCATCAACTCTGTACGACGTTCACGACGAATACTATACAAAGTAGGATCAGTCAATGCCTTGCCAGCAGAAAATGCGCCCCAATCATATTGTGTACCAGAACCATCGGTATAACCCTTTAACTCCTGTGCCATATCTGTGGCAGCAATAGTTGTCTGAGGGTCAGCAGCCTCACCTGTAAAGCCAGCAGCCTCACGGATTGCCTTCCAATATGAAATGCTCTTCGCATTTAAATTGTGGTCGAGCATATATTGAGCTTCAATATAGTTGAGCAAAGCCTCTGTTGCACGGAATGTGATAGATGCAGTATAACCAGCCTGGTTTTCTGCCAGGTTCTGATTAAACGTACCACCCTTTCGAATAGCATAACCAGTAGTATAAGTTACGTCAAATGAGCGAGTAAACACTTGAGGAACTGGCTCTATTGGACGAACCTGCTCAGCAGCAATATTATTATCCTCACCCTGAAGAACGTTCTTCTGACCAGGACGCTTCAAGAAGATAAACAAACGTGGGTCACGATTGCGAACTACTGCATGAGTCGTTGTATCTTCATATACATATCCATCATGGTGTGCATAAGTAGGCTTACCATCCTTCATCAGAAAGGCATCAATCATACCACGGGTAAAACCAGTATAGGTATTACCACGGTTTACAGCCACCTCAATGTTATCAGTCACACCTTTACCCTTATTATAGGCCTTCCAGAGAAGAACCTCAGGATAGGCAGACATATCGGTATTACCAAACTTATAGAAATAAGGATTGGTATCAGACAAAGACTGAGGTACGATACCTGTATTCTTATCCAATTTGCCTACATAAGCATCACCTACAATGGCAGCCTCATCAACCGCCTTCTGGAAGAAGTACTTAGCTTCAGCCTCAACGCTACCTGTAGGATACTGATAATTTGCATTATAGTCTTTTGCCTTTCCTGGCCATCCCTCACCATTAGGAACGAACGGAGTACCAGCGAAGTTGGTCAACCAAGAACCTTCAAACAAGGCTACACGTGATGCAAACAGATGAGCAACTGCAGGAGAGATACGTGTGGTTGCTTCCCAACCATCAGGCTCCATATAGGTTACAGCAGAATCCAGGTCGGCAAGAATGAAACGAGCAACCTCGTTGCGAGGACTACGCTTATTAGCTGCTACAAGGATAGCCTCATTGTCAGGCATGGCCTCTGTCACAATAGGTAAGTCACCGAAGCTCTTGTACAAACTGAAATAGGCATAGGCACGGAAGAAGTGTAACTCACCGATATATTGACGAATCTTATTTTCATTACCCGCAATCAATCCATTCTCATAGTTAGACTGTGCTATATTCAACTGATAGTTGATATCACGAATATTGTTCCAGCTCCATGAAGAGTTGTCGTTACTTGTCTTCCAACTACCTTTCTTATACTTAGAATCGCCATCAGAACCGGTCTGATTATCTGTACCATTATCGTATGCGAATGTACCATAGCCTGCACCACTATGATATGGCAATACAGTCTGATAGAAAGCATTAGCTACAGCTTGAAGCTGAGTAGCGTCCTTGTAATAGTCGGTAGGAGTAATATCTGTAAGAGGCTCTTGCTTCAGGAAATCATTACAAGAAGCCATCAACATACCGCATGCCAACAAAGGAAGTACCTTTAAAGATATATTGAATTTCATATCATTCTAATATTTATAATGTTAAACTTAAACCAAAAGAGAAGGTTGTGTTCAATGGATATCCATTGCCATACCATGTACCAATGGTCTCTGGGTCATACTGCTTGCGGAGAGATGTTCCTGTCCAGAGATTCTCACCCGAGAAGTAAACACGAAGTTTCTCAATAGAAATCTTACGTGTCAAATCCTGTGGCAAGGTATAACCAATCTGAAGATTCTTCAAGCGAATGTAAGAAGCATCCTGCAGATACTTTGTCTGAATCTGCTCATTCTTGGCGCTATAGGCTGCACGTGGCAAGTAAGCGTCCTTGTTTGGCTCCTGGAAGCCATTGACAACAGACCAAGAGTTCTCGTCACGATAATAGTCTTGCAAAACATCCAGGCAGACCTGATACCAACGACCATATTCGAAAGTACCAAAGAAGTAACGTGTACTAGCCCAATACTCACGTTTCATGACTCCCTGGAAGAAACAACGTACATCGAAGCCTTTCCAAGCAGCATTCAAGTCGATACCGAAGAGATAACGTGGTGTGGAATTACCTATCTTCTTAAGATCTCCATGATCTTCCAACGTATTGGCACCCGGGGAAATCTTACCATCATTATTGAGGTCACGATACATGATATCACCAGCACCCCACTTGTTATTGTCAATAGTACTCTGATCAACCTTTGCTATATGAGCATCCATCTCTTCTTGGCTCTTAGCTATACCGATGGTCTCATAACCGTAGATATCACCAATACGCTGTCCCTCAATATAGTTACCCAATGAATGAGAAGGGTTATTAGGATACCTTGTGATAGTAGCATAGGCATCAGAGAGATTGAAGTTGATTCCATACTGCAAACCATTAGACAAGCGGTCGTTCCAACCGATAGTCAACTCCCAACCATTGGTGCGCAAGTCGGTATTGTTAGTAACAGGTACAGCTGTACCCAAGATGCTTGGAAGCTCAGGGGCATTACCTATCATATTTTTTGTCTTACGCACATACCAGTCAAATGATCCATGCAAGCGATCCTTCAAAAATGCAAAGTCAAGACCGACATTAAAACTCTGGATGGTTTCCCATGTCAAATTCTGAGAAACCAGGCCTGGTGCCCAAGCTGTCATCGGTTTCAAACCATCCTGCAGCCATGTACCATTGTTGGCATATACACCAATCGTCTGATAAGTCTGGTAAGTACCAACATTCTGGTTACCCAAGTTACCATAAGATACACGAAGTTTCAACTGACCAATCCAATCATTGATTGGCTGCATGAAGTTCTCTTGTGCAATATTCCAACCTGCAGATACTGATGGGAAGAACTTCCACTGATTTCCCGGGCGGAATCTTGAAGAACCATCATATCGACCATTAACCTCAAAGAGATACTTGCCCTGATAATCATAATTCAAACGACCAAAGAAACCACAAGTTGTCCAACGGCTCATGTTGCCAGACACAGATGGATCCACAGGATTACCATAAGCATCAATACCAGTTGTACCATCAATTTGAGGCTTATTACCAACGATGAGACCAGCTCTATCTGCATATTTGTACTTCATACGCTCATCCTCAGACTGGAAACCAGCCATAATATGGAAGTTATGCTTCTTCTGCAAATTGAACGAATACTCAGAATAGAGTTGGAAATTTGTATAATTTTCCTTATAGTAATCTTCACCTACATAGGTAAAATTATTCTGGTCGTAAGCCTCACCATTCAGATTATACAGATAAGTATGCTGCATATCTGTATGACTCTCATTATGGGATGTACGATAGTTGAAGATAGCATGGGTAACCCAATTCTTGATTGGTTCAATGTCCAAACCTACTTGATGATTATACTCATCATTCTGATAACGATACGTACCACCATTAGTCATGGTATTTACCATCTCATTATAGAGATTACCATTTCTATCATACAAAGGAACACATGGCCACTGTCCACCAAGATATTCATAAACACCCTGACCCAAAGACTGAGGACGATGATAATCCTTGCGAACAAAACGGAGAGAGTAGTTAAACTTCATCCAATTCGTCCACTGTGAAGAAATCTTGGCAGTAGCAGTATATCGGCTACTACCTTCATCAGCAACCTTGATCAAACCATCCTGACCTAAATAGCCAAATGAAGCATAGTAGTTGAGTTTGTCATCACCACCAGTTGCACTTACATTGTGCTCCTGAGAGAATGTATGCTTTTTGTATATTGCATCATAGAAATCGGTAGAGGCATAACCATCGGTAAATCCACTCAACCAATAGCCATTAGCATCCGCATCCAAAGAATAAATCAAATTGCCATTTTTATCCTTACGGGTACCAGCATTAACATATTCGCCCTCTATCCAATCCTTCATACGCTGAACATGGTCTGGTGTAAAAAGCTGACCACCACCAATGTTCGTATTCGCATCATTCTGCATACAAGCAAAATCGACAGAATTCATACTATGCTTCATACGAATTGGGGTACTGAAGCGGAAATTATTGTTGTAGTTTACACTTACCTTGTCACGCTTGCCACCCGTCTTTGTAGTAATCAATATGACACCGAAAGGTGCACGGGAACCATAAATAGATGATGCAGCTGCATCCTTCAATACTGATACGCTGGCAATATCCTGAGGATTGATGGTATTGATATCACCCTCCATACCATCGATCAAGACCAACGGACTTCCGCTGGAACCCTGTCCGATTGTAGTTGTTCCACGTACATTCAAGCTTGGAGTATCATCCAAACTACCTGCAGCCTGGGTAATCTGCAAACCAGCCACCATACCCTGCAGAGCCTGGGTTGCATTACTTACAGGACGGCTATCCAATTCCTCACCCGAAACAGCGGTCACCGCACCCGTAAGGTTTACCTTTTTCTGGGTACCGAAACCTACGACCACCACTTCATTCAGTTTGGTATCGTTAGATTTCAAAACCACTTTTGAAGTTCCGGCAGGAACTACCTGAGTAGCATATCCCAAGTACGAAATAGTCAACTGAGCATTACGCTTTACCTTAATAACATAGTTACCATCAATATCAGTAACCGTACCATTACGGGTTCCTTTTTCCATAATGGTAGCTCCGATGACTGGCTCACCGGCATCGTCAACAACTGTACCCTTTACGGTAATTTCACTCTGCTGAGCTTCCTCTACCTTAGGGTTTGATAAGGTCTCACTTGCTGCTAGAGTAGGTAATGCCCCCCCACATGCAAGGACCAAACACGCGATGGCTTTTACATAAGCTTGACTATGTACAAAGCCTGAGATTTTTTGTGTCTGTCTCATTTTCTATTTTTTGTTAGGTTTATTATTGTTTAAATTTCGATTGCAAAGTAACACAATATTTTGCATATTATGCTACATTTTCGTCTTTTAAGCCGATTTTGTTACTCTTAAATGTTGTTTATTCTGAATGATGTCTTTGTTGTCTTTAATGTTTTATTGTTTTGTTGTTTCTATATCTTTTTTATTGTTTCATCGCCTTCTTCAGTTTTCCCACAGCGGCATGAATCATGTCGTGGGTTCCACTTCCGTCGGTCACGTATTTCTGAACCATTCTGCCATAACTGATGGCTTCCTTGAGTTCCTCGCTGGTGTTGTCATCCGGCCAGCCGGCACGGCGAAGCAGACCGGAGAGTTCTCGGAGGTCTTCCATCTCGGCAAGGTTGCCAGGGCGCATCGTGTTGATGGCACGGTTCAGGATGGCAGTAGTACCTTCCAGTTCGTCCTGGGTTACCTTCTTCTTGCCCTTTGCCACCAGTTCCTGTGCCTGAGCCATCACCTTTTGCATGCGCTCATAGCCGAACGGTGCCCATGGAGCATACTCCGGAACCTTCTGAGAGAGGGCATTCCACTTCTCCTGGTCAGCCTTGCGCTCTGCGGCAAGATTCAGGAGAGAATTCAATTCGGTGAAATCTATCTTCACCTTCTTGCTCTTCTTGCTCTTGGCATCGGTCAGGTTGATGCGGTAGTAGTGGGTACTGTTGGCATTGCGGTAATAATCAGGCTGGAATTCCTTGCCATCCAGCTTCAGGGTAAGGAGATTGGCTCCCGCACCTGTTGTCACGCCGTTTGATTCGCCCACGGTGATATTACTCAACCTGGAGTCTATGTTCAGCGTAGCCTGATTCCAGGTCTGTGCGCCTGTACCTGCCATCACCAATGGTCCGTACATCAGGGTTCCTACCCAGGATGTCTTCAGTGGAGTACCGTCCATACTTGCCACATCGCTCGAAAGCTTGTCGGCACCATATTCGATATGCTTGCTGAACGGCATGTCGATTTCCACGACATCGCCCACCTTCCAGTGCTTCTGCTCCAGTTCTACATAGGTGCTAGGCTGATAGCTCTTTGCCACTTCCTTGCCGTTCACCTTGATGGAGAAACCTTGAGTTGCCCAGTATGGCACACGGAGTTTCAGGGTGAAATTACCCTCGCCTTCCGTTATCTTGATGGCTGAATGTTGTGCCGGCCACAGGCAATCCTGCTTGATGGTCACACCCTTCTCCTTCCAGTGGAGGGTGGTTGGCATATAGAGTCCCACCCAGAGGGTATGATCGTTGGCAAAATAAGCCGACTGCTGGTACTTGGTATGGTTTTCAGAACCTGTACCGCCGCAGCAGGTACTCTGAGGAGTCTCGTTGCCGAACGGTTTGGTGGCATTCAGACCTACTGCATACTGATAACAGGTTTGATACTGGTCCGGATTGAGCGAACCGATAATCTGATTATACAGCGTGCGCTCGATATAGTCGAGATACTGCGCATTATCAGGGTTATAACAGTTCAGATCCTTGCTCAACTTGACGAGGTTATACGCACAGCAGGTTTCGTTGATATCCGGATAAGCCTCCGATTCGCCTTCCTGCAGTCCGTTGGTTGCCATACTCAGTATCTGGGTATATGGCTGGCGGAACATCTCTCCATTTCCTACACCACCCATCGCATACATGTATCTGCCCTGCACCAGTCTCCAGAAGTTCTCAGCCAGATTGTAATAGTATGGCTTCTGATTGCTTTTGTAACTGCGCAGCGCTCCGATAATCATCGGAATATGCTGGTTGGCATGGCGGGTGCGGATGTCATCGATGTTCTTGCTCAGCGGATCATAGAACTTAGGCGCATCGAAACAGTTGGCAGCCTCGAGGAGCTTTGCCTTTTCATCCGGATTGGAAACCATCTCGGAAAGTCGGGAGAGCGATTCGCTCATACCTCCCACCTCACCGGCGATGTACATGTCCCACATCTCGTAGCGGTTGCCCGGCTTGGCTCTGCGCTCATCCTGGGTGCCGTCCTGCTTTACGTAAGTGCGGTAGTGCATGCGGTTCCATACCCAGAGTCCCATATCCTTGGCGATGAGGAGAGCCTTATCGCAGATTTCCTTATCATCAAAATAGGTTGCGATGTCTATCAGACCGGCAAGCTGCTTGTGTACGCTGTAATAAGGTGCCCAAACCCAATCGGAGTTGTTGTAAGCACGATACATTTCAATCAGAGCACAATGCTGAGCCGGAATGGCATTGATATAGCCGTAGCCATAAAGTTCAGGGTGCTTCTTATACTCATCAAAAGCAGCCCAGGTGCCCTTCATCTCTCTGAGTTCAGCCTCAGGAGCGAAATCACGAGCCTCCCAATTGCGCTTCAGTTCCTTATTATATACGAAGGTCTTCTCCTGACACTCTCGCAACTCATTCACCATACGGGTGATGTTCTTGCGGAGGATTGCCTTCTGTTCAGGATTAGTTGCCACAGCGTATGCCTGTGCAATTGCCGACATATAGTGGCCTGATCCATGACCCTTGAGCTTGGTGTCTGGCGAATCCCAGCCATCACTCTTGGTATACCCTTCGGTACTGAGTCCGTAGGTATCGCGATAGTTGTAGAGTTGTTGGGTAACATCCCAGGAACAGATCTCACGGAGTGCCTCATCACGGTTGTGGGTGAGTCGGTTGTCACCATCTATGCTCACATCAGCGAGCGAGAAGGTATGAGCCACTTCCTTTCCTGGAGTCTGATAGCCTTCAGCCACCACCTTGATTTGTGCCTTGACAGGATAACCATTGTCGGTAGTCTCATCACCAATCACAAAACCACCTATCTCATATTGGCTCCCGGCAGGATGTTTCTGCGCATCAGCCTCAGCCTGTTCATCAGCAAGCGGAGCGTTAGCCCAGCGCACCTGGCGATACTCTGAATAACCATCAGAATAGGTTACCCATACGAGATTAGGAAGTCGGGGAACTGTGCCCACCGGACAATCCACTGATATTGCCTCCACCTTAGAGATGGTGCGATAAACAGTGGCTGCCGTTGTCATGGATGGCAAACTGGCTACACCTATCAATAATGTAAACTGCTTTAAATCCATATCTTCTAGGTTTATTATTGTTTCATTTATTTTTCTGGCTGCAAAATAACAGAAAAAATCAACGAAGTCCTAAAATTATCGTACATAAAGATGCAACTATCGTCTAACAGGGGGCTTTTGATACGATATTTTCATCATTTTGGACTTTCTTTGCATTACATAAACAATTCTATTCGTAAATTTGCAGCAGAAATAAAAACTTGTGGTAATCCGGTAATACAGGCATTGCCACCAAGCAAACAACAAAACGGACAAAACAACAATAAACCTAGAAAGTTATGGTAAAGAAACTATTCTTCATCGCCACCTTATTATATATAGGGGCAACAGTATCGGCAGAGAACTATCTGGTGAAATCACCAGATGGTAAAATCGTAGCAGAACTCAACACCAACAAGTCTCTCTCTCTTCAATTTAAATACAATGGCTCCATTCTTTTACAGGAGTCTTCAATAGGTGTAACGCTGAACGATGGAACGGACATGGGTAAGAATCCGAAGGTAGCAAGTCACAAGCTTAGCAACCATAAGGAAACCATCCATGCGCCATTCTATCGTCAGCAAAACTTTGAAACAGCTTATCAGGAACTGAATCTGAAACTGAAGAATGGTTTCGGCATCATCCTGAGAGCTTACGATGAGGGAGTGGCTTACCGATTCTATACCCAGCGAAAAGGCAAGACCATCATACTGAATGAAACCGCCGCCTACCAGTTTGGCAAGGACAAGAAGGCATGGTTGCCATACACCACGACTCCAGAAAAGCCTTTTGCCATGGCTTTCCAGAATATCTATCACGAAACACGGCTCGATACCGCTAAGCAGGATTTGGCTTTTCTCCCGGCAACCATAGATTGCGGAAAGGCGAAAGTCACTATCCTGGAGAGCGACCTGGAGAAGTATCCGGGCATGCGGCTGAAGGCTAACAGCAGCGAACAGGATCAGGAGAAGGGAATCCTGAGAGCCGCCTTTGCTCCCTACCCTAAGGAGATGGCTTACTACCCTTGGCGACACATGAGCCACGTAAAGAGCACCTGCGATTACATCGCAACCAGCACCGGCAAACGCAATTATCCTTGGCGCATCTTCGCCATCACAGAGCACGATAACCAGATGCCGACAAACAATCTGGTGTACGCTCTGGCTACTCCCAACAAGATAGGCGATACTTCCTGGATCAAACCGGGAAAGGTGGCCTGGGACTGGTGGAACGACTGGAATCTGAAAGGTGTGGATTTCAAGGCGGGCATCAACTTCGATACTTACAAATATTACATAGATTTTGCTCATAATCACGGCTTGGAATACATCATCCTTGATGAAGGATGGTACAACTCGAAAGAGGGAAGCATTCTGAAACCAATAGACGATATCCAGTTGCCTAAGCTCATAGAATATGGTAAGAGCAAGGGCGTGGATATCGTGCTTTGGGCAGTCTTCAACGTGATGGACGAGAATCTGGAAACTATCTGCAAGACCTATGCTGATATGGGCATCAAGGGATTCAAGGTGGATTTTATGGACCGCGACGACCAGACCGCCATCGAAATGGTGGAACGCCTGGCTGCCTGCACAGCCAAGCATCATCTCATCCTCGACCTGCACGGCATCTACAAACCGGTAGGTCTGAACCGCACCTATCCTAACATCCTCAACTACGAGAGTGTTTTCGGCATGGAAGAATGCCGCTGGACAGAGGCTAAGAATGACATGCCACTCTACGACGTCACCTTCCCATACATCCGAATGATGGCAGGACAGGTGGATTTCACACCGGGAGCGATGAGAAACGGAACCCGCGACAACTGGAAGGCTATCTACACCAAACCGATTTCGATGGGAACCCGATGCCACCAGGCTGCCTGCTACATCGTACAGGACAGTCCGTTTACGATGCTCGCCGACACCCCTACCAACTATGAGGCTGATGAGCCATACACCCGATACATTGCTTCATTGCCAGTAGTCTTCGACAAGACCATCGTGCCACAGGGCGAAATCGGAAAGTATATCGTTACCGCCAGGAAGAAGGGCAACGACTGGTATGTAGGCGGTCAGAGCAACTGGGATGAGCGCACGCTCACCCTAAAGTTTGATTTTCTCCCAAATGGAGATTACGAAGCAATCGTATTGAAGGATGGCATCAATGCCAACCACGATGCCGAGGATTACAAGATAGAGGACTCCATTATCAATCAGAAATCGGAAATGAAGATTCATCTTGCTTCTGGCGGAGGATTCGTCATTAAACTCATTAAGAAATAAATATTTAGAAAAGAAGTTCATATGGTTAGTAAAAATATAATTGTAACACTATTCGTAACTGCAGCTGCGGCAGCACCTGAGACAGGTGCTGCCCAGAAAGCTGCTTACAACACTCCGGGAGCAGGCAACCCAATCCTGCCTGGCTATTTTGCCGACCCAACCATCAAGAAGTTTGGTGACACCTATTATATATATGCTACTACCGATGGTAGCGGAGCCGGTTTCGGACCGGCACAGCTCTGGTGCAGCAAGGATTTCAAGAACTGGACCCTGATGCCGATGAACTGGCCGGACAGCCACTGGATCTGGGCACCAGACGTGATGAAGAACGAAGCCGACGGCAAGTATTACTATCTCTACTGCCAGCCTTGCAAGCTCCATCTGGGTGTGGGTGATACACCTCGCGGTCCTTGGAAGAATGTGCTGGGCGAGAGCGAAGCCGTGCTCGTATCGGATAGATTCGTAAAGAATGCCATCACCCTGGATGGCCAGACCTTCCGAGATGATGATGGTTCGGTCTATATGTATTGGGGCACCTGGGGCATCTACAAGGGCTTCGGTTGCGGAGCAGGTAAGCTGAATCCTGACATGAAATCATTCAGCGAAACCAAGCTCATCCCGAACACCGAGGTTACTCACTTTTTCGAAGCTCCTTTCGTCTTCAAGCGCAACGGCATCTACTACTTCCTCTACTCCTGCGAGCATTGCGAGGATGCCAGCTACCGCGTAGATTACGCCACAGCCAAGAGTCCGCTCGGTCCTTACACCTACCACGGCACTATCCTCAAGACCAATGCCGACGGAAGCGTTCACGGTCCGGGACACAACAGCGTGCTGCAGGAAGGCGACAACTACTACATCGTATATCATCGCCACGACAATCCGCATTCCAACCGTGGATTCCATCGTCAGGTGGCAATCGATAAACTCGAATTCAATGCAGACGGTACCATCAAGGAGGTCATTCCAACCCACGAAGGTCTCGATCTAAAACCGGAGATGAAGGTGGCTAAGAACCTCGCCTTCGGTGCCAAGGTTACAGCTTCCTCTTATTACGACAACGATTTCCGTCCGGAATATGCGGTTGATGACAACAACGGCACACTCTGGCGCCCTCGCACCACCGGACCAGCCTGGATTCAGATTGACCTGGGCAAGAAGCAGAGCATCAAGAGCATCTGGACTCAGTTTGAATACGGAACACAGTTCTATCAGTATCTCATCGAGACTTCGAATGACGGCAAGCACTGGCAGACCTTCTCCGACAAGCGACAGAACCGTCTGGCTGGTTCGCCGATGGTAGATTTCGGAAATGCCAAGGCACAGTACATCCGTCTCACCTATACCGGCGGACAGAAGAACGGTTTCGGTGGCGCCATCTGGAACATCAAGGTTTACGGTTCTGTAGAAGATTCAGCCCCACAGCAGTGGCTCGGTCTGACAGCAGCTGATTTCGATGGCACTAACTGGCATAACAACGAAGGAATGCTCGCCGGCAAGTTCTCACTCCTTCAGGGCACCGCCCTCAGAGAGCGTATGGCTGGCAAAGATGCCATCACCCTGCAACCGGGTGCCCAGCTGGTGATGACTCATCCGCAGCTCAACAAGGCACGCAAGCACACCCTCACCGCCCAGGCTTTCGACAACGGAAGCTGGCATCAGATAGATGAAAACGATCCTCGTCTGAATCTTTCTGAAGGAAAACTGGAAATTAGTTCAGGAGAAAAGCAATTTACCCTCACCAATCTCCGTTATTATAACTGGAAACAGGAGGCGGCAGAAAAGGCTTTCGATGCCCAGAGCAACATCATGCGTGAGGCAGTAGCCGATAAGAACAGTCAGGGACTGGTGGTAGATATCAGCGCTGACTACTACAACGAGGGCGATACTGTGCCTTACATCAAGAACGGCAGTCCGCTGGATGTTCACCTCAAGGGCGAGTTCGAGACGCAACACGATACTGCAGCCATCATCAAGACCATAGAGGGCAAAAAGGCATTCGCCTTTACCGGCAAGGAGAGTTACAGAAGCAACTTCATGCTCCCAGCCACTATCCGCGACAACGCTCCATACACCATCGAGGCATGGATTCTGAATCCGGAGATTGCCGAGAATGAATGCGTTGCCGATTTCACCTCATCTCACGATGAACTGGAGAAGCTGATGCTGGTAAACGGCACCGAACCACGCTGCGGTGTGATGAACCACTACGGATGGTACGAGGATGCCGGCTACAAGGAGATGAAGACCCTGGAAGGAAAGTGGCAGCACGTATATGTCTGCTTCGACGGCAGAATCGAGAGCATCTACATCAACGACAAGCTCATCAGCCAGAAGGATATCCAGCTCCTCGTCAAACCATCGCAGTTTATGCTTCTGGGCAAGAATGCCGAAGAGGCATGGCCTTTCTCGGGTTATCTGCACTCATTGAAACTCTGGGATGAATACATTCCTTACAAAAAACCAAACAAAATAAACTAGCAATACATGAAGAAGATTTTAGTAACATCAGCCTTGGCAGCATTGGCATTGATGCCTGCCTCGGCACAGAAGGTGAACAAGAGCTCGGGTGGTTATCCTATCACTCCAGTGCCTTTCACCTCAGTAAAGGTTTGGAACAATACGTTCTGGGGACAGCGTATCGAAACCTCTCGCAAAATAACCATCCCACTGGCTTTCAGCAAGTGCGAAACAGAGGGAAGATACAAGAACTTTGAGCGCGCTGCACATCCTAGCGAAAAGTATGATGTAGGTAAACTGATGCCGCTGAGCTTCGATGATACCGACCCATACAAAACGATTGAAGGTGCCAGCTACGTGCTCCAGACCTACCCTGACAAGAAACTCAAGGCGTATATCGACAGCGTGCTCGACATCATCGCTCCGGCTCAGGAGGCTGACGGATATCTCTATACCGCCCGTACACAGAACCCGAAGCATCCTCATTTCTGGGCTGGCGACAAGCGCTGGAGCAAGGAAGAGGATCTGAGCCATGAGCTCTACAACCTTGGACACATGGTAGAAGGTGCTGTAGCTCATTGGCAGGCTACTGGTAGCCGCAAGTTCCTAGATATCGCCATCCGCTATGCCGACTGCGTGGTTCGCGAGGTTGGTCCTAACCCAGGACAGGCTTGCGTGGTACCGGGACATCAGATTGCCGAAATGGCGCTCTGCAAGCTCTATCTCGCTACAGGCAACAAGAAATATCTCGACGAGGCTAAGTTCTTCCTCGACTATCGCGGTAAGACAAAAATTCAAACAGAATATTCACAGAGCCACAAACCGGTCTTGGAGCAGGACGAGGCTGTAGGTCATGCCGTACGTGCCACCTATATGTATGCAGGTATGGCAGATGTAGCAGCCCTCACCGGCGATACTGCCTATATCCACGCCATCGACCGCATCTGGGACAACATCGTGAGCAAGAAGCTCTACATCACCGGAGGTATCGGAGCCACCAACAACGGCGAGGCTTTCGGCAAGAACTACGAGTTGCCTAATATGAGTGCCTACTGCGAAACCTGCGCAGCCATCGGCAATGTTTATGTCAACTACCGACTCTTCCTCCTCCATGGCGAGAGCAAGTATTACGATGTATTGGAGCGTACCCTCTACAATGGTCTCATCAGTGGTGTGAGCATGGACGGCGGCGGCTTCTTCTACCCTAACCCATTGGAGAGCATGGGTCAGCATCAGCGACAGGCTTGGTTCGGCTGTGCCTGCTGCCCTAGCAACATCTGCCGCTTCCTGCCATCCCTCCCGGGCTATGTATATGCCGTAAAGGATAAGAATGTATATGTCAACCTCTTCCTCAGCAACTCTTCTTCTCTGAAAGTAGCCGGCAAGAAGGTTTCCCTGAGCCAGGATACACAGTACCCTTGGAACGGAGATATCGCTATCAAGGTGGATGACAACAAGGCTGGTCAGTTTGGCATGAAGATCCGCATCCCTGGATGGGTGAAGGGTCAGCCTGTACCATCAGACCTTTACTACTACAGCGACGGCAAGCGACTGGGCTATACCATCACCGTAAACGGCAAGAAAGTAGAGGGTAAGGTGACAGAGGATGGCTATTATACCATCAACCGCAAGTGGAAGAAGGGCGATGTGGTTCGCGTTCACTTCGATATGGAGGCACGCACCGTACGTGCCAACAATAAGGTAGAGGCAGACCGTGGCTGCATCAGCATCGAACGTGGTCCTATTGTATATTGTGCAGAGTGGCCAGACAACCAGGGCTTCGACATCATGAGCATCCTGGAGAACCGCGAACCTCAGTTCGCTGAGGGCAAGCTCTCTTACGATGGCTTCATCGACCCTAAATATAAGAATGTACTGACACTCTACAAGGGCCAGAACATGGAGACCTTGACCGAGAATGTGCAGACTCTCGCCTACGACAAGAGCGGCAAGCTGAGCACCAAGGACCAGACCCTGACCCTCATCCCATACTTCGCCTGGGCTCATCGTGGCAACGGCAACATGAAGGTATGGTTGCCACAGGATGTCAAGGCAGCAAAGCCATCAGCTCCTGCAACTCTCGCAGCACAGGCTAAGGTAGAATTCTCTTCTCCAGTGCCAGCCAAGAGCAGTATTACAGATGTTTTGGTGCCAGCCGATGAGAACGACCGTTCTATCCCATACATCCACTGGTGGCCAAAGAAGAACACCACAGAGTGGATTACCTACACCTTCCCTGAGAGCAAGGAGATCAAGACCAGCACCGTATATTGGTACGACGACCAGCCATGGGGCGGTTGCAAGGTGCCAGACAGCTGGAAGCTCTACTATCAGGACGAGGCAGGCAACTGGAAGGAAGTTCCAGGAGCCAATGCTTATCCATGCAAGCGAGGTGTAGCCTGCATCGTGAATTTCGACCCAGTGAAGACCAAGGCAGTTAAACTCGAGCTGAAGCAGCCAGAAACTCTGTCCTGCGGTTTGTTTGAGTGGAGCGTGAAGTAACAAGATTTATTTTTTAATATTTTTCTTTCAAGAATTGCCATATTGCCATACCAGCCAGTAATCTCTCTGATTACAAAGCTGTTAGGGATATGGCAATTCTTTATTTTTAGGGGTTATCTGCCATATATTGCCAATATGATGATAACATGATTTACTGACGTATTGATTTGTTGTCGTTTATATATGCATGTCATATGATAAAACGTTTTACATGAACCTTTATTGGCATTTTACCAAGTGATAACCTTATCTACGATTTCTTGTTGCTCCAAGCTACTTCTTCGCAGATAGATACGTGTTGTCTCTATGCTTTCATGTCCCATGAGGTCGGCAAGCAAGGCTATATCGTTGAACTTCTCCAAGAAATTCTTGGCATAACGATGGCGGAACGAGTGAGGGTACACCACTTTTTCATTCAAGCCATACTTCATCGCATAGTTCTTCAACTGCTGTGATATGCCTCTTGTCGTGATGCGCTCGCCAAAGCGATTAAGAAAGAGATAGCCACTTGTGCGGTTGAGTGTCTGCAACCACTTTTCTGTTTCCGTGCGCAATGTCTTGGGGATATAGATACGCCGTATCTTGCCACCCTTGGTGTAGATGTCGTAATAGCCTACTTGCACGTGCTCAACCTTGATTTGCACAAGTTCGCTCACTCTGGCACCAGTCGCAGCTAAGAAACGCACCACAAAGTACCACTCCAAGTTGTCTTCCTTCTTCAACTTGTTTTTCAAGAAGGTGTAGTCGGCATTGCTGATGACATTCTCCAGATAAGAACGTTGCTGCACCTTGACCGACTTCAAGCGGAGTTTCGTCTTGCCCACAAATACAAGGTACTTGTTCAACGCCTGAATACGGAGGTTCACCGTCTTTGGTTTGTAAGTCTCAATCAAGTAGGTCTTGTAAACCAACAAGTTTCTCTTGTTCAACTCTTTGTGTCGAGAGCCAAACTCCTTCACGGCATACAGATATGCCGAAATCGTGTTCTTAGCCATATTGCCTTGGCTTAGGAACTCTTCAAATTTGTCTAATTCCATTTCTATTCGTTTATTAGTGAAACATAAAGTTGTCCTAATAAAATAACATAAATTTGTTCTATGAGTTCCTATTATGAGAAGATACTTGCTACGGGAGAGGTGAAGTGCATTGATGAGGAGATACCATTTGAGATACCGCAGGGGTGGGAATGGGAGCGTTGGGGTAATATATCCCAATCTATTCAATATGGATATAATGCTCCGGCATTGGAACATGGTGCAATAAAAATGGTTCGCATTAGCGACATTCAAGAAAATTGTGTTCTTTGGGACAATGTGCCATATTGTCAAATCGCAGAAAACGATATTGATACGTACCTGTTGAAAGTAAACGATATTCTCTTTGCACGAACAGGTGGTACTATTGGAAAATCGTTTTTAGTTGAGGAAGTACCAGAAAGAGCTATTTATGCAGGGTATTTGATAAGAACTAGATACAGTTCTTTACTTAATCCTCGTTACATGAAATCATTTATGGAGAGCCAATTGTATTGGGAGCAACTCAAAAATGGTACTATAGCTACAGCTCAACCAAATTGTAATGGCAAAACACTTGCAAAAATGTTGTTGCCTATACCTCCAGCAAAGGAACAAGATAGGATAGTTGGAAAACTAACACAATTGTCTCCATTCTTGAATAATTATACTCAATGCCAAGAGAGATTGAATCTGTTGAACGAGGAAATAAAGGAACAGTTAAAAAAGTCTATTTTACAGGAAGCAATTCAAGGAAAACTTGTTCCGCAACTTGCAGCAGAAGGTACTGCTCAAGAATTGCTTGACCTGATTAAGATGGAAAAGCAGAAACTCGTCAAAGAAGGCAAGCTAAAGAAGTCTGTCCTCAATGATTCTGTTATCTTCCGTGGTGACGATAACAGGTACTATGAGAAGATTGGGAAAAAGTGCGTGGATATAACTGAAGAAATACCATTTTCTATTCCTGCAAATTGGCAATGGATTAGGTTAGATCAAGGGATTTCTTTGCTATCAGGCAGGGATTTAGACCCCTCACAATACAACGAATTACATCATGGAATACCATATATTACAGGAGCTAGCAATTTTGTCAATTCAAGCTTACTTATTAATAGATGGACAGATTCACCTATAACAATTGCAAATAAAGGTGATTTGCTTCTTACTTGTAAAGGAACAATTGGCTCTATGGCATTTAATGATATTGGCCAAATTCATATTGCGAGACAGGTTATGGCTATCACATCTTTTGGTATAGATTTGAAATATATCAAGTGTTTTTTGCAGGGTAACCTTAGTATTCTTGAAAAAAATGCAAACAGTATGATTCCTGGAATATCACGAAGTACTTTGCTAGGCATGCTGTTTCCGCTGTCACCATTTAAAGAGCAGCAACGCATTGTCGCTCAAATAGAAAAACTATTTGAGCAACTGCATTAATTGCTCTATCTTTTCAACAATGCGTTGTTGTTCTACCAAAGAAGGTAAGGGTATTAATAAATTCGACAAGCTTTTACTATTAAGAGTTTTACCTTTAATTGCATCTTTCGATTCTCCGAGATTAGCAATTAGAGGTAAAATTTTGAACAGGTAATCTCTCATAGCATATTCTTTATCAACAACAGGTCGTATTGTTATAATAGCCTCATTGTGAAATGCATCAATATCCAAAATTGAAGTCTTACCTATACTTAGTTTGAAACTCATAAGAAGGCATCCTTTTTCACTGATAGGAGCGGAGAAAACTTCTTTGACTGCCAAATCTGAAACCTTTTCTTTTGTTGTGGAAATTAAGCCTCCGTCTATCATATCTGATATTGAAACCCAATTGTATTTGCCATTTATCCAATATGTCTGTTCACCTCTTGCAGGCGTTTTTCCAATAGTCATTGATGCAATGTTGGAAAATCTGCACCAGCACCAATTGCATGGCAAATCGAATGGTATTTCATCGGTGATATCATTGCATTTTTCACTTATCTGCTCATAGTACCTGTTATCGTCACCACGGAAGATAACAGAAGAAGCTAAGGCAGACTTCTTTAGCTTGCCCTCCTTCACTAACTTTTGCTTCTCTGCTTTTATCTGTTCAAGCAGTTCCTTAGCTGTGCCTTCTTCGGCTATTTGTGGTACAAGTTTGCCTTGTATAGCTTCTTGTAAAATGGATTTCTTTAAATCTCTGTAAATGTCTGTATCAATATCGTGCAACTGCTCCTGTAAATTAGAAAAATGATTCACAAAATGCAATGTGTATTCTAGTTTTGAAACAATTTTAGTTTGTTCCGCAAAAGGTGGAATTGGGACTAATGTGTTTGCAATTCTAAAAATAGCCAACTTAGGTTGCCCAACTTGCTTTGTGTTATCTCGAAATTGAGATTGTGCGTATTCAGAACGTACATAATACAAAAGAAAGTATTTATTGATAGGAATATTTGTTAGTTTAACTGCGTTTTCTGTCAAATTCATGTTGTCAAACATTTTAGGAACAAGACCTGCCTTACCAATTGTTGAACCAACGATTGTTAGATACAAATCGTCTTTTCCAATAGTGTAATTTTGAATTTGATTATAAACATCATCAGTAATATACTTTAAATCCTTACTTACAATTGTACCATCTTGCATATCTGAAACCCGGATGTAAATGTGATTAGTTTTATTATCTGTTAATTTATATCCAGCAGGTAGTCTTTTACCTCCTTTAATATCAATTAAATTTCCAAGTCTCGCCCAACTCCAAGATGTAGGTATCTCAAATGGTATCTCCTCATCAATACATTTCACCTCTCCCGTAGCAAGTATCTTCTCATAATAGGAATTGTCCTCACCACGGTAGATAATAGATGCGTTCTTGTCACGCTTGATTTTCTTCTCCTTGATCAAGCGTTCTTTCTCTTGACGAATCTTATCAAGCAAAACGCTTGCAGGTTCGTCATTGGGGTCTTGCGGTACAAGTTTTCCCTGTATCGCCCATTGTAATATGCTGTTCTTTAATTGTTTTCCGTTCATTGTCTATAATTTCAATGTATCTTTAAAAGTTATTGGACTGCCTCTGAGTTTGAATTGGTCAAGCAATGCTTGACTAATTTGTGGGACAGTGTTCCACATTTTATAATTCGCCAACAACTTGTTGGCGAATTATAATTATTTCTTGTCTTCATCTAATTCTGCTTCCAACTTGAGGTTTTCTTTTATCTCCTCTGGAGTTGGCAACATTTCCACTGCTTTAAGAATCTCATTCTCATATTCGGCCACGCCCAATGGACGATCGACACCTTTGAAAGCCCATTCTACGGTCATGTCATCCTTGTGCTTGCAAATGAGTAGCCCAATAGTAGGATTATCATCTGCCCCTTTCATCAATTCGTCAACAGCAGAAACATAGAAGTTCAACTTACCTGCAAACTCAGGCTCAAAATCTACTACTTTTAATTCGATTACTACATAGCAGCGCAGCTTAATATGATAGAAAATCATATCTGGACGGTAGACCTTTCCTGATGGCATGACAAGTTCTTTTTGTCTTGCCACATAAGCAAATCCTTGCCCTAACTCTAACAGAAACTCAGTTATGTGCCTTGACAATTTCTCTTCAAACTCACATTCGCTGTATTCTTCCTGCATCTGCATGAAGTCCAGATTATATGGACTCTTTAATACTTCCTTAGCAAGATTTCCCTGTATCGCAGGTAACTTGTCTGAAAAATTAGTGTGGGCACTTCCAACTGCCTCATATAGGTGTGAATCCAAACAGCGATTTAATGCATTTCTGCTCAAATTCTCGCTTACTACTTTGTGAATATAAAACATCGCTTCTTCTATGCTCTCTGATTTAGAGATAATTGAGATGTGATGTCCCCATGGTACATAAGCAAACACCTCTGGCATTTCCAAATCGCCAACAAGTTGTTGGCGATTTACTTGACTTGAATTATAAAAGGCATACCACTGTCTGGCATATTTAAGATTGGTATATGAGAGACCTCTACTATGAGGAAACTCATGCTGTAAGTCCAAGCTTAGATTTTTTAAAACACTTGTTCCCCATTTTGCCTCTGCTTTCATCAGCATTATATCACGCCCAAGCGACCAATAGAAGCGAAGCATGCCTTCATTGACCTTTATCGCTGCTTTTACTTGTGACTGTTTGTAACGCTTGGTCAATTCGCCAATCCACTTCTTGTATTCTGCAGAAGGTATGGATAGGTATCTGTTTACGAATATTGGTTTTTCTGTTTCTTTATTTGCCATTATTTTTCTTTTTTGCTGTTGAAATTCAGAAAAGCAATGACAACATTGCTTTTCTGAATTTGTGAGACGGCGTCTCACAAATCTTGTCATTCATCAATTTTCACTTCTATTCCCAAGATACGCTGTATCTCTGCCAATGTCTTATCAATCTCATGATCAAGAGCCTTGCGCTTCTTGAAATAGTCGGCAAGCAGTTCGGCAGGAGGCAAGATTTCTTCATCCTCTTTCGGGAACTTGCACAAGTCGAAGTTGCAATCGGTGGCGATAAGGTCTTCAACCGAATAGCAACGAGATTTCTCGTCACCATCAGCAATAATAATCTCCTTACGGTCGTTCCACCACTCACGGATTGGGTCGCAATGTTCCGACTTCATGGACTTTGTCTTGGAGAAATGCTTGTAACCCTCTGGCATATCCAAACGGTAGAACCACGTTTCCTTTGTAGAATAACCTTCTGGAGCACCATCCGCACTGGTATTGTCGAAGAACAAAATGTTCGTGGCAATCGAAGTGTAAGGTGCAAAGATACTGCCAGGCAAACGGATAATGGTGTGCAAGTTGAAATCCCTGAGCAACTTTGTCTTAATGGCAATCTTTGTGTTATCTGCTCCAAAAAGGAAACCATCAGGAACAATGACAGCAGCACGGCCATTTTTCTTCAAGCGATACATGATAAGCACCATGAAGAGGTCGGCAGTCTCGCTACTGCGCATATCAGAAGGAAAGTGAGATTTCACGTCGGCCTTTTCATTACCTCCGTATGGTGGATTCATCAAAACAACATCAAACTTGTCTCCGTCTGTATAGTTGAGAACATCTTTGGTAAGCGAGTTGTCGTGATATACCAATGGCGTGTCGATACCATGCAGCAACAGGTTTGTCACACATAGCATATACGGGAATTGTTTCTTTTCTATGCCAAATACAGACTGATTGTACTCTTTGCGGTCTTCAGCAGTCTTTACCTTCTTGTCCAATTCACCCAACCAACTTGTGATGAAACCTCCTGTACCACAAGCGAAGTCTGCCATTTTCTCACCAATCTGCGGATTGACTATCTCTGCCATAAATTCGGTCAAGGCTCTTGGGGTGTAGAACTCACCTGAGGAACCTGCCGACTGCATTTCTTTAAGGATAGTCTCATATATCTCACCGAAAGCATGACTCTCTTCATAGTCACCAAGATTCAATCCGTCTATCACATTAAGCACCTGGCGGAGCTGAACGCCATCTTTCATATATTGGTTGGCATCCTCAAAAGTTGTCTTTACTATTGCCTGACGAATTGGGGTATCAGGTGTAACCTCTATGTTTTTGAGTTCAACAAACAAGGTGTTGTTGACAAACGAAAGCAGTTCGTCACCAGTCAAGGCATTGCCACTTCCATCATCATGTGCCCAGTTGCGCCAACGGCATTCTTCTGGAATAATTGACTTGTAATCATCATCGTCCAACTCCCAATCATTCTCTTTCTCGTCATAGACTTTCAAGAACAGCATCCACGCCATTTGTTCTATGCGTTGCGCATCACCGTTGATACCGGCATCATTGCGCATGATATTGCGTACTCGTTTTACGAAATTTGATAAACTCATTTTATATTGTTTCTTTTTATGCTATATTATATATTGTCTGCTCCAACTCTTTTACGGCCTTCAGATACTCTCTCTTGCCACCGAAGAACTTTACTATATTTGCCTTAGAGCCCAATCGGCGGAAAGGATCGTTTTCAAGCACAGTGAGACTTTCAAGTTCAGAAATGCCTTCTTCCATGTACTTCTCCAGCAAATTCTCAAGTACCAGCCGTGCCTGCTCACCATACTTGGTAAATATATCACGCTTTTTCACTTGCTCAGCACGTTCCCGCCTCGTCAGAGTCTTCTTGCCGTATGCGATATGGCAGATGAAATCAAAATCATCCACATTGCTCATTTCCTGTGAAGTTTTTAATTCTGCAAGATCTATGCCTCTTTCTTTCAGCATATCAGCAATATCTGACTTTTTCTTTATTTCATTCCATTTGGAGGTAAATGTATCAATGGTAGCAAACGAATCAAGGATATTCTTCTTCATGTAGTCGGTAATACTCTCCGTGCGAAGCAGCTTGCCATCGGCATCGTAAACGGACACTACCTTATTGACAACCATTACCTGGCAGCCATCTTTATCTACAAGAGGCTTTGGACGAGTGATAGGATCACCAACTATTGGCGGTGTATCATCTACAGGCTGAACTGGAGTTTCTGCCTCTCTGGACTTTATAGGATAATCGGGATCCATCTCGATAGGTCCGTCCCAATCTGGGTCAGCAAACAAGCGTGTTACATTTCGAAAGTCCATCACCGTGAAATTGGTCTTTCCCTCATTCTCACGAAGACGGGTTCCGCGTCCTATAATCTGCTTAAACTCCGTCATGGAACCAATCTGTTGGTCAAGCACTATCAGCTTTACCATCTTGCAATCCACACCGGTAGAAAGCAGTTTGCTGGTTGTTGCAATGACTGGATATTCCGAAGATACTGAAATAAAGTAATCCAACTTGCCTTTACCATACTCATCGCTACCTGTTATGCGAACCACATAGTCAGGATTTTTCTTGCACATATCAGCATTGGCATTGGTCAATGCCAGACGCATACGCTCCGCATGTGTTTCATCAGCACAGAACACTATGGTCTTAGCCATGCGGTCAGTGCTTTTCAGATAGTTGGTTATCTCTTGCGCAACTTCCCTTATACGGTCTTCTATAATAATGTTATAATCATAGTCGCTGTTGTTATAAATGCGGTCTTCCATCTCGTTGCCGTATATATCCTTTTGTCCCTTTGTCGGTCTCCACTCATCGCCAATGTTGGTTGTGATGTTGATTACCTTGAAAGGAGCTAGGAAACCGTCCTCAATTCCGTTTTTAAGACTATATGTATATATAGGCTCACCAAAGTAGCCAATACTTGACTGGTACTTTGTTTCTTTTGGTGTTGCTGTCATACCTATATGAGTAGCCGAAGAAAAGTATTCCAAGATGTTTCGCCAGTTGCTATCATCCTTTGCGCTACCTCTATGACACTCATCAACGATAACAAGATCAAAATAGTCTGGATTAGGAAACAACTCCTTATAGTTTTTGGCATCATTCTGTCCAATCAACTGTTGATAGAGTGCAAAGAATACTTGATAAGACCCCAATTCTTCCAAGTGGTTCTTGTCTTTTGAGTAGTCTATCTTGTGCGTTACCTTTTCTAATGGTTTGAAGTCTTGCTGTATGGATTGATCAACCAATATATTGCGGTCTGCAAGATACAACACTTTCTTCTTCAAACCACTTTTAAGTAAACGCCATACAATCTGAAATGCAGTATATGTCTTGCCAGTGCCAGTTGCCATGACAAGGAGCACACGGTTTTGTCCTCTCGCAATAGCATTGACAGTGCGGTTTACAGCATTGCGCTGATAATATCGTGGCGGGAATATATTCTGACCAGTGCAAAAAGGCTGCTTTATGATAGCCAGCTCTTGTTCGTTAAGTCCGTTTCCATCGTTAGCCTCATTTTTATATCTTTCGATAAGTTCTTCTTTTGTTGGAAATTCGTCCATAGCAAAAGTGCGTTCCTTGCCTGTCAAGAAGTCATGTTCGGCAAACCCTTCACCATTTGAACTGTATGCAAACTTCACATCAAGCATTTGGGCATAGGTCATGGCTTGTTGCAATCCATGAGAAACAGAATGATTGGCATCCTTTGCTTCTACAATAGCAATGGGTGTTGCCTTATTTGCATAAAGTACATAGTCGGCAAACTTCGGTTTCTCTCTATGCACAAGATTACCATGAAGGCTAATTTTACCGTCAGTAAATTTAACCTTCTGTTCCATGAATATACTATCCTTTGACCATCCCTTGCTTGTGATGGCTTCGTTGATATAGCGGAACTTGATGTCCTCTTCTGTTAAATCTTTGCTTATGCCCATATTCAAATAATATTTTATTATCAGAAGTTCTACAACATACTTGCCAAGATATCTTTTATCTTATCTTGTTTTGTTTCATAAATTCACTGAATTTAGCTGCAAATATACATTAAATTATGCGATAATCATTATAAATTAAGCTATTTTATGTAAATTATTCCAATATAGCGATTGTTATTTCGTGTAGTTATTGTATCTTTACTGCTGAGAAGAGTTGTTTGACAGCAAACTTATGCATATTGCAGAAATTGGGACTGTTGCCAAATCATTATCTCTATTGAGGTAAAAGACTCATAATTCGCTCATTTTAAGCTATTCAGCAGATTTCAGCGTATTTTTTGAGAAAAACACAGAAAGTATTAAGCAAAAAAGCATTTTTTCGGTTCAATGCTTGGGGATTTCAATCTTTTTTCGTAACTTCGCCATCGATGCGGAAGAAATTACGTCCCGACGTAGCATCTGATACATCGCGACGTAACAACAACTGCGTCACGACGCAGCATCAGATACGTCGCGACGCAGTTTCAGATACATCCTGGCTTAGCAAGTAATGCTTTCCGAAATCCAAGTGAGCCTCTTTTGAACTCCAAGTAAGCCCTACTCAAACATTACGTAAGCCTCACTCGAAAAAGAAATAACTTTAATAACAGGACAGATGAGAATAACAATCATCAGAACCAACCGGCAACACCAGCTTTGCGTTACCAACAGAAGTATCGGACACCTTTTGGAGCGTATGCTCAAAGATGATTCCAAGTTTACCATCCAGAAATTCAGAGATATGGTTCCTTCCATGAATTTCGGTTACGATGGGTATAAAGACATGCCCACCTGGCACCGGGTATACCCTGCCGCCGAGTTTCAGAAAGATGAGAACGGGGATCTCAGGATGAAGGCATTCAACGGCCTCTTGCTCCTATCGTTCAGGAATATACTGAAACCAGAAGACGTCCTGCTCGTGAAGAAACAAGCTGCCTTTCTCCCCTCCACCCTCATTGCCGTGACCGGAGCCGATGGCAGAAGCGTGGAAATACTGGTAAAATTCTCTGATGAAAAGGGTGAACTGCCTACAGATGAAGAACATGCCGACCGACTCTACCAAAGTGCATACCGACACATCCTGCCCATCTACCAGTCTGTCATCCATGCCGAGATAGCCAGCCAAAAGCCTTCGATAAGAAGCTATTTCCTCCTTACGCTCGATACCCAACCCTATTATAATCCTCAGGCTGTCGCCTTGAAAGTAGACGAGAAACTGATGCTTCAAGAACCAACCCCATCCATACCTGAGGCTAAAAGCGACCCGACTGACAAGAAAGAAAAAGGCATGAAAGGCTCGAAAGAGAACATCGAGAAGATGATGAAATATCTGAACGAGAAGTATGACCTGAGATACAACATGGTGATGAAATATACCGAATATGTACCGAAGGACAAGGAATGGATTGGATTTCAAGCCGTGGAACCGAGAGTACAGAAGAGTCTGACACTAGAAGTGCAACTGGCAGGTATCAACGTCAGCATCAAGGACGTTAGAAATTTCCTGGAATCCAATTTCATCAAGAACTATAATCCCGTAGAGGAATTTCTGTTCATCTGTTATGACAACTGGGACGGCAAGGACCATATACGTGCCTTGGCACGTACCGTGCCTACCAACAACCCGCACTGGGAAGACTGGTTCTACACCTGGTTTCTAGCCATGGTGGAGCAATGGCACAACCGCACCGGCAGACAGTATGGCAACAGCGTGGCTCCCCTGCTCATATCCAAACAGGGCTACAACAAGAGTACTTTCTGCCGCCGTCTGATTCCACCCCAGCTGCAATGGGGCTACACCGATAATCTGATTCTCTCGGAGAAGAGACAGGTGTTGCAGGCTATGAGCCAGTGCCTACTCATCAATCTGGATGAATTCAACCAGATTTCAGCCAAGGTACAACAGGGATTCCTGAAAAATCTCATCCAGTTGCCAAACGTGAAATACAAGCCACCCTATGGCAGCCATGTACAGGAGTTCCCCCGCACCGCCTCCTTCATCGCCACAAGCAATATGGACGACATTCTGACCGACCCTTCCGGCAACCGCCGATTCATCGGCATCGAACTGACGGGTCCTATTGATGTAAGCGTGCGCCCCAACTATCAGCAACTCTTTGCCCAAGCAGAAAAGGCAATCTGTAATGGAGAAAAGACCTATTTTTGATGCAGAACAGACGGCTCTCATCATGGAGAACAACAGGCGATACCAACAAATAGATCCAGTCATGCAATGCTTCAGCGAGAGTTTTACGCCAACAGAAGACGAAAATGAGGGTACTTTCATGACTGCCGCCGCCATTTTTAGCGAGTTAAAGGCGAAATATGGGGCATCATTGGAAGCAAAAAGCCTTCTTTCGTTCGGTCGATGCCTGAAGAACATCGATGGACTAAAGAGAAAAAGAACGATGAAAGGTACTGAGTATCTGGTTATAAGGCGAAAATAGCATTAAATTCTCACAATGGCAATATATGGCAATTCCCGGCGCTTTTCCGAGAATTGCCATACGTACTTTTACGCTGAGTATCAACCATTTGCACATACAATATGGCAATATGGCAATTAAAACAACGCATTCAAACTTTTTTTTATTTTTTCTTCACCAGTCTAATGACATACCCAGACCAAAGGCACCATACGGCAAGTATTCCCATCACGAAGATAAATATATATGTAGCAATACTACCTATGAAGATTCTACCGCTATGAGCCTCCAGAGCCACAGTCCATAATGACATGGGCAGTTGGTTCATATAAGCGGGTTGTGGCGCAAAGTCGGTTCCTTCATTATACTCAGCAATGACAGGCGTATCAGAGAAATCCTGACTCATACCTGCTATCGCCTTTTTTCCGAATGGTGCGCCAGCGTTCTTTAAAGCCGCTTTCCCGGTAGAATAATCAACGGTTGTCCCCTTCACTCTATCCCAAACAAAGAGACCACTAAACGAACCGCAATACCATTTACCATCTTTGTTTTGCTGAAGGACATTCAATCCCATAACACTGACTGGTGGAGTATTGGGTATTGACTCCAACTTTCCTGTCTGGAAATTCACGGAAAAGAAACCATCCGAAGTTGACAAGAGCCAGTCACCGAACTTTTCATCATAACGCACCACACGGAGTTTGTCATTCCAAGGGTTCTTGCTATGAAGCGTCGTCCCAGGAATAGACGGCATCTTGTTCAACACCAAGGCTATCATCACAGGTGGACGAAGGCACCAACCTGTCAGGGCTATCAACAAAGTAAGCATGATGGTGTATCGGCCTATTTTGTCATGCCATTGTAGCGAAAAGCGAAGCAACCTCTTCTGTTTAGGCTTTAACCAGAAGATAAGACCTGAGATGCAGAGCAACACCAGGATGATGGCAATGCCATCTACGATGAGTTTACCAATGCTACCAAACAACTCTCCACTGTGAAGCAGCCATATCGTACGAAAGACTGTAACCTTCCCATCATACTCCTTTGGCATAGGCAATTCTATCCGGTGGAAGTTCTGATAAGGTGGCAAGGAAACATAAGCATAGGAGCGGCTGAGAACCAAAAGCGTATCTCCATGAGCAGAAATGTCGCTCAACTTCTCTTCCGGCTCTGTTGGAAGAGTTACGCTTTTCCATATTTTGTGACTCCCCAACCGGTAGAGTGAAAATGGAGATACCGACCAGACAGAACCATCATCCGTTCTGATAACATTTCTTATCTGTCGGCAGTCTGCTCCTGCTGGCATCCCCTTATTAAAGTCCTTGAATGTGGATGCTGTAGAATCCGTTTGCCAGATTCCCCCGTTTCCATACAGCAATATGGCATCATCCAAAGCAAGCGTTCCCCTCAGCAACCCGCCATTCCAATTCTTAAATTCATAGCGGCTTGGCAGATATTTCCTGCTCACGTCCACATCTTTGATAAGCGAACGGTGGTTGAGCAGAATACCCGACAAGCAGAACATCAGCATGAAAAAGCTCATACCGATACCTAACCATTTATGTTGTTTTCTCCAAGTTATTTTTTTATTTAGCATATTCATAATCATTATTACTATCTTAAATCAGGCTGCAAAGGTACATATTTCTAAGAAGGTATGCAATACCTAAAAATAATGAAAATGAGGATGCTGGCAGTTTTTTCCCTAAAAATATTTGGTAATTTCAAATTTTCGCCTTATCTTTGCACCCAATATCAGAAAATTCTCGGGGTTGACTGGATTTGACGGCGAGATGAAATGGTACGTAAGCATGCGGAGGCTCGTTGGCTACCTCCTAAATCCTAGTGAACAAAAAATTAATTGGCGAAAATAACTACGCTCTCGCTGCCTAGTCGAAGTATAGTAAACTAGCTTTATTCCAGCACAGGGTGCTGGAACGAGACATCGCTCAACGGATGTTGTTCCGAATCTTGTTGATCAAGCGGTGCAGGTAAATCGGAAATAGTTCATGTACGCCTCGTTGCATGGATGAAATTTTAGAGGATAAGGGTATGATTGGTGGTCCAGGTCCTGTCATGCCTCGAAAACCGAAGGCTGGAATAAGCATGTAGAAAGCGTATGGTTTCCTTGTGCGGACGAGGGTTCGAATCCCTCCAGCTCCACCCTATTTGATAGAAACAAAAAACTCGCAGATTCTTTCTTTAGAATTTGCGAGTTTTTATTTTGCTGTTATTGTTTTCTCAAACTTTCACGATACTTCAGAGGTGACATGTGCAGATGCTCTCTTACATATTTACCGAAGAATGAGGTATTGGAGAAGCCCAGTATACCTGAAATCTCCTTGATTGTTTTCGTTGTAGAACGGAGATAATAGGTGATATCAGCAAGCGTATACTCCGTAATCCACTCGATGGCTGTCTTGCCGGAATGGCGCTTGCAGATGATGGAGAGATATTTTGGCGTGATGCAAAGCTGCTGCGCAAAATATTCTACAGGCTGATGCTTGATTTCGCTCTGCTGCAACATCTTCAGAAACTTATCAAAGAAATCGCTGGCACTGGTTCCCAAAGTTTCTTTCGGGAGATCTGTCAGCAAAAGATTGCTCACAGCAAGAAGAGCACTCTTCAGGAGCGTCTCCACTATCTCACGGCGATATGGTTTCCACGAACTGCGGTCGTTGAACTTCGGATCCAGACAGAGGCGCACCAAGTCGGTAAACTTAGAATAGAATACCATATCCACCTCATTCATCTTCAACACCGAAACCTTGCTCACATACATGGCACGGTTCCATACCGAGATATGAGAACGAAGAATACCAAGCAAGCCGTGATTGCTGACACACATGGCTGTGCATGCAAAATCTTCCGACACCTCTTTGATGTCGAGAATTGAGTTAGATGGACTGATAAATATATCGCCCTTCTCCACGGTGAATTCCCGCCCGTTGAGTTCTGCTCTCAGGCTGCCTCTCTGACAGGATGCAATCATGTTCATCTGGAATCTCATAGGGTCTGGGTTCTGCAACACCTTGACATTATCTATAATCAAGATGTCCTCATCCAGATAGCTCGCACTGATTTCAGCACTCTGTGCGAACTCACCTTCTTCGATACGCTGCCTGACGTCCTTCTGTTCTTTCATTAATATGATTTTTTTAATTTCTTCACTCTTCGTTCTTCACTCTTCCCTATCAAAAAGCCTCTCTGTATTTGTTTTCGTCCTTATCCTCCAACATAGAGAGATAACTCTGATAGCGGCTAGCTGCAATATAATGTTCCTCAACCGCCTTGATTACCGCGCACCCCGGTTCGTGGGTATGGGTACAGTCAGAGAACTTACAATTCTGAGAGAACTTGAAGATTTCCTTAAAATAGCTGGTCAGCTCTTCCTTTTCGATATCAAAGGTACCAAAGCCCTTGATGCCCGGAGTATCAATGAGATAACCACCTTCCGGCAGTTCCAGCATCTCACTGAAGGTTGTGGTATGCATTCCGCTATTATGCGCCTCGCTGATTTCGGCGGTACGCTGCTCTGCATCAGGAATGAGCTGGTTGATGAGGGTTGACTTTCCTACCCCGCTGTTGCCGCTCAACAAAGATTTCTTATCCTTGATAAGAGGCCGCAACAGTTCAACACCTTCTCCTGTAGCTGCCGACAATTCAATACATTTATATCCGATGGTTTCATAGAGTGTACACATCATCTTCTCGTAATGCAATTCTTCTTCTGAAAGTATGTCACTTTTATTAAAGATGATGATAACAGGCACTCTGTAGGCCTCAGCACCAGCCAGGAATCGGTCGATGAAGGTAGTAGATGTCTGCGGATAATTCACCGTTACCACAAGCAGCGCCTGGTCTACATTAGCAGCCAGAATATGACTCTGCTTACTGAGGTTAGGTGATTTACGAATGATATAGTTTTGGCGGTCTTCGATAGAAGAGATAAATGCCGTACCCTCCTGATTGGTAATAAGCTGCACATAATCGCCTACAGCCACAGGATTGGTGCTGCGGATGCCCTTCAATCTGAAATTGCCCTTGATTTTACTTTCAATCAGCTGGCCATCGTCTGTCTTGACGGTGTACCAGCTGCCTGTATTTTTAATAACGAGTCCTCTCATTATCACTTATTAAATAATGTAAGTTCAGAATGATTTAGACTGTCATGATTTCCTTCTCCTTCTCGTCCATCAGGTTTTCGAGCTGCTTGATGTACTTGTCGTGGAGTTTCTGCAAATCATTCTCAGCATCCTTCTCCAAGTCTTCAGAAAGTCCATCCTTGATAGCTTTCTTCAACTTCTCCTTGATTTCCTGGCGCACGTTGCGCACCTCAATCTTAGCACGCTCAGCAATCTTATTACACTGCTTTACGAGTTCCTTACGGCGCTCACCTGTTGGCTGAGGAATACCCAAACGTACGATTTCGCCATTGTTCTCAGGAGTGATACCTACACCACTATCCATAATAGCCTTTTCGATATCCTTGATAGCCTTTTTGTCCCAAGGGCGGATAGCGATAGTACGGGCATCAGGGGTTGTAACTGTAGCTACCTGGTTCAGAGGAACCATACTGCCATAACTATTTACGCGCACACCATCGAGGATGGCGACATTAGCACGACCAGCACGAACATGAGAGAGTTCCTCTGCGAGATACATTGCTGCCATCTCCATACGCTCTGCTGCAGAATTCAAAGTTTCTTTAACGTCTATCATAATTATATGTTTTTATTTTATTAATTCTAATCTTTTCAATTCTTCGCCCACATAGTTGGTGAGTTCTACAAACTGCTGGATAGTGAGCTGTTCAGGACGCTTGGTCATGATGTCGGTGGTGTAGAAATCCTCGCGTGGGGTTACACCCGGGAACATCTGCTTGAGGCTTACACGGAGCATCTTGCGACGCTGGTTGAAGACTGTCTTAACCAGACGCTTAAACAGTTTTTCATCACAGCCAAGGTCAGTCACCTTGTTACGAGTCATGCGGATTACCGCACTCTTTACCTTTGGTGGTGGGTTGAACACATTCTCATCTACCGTAAAGAGATATTCCACATCATACCATGCCTGGATGAGCACACTGAGGATACCATAGGCTTTGTTGCCTGGTTCTGATGCCATACGCAATGCCACCTCGCGCTGAATCATTCCGGTACAGCAAGGAATGAGATCCTTGTAATCGAGCATCTTGAAGAATATCTGCGATGAGATATCGTATGGATAATTACCTGTCAGTACAAACTGCTTTCCATCGAATATCTGGTTCAAATCCATTCTCAGGAAGTCTTCACCAATAATATTATCCTTGAGTGTCGGGAAATTCTCATGAAGATACGCCACCGACTCCGAGTCGATTTCCACTGCCTTGACGGGTCTTGGTTTCTCTACGAGATATTGGGTAAGAACGCCCATACCTGGTCCGATTTCGAGAACAGGAATATCCGGGCAGGCATCCACCGTATCGGCGATGCGCTTTGCTATATTGAGGTCGGTCAAGAAGTGCTGACCGAGATTCTTCTTAGGCTTTACAGCTTTCATATCTTATCTTTATATTATATATTTTGCAAAAATACGATTATTTTTTGAGAATCCACACGAAGTATGCGATTTTTTTTATCTTTTTGGGTAAAAAAGGGAAAGAGCCACTTGTTTCTTAAAAAAAAGGCTATACTTTTAGCCATAAATGGCGCCCAAGCGTTTATTTATGCTAAAAATATGCAGATTCGAACGATATTGTCAATAAAAGTATTATCTTTGCATCTAATTATGGATATAAAGAAGATAGCAAACAACATATGGAAGGTGGCTTTGTCGCTCATTCTGGGTGGCGCCATCCTTTATTGGATGTATCGCGGATTCGACTTCAAGCAAGTAGAAGATGTTCTGCTTCACAAGATGAGTTGGACCTGGATGCTGCTGTCGTTCCCTTTTGGCATCTCTGCCCAGGTGTTCAGAGGATGGAGATGGAAACAGTCGCTGGAGCCATTAGGCGAGAAGGCCCGCTCCAGTATCAGCATCTACTCCATCTTCCTGTCCTATGCTCTGAGTCTTGTAATTCCTCGTGCAGGCGAGTTTGCCAGATGCGGCGTATTGAAGAAATGGGATGATGTTTCGTTTCCGAAAGCCTTGGGTACCGTCGTTACAGAAAGAGCCATCGATTCACTCCTCGTGCTGCTGATTACGGCGCTGGTCTTTGTGATGCAGATTCCGGTATTCCTCAATTTCTTTGAGAAAACAGGCACTAGCATGGACAGTTTACTCTGCCAATTTACAGCCACAGGTTACATAGTGACTGCTATCTGTGGCATAGCAGTACTCATCCTGGCTCACTATCTGCTCAAGCGACTCGCTATATATAATAAGGTGAAAGCAACACTGGGAGGACTCTGGCAAGGTATCATCTCGCTGAAAGGTGTCAGAAATGTACCGCTCTACATCGCCCTTACACTGGGCATCTGGTTGAGCTATTTCTTCCACTACTATCTCACCTTCCAATGCTTCGAGGCAACCTCCCATCTTAATCTGATGTGCGGTCTGGTGACATTCATCGTGGGCAGCATAGCGGTCATCGTACCAACTCCTAACGGAGCCGGACCTTGGCATTTTGCCGTCAAGACAATGCTCATACTCTATGGCATTCAGGCAAACGATGCCCTCTTCTTCGTTCTCATCGTACACTCCGTGCAAACCCTGCTTGTAGTCCTTTTGGGAATCTATGCCTGGATAGCACTGGCGTTTACCGGGAAAGTTAAAAGATAAAAGTTAATAGTTAAAAGTTAATAGTTGATAGCGGCTACGCCGTATAGCGAGAATGCCCTATAAACTATTAACTATAAATTTTAAATTAAATAAATATGGCTGACATTAAGAATTTGAACCCAGTTGAAATCTGGCGTAACTTTGACAAGTTAACACAAGTTCCACGTCCATCTGGACATTTGGAAAAGATTCAGGCTTATTTGCTCGATTGGGCAAAAGAAGCAGGTGTAGAGGCTTTCCAAGACCCAGCAGGCAACATCGTGATGCGCAAACCTGCTACTCCAGGTATGGAGAACCGCAAAGGCGTTATTATGCAGGCGCACATGGACATGGTTCCTCAGAAAGCACCAGACAGCAAGCATAATTTTGAAACAGACCCTATCGAAACCATCATCGATGGCGACTGGGTACGTGCTAATCATACAACACTCGGTAGCGACGACGGACTTGGCGTAGCTACAATCATGGCTGTAATGGAATCAAAAGATTTGCAGCATGGTCCTATCGAGGGCTTGATTACCGCCGACGAAGAGACAGGCATGTATGGTGCCAACGATCTCCCTGCAGGCGAACTGAACGGCGACATTCTCTTGAACTTCGATACCGAGGTTTGGGGCGAGTTCGTTATCGGTAGCGCTGGCGGTATCGACATCACAGCAACTCTCGATTATAAAGAGGTAGAAACCGACAAGGAAGATGCTGCCGTTAAGGTAACCCTCAAGGGATTGAAAGGCGGTCACTCCGGTATCGAAATCAACGAAGGCAGAGCGAATGCCAACAAGTGCATGGTTCGTTTCGTGCGTGAAGCTATTTCAGAACTCGATGCCCGTCTGGCTTCATGGCAGGGCGGCAACATGCGCAATGCCATCCCATTCCAGGCTGAGGTTGTTCTGACCCTGCCTAAGGAGAACATTGAAGCTTTGAATGACCTGGTAGCAGACTGGAAGGACGAAATCTGTGATGAGTTCGAAGGCATTGAAACAACTGAGAACATCGAGTTCTTCGCTGAGAATGTAGAGACTCCAAAGATGCAGGTTCCTGCCGAAATCCAGGATAATCTTGTAGATGCAATCTACGCTTGCCACGATGGCGTATTGCGTATGGCTCCATCTATGCCTGAAATCGTAGAGACCTCTTCAAACCTCGCAATCGTTGAGATTGGTGACGGCAAGGCTGCCATCAAGATTCTGGCCCGTTCCAGCCACGAATACTACAAGATGTATCTTGCCACAATGGTAGAGAGCTGTTTCAACATGGCAGGCATGAAGGTTGAATTCAGCGGCAGCTACATGGGATGGAACCCTAACCCTAAGAGCGACATTCTGGAACACGTATTGAAGGTTTACAAAGAGCAGAACGGCACAGACGGTAAGGTACAGGCTGTTCACGCAGGTCTGGAGTGCTCTATCATCCTGAGCAAGTATCCTAACCTCGATGTCGTATCATTCGGTCCTACTCTTCTTAGTCCTCACACAGCCAATGAGCGTTGCCAGATCAGTTGCGTTGCTCCTTTCTGGAACCTCGTCAAGCAGCTCCTGACAGAGATTCCTGCAAAGTAAAAAATGGGGAACGAAATTACAAAAAGATTAAAAAAGAAAGCCGAGAGTGAAAATTCTCGGCTTTTTTGTTCCAGTTTTCAAAAGAAATCATTACCTTTGCAGTCGATTTCGCAAGTCTTGTAAAATCTCTGTAGCAGATTATACAAATTCACTTGCATAAGTTTCATTAAAATAACACCAAAATGGACGATTATCACGCGGAGAACAATAATGAATTGTAAGGCGTGGAGATTCAGCAACGATGAAGCCTTTCAGTAGGCCGTACCCAAGCGCTAGTCTCCATACCCCAAACTTTTATTATGTGGAGATTAGCAAACTATGAAGACTTATTGGAATATAGACAAGAATCTGACTGTACTCAATGAGTGGCAGCCAAACTGCTGGATACAAGTAACATGTCCAACTGATGAAGACCAGCGCTTGCTGGAAGAAGAATTCAAGATCCCTGATTATTTCCTCTCGGATATCAGCGATACCGATGAGCGTGCCCGCTATGAATATGACGATGGCTGGATGCTCATCATCCTCCGTATCCCTTATGTCAAGGAAATACGCAGCCGTACCCCATACACCACCGTGCCTCTGGGTATCATCCATAAGCGCGATGTTACCATCACCGTATGCTATTATGAAACCAATATGATGATTGATTTCGTAAGCTACCAGCAGAAGCGCAGCGAGGGGTTCACCGACTATGTAGACATGACCTTCCGTCTCTTCCTGTCATCAGCGGTTTGGTATCTGAAGCGATTGAAACAGATCAATTCGCTCATAGAAAAGGCAAAACGAAACCTCGATCATGGTGTGAACAATGAGAGCCTGATTGGCCTGAGCCGCCTGCAGGACTCCCTTACCTACTTCATCACCTCTATCCGAGGCAACGAGAATCTCCTGTCTAAGTTGAAGTTCAAGCTGCAGGTGGACGAACTTGATGCCGACCTCATCGAAGACGTAAACATCGAGATGACACAGGCACGCGAAACTACAAGCATCTACTCCGACATTCTGGAGTCGACGATGGATACCTATTCGAGCATCATCAACAACAACATGAATACCACGATGCGTACCCTGACCAGTATCAGTATCGTCATGATGTTGCCTACGCTGATTTCCTCATTGTTCGGTATGAACTTAATCAACGGTATGGAAGACAGCCATTACGGATTTGCCATTGCCCTGGTTATCTCCGTGCTCGTTTCTGCACTTTCATGGGGCTTCCTCAGATACAAGCGCCTGCTCTAAGCATATACCACTCTGATATGCATTAAGTAGCCCGAAAGAGCCCATAAAACGATGATTAGCAAGAAAAAGGCAATTATAAATACAAAAAAAATTAAAAAATCGAATATCATGGCATGATATTCGATTTTTTTTTTTAAGTTTGCAACTTATTAATAATATAATTTTGTATGGGGTCGAATTGCAGATAAGCGACTACCGGCCCAAGAAACTCGAATCATAAACTAAACAAAGTGACATGATGGACTCTCAAGAAAAAGCTCTGTTGCAGCAGAGCACCCTGGAAGACCCTGCCAAGAAGGCTTATGCCACCAAGCAGGAAGTGCTCGAAAGAGTAAAGGAAATCGCTCATAGCAGCGAAAATCCAAACAAGGAGGAACTCGACCTACTCAAGACAACTTTCTACAAGATTCATCTCGCAGAAAGAGACGCACAGATGAAAGAGTATCTCGCAAAAGGCGGTGACCCAGAGAAGTATATCCTTCTACCGGATGACACCGAAGAAGCCTTCAAGGCTGAGATGCAACTCATCAAGGAGAAAAGAGCCAAGATCTTCCTGGCACAAGAAGAAGAAAAACAAGATAATCTCCGCAAAAAAGAGGAAATTATCGAAAAGATAAAGGCCATGACCACCTCACCGGAGGAGGCCAACAAATCATATCAGGACTTCAAGGCCTTGCAGCAGGAATGGAAGGAAATCAAGAACATCCCTGCAGACAAGGCAAACGAGGTATGGAAGAACTACCAGCTCTATGTAGAGCAGTTCTACGACATGCTCAAATTGAACAGCGAAGCCCGCGAATATGACTTCAAGAAGAATCTTGAAGCCAAGACCAAACTCTGCGAGGCTGCAGAGAAACTCAATGAGGAAGAGGATGTTATTTCTGCCTTCCACCAGCTTCAGGACCTCCACCAGCAATATCGTGAGATTGGTCCTGTTGCCAAGGAGTTGAGAGAGCAGATTTGGGAGCGTTTCAAAGCTGCCAGCACTGTTATCAACAAGAAGCACCAGCAGCACTTCGAAGACCTGCGTGCCAAGGAAGAGGAAAACCTCGCCAAAAAAACTGCCCTCTGCGAAAAGGTAGAGGCTGCCAACCAAGGAGAATACAAGACTGCCAAGGACTGGGAGAAGGTTACCCAGGAAATCATAGAGATTCAGAAAGAGTGGCGCACTATCGGTTTTGCCCCTCAGAAAATGAACGTCAAGATTTTTGAGCGTTTCCGCATCGCCAACGATGAATTCTTCAACAAGAAGGCAGAATTCTTCAAAGGACTGAAAGATACCTACTCTGCCAATCTCGAAAAGAAACAGCAACTCGTAAACAAGGCAAAGGAACTGGCTGACAGTACAGACTGGAAGAAAACTGGCGACAAACTCATCGCTCTCCAGAAAGAATGGAAGAAGGTAGGTACCGTACCTCACAAACAAGGCGAATTGCTCTGGAAGGAATTTCTGGATACCTGCAACAAGTTCTTCGAAGCCCGCAACAAGCAGAATGCCGGTTCACGCAGCGAGGAACATGCCAATCTGGACAAGAAGCGCAACATTATTGCCCAGCTCAAGGAACTTGTAGTTGCAGAGATTTCAGACAACGATTTCCAAAAGAAGCTCAAAGATCTTGCCAAGCAATACAGTGCAATCGGACACGTTCCTTTCAAAGAGAAAGACAAGGTCTATAAAGAGTATCATGAGGCTATCGATGCAGCCTACGAGAAACTTCATGCCACCAACGCAAAGCGCCACTTCGACAACTTCAAGAACAACTTGAAGAATGTTGCCAAGGAAGGCGGCAATGCACTCGGCAATGAGCGTGGCAAACTCTTGCGCCGCTACGACCAGTTGCGCAGCGAGATTACTACCTACGAGAACAACCTCGGTTTCTTCAATACGGCCAGCAAGAAGGGCAACAGCCTGGTAGAAGAAATGAACCGTAAGATTGAGAAACTCAAGGCTGACCTCGAAATGGTAAAGCAGAAAATCAAGGCTATTGATGCCGAGAAGAAATAAATACAATAAACCCCAGGGCGAAAGCTCTGGGGTTTATTGTTATGAATACTCCATAAAACAGAATTCCTATAAACAAAAAAAACACCTTTCATTACTGAAAGATGCCTTACCGTATGAGTTGGGATACCCGGACTCGAACCAGGAATGACAGGACCAGAATCTGTAGTGTTACCATTACACCATATCCCAAACTTAAAATAGAACTTTTTGATTGTTGGGATACCCGGACTCGAACCAGGAATGACAGGACCAGAATCTGTAGTGTTACCATTACACCATATCCCAATATCAGCAAACGAGATGTTCATTTCTCAATTGCGAGTGCAAAGGTACTAGTTTTTTTTGAACCTACAAAATTTTTCGGCACTTTTTTCTAAAAAAAGCGCAATTTCTTTAATTTTCCACATTTTTTTTGCCTTTTAAGTCGATTTTCCATTATAATAATGTATCTTTGCAGAAAAATAGAGAATATAAATTAAGTAAGAAAGAAAAGATAAATGAACACAGTTAAACAACTCGTAGAGACTATTAAAGAAGGTATACAAGAAAAGAAAGGTCAAGACATTGTTATCGCCGACCTGACAGAAATCGATGGAAGCATTGCCAAGTACTTCATCATCTGCCAGGGAGGAAGCCCTACTCAGGTTGAAGCTATCGCAGGTTCTGTGGGAGACATCGTGCGCAAGAACCTGAAAGAAAAACCTGTAAATGTAGCAGGTCTCGGCAACGACCAGTGGGTGGCAATGGACTTTGTTGACGTATTAGTACACATCTTCCTTCCGGAAGTACGTGCTTATTACGACCTCGAACATTTATGGGAGGATGCAAAGCTCACCCATATACCTGATCTCGACTAGTCAGTCTCTCCCATCCTACATGATGGATCAGACATTGTTTTTCGACTAAAAGTTATACATATAAAATAAAATGGAACAAAGCAATAATATGAAGCCTCGTGGCAATGGCGGACCCAAGATGCCACGATTTAATATGACCTGGCTTTTCACCATCTGCCTCATCACCATGATCATCCTCTTCTTTACTGGAGGAGGCGATGCGATTGGAGGCAGCGCTGCCAAGGAAGCCACATACACCCAGTTCAAACAGTATGTAGACAAGGGTTATGTGCTCAGTGTTGTGGCCAATAAAACAGAAAGCACCCTCAAGATATACATCAACCCGAAATATACGCGCGATGTATACAATATGCCGGCAAAGTCTGTAGGTCCTAACCCATACGTAAAAGTACAGTTCGGCTCGGTTGACGAAGTGGAACGCTATGCCAACCAGATGTTGAAGGAAAAGAAGATACGCTCCTTCAGCTACGACAACCAGAAGGATAACGATTTCTTAAGCACGCTCTTCAATCTGGCACCTCTGCTCTTCTTCGTATTCTTCATCCTTTGGATGTCTGGAAGATTCAGCGGCGGTATGGGCAGCGGCGGTATGGGCGGCGGCATCTTCAGCGTGGGCAAAAGCAAAGCTAAGATGTACGAAAAGGGAAATGCCATCGGCATCACCTTTAAGGATGTGGCCGGACAGGAAGGTGCCAAGCAGGAAGTAAAGGAAATTGTAGACTTCCTGAAAAACCCACAAAAATATACCGACTTGGGTGGTAAAATTCCAAAGGGAGCCCTTCTCGTAGGCCCTCCGGGAACTGGTAAGACCCTCTTGGCTAAGGCTGTTGCCGGCGAGGCTGGCGTACCTTTCTTCTCCATGAGCGGTTCCGACTTCGTTGAAATGTTCGTAGGTGTAGGTGCCTCACGTGTACGCGACCTGTTCCGCCAGGCTAAAGAGAAATCACCTTGTATCATCTTTATCGATGAGATTGATGCTGTAGGCCGTGCCCGCAGCAAGAACCCAGCCATGGGTGGTAATGATGAGCGCGAGAACACCTTGAACGCTCTCCTTACAGAGATGGATGGTTTCGGCACCAACAGTGGTGTCATCATCCTTGCAGCTACCAACCGTGTAGACATGCTCGACAGCGCCTTGCTCCGTGCCGGACGTTTCGACCGCGAAATTCACGTAGATCTCCCTGGTTTGAACGAACGTAAGGCTATCTTCCTGGTTCATCTCAAACCTATCAAGATAGACGAAACTGTAGATGTTGATCTCCTGGCACGCCAGACTCCAGGTTTCTCGGGTGCAGATATTGCCAACGTTTGTAACGAGGCAGCCCTCATTGCTGCACGCCACGACAAGAAGGCTGTTTGCAAACAGGATTTCCTCGATGCAGTAGACCGTATTGTAGGCGGTCTTGAGAAGAAGACTAAGGTGATGACTGCCGACGAAAAGCGTAGCATCGCTCTCCACGAAGCAGGCCACGCAACCATCTCATGGTTCTGCCAGTATGCCAACCCTCTCATCAAGGTTACCATCGTGCCTCGTGGTCAGGCTCTCGGTGCTGCATGGTATCTGCCAGAAGAGCGCCAGATAACCACCAAGGAACAGATGCTCGACGAGATGTGTTCATTAATGGGTGGACGTGCCGCAGAAGAACTCTTCACCGGTCATATTTCGTCAGGAGCCATGAACGACCTGGAGCGCGCCACAAAGAGTGCTTATGGTATGGTAGCTTATCTCGGTATGAGCAAGACGTTGCCAAACATCTGCTTTTACAACCGGAACGAATATGCATTCCAGCGTCCGTACTCTGAGTCTACAGCCCGCGAAATAGACCAGGAAGTTCTGAAGATTGTCAACGAACAGTATACCCGTGCCAAGAACATCCTGATGGAGCACAAGGAAGGCCACAATGCCTTAGCAGAACTTCTGATCAAGAAAGAGGTGATTATGGCAGAAGACGTAGAACATATCTTTGGCAAACGCCCTTGGTTGAGCCGTTCGCAGGAAATCATGGAAGACGAACAGCCTAAGATAGACGATGACGCCGTAAAGGAACTTCCTGAAGTTCAGGCTGCCATCAAGGAGCATGAAGAGAACCAGAAGAAGAATGCAGATTCTGATGAGACTTCCAAGAAGGATGAAGGTTCGGAAGAAAACAAGAACGAATAAAACAAACCGATATGACTGACAAACAGAAGAATCTAGTGATAAGATCCATCACAGGCGTATTTTTCGTAGTGTGCATGGTATCTTGCTTTCTCAATCCCAGGGCAATGGTTATCCTGTTCGCCCTCATTACAGGATTGAGCATCTGGGAGTATTGCGGATTAGTTAACCAGAAGGAGAATGTTACGGTAAACCGTTTCATCAGCACCGTGGCGGGTGTTTACTTCTTCCTTGCCGTGGCTGGTTTCCGCATGGGCATTGTGGGCAATTTCGTGGTTTTCGTACCTTATCTGCTCACCATCCTCTATCTCTTCATCAGCGAACTGTATACGGGCAATAAGGATGCCATCAACGATTGGGCTTACACTATGCTCTCTCAGTTGTACATCGCCTTGCCTTTCTCAATGATCAATGTATTGAGTTTCGAGACATCAGCTTTCGATGGCCAGATACATTACGACATGCTGTTGCCTTTGAGCATTTTCATTTTCCTCTGGACCAATGATACCGGTGCCTATTGCAGCGGTTCGCTTTTCGGCAAGCATAAGCTCTTTCCTCGCATCAGTCCAGCCAAGAGTTGGGAAGGCAGCATAGGCGGAGGCATATTCGTACTGATAGCAGCAGGCATTATCGGCTATATTGCCAACGATGGCGAAGCCCATCGTCTCAGCATTCTCGGTTGGGAAGGTTTAGGTCTGGTTGTGGTATTCTTCGGCACATGGGGCGATCTGGTAGAAAGCCTCTTCAAGCGTACCCTCGGAGTAAAGGATAGCGGCAACATCCTGCCAGGACATGGAGGCATGCTCGACCGCTTCGACTCTTCGCTCATGGCGATACCGGCAGCAGTAATCTACCTATACACCATCCAGTTGTTTGGATAATACTTCTTTTATGAGATAAAGGCCAAACCTATAGTTTGGCCAAGCACAAAGAAAGGCAGGGATTCCTCAAAGAACCCCTGCCTTTTTTTTCATATCACCATAAAAAACGCAAGTAGCTCCGATGGATCACGTAAGTACTTGCGATGACCCATGAAAAAGCTATACACCTTTTTTCTGTTCTTCTTCAAAGCGTTCACCCTTCTGGGCTTCCTGCGCCTCATACTGTGCCTGGGCTGCACGCTGCTGAGCCTCACGTGCCTTAGCCTCAGCCGCCAGTCGGGCTTTTTCTGCTCTTATTCGTGCCAGTTCAGTCTCTTCTTCTGCCCGTTTCTGCGCCGCCAAAGCTTCCTCTTCGGCACGTTTCTTAGCAGCCTCGGCTTCAGCTATCGCCTTCTGTCGCGCACGTTCTGCAGCCTCAGCTGCAGCTTTGGCTTCAGCTTCAGCACGCTCACGAGCCATACGGAGAAGCATTTCCCTACGCTTAACCAGAAGATCAAACATGATGCCCGCAGCCTCATCCGGCGCAACCTTATCGCCTAACTGAGTTCGAACTTCCTGATATTCTGCCAACATCTTATCCCTGCCAGGTTCTCCCGGAAGAATCAGATAAAGTTCGTTGGCAATACCATCAACCGTAAAGCGGTCGGCAAGCATCTCCGGCACAATCTCCTTATTGGCGATAAGATTCACCAGCGAGATAAACTTCACCTTGATGATATGCTTGAAACCGAAACGGATGAGATGAGGTACAGGCGTTTCATAACATACCACCTGAGGCACATCGAAAAGAGCCGTCTCTAAAGTTGCAGTACCACTGGTAACAAGAGCTGCCGTAGCATGCGACAAGAGCGGATAAGTCTTGTTACGCACCAGTTTGACAGGTGTACCTTTGATAAACTTCTCATAGTAAGCATCATCTATCGAAGGAGCACCGGCAAGCACCATCTGATAATCTTCAAAACGCTCAGCCACCTCAATCATCGCCGGCAGATTGTCTTTGATTTCCTGCAGACGGCTTCCTGCCAGCAAAGCGATAACAGGGCGATAAGTGTCAAGATTATTCTCCTGACAGAATTCCGTAAAACTCTGATGATATCCCGACCTGAACTCCCCTACTTCCTGAGCCGTAGGATTACCTACATAGTGAATAGGATAACGGTGCTTCTTTTCGAAGAACGGCACCTCGAATGGCAAGATTGAGAAGAGTTCAGCAATATCACGTTTGATGCTGCGGATCCGCCACTCCTTCCATGCCCATATCTTAGGAGAAATGTAATAATAGGCAGGGATATTGGTATTCTTTTTCAAGAACTTAGCTATCTTGAGATTAAATCCCGGATAATCTACCAGTATCACTACATCCGGCTTCCATTTCACAATATCTTCCTTGCATCTCTTCATGTTCGAAAAGATGGTACCCAAATGTAGCAGTACAGGCACAAAACCCATATAAGCCAACTCCTTAAAATGCTTGACGCGAGTGCCACCTTCAGCAGCCATCAAATCACCGCCGAAGAAACGGAATTCAGCAAACTCGTCTATTTTTTTCAACGAGCGCATCAATCTGCTGGCATGCAAATCTCCACTAGCCTCGCCTACTATCAGGTAATACTTCATAATTCAAAATTCTTTAACCAATCATAATCCGTTACATCAATCTTAGTTGGGGTAATAGCGATGTAACCATGATTCACAGCCCACTGGTCGGTATCCGTTGCCTCCGGTTCGTCATTACGGTATTCACCCACCATCCAATAATAATCATATCCATGCGGATGAGTGCGATGATCCACCTCATTGATCCAGGAGCCATGAGTCATCCGGCAACCCTTGAAACCCTTGAACGGAGGCAAAGCCGGGAAGTTGACATTCAGACAGGTATATTCTGGCAATCCCTTCTCCAGCACCATCTTAACAACCTTCAGTACCCCATCGTGCAAAGGAGTGAGATCAGCATTTTCATCATAATTGCAACTGCTGAAGGCTATGCTTGGAATATGCTGCATACAACCCTCCTTAGCTACGCCCATAGTTCCCGAATAATGATTGTTCACGCTCGAATTGTCACCATGATTGATACCGCCGATAATCAGATCAGGCTTGCGATCTGCAAGAAACTGATCCAACGCCAGTTTCACACAGTCAACCGGTGTGCCGCTACATGACCAAACCTCCACATCATTCCCCATATTGTGGCGACGCTTCAGGCGCAAGGGAGTAGTAGCCGAGAAGGCACAGGCGAATCCCGAACGGGCACTTTCCGGTGCTACAACCAGCAGGTCGCACCAGTCTTTCAGAAAGTTCACCAGGGTCTTGATTCCATTGGCATGATAGCCATCATCATTCGAAATTAATACTAACGGTTTCTTATTTTCCATAAAAATATCTTTCTTTTTGGTGCAAAAGTACGAAAAAACCTTTAAAGATAGCGACTTTCTCACAATATTTTTGTATCTTTGCCGAAAATTTACTAAGAAAATGGGAAAAATCATCGCATTAGCTAACCAAAAAGGCGGTGTAGGAAAGACTACTACCACCATTAACTTGGCAGCATCGCTTGCCACGCTAGAGAAAACTGTACTCGTAGTGGACGCCGACCCACAGGCAAACGCTTCCAGTGGATTGGGCGTGGACATCAGCGAGGTAGACTGCTCGCTCTACGAATGCATCATCGACCATGCAGACGTGCGCGATGCTATCTACACCACCGACATTGATGGACTCGACATCATTCCTAGTCATATTGACCTGGTAGGTGCCGAGATAGAGATGCTGAATCTCAAAAATCGCGAAAAGGTGATTAAGACATTGCTGCAGCCTATCCGTGACGAATACGACTACATCCTGATAGACTGTTCGCCTTCGCTCGGCCTCATCACCGTCAATTCGTTGACGGCTGCCGACAGTGTCATCATCCCAGTTCAATGTGAATATTTCGCTCTTGAAGGTATCAGCAAATTGCTTAACACCATCAAGATCATCAAGAGCAAGCTGAATCCGAAACTCGAGATAGAAGGTTTCCTGCTCACCATGTATGATAGTCGTCTACGCCTTGCCAACCAGATATACGACGAGGTGAAACGCCACTTCCAGGAATTGGTGTTCAAGACCGTAATCCAGCGCAACGTGAAGCTGAGCGAGAGTCCGAGCCATGGTCTCCCAGTTATCCTTTACGATGCAGAAAGCAATGGAGCCAAGAACCATCTGGCCTTGGCAAAGGAGATTATCAACAAGAATAGTTAAGATTTGGAAATTGAACCCTTTTAGAAAGTTCAATGTTCAAAATTAAAAGTAAAAAAATGGCAGTACACAAGAAATACAACAACGGTACAAAGAGCAACGCTTTAGGACGCGGACTCGATGCCCTCATCTCTACCGAGGGAGTGCGCACCCAGGGCAGCAGTACCATCAATGAAATTCCTCTCGACCAGATTGAGGCGAATCCCAATCAGCCACGCCGGGAGTTTGACGACGAAGCCCTACATGAGCTCGCCGAAAGCATCAAGGCCATAGGCATCATCCAGCCTATCACCTTAAGACAGGTTTCAGAAAACAGATTCCAGATTATCGCCGGTGAACGCCGCTGGCGCGCTTCACAACTTGCGGGGCTGACAGCTATCCCTGCATACATCCGCACCATCAGCGATGAGAACGTAATGGAAATGGCGCTCGTAGAGAATATCCAGCGTCAAGACCTCAACGCCATAGAAATAGCACTCGCCTACGAACACCTTCTGGAAAACGAGGGTATGACACAGGAGAAAATTTCAGAACGTGTGGGCAAGAGCCGTGCAGCTATCGCCAACTATCTGCGACTGCTCAAACTTCCTGCCCAGGTGCAGATGGCACTACAGAAGAAAGAAATCGACATGGGTCATTGCCGTGCCCTACTGGCCCTCGACTCACCTTCGCTGCAAATCAAGTTGTTCAAGGAGATACAGAAGAACGGCTACTCAGTAAGAAAGGTTGAAGAGATGGTACAGCGACTCAAGAGCGGAGAAGACATCGAGAGCGGTAAGAAAACCATCACGGCTAAGGCTCAGATGCCTGAGGAATTTACTCAACTCAAAAACCGCCTGTCACAGTTTCTCAATACAAAAGTGCAGTTCACCTGCTCAGCTAAGGGCAAGGGAAAAATCAGCATTCCATTCGCCAACGAAGAGGAGCTGGAGCACATCATGAATGTTTTCGATCAGTTAAAGCAAGAATAAAAGTGAAACTCAGTATATCACAAATCTGTTTGGCAACCCTGCTGCTCCTGGCACCGATGGGCGCACAGGCACAGAAGTCGAAACAAAAAAAACAAGTGACCGATGTGCCAACCATTGCATCAGCCGACTCGGCAAAAATAGCCATAGACTCGATGCTTACCGCACAAGACAGCAGCAAACTGGCAAGCCTCACCCAACCAGCAAAGCCTGTACGCAAAAAGCGCAACTGGGCAACCTGGCGACCTGATACCAAGCGTGCCATGTGGTTGGCACTTGTATTACCTGGTGCCGGACAGATATACAATCGCAAATATTGGAAACTGCCTTTCATCTATGGCGGTTTCGTAGGCTGTACATACGCCATCACCTGGAACAACCAGATGTATCACGACTATTCGCAAGCCTACATGGATATTATGGACGATGACCCCAACACCCAAAGCTACAATCAGTTTCTGCACTTGGGTGCCCAGATCAACGAATCGAACATAGAACGCTATAAGGAAATCTTCCGCAAGCGAAAAGATAAATATCGCCGTTGGAGAGACTTGGGAACCTTCGTCATGATAGGCATCTATGCCTTCTCAGTGATTGATGCCTACGTAGATGCATCGCTCTCGGAATTTGACATTTCCGATGATCTCTCGCTCAGAATAGAGCCTACCATGCTGAATAACGGCAACAAGACTGCCAATCCGCTGCGGTCTGGAAGCCTCGGCGTAAGTTGCTCACTCACATTTTAATGCGTGAGGAGTTAGAATACACCTATATATATTATAACGCAAAATAGAAATTAGAAACATAGACGAGATAAAACATCAATATGAAGAAAATACTAGTCATGGCAGCAGCGATGCTGTTCAGCTTACAAGGCATTCATGCCCAAACCGACGTTACAGAAGAAACAGATAACGATGATATCATCACCGTTACCGACAAAGACGGAAAGCAGGAGGAAATCGAAGTACCTGAGGGAATGGAAGATAACCTCGACAGCCTGCTCCACCTTTACAATGCACAGACTTACATGATGGCAGATACAACCTGCAAATACCGCGATGTAAACCCTGTCTTCGAGAAGGAAGTGTATATCGACCGTCTGAAGAGAATGCCTACCATCATCGAAATGCCATACAATGAGGTAGTACAGAAATTCATAGACCGTTACAGCGGTAAACTACGCCGTTCGGTAAGTTTTATGTTGGGAGCAAGTAACTTCTACATGCCTATCTTCGAAGAGGCATTAGAGGCTTACAACCTGCCACTGGAACTGAAATATCTGCCAGTTATCGAATCGGCACTTAACCCTAAAGCTGTATCACGCGTTGGTGCCACAGGTTTATGGCAGTTTATGCTGCCTACCGGCAAGCGATATGGACTGGAAGTAAACTCACTCATCGATGAACGCCGCGACCCGGTAAAAGCATCCTATGCAGCCGCTCACTATCTGAGCGACCTGTACAAAATATTCGACGATTGGAGCCTCGTGATTGCAGCTTACAACTGCGGTCCAACCAATGTCAACAAGGCCATCCATCGTGCAAAAGGCAACGCCGACTACTGGAACATCTATCCATATCTGCCAAAGGAAACACGTGGATATGTACCAGCTTTCATCGCTGCCAACTACATCATGAACTACTACTGCGACCATAACATCTGCCCTATGGTAAGCGAACTGCCAGTAAAGACAGACACTATCGTAGTATCAAAAGATATCCACCTGGAGCAGATTTCCAAAGTGCTGAACATCAACATTGAGCACCTGCGCAATCTGAATCCACAGTATCGTCATGATATCATCAACGGATTGAACCATCCGATGGTATTGCGTCTTCCATCTACCCTCATCGGTAGTTTCATCGACCAGCAGGACAGCATCTGTGCTTACAGAGCCGATGAACTCTTCCTGAAGCGCGCTACCGTAGATGTCAATGATGCACAGCCAACCTATAGCCGCCCACGAAGCAGCTACAGTCGCCACAGCGCTTCTTCACGCAGCAAGAAGAGCAGCAAGAAGAGCAGCAAGCGAGATAGAAACAGAAAACAAGGCAGCAAGAGTGTAACCATCAAGAATGGTGATACCCTTTCTGAAATAGCAGCACGCAACGGAACAACCGTCAAAAAGTTGCGCAAACTGAACGGCATCAAGGGTAACAGTATCCGTGCCGGAAAGAAAATCAAAGTGAAATAAAAGAACTACGTATGCTGTAGTTCTTTCAGTCTAATTAAGAACATTATTTATTGGAGGGACCCACTATGGATGACCAGAACTTGAAAGACCTCGAAAGAGAGCAGGCTGATAACCAGTTGATTGGCGATGCCTTTCAACACCTGCTTGACACCTACCTGAGTTCGCGACACCGCAAGAAGGTAGATATAGTGACCAAGGCATTCAACTTCGCCAGACAGGCGCACAAAGGTGTGCGCCGCCTCTCGGGCGAACCATATATCATGCACCCTATCGCCGTGGCTCAGATAGCCTGCGAGGAGATGGGGCTCGGCTCAACGAGCATCTGTGCCGCACTGCTTCATGATGTGGTAGAAGATACCGACTACACAGTAGAAGATATCTCAAACATCTTTGGAGCCAAGGTGGCACAAATCGTTGATGGACTCACCAAGATCAGTGGTGGAATCTTCGGCGATAAGGCATCAGCACAGGCAGAAAACTTCAAAAAACTGTTGCTCACTATGAGCGATGACATCCGTGTTATCCTTATCAAGATTTGCGACCGCCTGCACAACATGCGCACGCTGGAATCGCAACCGGCCAACAAACAATACAAGATTGCGGGCGAAACCTTGTATATTTATGCACCTCTCGCCAACCGATTGGGCTTGAACAAAATCAAGACCGAACTCGAAGACCTCAGCTTCCGCTACGACCATCCACAGGAGTATGCCAATATTGAGCATAAACTTGCCGATACCGAATCGCAGCGAGATACCCTCTTCGAGAGTTTTACTGCACCTATCCGCGAAGAACTCGACAAGTTAGGCGTAGAATACAAAATCAAAGCACGTGTGAAGAGCCCTTATTCTATTTGGAACAAGATGCAGAACAAGCACGTTACCTTCGATGAGATTTACGACATTCTTGCTGTGCGCATCATCTTTACGCCAAAGGTGAGAGCAAACGAAGTAAACGAATGCTTCAATATCTACGTAGCCATCAGCAAAATCTACAAGAGCCATCCAGACCGTCTGCGCGACTGGTTGAACCATCCGAAAGCAAACGGTTATCAGGCACTCCACGTTACCCTAATGAGTAAGCAGGGAAGATGGATAGAAGTGCAGATCCGTTCCGACCGTATGGACGAGGTAGCAGAAAAGGGGTTTGCTGCCCACTGGAAATACAAAGAAGGAAACGAAGGTGAATATACAGAAGATGAGAACGAACTGAACGACTGGCTCAGCACCATCAAGGAGATTCTGGACGATCCGCAGCCGGATGCCATGGACTTCCTCGATGCCATCAAGCTGAACCTCTATGCTTCAGAAATCTTCGTCTTCACTCCAAAGGGAGAAATCAAGACGATGCCGGCAGGCTGTACTGCCCTCGACTTCGCCTTCCAGATTCATACCTTCCTGGGCAGCCACTGCATCGGAGCCAAGGTAAACCATAAGCTGGTTCCGCTGAGCCATAAGCTGCAAAGTGGCGACCAGGTTGAGATTCTTACTTCCAAGAGCCAGCATGTACAGGAAGAATGGGTAAACTTCGTCAGTTCAGCCAAAGCAAAGAGCAAGATTCTGGCCATCTTGCGCCGCGATTCACGAGAGGTTCAGAAGAAGGGAGAAAACATACTCACCGAATGGCTCAAGAAGAACAGCATCGAGATGAGTGCATCGGTGGTAGACCGCCTATGCGATTTTCATAATATCCAGAAGCCTGAAACCCTCTTCCAGTCATTGGGAGACCATCAGATTATCCTAGGCGATAAAGATTTCGATGAGTTGCAGGGCAAGCCTAAGAAACAACAGGCCAGCAGCTGGCGCAATTATATCCCATTCCTGGGCAAGAGCAAGGAGAAGGCTCAAGAAAAAGGCATCGTGAAGCCTCAGGATCTTTTCGTGGTGGGCAAAGACTTCAACAAAAAGAAGCCACTCATCCTGACCGAGGAGAATATCAACCAGTTTATCTTCCCTAGCTGCTGCCATGCGATTCCTGGCGATGACGTTATGGGCTTTATCGACAACAAGAACCGCATCGAAATCCATAAGCGCTCTTGCAGCATAGCAGCCAAACTGAAGTCCAGTTTCGGCAACCGCATCGTAGATGCCAAATGGGATATGCACAAGCAGATACTCTTCGATGCTACCATCGAAATCAAGGGTATCGACCGTAAGGGCATGCTGTTGGATGTAAGTAAGGTGATTAGTGACCAGTTAGGCATCAATATCCACAAGATAACAATCAGTAGTGATAACGGTATCTTCGACGGAACCATCGAACTCCGTGTTCACGACCGCGAAGAAGTTAAGACCATTATGAACCAACTCCGGAATATTGATGATCTGCAGGAAGTACAGAGAATCCTGTAACTTAGGAGTTTATGATAATAAAGAAAAGATAAATAATAGAGAATCGCCGGATTTTAAAATCCGGCGATTCTCTATGAAATCATACAGATTTCAACATCTTATAAAAACAGATTCAAAACAACAAGCTTAAAAACAATATGAAAAAATTATTCTTATCATTTTTAATGATGTTGACCCTGTTGCCTCTGGCAGCAGCCAACAAGTATGACAACCCCGACACGATTGTAGTATCCCGTGATGGTACCGGCGAATTCCGCACCATCGACGAAGCCATCGAAGTATGTCGTGCTTTCATGGATTACAGCAAGGTAATCTACGTAAAGAAAGGCGTATACAAGGAGAAACTCATCCTCCCTTCATGGCTCACCAACATCACCATCTGTGGTGAAGACCGTGATAACACTATCATCACATGGGACGATCATGCCAACATCAAGATGCCTGTAGGTGGACTCGATTCAGAAGCTGCTGTAAAGGGTAAACCGATGGGCACATTCCGCACTTATACCCTGAAGGTACAGGGCAGTTACATCACCCTGAAGAACATCACCATCGAGAACAATGCTGCCAAACTGGGACAGGCTGTCTCCCTGCATCTTGAAGGCGATCATATCCTGGTTCAGAACTGCCGTCTGCTGGGCAATCAGGATACCGTTTATACAGGTATAGCTAACAACCGTTCAGCCTTCTATGATTGCTACATCGAAGGAACCACCGATTTCATCTTTGGTCCGGGAAGAGCATGGTTTGAGAATTGTGAGATTCGCAGTAAGGCTAACAGCTACATCACAGCCGCCTCCAGTCCTGCCGGTCAGGAATATGGCTATGTATTCAACAAGTGCAAGCTTACCGCCGAACCGGGTGTAGACAAGGTTTATCTGGGCCGTCCATGGCGCCCTTATGCAGCTACCCTCTTCATGAATTGCGAAATGGGCAGCCACATCCGTCCAGAAGGATGGCACAACTGGGGCAAGCAGAGCAACGAACAGACAGCCCGCTACAGCGAATATAACAACCACGGTGCAGGTGCTGCAACCAAGGGTCGCGTAGCCTGGAGCCGCCAGCTCACCAAGAAAGAAGCAGCTAAAGTTACCATCAAGAATGTCTTCGGCGAAGAAGCGTGGTAACCCTAGCTAATCATAAAGTCCAAAGTTACTAAACCAGTCCATCGAGCTGCCTTTTGAGTTCTTTGAGCTGGTCTCTTACAGAAATAAGGGTGTCGAGAACTTCAGAAGATTTCTCGGCACCCGTTCTGTTTTGGTTCAGATACTTACGGGCAGCCGCAATCTTCAATCCCTTCACCTTGATAAGGTTGTAGATGAGCCTTACCTGCTCAATATCCTTATCGGTATACTGACGCACTTTATTGCCAGCAACCTTCGGTTTGAGAAAAGGGAACTCCTTTTCCCAATATCTCAACGTAGAGTCGTTTAGACCAAACATTTCACCTACTTCCTTGATAGAATAGTACAATTTCGTTGTTTTATCTGGAATTATTGCCATTTTTTCCGTCTTTAATTTCAAAAATAATTAATTTAGTTGCAAAATTAAACAATTCTTCTTATCTTTGCAAAGATTTTCGGAAGAAAATGCCCTTAAGGGCAAAAATATTTTCTGAGAGGACTCTCAATCCCCTCTCCAAAACAGGAAAAAGAAATTAAAGATAAATATAAAAAAGATATGATGACAGCTAATGAAGTGCGCGAATCCTTCAAGAAATTCTTCGAAGGTAAAGGCCACAAGATTGTTCCATCAGCACCTATGGTTATCAAGGATGACCCAACGCTGATGTTTACAAACGCTGGTATGAACCAGTGGAAAGACATCATCCTCGGTACAAAAGACCCAGGCAAGGATGTTCGTCGTGTTGATACTCAGAAATGTCTCCGTGTAAGCGGTAAGCATAATGACCTCGAAGAGGTGGGTCACGATACTTACCACCACACCATGTTCGAGATGCTCGGTAACTGGAGCTTCGGCGACTACTTTAAGGAGGGTGCCATTGATTTGGCATGGGAGTATCTTACTGAAGTTTTGAAACTCAACCCTGCCGATCTCTACGTTACCGTATTCGAGGGTAGCAAGGAGGAAGGTCTGGAACGCGACAACGAGGCTGCAGGTTACTGGGCTAAGCACGTGCCAGCCGACCACATCATCAACGGTAACAAGCACGACAACTTCTGGGAGATGGGCGAAACAGGTCCTTGCGGTCCTTGCTCAGAGATTCACGTGGATTCTCGTACTCCAGAGGAGAAGGCTCAGGTGCCAGGCCGTGAGTTGGTAAACAAGGATAACCCACAGGTCATCGAAATCTGGAACATCGTGTTCATGCAGTACAACCGCAAGGCTGACGGTTCTCTCGAACCACTCCCAATGCACGTTATCGATACAGGTATGGGCTTCGAGCGCTTGGTTCGCATGTTGCAGGACAAGCACTCTAACTATGATACTGATATCTTCCAGCCAATCATCAAGGAAATCGAGGCTATCTCTGGCAAGAAGTATGGCTTCACTACTCCTACAGGTGAGAATGGTGAGGGCAAGGATGAGCAGGAGAAGATCGACATCGCTATGCGTGTCTGCGCCGACCACCTCCGTGCCGTAGCCTTCTCTATCGCCGATGGTCAGTTGCCAAGCAATGCCAAGGCTGGTTACGTAATCCGCCGTATCTTGCGTCGTGCCGTACGTTACGCTTACACATTCCTCGGTCAGAAGCAGGCATTCATGTACAAGCTCGTCAATGTATTGGTAGAGCAGATGGGTGCAGCCTTCCCTGAGTTGCCAGCTCAGCAGGAGCTCATCACCCGCGTGATGAAAGAGGAAGAGGATTCATTCCTCCGCACCTTGGAGAAGGGTATCAACCTCCTCAATGGCGATATGGACGAGCTCAAGGCTCATGGCGAGACTCAGCTCGACGGCGTGAGCGCATTCCGCCTCTTCGATACCTATGGTTTCCCTCTCGACCTGACAGAGCTTATCTGCCGTGAGAAAGGTTACACCGTAGATGCTGCAGGCTTCGACGAGGAGATGAAGAAGCAGAAGGAACGTGCTCGCAATGCTGCTGCTGTAGAGAACGGCGACTGGGAGGTTTTGAAGGAAGGTGACCAGAACTTCGTAGGTTACGACTATACAGAATATGAGTGCCACATCCTGCGCTACCGCAAGGTGACTCAGAAGAAGAACTCTTTCTATGAGTTGGTACTCGACAACACTCCATTCTATGGTGAGATGGGTGGACAGGTTGGCGACAAGGGTGTGCTCGTAAGCGAGGATGAGACCATCCAGGTTATCGACACCAAGCGCGAGAACAACCAGAGCATCCACATCGTAAAGGAGTTGCCAAAGGATGTAAACGCTGACTTCATGGCTTGCGTAGATATCGAGAACCGCGAGGGAAGTGCAGCCAACCATACAGCTACCCACTTGCTCGACTACTGCCTGAAGCAGGTTTTGGGCGAGCACGTAGAGCAGAAGGGTTCTTATGTAGATAAGGATACATTGCGTTTCGACTTCTCTCACTTCCAGAAGGTAACTGATGAGGAGCTCCGCAAGGTAGAGCACATGGTAAACGAGATGATCCGTGCCGACTATCCATTGGATGAGCACCGCGATACTCCTATCGAGGAGGCTAAGGAGCTTGGCGCTATCGCCCTCTTCGGCGAGAAGTATGGCGACAAGGTTCGTGTGGTTCGCTTCGGTCCATCTGCTGAGTTCTGTGGTGGTATTCACGCCAAGAGCACTGGTAAGATTGGTTTCTTCAAGATTATCTCTGAGAGCAGCGTAGCAGCCGGTATCCGCCGTATCGAGGCTTTGACAGGCAAGGCATGCGAGGAGGCTATCTACGGCTTGCAGGATACCATCGTAGCCTTGAAGGGCTTGTTCAACAACGCCAAGGATCTCGAGGGTGTCATCAGAAAGTACATCGACGAGCACGATGCCTTGAAGAAGGATGTTGAGAAGTTCCAGGCTCAGGCTGTGGAGCGTGCCAAGGATAAGTTTGTAGAGAATGCAAAAGAAATCAATGGTGTGAAGGTTGTTACAGCCGTATTGCCAATGGAGCCAGCAGCTGCCAAGGATTTGGTATTCAAGGTTCGTGAGGCATTGCCAGAGAACATGATCTGCGTGGTAGGTTCTGTTTATAACGACAAGCCTATGCTCAGCGTAATGTTCAGCGATGATATGGTTAAGGATCACGGTTTGAACGCAGGTAAGATGATTCGCGAAGCTGCCAAGTTGATTCAGGGCGGCGGTGGCGGTCAGCCTCACTATGCTCAGGCTGGCGGTAAGAACAAGGACGGCTTGAGCGCTGCAGTAGATAAGGTTGTAGAGTTGGCTCAGCTGTAATTTGCTTCCACATTTGAATATATGATAGAGTTATCTTAACTCTTATATATAATAAGGTATAAAGGGTTGCAATCCATCTTTTCGAGGATTGCAACCCTTTTTCTGTAAAATGCTGCGTATGATTCCAATATTTTTGTTACCTTTGCACCCAAATTTAAATATATATTCAATATGGCTATTATAAAGACAGTAAAGGGAAAAAATCCTCAATGGGGAAAGAATTGTTTTATCGCTGAGAATGCCGTACTGACCGGCGACTGTATTCTTGGTGATGACTGCAGCATCTGGTATAGTGCGGTATTGCGCTCTGACGTGGATGCCATCAGATGTGGAAACAGAGTGAATGTACAGGATTGCGCCTGCATCCATCAAACCGGTACGATGCCTTGCATCCTGGAGGATGATGTATCTGTGGGACATGGTGCCATCGTCCACGGAGCCACAGTTAGGAAAGGTGCTCTCATCGGAATGAATGCCACTGTGCTTGATAAGGCTGATATTGGCGAAGGAGCTATTATTGCTGCAGGTGCTGTAGTAACCCATGGCACCAAGGTTCCTGCACATGAGATTTGGGCGGGAATTCCAGCCAAGAAGGTGAAAGCTTGCGCTCCCGGCCAAGCCGAGGAGTTTGCCAAGCATTATTCCGGCTACATCAAAGACTGGTATCTGAAGGAAGATTAATTGTTACAACGAGCATTTAATATCATTGAAACGATACCATCTATAAGTTATAAAAACTAAAAATATGGCAACTATTATTCGTCAATCATATATCGACAAGATAGAAAGGTATCTTGGTAAGGAGACTATCATCGTATCCTCAGATTGGGCACACAGTGTGTTCCCGATCTGAGGATTCTTTTACTCCTCCCCATTCAGACATTCGCCCGTCTCATAACTCTTCGTCATATTCTTTAAGATACCAATCATCTCCTGCCTCAGACTCTCAGGCTTCAGTACGATGAGGTTTCTGCCATGCCACAACAGTTCCTGAAGGAAATCACGGCTGGGGTGAATGGTGAGGGTATATTCCCGATACATTCCGTCTTTCGACTCCTTCACTTTCTGCTGACTCTCGTGCAGCGGAACCTCCTCGATGTAATTGTATTCCGGATAGAAGGCACGGATGCGGATTTTCTCCACCGGCACATCTTCCATCCGATAGATGCCAAAGCAATCTTCATAATAATTCTCTGGAGTCAGGAACTTCTTCATCTTTGCCGACAACGGATGCTTCTCGCAAATAAGCTTCAGAAAACTGATGCGGTCGAAAGGAAGAACCCTAATGAGTTTCCTCACATCTTCCTCTGCACTTGAATTGGCTTTCCCTTCGGACGCCGAACGTTGTTTCTTCACTCCCACAACGTACCACCGTTGTTTGAAGTATCTCACGAAAGCCGGTTGTAGCACGATATCGCTCTCTGCTCCGAAACCCGAAACGTATTTAAACTTCAGCAGATATTGCTTATCTATCGCAGCAAGAATATCATCCAGATATTCCGTGTTGTATGGCGGCGTATCGAGCATCACCTTGTTATGAAACTTCAGCATATCACCTAACGAAGCCAACCGCAGGGAACTCAGCATCCATTCCGTCACATCATCATTAGCGATCGGATCACGCTTCAGATAATACCGATAGCCGTCGCTCTTGTCGCATTCCACAGTAATGCCAAACTGCGACTGGATATTTTCACGATAACGATGAAAGGTACGTTTGTCCAGCTCAGCCTCATCCTGATTAGCGTTGGCATCACGCCACTCATTAGCAATCTCCTCAAAGGTAAGATGCTTACGATCCAAGAGGCCTATCAGCCAACTATAGAATTTTACACGATTGTTCATAATCTCTAAACATCTAATGAATATTTACAAGAAATGCCTAAAAAGAGGAGAAAAGATAGCCAACAAAATGGTAATGCTAAATGCTGACGTTTCTGACTTTTGTCATATACCAATGCGCGATACACTTGTGCCCGATGCTTGAAATGAACTGTGAACAAACTCGTCTCTTTGCATGAAACACATGAATTTTTAATAATGCTAACACAGACCTATTGCCTGATGTCAGCCTCTTGCTGCCTCTATCTTTTCTCCAAAAATTTTAATCTACTCAATGAAAATTTCAATCCTCGCTCCATTATCGGGGCAAGTCTTGCAAATCTACCAAATCTACAGTCCAGTTCAAACTCTGAATTTTCAGGTCGAGCTCCCGATACTGCTTGGCATAGGTATCAGCCTCCTTACGAAGAGCCTTTATATCTATGGTTCTAACATATTTCAGTTCGTTTCTGCCAAAGCGAGTATCGTTGGCAGCTACGTAGTTCACCACCTCTTTCAATGCCTTGACACGCATCGACAAGACGTCTCTCTTGGCTATCAATCGAGTCAAGGAGTCTCCGTCCTGAACTATCTGAACGTTGGTGATGTTAATACGATAAACCAGATCTTCCAACTGAACGAGTGCTTCGTCCAGTTCCTTGTACAGTTCCTCCACGTTATCGCAAGGCTCATCGCCCTCCTGTACCTTGGCGCTCTCCTTGATACGTTCTTTCAGTTGAGCCACTTTCTTCTGCAAGTCGGCTCTGATGCTCAATGCTTCTGCTAACTTCATAATCTTCTATTTTTTATATATGACGTTAAACTTCTTGTTTTATTATGTCAAGGTCTCATCCTTTTTGTGTTCTATCCAAGCAAGGCACATTCTCAGGCCAATGAGGATCAGTTTCATTTCCATCATCAGCATAACGAATATCTCGCTGTTCGGATATATTGCGGTCGTATTTCAGTTCCACGCTCACCGTGAAGTCATCCATACGAAGAATATCTGGCAGGCACCAAGGCTCATGAGTATGCAAGGCATGCATCGCATAACAGATACACAAATGGTCGTACGCCTTGTTGTGCAGATAGCCTTCCGCCCACGACGTGCCATCGTCGAGCGTATCAGTCAACTCTCTCAACGTATCCTCTTCGTTGTCGAAAAAGTTGGCAGACGCACCATTCACGATGGTATCCATCTTGCAATGTCCTGTACTGAGCAACTCATCTGTCAGATGAATCATATAGTCGAAGTCGGAACCGTAATAGTCATCATTCTCCAGATGCAAGACCGAGTCTTTGTCAGCATACTCGAATCGAAGCGTACTGTCCAAGTCGTAGCAGAAACGGTCGTCCACCTTGTATGGCGAACGGTAGAGCGTAAGCCAAAGGTTACGGCACTGCTCAAAACACTCCAAGGTGAGTTTGTAGAGTTTGTCGTTCAACTGGCTCAATCGTTCCACCTCGGCAGCAGTAGGATGAAGCATCATCTCGTCGAGCGTCACCTCACGAAGCCCGAGCAAATCGTCCAGCAAATCCCGCTCCGTATCACTGAAGTTACGGAAGAACCCATCTGGATTATTATCCTCCCGATTCACCACCTTCTTGATACGACGTTCCACATCTTGTATGATGGCACGCTTGTCCTCTATCGTTGACTTTTCTCTTATAAAGTCTAGAACTTTGAAGTAAGGATCAGTATTATGGCTACGGTCGTTCTCTACATCATCTATCAGTTTCATCCATTCCTTTTCCATTTTCTTCATGTATAAAAAACACGTTTCCTTTTTTCCATTGATACACCTCTCGCTCATATCTCAAGCTGACATCCGTCCAAAAATCATCCATACGGAGGATGTCTGGCAAAGAGTAATGCTCATGACTATGGAGCGAGTGAAGGAGATGGCAGATGCAAAATCTGTCGAAAGCCTGATTGTCGAGATAATCCAAATTCCAGTTGGTCCCATCATCAGCCACTAAAGATTCCCCATACGAATACCGCCCACTATCCCTAAAATTGCAATGAAAATGGAGCATATACTCGAAGTCTGAGCCATAATAGTCATCATTATCCATCTTGAGGACGGAATCCTCATCATTCCAACTGAAATCAACGTGCTCCTCCACATCATAATAATCCTCGTTTGCCATCAAGCTCGGTGAGTGCAACAAAGACTTCCAGAGGTTGCGACCTTGCGCAAAGGCATCCTTCGACAGTTCATGAAGTTTATCGTTCTGATGTCCCAAACGCTCAATTTCTTCCTCTGTAGGATTTAACATCATCACATTGAGAATCTTTACCCGAGTACTCCAAAGGGAATCAAGCACCTCCCGCTCCTGTTCGCTAAACTTACGGAAGCGGAAACTCTTGTCCGCATCATAACGGGCAATCATCTTGATGCGACGCTCTACTTCTTGTACAACTCTGCGCTTGTCATCATCCGACGCTTCGCCCACATACTCCATCAAAGCGAAGAAAGCCTCCGTTTCAAACGGATCTTTCTCAATTGTATCGATAAGTTGAATCCAATTTTCCTTCATCTTCACCTACGATTTCACCATTACTAACTTCTATTATCTTATCATCGCCAAAGCTTCCTCCCCGTATTTTGTAGGGAGAGTTTCGCTTCAACGTCTTCTCCAAATACTCCAGGTCCTTGGGACGGAGATGAGTGAGAGCGAAATCCACCTCATTCAGCTGCGACTGATTGCTCAAGGCAAGATGCTGGAGATTGTGACACATGAAGATGTCCAAGCGACGCAACTTGTCGTTCTTGCTCAAATTCAAAGACACCAAATCTTTGGCTCCGTCAATATGCAACTCCTCCAAGAGAGGATTGGCAGAGAAATCCAATTTCTCGTTTCTTATCTCGTGGAAGTCGATGAACTCCAGCAAAGGATTCTTGCTCACGTCGAGTTTCTCCTCGCCATACCCAGAATAGCCCAAGATACGCAAGTTAGGACATTCCGTGAGAATCACATCCAAGGTTTTCACCTCGAACATGCCACATCCATCAAATCCGATAATGGCATCCTCCTCTTCCGAACAGATGGTAATGGTGTAGTACATGCCCTTCTCCGGATAGGCATGACCTGCCTCCACCCAAGCCAACTTTTCGGAAGCAGGTTTCTGTTTACCTGTCACGACCTGTACCTTTCCATCGCCCCAAGCGATTCTTGCCTTGCTGCCTTTCTTCAGCATCAAGTGCAAGCCTACGGTCTCTCCCATTGTCCAGTCCAAAGTCTGGATATTGATTGTAATCTGTGCCATAATTCCTTGTTTTATGTTTACAGGTGCAAAGGTACAGGTTGGGTGTGTCAAATCGTGACGCAAGCGAGAAAATTATCTCAAAAATCTTTGTATCACCTTGTACCAATAGTCCCAGGAGTATCCTACGGAAGGATGATTCACCGCCATCACTTTCACCAGCTTGCCATTACTCAGAAGATAAGCACCTGTAGCAACAGGATAACCATCCACTACGATGTCGTCGCCATCTTGCCAGCCTACATTAGGAAGATTATTCCAAAGCCTCTTGCCCCATACGATGATATACTCAGGTTGGTACTTTTCGATGACCTCGAAGAAAGCCTTGCCAGCCTGGTGATATTGTTCGGCTGTGCCAGCCTCGCGAGGACCACCCATCGCCACTTGCAGATAGTTGAAGAAGATGACCGAGTTCCAAATCTTCAGCCTCATCGCTTGATTGGTCTCCTCACCCACTAACGAACGCTCAAACTTCAGGAAAGTCCGCATCCAGTTCTGCCGTTCCTTGTTCTCATTGAGATAATCATCAAGCACCTGCTGCGTAAAGTTCATACACTCGCTATGTAGCTGGCAGTCGCCACAATCCGTACAACTCTCATCACAATAATGGCTCTCGCCCAATATCATGATTCGCTTGCCGAATATCCCCCCGTAGGCATAATCCTTGCCAACGAAGGGTTGAAAGAAAATGTTGCTACTCATATTTTAGAATAATGAAACAATATTCATCGTATTTATATTTATTTATTCTTTATCACTACCTACAAATACCGATGCCTTCATAAAAGAGAAGGTTGCATCAACGAGCCAACCGATACAAGAGCCAACTGTAGCTATCCACCAGGCAACAAGATAACCAGTAGTACAATTGGTAGCCTTGAAAAGGACATCACCGTCAAAGAGATGCCTCACCAGATTAGGCAGGAAGAACAATCCATGCGCCAAACCAGCTTGCCATCCATACAATTCCGTACCATTGATGTTGACAAACAGTATCGCTGCCACCAATACAACTATCGGTCGCCAGGGCAAAAAGATGTAGACCATAGCTAGATACCCCAAAATTCTATCCATATCTTCTTTTATATTTTATATGTCTAAACACTAACCAACCATAAAAGCCACACATTACAGCCATGACATAGAACAAGAGGGAAACTAAATTCGACCATTTACCTTCCACACCCACAACATAGAATCTATCTTCTATATGTTTGGGCACCACATCTAGTGCTCCTATAGACAAACCCAAGAAACACAAGGCTAAAACTACAGCCAACACCAATCTTATCTTTACATTCATACCCCTTAGAACAATTGAAATCGTTTATACTCTTTTCTCCAATCTTCAAACTCTTTATCAGTAGGCTTACCAAAAGCTGGATACATCTTATCATATTCAATCTCCGTATGAGTAGGTTTCTCATTGAGATAATCCTTCAAGGAATCCTTCTGCACCTGAAATCGACTTGATTCTACGAAGATTAAACTTTTACAAATTCTCTTCTCAATTCTTTCCTCCATCCATTCTCTGCCATTGGTGAGAAAAGACATATACCAATATCTCATCTCAGCCCAAGCATTCCTTGTAGGGTGCGCTGTGCCATGAATGAAGTCACGATAAACAGAAAGCGAGAGACCGGTTAGCCAACAAACCTTGACAGAATCCCCCTTAGCCATTAGCGTCATGTCCGACAACATCTGTTGCATTGTCATCTTCTCCGACTTCCGCCAAAGCATTTGCTTTTCCATGTATTCATTTTTTTCAGCTTCTTTCTGCTTTTGCCAATAGCCATGAGGGTTCAAGAAGAACCAATAGCCAAATAACACTACCAGCATGGCACTCAATACCAATGCCAACCTACACACTCTTTTCTTGATATTCTTTTCCATAATTTCTATCTTTTATTTGTTATTACTCACAATACACTTACATAACCATTATATTTTTTAAGCGTTCAACTAAAAAGTCCTCCTTTCAAAAGGTTCTTATGCTACCTTTTTCTGGTAACACGTTAATACATAATTAATCAAATCAGCATTCTTCAATTGTTTTTTACCAGCATCTCCACGTACATATAGTTCACAGCCATTCAAAAGAATAATGCCACCCTCCCATTTAGGGATAGAGATTCGGCAGAACAACTTACCTTCAATCGTTTTGTACCAAATCATTTTGATTTGAGATACAAACGAATAATTGTCTATCGCTTGGCTCAGCTGATTCATGAAGTCAGCCTGAAAATCTGCACGATTTTCAAAAGGTGCCTCATTCAATAGTTCATCTTCAACACCACGTATTGTACCATCATTCCCTACTCCAACATACACATCACCCATCTCATGACTATTGCCAAATGCTACAATCTCTTTAAATATCTGCTGATTTTGGAAACTTCGTTCACTACGAAGAGGATTGGCACTGTGCATAAATGAGCTTTTAAATTCACGATGAAAGTTTTCTTGCTTTCCTAAATCTACCGAATTTACCCCCAGCAATGTTCCAAGGTATGCACTTTGCTCCTTTTCTGAGGACTTACTCTTCACATCCATAGCCTGAAGTATTGCATCTACAGTCAGTTCATTTTTTCTCAATTTGTCCGCAAACATGTTCCACAACTCATCAAGGGATACCGATTGATATAATTGAGCATCTTCGTATAAACTCTCTTTGCTCATCTTCTTCGCCTTAGCAGGAACCGATGGTTTTTGCAAAGGATTTGCTCTATGTTGATAGCTTGTACTTGGATAGATTTTTCCATCCTCCATTTCACGTAGTTTCAGAATCGTTCCAACGACTACATGTCCGTCAGAATCTATACACTCATTAGGCAATACCACAAAACTTGTGATACACCATTCAGGAACAATCCCCTCTTCACCATTATTCATATTTACATAACGCAAATATTTACCTGTTGATAAATTCTTAACCTCAATCACTTTAGCTTCAAAGCTTCTTTTTGTTGTTGCCATAATAGTTTTAATTAAATTGTTTAAATAATCAGATTGCTTCCGAAAGGCTCTTGCTTTAGAAAATTTCTGCTTTTGCAAATAGAATCGTGAAAACCGATTATCTTTCAACAAATATTTGTCCAAAGCTCGTAGCACAATCTGATTGTTTTGAATAATAATCTGATTCATAATCCATCATGATTTTACAAAGTAAACCTCAGGTTTATTTCGATGCTTCAGCCAAGACTTCCAACAGCTTGGCTGAAGCTTTTATGACACCTAATCATCTTCCATTCCATTGGGGAACATCATGTCAAGAGCATCTTGATTAGTATTCTCCGTCACTTCTTCCCAATTCTCAGGATTGTTCTCATAATCCTCGTACTCTTCTTCCGAGAGATCAAAAATTGTTCTATCGTCACTCATTGTTTTGTGAAATTAAAGGTTTATACTAAAGTTTACCCAAATCAGAGATAGCCTTTGCCTTAAGTTTCTTTGACCAAGGTCCTTTCTCGATTTTCCTTCTAATAGTTTCTTTGGTTTCACCATTCTTATAGAGTTTCTTAATTACTGCCTTAAACAAGGCATCAAAGCCAAACTCTGTTAAAGCTGAAGTTATCGCACCAGCCAACAACAAGAAGGCAATTCCACCAAGCATTCCCCCAGGACCAAGCAGCGCCAACGCTGCTGTTATTGCTGCTGCACCACTCAATCCTGTCATAGAGATTGCTACCATTAACATTATACCAGGTACTCCTAGACCTGCAATTTTATTAACTATTCTATCCATTTTCTTATATTTTTATGGATTAATAAACTTTGGAAGCAAATTTGCATAAACGCAGGCAGGCTTCCTTACTACCTTTTGTTCCTTGCTGGTTGTGGAAAGACCTGGGGGAAACAAAAGAATAGCAGGAAGCCTAATATCTTTAGTATTGACTTACAAAACTAATCATCTTCAGTATCCGCCCTTATCAAATTTCCACATTCGCAAGGTGTGAAGAATCAACTTCATAATTGAAATGAGATTTGCTATGTCACCATAATTAATTCAAATTTAATAGTTTATTACTTGAAGTCATTCAAACTGCCTATAGGCTATCATAGAACCACTTCGTTAACTAACTCTGGTGCAAAAGTATAAAAAACAAATAAGCGTAGCAAATTTCTAAAGAACTTGCCACGCTTATTATCCACACAATTTTCTAACTGTTTAACTATCAAATACTTATAATTATTTATTTTTTTATTCTTTCAAAAGCATCTTCAAAATCTGCCTTTTTTGAAGAATTAATGCATAATTCTATTAACTTGACCTGAACCTCCAATTTAGAACTTATTAATTCTTTTTTAGTTTTAGAATATGACACTTTATCCACATATGTATGCCCGAAGAGACACTTTATCACCGCCCCTCTTTTCCCTTTATAATTACTCAATATTTTATCATATACTCCACGACAAAACATATTGAAACATTTTTTAAGCCCGAAACCACTCTTATAGACTATCGTTTTATTAGGTTCTATTGATAGTAAGCCACATCTATATGCATTATTTATGACCCTTGTAAGTTGCCCAACAATATATTTATTTGCGTCAATCTTTTCTTCTACCAACTGCTTAATTTGTTTCTCCATTGCAAGCTGTTGCGTTCCTGTCTCAATGACCTTATGCTCTAATTCTACCTTATCATAACTACTAACATTTAATTTTGAAGGAATAAGGCTTGCCAACCTACGATTAGATATACGACGATCTTTACCCTCTATTATAACTTGACAATTATCTTTTGGGGTATTGAATAATTTTATATAAAGATAAGCTTCATTCCCTATAGCCTTTGATTTTATTGTACAAAGTCTATTAGAATCCTTTAGAATACCAAGGTATCTATTATCATTTTCTTCACTACTTTTCATTATTATCATAGAAAAGCTCCCTTTATCTAACTTTCCATCAAATAAGTGTTTGAAGAAAGCCTCGGAAACAGGATGTTCCTCACCTATATAAACGACAAAGCCTTTCGCCAGCACATTTTCATCGATAAAAGTTTTACTACGTAATCCATCAAAGGAAAGACCAGTAAACGCTAACAAGTCCTTCTCCTCATATTTCTTTAAGGAATAATGAGAACAATCTTGTGGATAAAGACCAACAAGAGGACGCACCTGCATATCACGATAAGGCTGTAACTGCACATTAGAATAAACAATATCATCTTTATAATGCAGGATGTTATAAGGTACATTCTCCAAGACCTGGTTAATACCTAACTGCTCTTGAATTCGACTAACCAAATAGCTCAACACATCCGAATCCCAAGCAAAACACTCAACAAATTCCAACATATTCTTCAAATCATCAGAAAGAACTGAAAGTTGAGTAAGTAAAGCCAAATCTTCTTCTGTCTTGAACATATTCCATCTAAGAAGCCTTAATACAACTTGCTCTGTCGAAAGCTCCCCTATACGTCCATACTTTTGTTCAAAAGTCTTAGTAAATTGAATAATAGCCGTATCTGTCTTCTGCGACTTTTTTTCATTATACACAAATCTGAACATACTCTTGGTTGGAACACCTAGATCATCAACCAACTGTAAGTTTCTTCCTGTAGGCATTTTTCCTTCCTTTATTTTTCGTAACAGAAGATTCTTTATATCTTTATGCCATACAATTACGAGCTTAGGTTTCAGGTCATGCAGAACATCCAAAAAAGCCTTAAAATCATCATCCTCTTTTTTAGACAACGCCTCTTCTACCCCATACATACTTGTATGAGTAAGGCTCATCTTTGTAAAATGTTGAATGTAATTATAGAAAGCAAGATGGTTCCAATATTTTCTTTGCTCATCTGGTTCCATACAATCTTGTGTTCCCGTTATATATAGCAAGAACTCCTTAAAACATTCATAGCCAGGGAAATGCTCTAAATAACAGTTGAAAGCTTCATAGGTAGTATATCGCAAATCATATTGCACAGTCCCATCAACCTCACTCACAGCCCAGTCGCAATTTTTATCATATTCTTTACTATTACAATTTACGACACAGTCCTCATAGTGTTCACAGCCTTCATTTGGGCACCAGTGATTGATACCAACAACCAAAGTTCCCCCTTCTTTCCACTCCTCGGTTATTCTTGGATTGAAAAGATACTTCGGAGTCTTATGACCTTTACCCATACACTTCTTTAACATATCATTATAGAAGCTAGAAGACTGACTATCTATATACGTTCTATCCATTTATCAAATTCTCCTCTATTAGTTTTATCATTGGATACCATTTCTGTATTGCCTGCATCTTACTCACATCATGAAGTGTAGGGGATTCTAATTTCATAATACGTGCATACTCGTACTTAAATAGAACCACAAAGACTATCTTTTGATAACCACACAATGATGTATCTCGACGAGAAACAGAACCACGCATGATATAATTCTCGGCATAACAAGTCTTGCATATATTGATGAAAGGGCAATGAATACAACATTCTTCTTTATGCTCATTGTCTTCCTTCATCTCTATATGTTCTAATTCACTTGATTTTTTTTCACCACAAACAGACGGAAAACACATATGGCATGGATAATATTTTCTTGTCTGAAAGTCGAAAGCTCGACAATTACCTATGTTACATAGAGCCGTAAAACTTTCGTCTGCCAAAGTCCACGATATGTCATAACTAAAGAACTCGCAAGGTACTATAGTTGGATTATCCAAATAAAACTGAGCCAAATTCAACATTTGGTGATAAAACTCCTTTTCCAAATGACATTTTTTCCAATCTGTCATTAAAGAAAAACGAGAATATATTTGATTGAAGCCTTGCGAATGTAAGTACTTTACATTTTCAGCAACATATAACAACGTTGCTGGTGTGATAACCATATTAAGCCTAACATCCTTCCAGGTCTGAACAAAAAAATCCAAATCAATCTTATCAAAAGAATTAGAGCGATTTATATTATGAGATTTTCTGTTACCATCTAAGCTCAGTTTCAAAGTTATCTTATCTCGATTCTCATACAACCATCTCTTTATTTCACCATGAATCAGCGTACCATTAGTTGTCACACTAAAATGATAATATTCGGGAAATTGTTTCTTCCAAAGAGTTTCACATAATTGTTTTATCTTAGGGAACACTAAAAAAGGTTCACCTCCATGAAGCTTTATCTTAGTTCCATGTTCAGTTTTCTCCATCAACATTTTTTCCAAGATAGAGACCGCTTCATCTACATCAAATTCTATATCATTCTTATTCTTCTCAAAACAATACACACAATTAAGGTTACAACTAAAATTAGTTGAAACATATATTCTCCTACTATATTCTAATGCCGTATTCATGATAGAGATTTTAGTTTAGCTAACACTTAGGTCCATAAAATCGTTCAACTTTATAGACCTACCATGTTATATTTCATTTAACCATACCATTGACCACAAGCCTTTATAATATTAGGCTTTGCATCATGTGGATTAACTCTTGTCTGGTTCTTCTCCAGCCACAACGTTACAGCATCTTGCTGAATCTCCATTCCGCTTTTCATCTTACTAACGCAAGTGGAAAACATTTTTCTACTACTTTTGTCAAACATAATTTTTACTTTTTAAAAAAACACTTTTATTTTGCTGCATATCCTATAGCTTGCCATACAGTATAGATATGTGTTCCTCCCTTTGGACCTTCTTCCTCACCAGTGTCACTACGCCATCTTAGATTAACAATATGAGTACATCCTAAGTATTTAGCCATTGTTTTGATTTCTTCTTCCGCATCATATCTATCTCTGTAAAAACTAGATGATATTTTTTGCACTTTTGTCAGACTACGATAGCGCTCTCCATTATAGTTATTTGATACAAGCTCTATATCATCATTATCCGCATCTATAGCACGTCTCATATTAGCTACTTTTTTTTCATAAACTCCAGCACATTCCTTACATAATTCATAAAAAAGATGAATACTAAAATAAGAAAATTGAATTGGTTCAGGATATGAAAATGAAGGTTCAATCTTCATCAACAACTTACATGCATAATCATCATAGTTAACTTTAACTCTGCATTTTTTGCACATCGGCTTACCACAATTATTACACTTGTGCTCTGAAAAGAAGCCTAAATCTTTATGACAATAATAACATTTCATTTGCTGTACATTTAGTTAAATTACAAAAACAATTAATAGCACTAGAACTTCTCATTCTACACATTAGCTTACCGTCTTAATTCTTGCCCTTTAAAAAAGAACAAGTTTTTGTCATTTACCTTTTCTCAATACTTTAGCTGCTCCTGCTACGGCTATAATTGTACCTGCTACAGCACCTACGAAATGTACACCCTCTTTGATGCCATTCCAAACTTTTGTTTTTGTTTCCTTTTCCATTTTAAATTCTATTTTAAGTTATGCATTTATTTTTCCTCATGCAATTTCTTTAACTCCTCAACCTGCTCACTAATACGTTCTTGCAAAGCAAGCCATTCATCCTTACTATCCTCATGCTCACAATACTTAATTGCATTTGCGATACAACTCTTGACAGCATAGGAGTAATGAGAGAGCTGAGACTCGGAAAGACTTTCCAACTCATTCTTATGGATGGTCAAAGCATAGAAGAGAGCATTGTAGATGCTTGCAGCTTTTTCAAAGTAAGCATCATCTACGTCCATTTCATTTCTCTTATAGAAATCATCCCAAAGAGCCAAAGCTTTCTTTGCATCATTCACCTTCGAGTCGGTAATAATCTTCTCTGGTGTACGTAACTCTTGTATCTTCTCATCCACTTCATTGAAATCATGTACAAATGCGAATTTTGCTTTCAGTTGTTCAAGTTCATCCTTGTAAGTTTCAAGTAAAGAGGAAAGATAATCAGCATCAACATCCTCTTCATTCTCTATCAGGGAAATGAGCTCGGTTATCTCAGCTTGCGCTGCGTTTGCATCAATCGAACTTAACTCCCCAATACTATTCATTGCATTCAAGCCTTTCAATATAAGACTTGCCTTTAATGAATTGTATTGAAAGCCTTTCACGACCTCATACTGCGTATAGAATTTGTCCAACACACTAAGAGCTTCATCTAATCCTTCATTATCAAGAGTCTCAAATGTCTTTTCCTGCAATATCGCAACTGCCGCAGAATAGAGACATCCCTCTTCTGTTTCCTCGTTTTCCTGTTCGAGTTCAGCTTGCGATTCCAACAGAGTTTCTTGCTTAAAATCTTTACTCATAAGCATTCCGTATTTAAGTTATTGTCCATATAGAAAAAGAATGGTGCGAACTCCTACATATCACACTTTCTTGTAAGTTAGGCTCTGGTAAAACCCGTAGAAAAGAAAATATGAAAGAGGAATCCACACCATATACTGGTGTAGACTCGCTCAAACAATAACTTCCGTTCATTCTACGTTCAAATTTACCAGATTTCAACTTACTGAACTGTATTGTCTGCACGTGTCCACAAGATTTTCTTGCTTCTTTGCATGGTAGCCACTTCATACAAGTATAAAAACTTGCCCAGTCGCATACCGATTGCAAATATAGAAAAAATTCGGATAACATCCAAACATTTCCGAAGTTTTCTTTGCGGATTCCCCTATTTTTCTTCATATCATTCTTTTTTTAGTTCATAAAACAATATATTTCGGGGCAAAAGTAATAAGAATTATTGAATAAAACAAGTCCATAATGGTCCACAAAGTAAAAAAGTTCATTTATGAGGTATGACATAACAATATAAGATAAAAATCCCTAAAAATATTCGCAAATATAGTGAATACTAATAATATAGTATTACCTTTGCATAAAATAAGCTGCACCTCAGCATAACAATCAAGCAATCTTGTTGTTCTGCGTTCGGTTTGCATTATTTTTGCATAAGAAAAGCTGCACTCGGCAATTTGAAAGCAAGCTTTCATTGCTCTCGTTTGCATTATTTTTGCAACCAACAAAACATATAGGATTATGAAAACGACATTGGATGGTTTTTACCCAACTCACCCTGGTGAGGTTTTGAAAGATGAATTAGAGGAGCGTGGCATTTCGCAAAGAAAATTTGCGGAAAGCATTGGTATGGGATATTCCGTACTTAACGAAATTCTGAATGGCAAACGTCCTGTTACCACAAATTCAGCTCTGATGTTTGAGGCTGCATTGGATATTCCTGCCGATTCTCTCCTGAAACTGCAGATGAAATACAATATGCATACTGCCCGGAAAGATAATGCTTTGGTTGAAAAGCTCAAGCAGATTCGCAGAGTTGCAGCCATGTTATAAAAAAAGAAATGCGTCCGCACAATACGGCCGCATTTCTGTTTTTGTAAAGTTACCACACAACAACTGATATGCAATTTGCTATAGAATATTCCTAGAACCTGAATCCGAAGAACATTCTTACTCGCCATTTATTTCTCTTCACCTGAAGATGATCCTCGTCTCCGGCTACTGAGAAATTATAAACAGCAGTGGCGCCGGCAAACTTGTTGCGCCAGGAATACACGGCTGCACCTCTACCGGTAATGATGGCAGACGGGAAATGATACTTCATGCTGTTTTTAACAGTTGGGATTTCTATATCACTACTCCCCTCTTCTGCTTCAGCCCTCATCTTGGTATAGTCGTGGGAATATACCGTGATGGTTGGCAAGGCTGACAGATGGAACAGCAGATGAGAAGATGGAACGAGATTATATCCATAGCCCGCACCGAGTGCCAACTCGTTAAGGCGGATAGTCATCCCCTTCACCTTCGTCTTGGAACCATCAAAACTGGCGCCTACCATCCAACTTCCGGCACTTCGCTTCTGAATGTAGCTCTGGCTGAAGGCTGCCGGGAAGGAGAACTTGCGATAGTTGAAGGCATAATAGAAATTAAGATTCAGAGCCTTCTGCGAGATTTCTCCCTTATGGATATCTATCTCGCTACCTCCCATTTCCTGATGACCATGGAATGTCTTGGACGAGAGATAGACCACATCAAAGCCATAGCGGTTGCTATAGGAATTGAGGTTGAACTCATAGTCCTGATTCTTGCCAGCCAGCTTGGCTGGGTTCACAGCCAATCCAAGTCCCAATCCCCGGTAAGCCACTGCCATAGAGAGGGTTCCACGGCAGTCTGCCATCACCTTGGTATGCGTTTCCGTTCCATCCGTCTTCGCTGTAGTTTCCAAATCAGCTCCCGAAAGATTGCCTCTCAGTTTAATGGTCCATCGGGCATTTGGACGGGAGATGTAGGTAGTATCATACTTTATCTTGTAATAATTGGCTGCCAACAGTGAATCTCCTCTGAACAATTGGCGGTCGTATAGGCTCAATCGTCTTTGAATCTTGGCATAATGCTTCATGAACCTTTGCTTTTTCTTCTCACTCATTTTGCTCTTACCCAATTCTGCCATGAGAAGAGAGTCGCCCCATTGGAGCATACGTCCCCTATCAGCAGACTGTCGCAACTGGAGTCGCAGGCTATCTGCCATCATCAGTAGTTCTTTCAGCTTCTTTCGAGGTTTCCTGTTCTGTCCGTTCTGGGCAATGGCAGGAGCAAGTATTCCCATAGGAAATACCACCACAAGAAATGATGCTTTCACCATCACCATTGACCCAGTTTTCATTTTTCGTCTATTCATCTTATTTATCTTTCTTTCCTATTCCGGTACAAAAGTACGGCAAAACTTCGAAACAGAAAAGGAAAAAGCAAAAAAAAATAAGAAATGAGGAAAGAAAAGATCAAAAGAATTGATTTTTCGTAGAACTTTAAAAGAAGATAAAAATCAGTATCCGAAACTGTGGTTTCGGAAACACAATCACCTCCCAAACAAATAAAAAAAAACTTAAATCAGCAAACAAACAAGCTGATATTCAAGCATTTTTATTATCTTTGCATTCGAAACCACCATTTCCGAAACAGCGGTTTCGAAAAATAACATCAAAAAGAAACTGTAAAATTATAGACTAAACTTTCGCATGTGGTTCAAGTACGGGCTGAAGGCCCAAAAGCTCCTAGACCAGGGTGTGTGGGGACATGATGTTCTTCTGATGCCTGGGGCGTGTGGTGCTTACATGCGAAACTTGAGTTTTTTAAAAATTGCTCAGATTCTTAATGATTTCCAAAGGTAGCTGGGTA
>NZ_QSAV01000019.1:0-59166 GCF_003465495.1 Segatella copri | reverse complement strand
TCTGTTTGTTCCTAAATGACAACCTTTTTCAGGGAAGTACAGGACACGAAAAAGCCAGAAAAAAGAGGGTGCACCATGAACTGATGGCACACCCTCCTAAAACAACTAACAATTTCACTAAACTTATAACTTACCAATCTTCTTCATTCTGTCTACCTGCGTCTTTACTACATCCAATGTAGATTTATCGGTAGAGAAAACGGAGTTCAGACCTTGCGCTTCCTGAGCAGGATCACCGGTGTAGTCATCACCTACCTGCCACTGCTCATGCTTAGGATTGGCAAAGCCGCCCCATCCCCAGAAGTTGCAACCGGCAAAGTAACCGCCGGATGCTGCATTGTCGCCAACAAGACTGAACACATACTTATAATATCCATCACGTGCTTCTGTTGTAGAAGAAGTTGAGAAAGAGAAACCATCACGAGGATAGCCGAACTCCTCCATCACCAATGGTTTCCTGATACGTCCGCATACCTCAAGATGTTCATCAATATAGTCCTTTGTGTTCTGGCAGGAGATTCCCAAATCTTCCTGCAAATGGTCTTTTCTAGCCCAACTCCAGTTGTATGGCCAAAGATGAATGTTGCAATAATCCACATTCTTGTCGGCACAGATCCGTTCCCAACAGTTCAGTTCACCTTCACATCCCCATTTGCCTTCGCTACCGATAGAAATCAGATGATTCTTATCGAGCGAACGGATCAGCTTGCTCGCTTCACCCAGCCACTTTTCGAAAGCAGGCAACTGCTCTTTGCTGAAAGCACGAGGCTCATTACCTATCTGCCATGACATGATAGCCGGGTCGTCCTTATACTTCTTCTTTGTATATCTGTTGGTTCGCGTAAGTATGAATTTCACATAATCATAGAAAAGCTGATGCGCCTTTTCGCAGGATGCATATTTGGCGACGAAGTTCATGAAGGCAGGATATCCATCTTCGTTAGGACGGGGAGCCTGGCCCAAACCAGCCTGCTCCAGGTAATAGCCATAACCGCCACTCCATTCCCAGGAATTGTTCAAATAGAGCACGGCCAGCATCTTGCGTTTGCCCATCTCCATCAGCAGATAGTCGAGACCGGCAAGAATCGTATCGTTATAAACGCCCGGAGCTTCCTGCAGCGTCGGCTCAACCTTGGTCTTCACTCCTCGCTTTCCATCAGAGCCCACCAGGATGCGGAGGTTGTCAATGCCCATCTCCTTCATCTTATCGAGTTCCTTGCAGAGACGCTCGCGGTTGCCGCCCTGTCCTTCTGAACCGAGGATGGCACCATACCAGAAATTGGTACCTACATAATAATAAGGTTTACCGTCGCGAACGAAATGTCCGTCCTTCACCTGCACAAAGTTTGACTTCGCAGAGATATTGCATGTAGCCAATGCCATCATCAAAAAAACAAATATCTTCTTCATTTATTTATTTAAGTTTACAGTTTAAAGATTCATTTTCGGTTGCAAAGATACTAAATAAGGGCAAAAAAGCATGATACTTTTTTGCCCTTTCTACATATAAATCTAAACTATGCTTATTTATTATTGCTTTTTCTGCTTTTTTCTAAGGTTTCGGATAGATTTTCTGGTAATCTTCCATCCCTTCGGCTGCTCCCTGCATCACACCTTTAAATATATAGGAGTCGGAAACCACCTGCTTCTTTCTGTCGAAGATGGTCATGTGAGGAAGAGGCTGCACATTGATATCCCAGACATACGGGATAAGACCTGCCTTCATCATTTCGGCAGTCACAGCACCATACCATGCCATCATACTCTCATTATGCTTCTCCTGATTACCACCGAAGAGAGAGGCATCCTTACGGTTGGCACCATATTCGCCGATGACTACCGGATAGCCCTGATCTACAAACTTCTGTTTCATCTTCATCACCTGATTGGTGATATGCTGGTAGGCATCCACGTTCTTATTATTATACCAGATGGTGTTTACGGTTCGTCCCTGGTCATCGGCAGGCGCATGTCCTTTCCAATAAAGAGCCACCTTGCCCCAATCGGCATCTTTGTCCATCAGGGTAAATATATAAGGATCGTAGAAATGAACCTCTGCCATCAGACGGTTCTTCGCATTATCTTTCAGACGGGTGATGTCGTAAGAATCCTTGGCAGCCAAATCAATCTCGGTCTTTGGAGTCTGTACGATGAGCACACGACTGGAATTATTACCACCGGTAGCACGGACGGCATCGATAAACACCTGTTCGTATGCCAGGAGACGGTCGGCAAACTCCTTACTATCAGGAGCCAGCATGTCGCCTTGAACCTGCGGACTGGCACCTCCCACTCCCGGTTCGTTGAGGGCAGCAAAGAGAACCCGCTGGTCATAAGCCTTGAATTCCTTGGCGATATTCGTCCACAGTTTGCGGAACATTTCCTTATGCTCTGCCACATTCACCCCACTGGTAAAGGCATCATGCTCCATCCATCCGCCATCCCAGTGTTCGTTGATGATGACACAGAGACCGGCATTGAGACCATAGTTTACGATTTCCTTGATTCGTTTCATCCAGACAGAATCTATGGTCATATTCTCCTTATCCGCAAGATGTCCAGCCACCCAGGATGTAGGAATGCGAAGACTGTTGAATCCCTGCTGTTTCAAACTCCGGATATAGCTCTCAGTAGTCTTATCATTCTGCCATGAAGTTTCTGACTTCAGTCCTGCCTGATTGGTAAAGACATCATTCCAATCGCACGCCTCCATCGTATTACCCAGGTTGACTCCTGGAGCCATATAGTGAGCCAGTTCGGTAGCCGTGAGTTTCATTTTCGAGATACGACCATCCACTGGTTTAACCTGTGCACCAGCCCAAGCGAAATGAGCGGCAGCCAATATAATCATAACTATCTTCTTCATATATCAATCAAACGTATTATCGGGTTTTGAAGTTATCATGTTGCAAAGATATCGAAAAAACTGTAGCGTGAATGTATACTTTTGATAAAAGGATAGGTATATTATGTTAGGATGTACGATATTTGCACAAAAAAAGGACGCACATCAGAGAAAAATTCCCCTGATATGCGCCCACACACTTTATATTAAACCTAAAGACTTAATATCTCGTTTTTTATTTAGCAGGCCACTTTGCTGCAGCAACAGCAGCCTTAATACTCTCAAGCATATTAGCATTGCTAACACTTGCACCAGCACGGTTGAAGATAGTCATACTAGGATAATTACTATTTGTATCCCAAGCCATTGGAACACAACCATTATTGATAGCACTAGTTACAACAGCCTTGTAATAGTCCTTAACTGATGCATCATGAACAGCATCCTTACCGATGGCCAGACGCTGGTTGGCACCAAACTCACCAATCACTACAGGATAGCCCTTGTCGAAGAAGTTGGTCTTCATCTTCTTCATCTGAGCCTCTACATAATCCTCGTTGTATTTGGCATCAGCTGTACGACCAGCCTCAGAACCATTGGTGTTGTTCTTGCCCCAATAGAGGCAATACTTACCCCAATCCTTGTCTTCACTCAAATCGGTAAAATTATATGGATCATAGAAGTGAACCTCTACCATCAGTCGGTCGGTAGCAGAATCCTTAATCTTAGACATGTAGTTGTTGGCTACGAATTTATCGATATCGGTATTAGGGCCCTGAACTATCAGAACTCGCTTGGCATTGTTGCCACCTGTGGCACGAACCGCCTCAATGAAAGTCTGCTCATATTCAGCAATTCTATTGGCCAAATCCGCAGTGCCCAGCAATGCATTGGCATCACCGCCACCCACACCAGGCTCATTCATACCGGCAAAGATAAGACGCTCGTCATAATTCTTGAAACTATTGGCTATCTGAGTCCAAATCTTGGTGAGTTTTGCCTTGGTAGCATCCACATCAGTAGCAGCAGTGAAGCCATCATGCTCAATCCATCCACCATCCCAATGCTGGTTGATGATGACATAGAGATCGTTCTTGATGCAGTAATCTACCACCTCGTGAACACGAGCCAGCCAATCGGCATCGATGGTGCAAGCCTCAGCTTCTGTGATGTGACCCATCACCCAAGAACAAGGAATACGGACGCTCTTGAAACCGGAAGCCTTCACCAGGTCGATGAGCTGCTGGGTAGTCTTTGCCGACTGCCAAAAAGTTTCAGAACCGATACCGGCATTCTTCCAGTTATTGGCAGCATTTCCTGCCTCCATCGTATTACCCAGATTCCACCCCGGATACATCAAGGCAGCAATATCCATAGCTGTCTTGCTCATATCACCAGTAGTAGTACCCTGCTCCTGGTTAATGGTAACAGCTTCGGTGATGGAAGTACTGTCGTTTACCACCATGGTATAGCTGATGGTTGCCGAACGGGCATTGCTGATGTTGGCAGCCACCGAATAGTTGCGGGTGTATTCCACCATGTTGGCACGAGAAGTAATCTCACTCACCCAGTCATTGCTGATGACCTGAGAATAACTTGCATTTGCCTTCAGGGTAACAGTAACCTGACCACCGGCAGCCCCCACATTCATGGTTTTACCTGATGATATGAGCAGTCCCTCGGTAGAGTTCTGGCTCACGGTGATAGTCTTGGTATCAGAACCAGCCGCTACGGTGATAGTTGCCGAACGGTCATCATTGGCTGTATTTGCCTCTGCCTTGATGAGAAAATGATGGGTAATACTAGAAGAGCCAGCCACTGGAGTTACAGCCAACCAAGCCGCTTCGGTAGAAACCGTTGGTACCTGAGCCGCCTTGACATATAAATCAGTCTCACCACCATTCTTCGTAAACGCCATATCAGAACGGGAAACCACGAAGTCCTTAGAGAGTCCTTCACCGCCTCCGATGGTATCCTCATCAGAACAAGCTGAGAAACTGACCATGGCAAAAGCCATGATCAGAAACGATAAAATTGTTATTTTCTTCATATTCATAGAATATCAAAATAATACGTATGATTACTTACTTGGAGTCAAGACATGATTAATCTTAACCTTAACCTGAGTAGGATCAACCAGGTCTTTCCACAAATCGTAGAGTTCGATGGACCAAACCACTGCACCCGAGCACTTATCTGCCAAAGAAGCGGAAACTTCGTAGGTGCCATCGCCCTTCACATAAGTGCGACCGAATTCAGAACCGCCCCAGTAGCTAGGATACCAGCTAGGTGTGGCATAAGAAAGTTCTGTCTTGTAGTTCTTGGAAGCAGAATCCTTCAGGTTGCCGTCGATACCTGTGATGGTGAAGTTGACAATCAGATTACCAGTGAATGACAAGGCTGAAGCATCCACTCCATTTGCCTTGGTATTACCATACTCATTGTAGATTTCAATGCGACCGTCTGTGCCCTTGCCATCCTTGTTGACGAACTCTGTCTTGGAGAAATCCATAGAGAATTCAGGATCCACATCAAACTTGATGCTCACAATCTCTGCAGTAATCTTGGATGCATCGATGGCATCAGCTGCCAGATTGTTGATATCCACACAGAATACCGCTGCACCTTCTGCCTCGGCACCACCTGTCTCCATCCAAACCGTATAGAGACCATCGCCAGTAACGTTGGCATCATACTTGGAATTATCAAAGGCTGACCAGCGACTTGGATCCCAAGAAGCATCACCATATTCCAAACCAGCCACATGACTGCCCGCACCTTCCTTCATGTTATCTGTCAAACCAGAAAGACGGAAAGTAACCACCATGTTCTTGGTAAACTTAATCTGAGCCTGGTTGATGCCAGGATTGCTGCCCGTAGAACCATACTGGTTGAAAATCTCGATACGGATTCTACCATTATTCTCAAGGTCACCGACAACCAATTTGGAATTATCAACCTTCAACTCAGGTGACATACGAACAGGACGAATCGCCAAGCCCAGGTTGCGGGCCGAAACACCAGATGAAGCAGTACCATTGCTCAGATTGAGCGTCTGGCTATAATCCGTAGCGATGCTATAGTTATTGCCGCTCCAATACAAGCCCTGGTTGCCCTCACCTACCTTGGCAGTTCCATTGCGGTAACCGGTGTAAGGCATAAAGATGCTGTTGCCATTGGCTGCAGTAAATCTGATACCCTTCACGCCCTTCACCTCAACTTCTGTCTGAGTGGTATTGGCAATCAACTCACTCATCTGATCAGCTGTAGGAGTAGAACTGCGCATCAAGGCACCCGCATCCACGTTCACCTTCTTCAAGATATCCTTATCCGTACCGGCGATATCCTCCACTGTATTGTAATCGATGAGATAAGTACTCTGATTCACACCAGTCAAATCACCATAGCCCAGAAGGGTACCTGTCTCTTCCTCTGATTCTGCACCCAGGTTGCATTTAGCCCAAAGGATGCTCAAACCCAAGTCAACATATTCCATTGTCTGAGCAGGAGTGGTAAAGCTCTTGGTCTCACCATAGACAAAACCATCGCCCAACTCGAAATATGATGTATAATAGTAAGTAGTTCCAGGAAGCAAACCTTCCACACGTTGACTGATGGTCTTGGCACTGGCAGAGATTGGATAATCGATACCATTCTCTACATCTGCCTCAGAGGTTGAAATCTTGAAACCATAGTTCATCTGGGTCTCTCCCTCTATCAGGATGCCTTCCAAGCCATTGGCTGTAGCACTCAGGGTAGCCTTGGTAGCCGTAACATCCGTGGCTCCGGCTGTAGCAATCTGGGCATCAGTAGCCACGAAGCTCTTTACCTCACCAAACTTGGTTACTATGCCCTGTAACTGTACGTAAGTGGCATAATAATAGGTATTGCCCTTGGTCAATCCCGAGAGAGTGGCGGTTACATTACCTTCGGCATCAATCACGCCAGGCTGCTTGGAGCCGGCTGTGGTAGGATCGGGGTTGGTACCGTAAACAACACCCACCGCATAGGCACCGGCATCCTGCTTACTCAAGTCCAAGACCTTGCCGCTGACTACTGCCGAAATAGCAGTAACAGAAGCATCACCCGTCTCAATGGTGCTAATTACATTTCCTGTGGCTGCAGAGTAGTCATCATCGCTACAGGAAGAGAGCGAGCAAAGACCGGCCATCAGCAGCATCACACCTGCTAAATATTTCATTTTCATAATCTAATCCACATTAAAGTTTCTAATCTTATTTACCCTCTGAAGGTGTCACTACAGGAGCACCTGTATCCATCTTCACGGTGATAACCACTTCGATGCTTGAAGAACACTTGAAGTCGGTAAACTCATTTTTGCCGGAATCAAACTTGAAGCATGCGGCAGGTCCCCATGGGTTCAATACATAACGACGGAAGGAGTTGGTACTTGGGTCGTCATCTGTATATCCTCTTGGGATGAGTGTATCATCAAAATCAACACTCTTGCCATCTACCTTGATGCTCTTGATGGTGATATCGCAGTTTGGATTGTCCTTCAGAATCTTGTTGACGTCGATGTAGAGAAGATATGGATTGCTCTCTGCACCCTCAAACTTCAAGGAATAGTCGCCATCGCCTGTGATGAACACATTGGTGCTCATATAGTTGGCGATATCGCCATCGTGCTTCCAGCCCCAACCGGAGTTGTTGAAGAAGAGGTTTGCCTTATACTTAGGACCTGATGCAGAACTTGCGCTCTGGGCTACCCAGTGGTATGCCTGATACTGATAGAGATTGCCCTGGTCATCAAGACACTGGCTACCGAGCCACAAATCCTTCAGATGTCCGGTATAGTCATCCTTGCTGACTTTCAGAATACGCAGGGTGTTGTCGGCATTGGCATGCATGTTGTAATTGCCCGTTGCAGAAAGCTGGGTATTTCCGAAGCCCTTGTCGAAAGTGAATACGCCTTCATCGTTCAAGGTATATTTACCGGAAACCTGACTTCCATCAGGAGCGGTATAGATATAACTCTTTGACTCGCTGTTCATCACGAGGGTTGCATCCTCGATACCACTAGCTGCTGTAAGCTGAATGCCCTTGGCACTACCGTCGAGGTTGCAATAGTCAAACTGCCGTCCCTCTTCATTATCAGGGTTAGCCAACTTGTAGGTGATTTCCTTATTGGTCTTCTGCTCTACCCAGTCGCGCCAGTCAGTCATCAGCGTTGGCTTCACCTGGGTGTTCTCTGGCGCGGAAGGAGTCCAATTGTCCCAGTATTCCTCTGAAACGAAGTTGTAGCAAAGCAAGCACTTGCCCTCATCAGAATTGTCTCGAACTGTTGCTATCTGCAAACGGTCGTCGGCAAGTCCCATCAGCTTCAGTCCGCTACGCCAGTTGGTAGCAACCTGGTCATGTCCCGAATTGTGGAGCAGTTCCGCATCCGAGAAGGTGATGGTATGATTGTCTGTATCCAGCATGTAAGTACCCTTGAGGGTCTCACCGGTCTCAGCATTATATACGGTGACATGGGCACCGCCAATCAGGTCGAACTCCATATAACCATAGTCCATAGCCGACATCACCCAGGAGTTGCCTGGGACATCAGGAGTCCAGTTCCAATGGTCGCCGGCTGCAGCGGTCTGTCCCATCATGCAGGTACTCCAGTCATCATCCATACCCCAGAATCCGAGCGGACCTGCCCAGAGGTCTGAATGCTTGGTGATGACATTGGCATCGATATCCAACTTCCATCGCTTCGATTTGCCTACGCCGCCACTCAGATAGGTCCACAGAGGATCGGTAACGAATTCGGCACAGAAATCATCTACCTTGAACTCGGCGTAGGGTCCCCAGAGGAAACCGCCGCGGGTTTCAACACCGATACGTGCCTGATAGGTACCATTGAAAGGAATCTTCAGGCTCACCTCATCCTGCTGGAAACGTCCCTGAGGCGTATCAAAGACCACCGAATAGCTCGATGGCAACAGACTCTTGAACTTGACAATATTAGGATTGCTTTCGTCGTGAGTAATCGTGAAGGCGATGTTCTCAGCCAAATCCTCAGAAGACAAGTTCTTATCGCCCAGACCAAACTCGTCTGGAGAGCAGCTCGCCATGACGAGAATCATGACAGCTGCCAAAAGCGAATATATTTTATTTATAATCTTCATAAAACCAATACTTTAAAAAGTTAGAATTACCAACCTGGATTCTGTTTCAGGAGACCATGAGAAAGTCCGATCTCGGTGATAGGAATCTGAATCAAACCACGTTTCTTGATGATATTCTCGGCACTGATGGATACGGTGGTTTTCTCGCCACCATCCTTCACTTCCCAGGAACCGGCAATCTCCTTGGCTGCCTGCTCCACGCCCTGACGGAGCTGATCCCAATAGCGGATTCCCTCGAAGGCAAACTCAAGCTTGCGCTCTTTCAGGATGTTCTCCTTGGTGGCTGTCTGCTGAGAATAGTTGCCACTCAGGGTGGTGCCATCATCCTCGGTATAAGCACGCTTGCGAACCTGGTCGAAGTAAGACTGGGCATTAGGACTGCCCAACTCTGCTGCCATCAACAGGACATCGGCGTAACGGACGAGGACCCAATCCTGGAACTGACTGATTTGGAAATCGCCTGCACCAACTGTTTCCGTGTAATGCTGCAACTTGCCATCACCAGCAGTTTCGTGCTTAGACAAAGGGGTATATTTCTTCACGAAATATCCGGTGTATTCACGCTGGTCGGCAAGATAGGTGTTCTCGTAATCCTTCAACTGTGAAGCATCGATGATAGAGGCTGAACGGCGGGTATCACCCGTAGCATAGGCTGAAGCAATGGATGGTGTAACAGTGCATGCACCCCAACCCTGGCCATAGCCTTCGTAAACCAGACTACCGGTACGCATTCCTATCATTACCTGGAAACGGTTACCATCATTGTTGCCATTATAATCGGCTGTGTAGTTGAACTTCATCGAGAGTATGGTCTCTGGGTTTCCAGGACCAGCCCAGGAAGAGTTCTCATGTGCCCAAAGTCCTACGTGGTCACCGCTCTTGTCATCAGCAGAAGCTGGCCACAAATCTCTGAATCGAGGTACCAGACTGAACTCGCCACTGGAGATGATATCCTCGCAGGCTGCCAGGGCATCCGCCTTGGTCAAGCCCAACTGATCAGGCTCCTTGCCATAATAGCCACTATAGAAGAGGTACGCGCGAGCCAGAATTGCCTCGGCACCATACTTGGTGATATGTCCATCATTGGAAGCCGCATCCTTCTTAGGATAGGCATTGGCAGGAATATGCTCGATGGCATACTTCAAATCTCTAAACACCAGACTATATACAGAGTCAGGAACAGCCTGCGGAACCACATCGCTGGTGGCATGTTCCAGCAGCGGGATGTTCTCCCAAAGGCGAAGCATATCGAAATAGCACAAGGCACGAAGGGCATGAGCCTCACCCAGATAGGTGTTCTTTGCATTCTCATCATCCCAGGTAATGCCTTCACCCTTATCGATAAACTCATTGCAGCGGAAGATGGCTGCATAATAGCTCTTCCACAAGGTTTCGTGCATATCGGTATAAGACGGTGCCTGATTCATGTCGAAACGGTCGAGAATCTGCGTGTTGCGGCCATCGGTGTTACCCGTACCGCCAAAGCACTCATCACTCATCGTCTCGGTCAACTGATAGACGGTGAACGAAGGACCATCTGAAACGGTACGCTGCCAACCATCGTAGCAGGCATAGAGCGAGCGAAGTCCATCTTCCTGACTCTTATAGAAATTGCCGGAATTTGATTCTGTCTTGGAAGCCACATCCAGCCAACTGTCGCTGCAAGATGCCAGACCTCCCATAGCCAAAATACCCAAAGCGGCTATCTTTATTTTATTTGTCTTCATAATGATATCTCCTTTAAATTAGAACTTAAGATTCAAACCTACCATGAAGGTACGTGGACGTGGATAGTAACCCAAATCTACGCCTGATGCCCAACTATTGACACCATAACCGATTTCTGGGTCCATGCCGTCATACTTGGTAAAGGTAAACGCATTCTGAACCTGGAAGTACAAACGGGCCTGAGATACGAACTTCTGATGAAGCAGCTTGGCAAAATCATAACCTAAGGTGATGTTGCTGATTCTCAGGAAGTCACCATCCTGGATAAAGAGGTCGGAGAACTGATAGTTCACATTGGTCTCTGTTACACGTGGATATTTGTTGGATGTTCCCTCACCTGTCCAGCGCTGCAGAATAGCTGAAGTGTAGTTGGCAGTCTTGGCACCTACATTGCGGTAGCTCTGAACGATGTCGTTGCCTACAGAACCGTTGGCGGTTACAGAGAAGTCGAGTCCCTTGTAGCCGAAACCGAGTGAGAAACCATAGGTAAAGTCTGGCATACCATTGCCCAGGTTTACCTTGTCGGCATCATTGATGGTACCATCGTGGTTGACATCGTAATACTTTACATCGCCAGGTTTTACAGAAGACCCCTGAAGTACGCCATTGCCTGCCGCTACCCACTCGTTGATTTCTTTCTGGTTCTGGAAGATACCAGCGGTCTTGTAACCCCAGAAGTAACCGATTGGTTCGCCATTGCTGCAACGGTAGAACTCGGTAGAGTTATCATAGAGCTGACCATTACCATCGGTACCATGAATGATACCATCGGATGTAGGGATGCTTCCCACCTTATTCTTATTATAGGCACCGTTGACATTCACATAGTAGTTGAAATCTCTACCAATGTTGTCGTTCCAGCCCAAACCGATTTCTATACCGGTATTCTCTACGTCACCTCCATTGAAATAAGGGGCTCCCGTACCGGCTGTGCCTGGGATAGGCTTAACCAGCAACCAGTCTTTGGTGGTCTTCTTATACCAGTCGATGTTGACATTCAGCTTGCCCAGGAGACGCAAATCCAAACCGAAGTCCAACTGCTCTGAAGTTTCCCACTTCACATTCTCGTTAGACAGACGGCTTTCGTAAGCACCATAGTAATTTGACTGTCCGTCAGCACCCAAAGCCGTACCGAAGTTATAGTAAGCACCCGATGTTGAGATAGGAGAAATAAACATCAGGTCGCCAATATTCTGGTTACCAACCTGTCCCCAGCTTGCACGCACCTTGGCATAATCAAGCACCTTGAGCAGAGGCTTCACCCATTTTTCATTGGTTACAATCCAACCGGCAGAAACAGAAGGGAAGTAGCCCCAGCGGTTGCTACGGGCAAACTTAGAAGAAGCATCGGCACGCAGGGTAGCTGTTGCCATATAGGTTTCCTTCCAGTTCCAGCTTACACGACCAAAGTAGCTCACCATGCGCTGTGACAGAGAAGGAGCACCGCTAGCACCCAGACCATCGGTAGCGGTAGCAGCGGTACCATTGCTTACATAAGCATGGTTCCAGTCGGCAAAGCCACTCTTCAGGGTGGCATTGGATGCACTTACACCTACGCCATCAAAGCGCCAGGACTCCATACCTGCCAAGGCTGTGAAGCTATGATCCTTTACCTTGAAGTCGTAAGACAGGGTGTTGGTCCAGGTCAACTGCCAGTTATGTCCCATATTCTGGTTCACACTGGTACGGTTGGCTGTGTTGTAGCTATAAATGGAGAACTGATAGAGAGGAGTAAACGAACGGTAATCGCTTGCATAATATTCGTAACCTACTACAGTGCGATACTTCAAGTTCTTGATAGGCTCAATCTCCGCATACACATTACCGGTGAAACGGGCTGCATTCGTCTGATTGTTATTGTTCGTCATCATCAAGCCGTATGGGTTGCCATCGGCATTATACCAGTCGCTGTTGCTGGTATCATTAAAAGGAGAATCATACTTGTTGTTGTCGCTATAGACTGGCGACAATGGAGAGGTATTGAAGGCACTGCGCAGAGTGTTGTTGTAAGCATTGCCCACAGCGATACCCGTATTCTGGGTATAGATGAAACTGATCTGCTCACCCACCTTCAACCAGTCCTTCACCTTCCAGTCGGAATTGACACGGAAGTTGTAACGTTCATAATTGCTGACGTCCTTGCCGCCAACAATACCTTCCTGGTTCATATAACCCAGCGTCATGGCATAATTGGCAGTCTTGCTACCACCATTTACACCTATATTATAAGAAGAAGTCTTGGCATTCTTCACAAACATCTGATCTACCCAGTCGGTGTCAATCAAATCGCCATTGGCATCATAGATACTCTTGTATTTGCTCCAGTCGTAGGCGTTCTTACCTGAGTTGATGGCAGCCTCATCCAGAATAGTCATATACTCCCTGGCATTGAGCATATCAATGCTGCGTGGCTTGTTCTGCCAACCTACATAGCCGTCGAAGCTAACCACGGCACGGCCTTCCTTACCACTCTTGGTAGTAATCAGAACCACACCATTGGCCGACTGCGAACCATAGATGGCAGCCGATGCCGCATCCTTCAGCACATCAATGCTCTCGATATCGGCAGGATTCAGAGAAGCGATGTCACCACGTACACCATCAATGATGTAAAGCGGATCAGAACCACTCACGGTACCCATACCACGGATGTTTACCTTCAAACCGGAACCCGGCTGACCGGATGTTGAGATGATGCTCATACCAGGAGTCTGTCCCTGGAGCGCCTGAAGCGGATTGGAAGTGTTCAACTTGGCGATGTCATCACCCTTCACGTTGATGTTAGCACCCGTCACCAGCTTTTTCTTCTGAACACCGTAACCTACTACGACAACTTCATCAAGTGACTGCTTGTCTTCATTTAAGGTTACGTTGATTGTCGAACCTGTAACTTTAATCTTTTGGGTAATAAAGCCCAGATACGAAACTTCGAGTGTTTGTCCATTTTTTGCTTCAATGGTAAAGTTACCATCCAGGTCAGTAACGGCACCCGTCTTTGTACCCTGCACCATGACACTTGCACCAATCAATGGTTCATTGTCACTGCCAGAGATGACAGTACCCTTAACCGTCTGAGCATTGAGGACACCCGCTCCGATTCCTAACATTGCCTGGAACACCAACATGATGGCTACCAGAGCAACTTTGCAGAGCATGTGGCTCTGCGAGAATTTCTGAGATGTTTTTCTCATAATTACTTTAGGTTTAAATTAATAATTGTTGCTTCTAGGTGTAATATAGGGCCTATGTAACATAGGTCGAATATTGCCTTTATATAAATAAGGTATAAGCCTCGGTTATGAGGATTGCCTCGATTTATCGTTGTTTACATTTACTTTTCGGGGGCAAAGATAGATAAAAAACAGACACAATGGGGTATGTTTTGGTTAATCAATTACGTATAAAATGTTGCGCAACCTACATTTTTTAACGAAAAAGCACCAAAATGTAGCATAAAATACATTTTGGTGCAAAAATTGCTTAATTAATATGATATTTTATCAACCCCGGCATCGGAGCTTTCAAAATCTGGGAAATCTTGAGATGAAACTCATCCTCCATCACATTTCTCAAAGGTGATTCAAAGTAATAGGCAATGCTTCCAACAAAACCAAGCATCGGGATTTCTTCTTCCAAGGATGAATGCCATGCCTTCATGCCTGGCTCCAACTGGCTTATATCCTCGGTGCTCGCCTTGACATATTTAATATAAGGTGTGAGATTCTTTGCGTAGAACTGATTGAAACTCTCCAGTATCATGCGATAGAGAGCCATCGCTTCGTTCAGTTCGTCAGTCCCGTTCTCGTGTTTCTCACCTTCTGCTATCTGTTCTGAGATAAAAGGACAGATGGAAGCCAGGAAGCGATTGGCAAGCGGCTGTCTGTACACCTTATTAATAATAGTAGGATAATCCAAGCCCGACCAGGCAAGATATTTATTCTTTAGCGATACAGGCAATGTGCCCTTGAAGATACCATTGAGGAAAAGTTTGCCGATTACTGCCCCACTACCCTCATCGCCCAGAATATATCCCAACGGAGGCGTGTTCATCACAATCTTCTCTCCATCGTAAAGACAACTATTGGCACCGGTTCCCAAAATACAGGCGATACCCGGTTTCTTGCCAAAGAGGGCACGGGCTGCTCCTAGCATATCACCTTCTGCCTCAACCTTGGCTTCGGGAAAAGACTGCTGCAAGAGTGATTTCATGCGAGACTTCATCGCCTCGGTTACTCCACTGCCATAAAAGAAAACCTCCTGAGGCTGCTCTGACAGAACAAGTTCCTTACACAATACATCCAAAATCTCGGCATCACTCTGATGAATCGGACTGATGCCCTGCGTCTTACAGGTAACCATCACGTTACCCTGTTCATCAACCAGAGCCCAATCGGTCTTGGTGCTGCCACTATCTGCTATGAGTATCTTCATATTCTTATCTGATTAATTAACGTATCCTTTGACGTTGCAAATGTAATCAATTTATATGAAAAATGCAAAAGATAACCCTAAAAATCGAACGTAAAGGTGCTAATATATCAAAAAAGGCGGTTTTCTCTTTGCTTTTTCACGAATTATTAATAACTTTGCAGTCAAATTTACTAAATATGAAGAAGAGACTATACATCATAATTCTGCTGATGGTGGCATTCGTGCTGCCAAGCAACGCAGTGCTCAAGGAAGCCAACTTGGACACAACGCTCTATATGCTGCGTACAGAATTGACCAACTATCACATAGACTTGGAGAAACAGAACCAAGCTGCCAAGGCTCAACAGTTGGCTGTGATTCAGGAGCTCATCAGTATTGTGAAACAGGCTGACCAGAACTCCATCATGCTCTATTCGCAGCGCAATGGGTATATTTTCGACATGACGTATGCCTGTCATGAGGCTACAGAGCAGTTTAAGAAGTTTAAGTCGAAGGCTGTTCCTTTCCGCCAGATGATCAAGAAGAACAATGTTGAGGTGGCGCGTTTCGATTCGCTCATCAACTATCTCTACGGCATGAACACCATGTTTCTCAGCGAAGAAGCACAGGTGAACCGAAACGTAGACCTGACTCTGGCAGTCAATATCCGCCGCCAGCTGGTAGAGAAACAGAAACAGCTGCAAGCCTATGTGCAGGCTTACGACAGAACCGACCGTAAGCTACAGGCACTCAACGACTATGCCAACCGCAGATATGAAGATATCCAGAACAGCATCTTCAATAATGGAGGCGACAACTATCTGCGTATACTCCGCAATATCAGCATGAACTATAAGGAGGCGAAGACGTCTGTAACCGAGAAATACAAGCCCGTACCAGGCATGATGTCACAATGGGATGTTCGTATCATCTTCATCCTCTTTGGTATCATCGTCTTCTGGGGGCTCATCTCCATCTTCCTCAATCTCTTTACCATCCGCATCGTGATTACCCAACTCATGAAGCATGGTATGTTCGAGAACAGAAAGGAAAGTTTTATGGCAAAACGACCATGCCTTATCATGGCGATGACGGTAGTAACCTTCGCATTCATCCTGGGTATCGTAAGAATGGCGGTTACCCAGAACTTCGTGATTATGGCAAGCCAGCTGCTGGTAGAATATTCCTGGCTGGTTGGCGTCATCCTGGTATCTATCCTGCTACGTGTAGACAACGATAAGATCAAGAATACCTTCCGTATCTATTCGCCATTGATGCTGGTAGGTTTCATCGTTATCGTGTTCCGTATCATCCTGATACCAAACGACCTAGTAAACCTTATCTTTCCACCAGTCCTTCTGCTCTGCGCTCTCTGGCAGTGGAATGTAATTGGCAGAAAGCACAATCATGTATTGCGTACCGACAAGACATACGCATTCATATCGCTTGCAGTATTCGGAGTAAGTACCATTTTTGCCTGGACAGGTTTCACACTGCTTGCTGTCCAGCTTATCATCTGGTGGACCATGCAGCTTACCTGCGTGCTTACCATCACCTGTTGCGAAGGATGGCTCAGCGTATATGCCAAGCGTAAGAAGTTGGCTGACAAGGCGATTACCGACAAATGGCTGTATCGCTTTATCTATAAGGTATTGCTCCCTATTTCAGGCGTATTCTCGTTCATCATCTCTATCTACTGGGCAGCAGATGTATTCAACATGAGCGATACTACTTGGGAGATATTCAACAAGGATTACATCAAGACCAGCAACTTCACAGCATCGCTCTTCAGCATTTCAGAGGTAGCTTGTCTGTACTTCCTGTTCAACTACATCAACATTACTTCTGTAGACTTCATGCGCCATCACTTCGAGAAGGCAGACCCGACATCTGCTGCCTCAAAGATTGTGATGTTCAAAAACGTGATGCAGGTGATTATCTGGGGTATCTGGCTGATGATAGCCCTAAACGTGTTCCAGGTAGGAAAATCATGGCTGCTTGCTATCTTTGCCGGCTTATCAACCGGTCTGGGTTTTGCATCAAAGGATATTCTCGAGAACATCTACTACGGCATCTCTCTGATGATGGGCCGTGTGAAGGTGGGTGACTATATTATCTGTGACGGCACCCGTGGTAAGGTAAGCAGTATCAGTTATACCTCTACAATGCTGGAGGCTACCGACGGTTCGGTCATAGCCTTCCAGAACTCGCAGCTTTTCTCGAAGAACTACAAGAACATGACCAAGAATCATGGTTATGAGTTGGATATTCTGGAGGTAGGTATTGCTTATGGCAGTAATGTGAAGGAAGTGAAACAGATTCTCATCGATGCCCTGATAAAACTTGACTGTATCTATCAGGACAAAGGGGTGAAGGTATTATTGAAAAGTTTCGATGACAGTTGCATCACACTCAGAATTGTGGTATGGGTGAACGTGCTTACCCAAGCCATCGATGATGCCACCATCATGGAGTGCATCTACGATACGCTCAACGATCACAACATCGAGATTCCGTTCCCACAGCGTGAGATTACAATTAAACAAGTTAATAATTAACAGTTTGTAGTTTACAGTTAATAGCAGGTTTACTCCCTATTAACTATAAACTATCAACTATAAACTATAAAAAGATATGGCAACATTCATAGCAGGTCCTTGCGTCATCGAGTCAATGGAACTATTGGAAACAGTAGCTCAGGAACTCGTCCGCATCAACGAAAAGTTAGGAACCCAAATCATATTCAAGGCTTCATTCGATAAAGCCAACCGTACCAGCATCCACTCTTTCCGTGGTCCAGGACTGGAGAAAGGACTCCAGATGCTGGGAGATATCAGGGAGAAGTACAACCTTCAGGTTACAACAGATATTCATGAGAGTTATCAGGCTTCAGCTGCAGGCGAAGTATGTGATATTCTCCAGATTCCAGCCTTTCTCTGCCGTCAGACCGACCTTCTGGTTTCTGCAGCCAAGACTGGTAAAATCGTCAACATCAAGAAGGCACAGTTCCTGAGCGGTAGAGATATGAAATATCCTGTAGAGAAAGCATTGGAGAGCGGTGCCAAGGAAGTTTGGCTCACAGAGCGCGGCAACTGTTTCGGCTATAACAATCTCGTGGTAGATTTCAGAAACATCCCTGACATGAAGGAGATTGTGCCAAATGTCATCATGGACTGTACCCATAGCGTTCAGCGCCCGAGTGCAGGTGACGGCAAGACCGTAGGCGACCGTAAATTCGTTCCAGCAATGGCAAAGGCGGCTAAAGCTTTCGGAGCTACAGGCTACTTCTTTGAAGTACATCCAGACCCAGACCAGGGCAAGAGCGATGCAGCCAATATGCTGGAATTAAACAAGTTGGAATCACTTATAGAAGAACTCCTGTAAGTGAAGAACGAAGAAACAACGTTCGGCGTCCGAAGGGAAAGCCAATTCAAATGATTTAGAAATGACCGATAAAAATAACAATATAGATGATAAGATTGTTCGCGGTTATGGCGAACAGGCTCTTAGAGACGAGGCGCAGGCCATCCTCGACCAGATACCTTATCTGGACGACAACTTTGAGAAAGCTGTAGACATGATGTATCATTGCCAAGGCAAGATTATCGTTACAGGAGTGGGCAAGAGTGGACACGTAGGTGCCAAGATTGCCGCTACACTTGCCTCTACAGGCACACCAGCCTTCTACATCAATCCACTGGATGTCTATCACGGCGACTTAGGTGTGATGACCGACAAGGATGTGGTTCTGGCACTGAGTAACAGCGGTCAGACCGATGAACTGCTTCGTTTCATCCCGATGGTACTCCACATGAATGTTCCTATCATTTCCATCACCGGAAATCCAGATTCCCTGCTGGCAAAATACTCCAACCATCATATCACCGTAAAGGTAAAGAAGGAGGCTTGTCCGCTGAACCTCGCCCCTACCAGCAGTACTACTGCAGCATTGGCTATGGGTGATGCACTGGCTATCGCCCTGATGCAGGTACGCCACTTCAAGCCTCGTGACTTTGCACAGTTCCATCCTGGTGGAGAATTAGGCAAACGACTGCTGACCACAGCAGAAGATGTGATGCGCAGCGATGATATGCCTATCATTCCTAAGGAAATGCACCTGGGCGAGGCTATCATCCACGTAAGCAAGGGCAAACTGGGATTGGGTATCTCATTGGATGAAGACAACCACGTTATCGGACTTATTACCGATGGTGATATCCGACGCGCCATGGAGAAATGGCAGGCTGAATTCTTCAACAAGACTGTAAGCGACATCATGACCACCACTCCGAAAATGGTGACTCCGAAGACGAAGATTTCGGAGATTCAGCGCATCATGCACAAGTATAAGGTGCATACGGTACTGGTTGTAGACAAGGATAATCATCTGAAAGGTATCGTAGATCACTATGCCTGCATGGTATAATTTTTTAGGCACGGATAACACAGATTACACGGATTTATTGATAACACGGTTATAGATAAGATGAGATATTTTTTATTAATAGCAACATTATGGCTGTCTTGTTCGCTGTGCAGCGCACAGACTAGCGATTCACTGATCGTAAATCAGCTTCGTGGGAAAGGTGTGAGTTTTTCTCACGATAATTCAGTAACCCTACTGATGAACGGTCAGGAAAAGTTTGATGATATGTTCCAGGCAATCCGACAGGCTAAACATAGTGTACACCTGGAATACTTCAACTTTCGCAACGACAGCATCGCCTCCCTTCTCTTCGACCTGCTAGCTCAGAAAGTCAAGGAGGGTGTGAAGGTGAGAGCCTTATATGATGGTTTCGGAAACTCTTCCAACAATAAGCCTCTGCGAAAGAGACATCTCAAGAAAATCCGTGCCAACGGCATAGAGATTTATGAATACAAGCCCCTGAAGTTTCCATGGGTACATGCAATCTTCAACCGTGATCACCGTAAAATCGTAATCATTGACGGACAGATTGCCTACACAGGCGGTATGAACGTTGCCGACTATTATATAAAAGGTACGAAGGTTGTAGGAGAATGGCACGATATGCACTGCCGCATCGACGGAAGCGAGGTGAATACCCTGCAGAAGATATTCCTCAAAATGTGGAATAAGGTGAGCGGACAGAATGTGCACAGCACTGAGTTCTGGAGATATAAGAAGAAGGATTATCTGGTAGAGAATCTCAAGCCGGATACGACAGCTACAGCCTACAGAAAGATGGTCGGCATCATCAACCGCGAACCGCATATTACAAAGGATATCATCCGATATTTCTATGTGAATGCCATCAATGATGCACAGGACAGCATCAAGATTATCAGCCCCTACTTCACCTTGAGTCATAAGCTCAAAAAGGCATTGAAGAATGCTGTGAAAAGAGGAGTAAAGGTAGAAATCATGCTCTCTACCAAGAGCGACATTCCTCTGACTCCTGACTGTGGTTTCTATAATGCCCACAAACTGATGAAGGCAGGATGCAATGTTTGGATGTACACACGGGGTTTCCACCATACCAAGATTATCATGGTAGACGGCAAGTTCTGTACCGTGGGCAGTGCCAATCTCAATGCCCGAAGCCTGCGCTGGGACTATGAAGAGAATGCAGTGATTGTGGATTCTTGCACTACCCAACAACTGGTACAGCTTTTTGATGGAGAAAAGAAAGACAGTTTCTTACTCAATGAGAAGAACTGGAGAGAGTGGCGTACGGGCTGGCAAAGATTCAAAGGATGGTTTGCCGCAAAGGTACTCACTCCATTCTTGTAAAAACAAGATATAAGTATAACCCAACTTTCACTAGCAGAAATAAAATAAACAGAGATGAATGAAGAAATGATGAAAGCCATGGCTGGCAAACAGATGCTGGAAATGGCAATAGTAGAGAGCAATACACTCGCCGCAATGGGACTCAGACAACTGCTTGAGTCGGTGATGCCCATGATGAAAATCTCGACCTTCGGTTCGTTCCGTCAGTACGAGGCAAACAATCCAGACCACTTTGTTCATAGCTTTGTATCTATGCACATTGTACTGGAACACCGTTACTTCTTCACACAGGGCAACAGGAACCGCCACGTGATCGTTCTGACACCCAGCAACGATCCCAATTCGCAACTTGCAGAATTTCATTGTCTCTGCGTCAATATACCAGAAGGATACCTGATAAAAGAGCTTCTCAACCTGCAGCATTCCGGTCATCCTCATGGCGAACATATCCCTGCCATGCCCCCTGTCACTCAGGAAAAAGTTCTGTCGGATAGAGAAATAGAGGTATTATCTCTGGTAGCACAAGGGAAAATCAACAAAGAGATAGCCGACCAACTCTGTATCGGACTGACTACTGTGATTACCCATCGCAAGAATATACAGGAAAAACTGGGATTAAAAAGTGTGTCTTCACTCACCATTTATGCTGTGATGCATGGTTTTGTTGACATCAATATGATCTAACCTTCACCATAAATAGTGATGCAGAATCATCACATACCTAAATATAATGATAGCGCCTTCACCTCATGTGAGAGGAAGGCGCTATCATTTTAGGAAAAATAACATTATTTAAACTGATATTCCACAGATAAACTACAGCTTTACAGTAGAAATATCAACCAGATTGTTCACGATGGCATAAATTGTAAGACCTGCAGGAGAGTGAATCTGAAGCTTTCGGGCGATATTTCTGCGGTGCGTAATGACCGTATTGATAGAGATAAACAGGTGGTCAGCAATCTCCTTGTTGGTCATTCCCTGAACCAAAGCAACAATCACATCTTTCTCACGGTCGCTCAACTGTTCATCGCTCATCGGAGTCTGATTAATCATGCTCGAAATCTTGGCACTCACATCGTTCTGCTTCAGTTTACGCTCTGCATTTCTTACTGCCGGAATAAAGATTTCTTCCTCAACCTCAGAATGATGTTTCAGCCATTCCTCATTATTATATATATCATAAAGAGTGGCGCTGAGCTGATTATTATGCAAGCCATCAGAAGGCAAATACTTGATAATGATACTCTTGAGTTCCTTTAACTTCAAATCTACCTGAGCATGGTGCTTCGAGAAGGTTTCTATATCAAAGTTTGCATTGGCATTACCATCTATAAGTGCCTGAACATAAGGGAATACCATTCTTTCCTCATACTTCATGTGATTGGTGATGCTATGGGCATAGTCATCATAAAGCTTGAGGATAAGGCGCGCCAGATTATCCTTTTCATCCAGCGCTTCAACCAGTTCCTTACGGATAAACGGCAACTGGAAATCTATGTAATAGGCATGCGATGCTTTGAGATAATGCAATAGGGTCGGCAGCGACAGGCGGTCAGCATCGTCATACTCCTTGTAACCATTAATCGTCAAGTTAACCACGGACAGGAAAGTATAGGTATCCACCTGCTGTTCTTCGCAAACTTCGCACACAGTTTTATCACCAAAGCCCAGGTTGATACCGAAGCTGCCGAGGCTCTGTAAAATGTTATAATTGTCTCTAATGATGCTGATCATCTTGTCATCAGCTTCATACATCTTCTGATTTTTCATCTTTCTTTATCCTTAAATGAAAACATCCTTGTATCAAGAACATTCATAATGTTTCTATTTCGGTTGCAAATATACAAAAAAGTTTCGAAACTCGCAATACCTAAAAATGGGGATGCGACAGTTTACCGATTTTTAGGTATTGCAAGATATTTTAAAACTCTGTAACTTTGCACCCGAAATCGAGAAAGAGCGCGGTGATGATTGCCACTCCCGAGCGGCAGAGCTGCGTAATTCCTTATCATGCCTCATGGCTTTAAGGAGATACTAGGCCTCTAAAGTATCGAGACCACAAGCAGACATCCGCGCTCTTTTCTTTATTATACTAAGGATAGTACGATAACAATAATTTCAAAATATTAAAGATGAACAATTTAAGAATTGGATTGATGTCAGCTGCCCTCGTTGCCGGTTTGGCAACGGCAAGTGCACAAACTGTGGCTGCTGACAGCGTGATGCAGCATGTAAACGGCAAGCGCCTCAGCGTGGGTGGTTATGGCGAGGTTGCCATGAGCCGCAACTTCTATAGCGACCACGTAAGCCGTTACAGTTTGGCTGACGAGCACAAGAATGACCCTAGCCATGGTCGTTTCGACATTCCTCATGCAGTAATTTACCTGGGTTACGACTTCGGAAAGGGTTGGACTATGGGTACCGAGATTGAGTTTGAGCATGGTGGCGTAGGAATGGCCTATGAGAAAGAAGACGAAGAAGGTGGCGAATGGGAACAGGAAGTTGAAAAAGGCGGTGAAGTCGAACTCGAACAGTTCTGGATTCAGAAGTCATTCGGTCATTGGGCTAACATCAAGGCTGGTCACATTGTAGTGCCTGTAGGTTTGAACAACGCTTACCATGAGCCATTGAATTTCTTCACTGTTTATCGTCCTGAAGGTGAGAATACGATTCTTCCAAGCACCTGGCATCAGACAGGTGTCAGTTTTTGGGGACGTACCAAGGGTTGGAGATATGAATTGCAATTCCTGGCAGGCCTGAACTCAGACAACTTTACCAATACAGGTTGGATCAAAAAGGGACCAGGCACTCCTACCGAAGGTGAAATTGCAACAAAATATGGTACAGCCCTCCGTATCGACAACTACTGCATCAAGGGCTTACGCATCGGTCTGAGCGGATACTATGGTCATGCCATCGGCAACTCTTATCCAAACAACAAGGATGGAGCAGAATCTAAGTACAAAGGTGTGGTAGCTATCGGAGCCATCGACTTCACATACAATAATTATAACTGGATTGTACGCGGTCAGGCAGACTATGGTTACCTGAGTGATGCAAAACAGCTGAAGTACTTCACCAACCGTCTGAATGGTCTCTCTCCGTTCCACCACTCAGCATTCGTCAGCAAGAATGCTTTTGCCTATGGTATCGAGGCAGGATATAATATCTTCTCACAAATTGAGAAACTCCGTCAGGACAACCAGAAACTGTATCTCTTTGGCCGTTATGAGCACTATAATCCATACGCTTCCAAGACCAAAAATACATCATACGACTACACAAACGTACAGCGTATGGCATTTGGTATCAATTACTATCCTGTGAAACAGATTGTAGTAAAGGCAGAATATTCACATCGCTTCCTGAAGAGCCAGTACAACAATGAGCCAGCCATCAACATCGGTGTGGCTTATGAAGGATGGTTTCTCTAAAGATTCTCACAGAAGAACTTAATATAAAGTGATTGAAACAAACATATCAGTAACAAAATATTTATATAAAAAATGAAAAAGGTTTTTAAAAGTGCAGTAATGCTCATGGCAGCTTTCATGTTGCCATTAGGTTTCACATCATGCAGCAGCGATGATGATCCTGTAGAGAAAAACAATGACTTTACAAACAAGGAGTATGGTCAGGATGCCATGGATGCCTGCGAAGAACTTTGCAATGCCCTCCGTGCAGCCTACAGCAAAGTAGACAACGCAAATTTGAGCGCAGATCAGGAAACATACCTGAAGAATGTATGTGCTAATGCTGTAGATAATACCATCCAGCCAACCTACAAGTCATTGGGTGACGCTGTAGAGAAGTTGCATACAGCTCTTCCTAAGAGTGTAGATACCAACAACCTGACTCAGGAGAACATCAACAATGCCTGCGCAGCTTTCAAGGACGCACGTGCATTGTGGGAGAAGAGCGAGGCTTTCCTCGGTGGTGCAGCATCAGACTTCGATATTGACCCACACATCGACTCATGGCCATTGAACCGTACACTCCTCCACAGCTACTTTGCTACAGGTAAGTTTAGTGATGCTGCGATTGAGGATGCTTCTATCCTTGGTTTCCATGCACTTGAGTTTATCCTCTTCCGTGATGGACAGCCACGTAAGGTTGCAGAGTTCAAGGGTAACGATACATACAATGGCTTTACAGATGTAAAGGGTTCTGAGGAATTGAAGTATGCCGAGGCAGTTATCGAGGACTTGGTAAACCGCGTATATGAGCTGGAGGTAGCATGGTCTGAGAATCCTAACGCATCTCGCCTCGCAGCAGTAAAGGCAGCAGGTCTTGAGTACCAGACAGACAAGGGTCAGTCATACGCTGCCAACATGAAGAATGCAGGTAACATTTCTGTTAGTAAGTTCCCTTCTTTGAAGAGAGCCGTCCAGCAGCTTCTCTCTATGGAGGAAGGTTCTTGCTTTGCTATCTCTAACGAGGTAGGTACAGCCAAGATTGCCAACCCATTCCAGAATGGTGATATCAGCTACGTAGAGTCTCCATATAGCTACAACTCTATCACCGACTTCCAGAACAACATCCGTTCTATCGAGAACTTGTGGTATGGTGGAACTAATGGTACAAGCTCAAATGCTAAGTATAGCTTCCATCAGTTCTTCAAGGATAATGCATCTGCAGAAGGTCAGCGTGTAGAGACAGCTATCGCTAATGCTATCAGCAAGATTGGTGGTATGCCTTACCCATTCGTTAAGTATGTAAGTACCGTTTGGGGCAAGAAATTTGACGAAGTAAACCCAAAATAATCTTGGGTAAACAAACATACAGGAAGCATCTCACCATACGCTTTTTGGTGAGATGCTATTCTGCGTAAAACAAGAATATAAAACATTATAAAACAGAATAACATTATGGTTTATCAAAGAATTAGCAAAATGTTATTGCTCGGCTTGCTCGTATTGCCATTGGCATCCTGCTCTGACGATAACAGTGTTGTAAACAATGACAAGTTAAATGGTGACTCTCAGTTTGGTAAGGCAAACGATGTTTTTGAGGCCTCAGAATGGTATCCAGGTGGTGAACTTGGTACAGACGAAGGCATGAGCTATTCGGCAGAAACTCCAGCTACCACCAACCAGGGATTGTCAAACAGTTTCAACAAAGGTGAGGATTTCTTCGAGCACCTTTACACCATCACAGAGGCTCCACGTAAGGGTCTTGGCCCAGCTTGGGTTCGCAGCAGCTGTATTCACTGCCATCCTAACTATGGTCATGGTAAATTCCAGAACCAGTATCAGGCAGACCAGTTTGGTAACGGCTATCTGCTCGTAGTTTATCACCCTACAGCAGGTACTACCGCTGACGGAAAGCCTTACGCAGCAAACAGCTACATATCTGAGGTTACAGGTATGCCACAGACCAAGGCAATGACTCCATTCTCTGCTCCTATCGACGAGAAGCAAATCAACATTCAGTGGAATGAGGTTACAACCATGCCTAGCGGTTTGGCTATGAAGTTCCCTAAGGATGGCGAGGCTTTTGCTTTGCAGTATCCAGAGGTTACTATCCCTCAGTCTGCATTCAATACCAATCCTAAGCCAGACAACTATGAAGTACGTTTGGAATCAACCATCGGTATCTATGGTACAGGCTTGCTTGATGCCATCGACCAGGATGATATGAAGAAGGTTTATCAGGATGAGGCGAAATACGGGGTAAAGCTGAACCCTGCCATGTGGGACAAGACTGCTAACGATTGGGCTTCAAGTGCCTGGTACACTTTGGCAGATGGAACCAAGAAGGTGAAGAAGTTTACCTATGCCATGACCCGTGCCTCCCTGCAGGATGGTCCAGGTGCTAACGCCATCTGGAACATTACCAACGTAACACGTTCCGATCGTCATTACCTCTATACCACTCCAGCCTGGGCAAAGTATCAGAGCGAAGACCCAGAAGTAATTAGCTATATCAAGAAGCATGGTGCTGACAAGTCTTCTGTACTCCACCCATACTATGCAGATGGAACTGACGAAGGTATCAAGGAGAGAGTAAACGAGATTCTGAGCTGTAACAAAGCACCTAAAGATGGCAAAGAAAATGCCTTTGAGAAGTACCTCCTCAAGGGTGCTCCTTACAATGGCGAGGAAGAGATGAACAACAAGGATTACTATGACTTCATGGTATGGCACCGTGGTCTAGCTGTTCCTGCTGCCCGTAACCTCGACAACGCACAGGTTCAGGAAGGTAAGAAGCTCTTCACTCAGTGGGGATGCACTCATTGCCACAAGCCATCATGGAAAACAGGTGCTGACAACTATTGGGTAGATAATGCTATCAAGGCTTACGCCAAGAGCATAGGTCAGGATCCTAACACTATGTTACCAAAGTATCCAAACCAGACTATTTATCCATACACCGACTTGGTACAGCACCGTCTGTTCATGGCTAACGACATCCGTACAGGATGGTGCCGCACTACTCCACTTTGGGGTCGTGGCTTGTCAAGCATGCTAACTGGTAGCAGCGACCGTTTGCACGACTGTCGTGCCCGCAACGTAGTAGAGGCTATCATGTGGCACTGCTATGATAAGCGCAGCGATGCATACAAACCAGCACTCAACTTCTACAATGCAACCAAGGAAGAGCGTGATGCTGTAGTGGCATTCATCAATGCTATCTAAGTCTTTATATGAAGAAACAAAAATAAGAAAAGCTGCCAGGCTATCAAAAGCATTTGGCAGCTTTTTTTATCAGAACCTCTAAATATACATATAAAATCTTGCTCGTCTCCGAATAATATCGTAATTTTGCAGCGGAAATTCTATCAAGATTCTAACTAAGTATGGTTAAAAAGATTATATTCATTCTTTACATCCTTGTGCTCGTATGCATGGCAGCCGCCACCATCGTGGAGAAAAGCCAGGGCACGGATTATGCCCATGCCCACTACTATGGGGCATGGTGGTTCATTCTTATCTGGGCAGTACTTGCTGCCCTCGGTGCTTTCTACATCATAAAAAGAAAAGTGAAGTGCGCTTCTACATTGGCACTCCATCTCTCCTTCATCATCATCCTTGCCGGGGCATTGCTCACACATATATCAGCTAAACGGGGCATGATTCATCTGCGCATCGGTCAGCCTACAGATACTTATATGGCTCAGGATGAAGAGCAGGGTATGCAGGAAGAGAAACTCCCTTTCTCGCTCTGCCTGCAGAAGTTTGAAGCGAAGATGCACGATGGAACCAACGCCGTGGCTGACTATTCTTCAAAATTCACCGTAATAGACGGAGATGATAAGAGCGAAGGCGAAGTTTCGATGAACAACATATATTCCCACCAGTCTTACCGTCTTTATCAGTCATCTTACGATGAAGACGGCAAGGGAAGCGTGCTCGCTATCAATGCCGATCCATACGGCATACCAGTCACCTATACTGGCTATGCACTGCTCTTCATCTCCCTCGTATGGATGCTCTTCGACCCTAAGGGCGGTTATCGCAAACTACTGAAGAGTCCTTTGCTCAAGAAGGGAGCCTTGATAACAGCACTCATCCTCAGCATGGGCAATATACAGACACTGCATGCAGAATCTGCAACAGGCAATCTCCAAAATGCTGTATTGCCAAAGGAAACTGCAGAGAAGTTTGGCGAGCTTCATATTCTCTACAACGACCGCATCTGTCCGGTACAGACCTTTGCCCTCGATTTCTGCAAGAAGATATATGGAGCCAGGAGCTATCTGGGATTGACTGCAGAACAGGTACTCTCTGGTTGGGTATTCTATGGAAATACTTGGGCAAACGAGCCTTTCATCAAGATCAAGAGCGGAGAAATGAAAACAGCGATGAATCTGCCTGACTATGCTTCGCTCAATACTTTCTTCAATCGTGAAATGGGTGGCTATACCATCGGACAGTATGTTCAGGAATACTACAATGGGCAGCAGGACAAGTTCCATCAGCAAGCCGCCGATATCGATGGCAAGATACAAATCATCATGGAGTTGCGAGAAGGTATCTCATTGAAAGTTCTTCCTTACACCTTCACCAAGAATGTGAAGGCTACCAAGGATCATTCATTCATCAAGGCTGGCACTACCACGTGGTTTTCACCTGTAGATAAGTTGCCACAGGCCGTGGAGCACCAGCATGCGCTCTATATCAAGAATGTATTCTCTCTGCTGAATGGTGATGTAAAGGCAGGCAATACGCGCCGTGTAAACGAGTTCTTCGTCAAGATGAAGAAATATCAGGAGGTTAGTAGCGGTAATTCGCTGCCAACAGCTACACAGTATAAGGCAGAACGCATCAATAATGCCTTTCCTTTTGCCACCATTCTCTTCATGGCAAACCTCACATTGGGCTTCATTGCCCTCTTCTACACCATCTATCGCATGACGAAGAAGAGAGAAATCAAGGCATTGAACATCGCTTTGCCTATCTTGCTTGGCGTATCCTTCCTTGCATTAACCTTCGGATTGGCATTGAGATGGATTATCAGCGGCAACATACCTATGTCTAACGGATATGAAAGTATGCTGACTGTAGCCTGGTTCGTGATGCTTATCAGTATTCTGATGCAGTTGCGCATCCGCATCGTGATGGTATTCGGCTTCCTGATTTCAGGATTCTTCCTTCTTGTAAGCCATATCAACCAGATGGATCCTGCTATCGGACAGATGATGCCGGTATTGAACAGTCCGTTACTCAGCATCCATGTCAGCATCATCATGATGAGCTATGCACTGCTATCCTTGACTTTCATCTGCGGCATCATGGGCATCTGCATGCGCTCTCATGGCGACGAACTGCGGGATTTAAGCCGTCTCTTCCTCTACCCTGCCCTCACCACGATGGGGTTCGGCATCTTCATCGGAGCTATCTGGGCTAACGTGAGCTGGGGTAATTACTGGAGTTGGGATAGCAAGGAAACATGGGCACTCATCACCTTTATGATTTATGCTGTGGTGGTACATACGCAGAGTCTGCCGGTCTTCCGCAAGCCGCTGGTGTATCACATCTACATCACCCTAGCCTTCCTGAGTATCGCCATGACCTACTTCGGTGTGAACTATTTCCTCACGGGCATGCACTCTTATGCATAGCCCGTCAGAAGCCAGAATATATTTAGTCTTAAGGCAAAATTTATTTTCCCTTAAAGCTAATTTTATTTTCCCTTAAGGATAAATATATGATGGTGTTGACATCAATCTAATCATCATGCTCTTCAAGAAGGGAGAAATCCATTCCCCCACACTCTTTTTATGTTTTTTTAATATCCTACGGTCACAATTGTTACCGTAGGATTATTTTTAAAGCCGTAATTTTGCAGCCGGAAACCAGGAATGGCAGATTGCCGCCTGGAAGAAAACATTAAAATAACTCATTAATTTATAGCAATATGGCAGAAAACAAGATGTTCTGTTTCCAGTGTCAGGAAACAGCTAAGGGTACAGGCTGTACCATCAAGGGTGTTTGCGGTAAGGAGGCTACAACTTCCAAGTGGCAGGATCTGCTGCTCAGCGTGGTTCGTGGCATAGGAACCATACAGCATAGCATAGACGAAGAGCCGACACCAGAGGTAACCCGTTTCCTCACGGATGCACTCTTCACCACCATTACCAACGCCAACTTCAACGACCAGGATATCCTGCAAAAGGTAGATAAGGGCATCGTACTGAAGAAACAGCTGCTGGAAAAGGCGGCAAGCATGAATATCCACCTACCTGCCTATCAGGAGGTAACCTGGGGTGGCGAGAAGACAGACTATGAGGCAGAGGGCGCCCGTGAATCCGTGCTCCGCCACGAGAATCCAGATATCCGCTCTCTCAAGGAACTCACCATGCTCGGTCTGAAGGGTATGGCAGCATACTACGAGCACGCAGCCCATCTGGGAGAAGAGAACAGCGAGATTATAAGCTTTATCTGCCGTGCTCTCGCCACCATCAGCAACCCTGATGCTGATATGAACACGCTGCTGGGCGTGGTGCTCGAAACAGGAAAGTACGGCGTGGATGTGATGGCACTCCTCGACAAGGCCAACACCCAGGCATACGGTAATCCGGAACTCACCCGGGTGAACATCGGCACAGGCAGCAATCCGGGCATCCTCATCTCCGGTCACGACCTGAAGGATATCGAAGATCTCCTCATCCAGACCGAAGGCACGGGCATCGACGTCTATACCCATGGCGAGATGCTTCCTGCCCACTACTATCCGCAGCTCAAGAAGTACAAGCATCTGGTGGGCAACTACGGCAATGCGTGGTGGAAACAGAAGGAGGAATTCGAGAGCTTCAACGGTCCTGTAGTCTTCACCACCAACTGCATCGTACCGCCATCGCCATCGGCAGGCTACAGGAACCGCGTCTTCACCACCAACTCTACCGGTTTCCCTGGCTGGAAGCATATCCAGGCGGGTGCCGACGGCCACAAGGACTTCTCCGAGGTGATTGCGCTTGCCAAGACCTGCCAGCCACCTAGGGAGATAGAGACAGGCGAGATCATCGGCGGTTTTGCGCATGCCCAGGTCTTTGCCCTGGCAGACAAGATAGTAGAGGCTGTGAAGAGCGGAGCCATCCGCAAGTTTGTGGTGATGAGTGGCTGCGATGGCAGAATGAAGAGTCGCAACTACTACGAGGAGTTTGCCAAGGCGCTGCCTCAGGATGTAGTGATACTCACCAGCGGCTGTGCCAAGTTCAAGTACAACAAGCTCAATCTGGGCGATATCAACGGCATTCCTCGTGTGCTGGATGCCGGTCAGTGCAACGACTCCTATTCCTGGGCGGTTGTGGCATTGAAGCTGAAGGAGATCTTTGGAGCCAGCGACATCAACGAACTTCCTATCTTCTTCAATATTGCCTGGTACGAGCAGAAGGCAGTCATCGTACTTCTTGCCCTGCTGCATCTGGGCATAAAGAACATCCATCTGGGTCCTACGCTCCCAGCCTTCTGTTCACCAACCGTACTGAAGGTTCTGGTAGATACCTTTGGCATTGCCGGAAACGGAACGGTAGAAGAGGACATCAAAAAATATATAGGATAAGAACTGCAGCTACAGAGTTAAGGGAGAATTTGCAGCCGTTAGACAACGTCCATGCCGAGCATACAACAATAAAGGGAGATTTCTTGGCGAAATCTCCCTTTATCTATTGCTAAAAGCAGCTATAATTTCTTTATTTCATCTAATGACAACTGGGTTGCTGCTGCCACTTGCTCGGCAGACAAGCCCATTGCAAGAAGACGACAGGCTGTGGCCTTCTTCTCATCTTTGGCTCCTTCGGCACGACCTTCTTCTCGACCTTCTTCTCGACCTTCTTCTCTACCATCGGCAAGACCTTTCTGCCAGCCATCATCATAACCCGTCTTGATAACGCTGCGCTGATAGCGCAGATTCTCCATGTGACGGACATAATCATTCTTTTCCGCTACGGTCAACTTATCTATATCCAGGCATTTGCGGGCATCTGCCAAACCTGGGGCCTGGGCTGCCTCGCTGATCTCGCCGGTCTTGAGAAACTCGATCCATTCATCCAGATTGTTCACCGCCAACTTATCAAAGTTGTTCACGCAGAGCAGATAATACTCCGGGAATATGTCTCCGGCTTCGCGATTAGTCTTGCGCCCCTGAGGGATTTCATCACCGAAGAAGAGTTCACTCTGTCGGTTGGAGAGTTTCAGGACATCATTCGGCTGATGCAGTCCCTGGAACATCGTCTTGCCATGATATACATAATCCTTAGCCTGTCCCAATGTGAAATACACGATATTGATGGAATATACCTTGCGCACTTTGTCGTAATCATCGCCCAGACTGATATTGTCTGTGATGACCTTGGAAACTCCATAGAGCATACGGTGGAAATAGGTATGTTCACGGGTATTCTGTATCTCGAAGATGATGAATTCTCCCTTCTCATTTTCTGCCAGGATATCCACTCTGTTGAATTTATCATTCTCGGTCTGCTGATTGCTCTCACTATCCAGGAATCGGTTGATCTTGAATTTCTCGTTCAGCAGCGAACACATAAAGCCTTCCAGCACGGCATAGTTTGCCTTGTTGCGAAGCAGGCGCTTCATCGCCCAGTCAAATCTGATATAATTTGCCATATTCTTCCTCCATTTATTAATATTCAGCTGCAAAGTTACGACTTTATTTTAAGACACCAAAGTTTTTTCGTATTTTTCTTGCTTATTACCAGAACTTTAGCTAGTAAGATTCCACTCTTATAGGGCGTGCGGAGATTCTGCCTTCAAGATTCTAAATGGAGCAAACAATAAATCGGGGGAAAATGCGTTATTGAATATAAAACTTAAAAGTATGAAAGAATCAATATTCGTTACCTTGCAGAAATGCACAGTGTTTGAGGGGTTTACTCCAGAGGAAATCAGAGAGGCACTGTCGATGGTAAGCTACAGGATGGTGGAGCTTGCTGCCAGGGAAACCTATGTGCTGGCAGGAATGCCCTGCAGATATGCCGACATCATTGTCGAGGGGGAGATGATAGCCCGCATGTCGGGATTGTCGGGCAAGCAGGCCCAAATAGAGCGGCTGGGAGAATCGATGCTGATAGCCCCTGCCTATATCTTCGCACATCATAACGAGATGCCCGTAAGCGTGGAGACAAGCAAGAAGACTACCCTCCTGCGCATGAGGCCTTCGGAACTGAAACTGCTGATAGATACCGACGAACGCATACGCTGGAACTTTATCCAGCACCTGTCAAGGATAGATATCTTCCTTTCGCAGAAAATGCGCATGCTCTCCCTTTTCTCCGTCAAGGAGAAGGTGGCGCAATACCTCATCAAGATGGCTACCGAACAGCAGAGCAGAACCATCCGACTGGATGTCAGCCGCCAGGAAATGGCGGATATCTTCGGTATCCAGAAGTTCTCGCTCCTCCGCTGCCTCTCCGAATTCGAGGAGAAGGGTGCCATCAGGATTGAGGGCAAGACCATCACCATACTCAACTCGGATGAAATGAAATAAGAAGCAAGAATGAACATTGCAGACTACATCCTGGTTGCTGGGGATAACATATCCCCAGAGCATAAAGAGGTTAGGACATTTATTAGCGGCGGATTGTAAATCCGCCGGAACGCCTAACGGAGGAAAGGGCATATCCAACGCTACGAAATTACCTTAATATATATGTGAAACAAGACGATTATGAGAAAAAACTGCCTTAAAATTTGGAGGTTACAAATATTCAGCGTATCTTTGCATAAGATTTGCGGCACTCGGCAATTTGAAAGCAAGCTTTCATTGCACTCGCTGGCAAAATCTTTGCATAAGATTTAAAAAGAATGACGTATGAAACAGGTATAAGAAACATACATCAGCTTGCTGACCGACTTCGGTTTCAAGCGAATATTTGGAACGGCAATGAACAAGAATTTACTGATTTGCTTCCTCAACAGCTTGTTTAATGGCCGACAGGTTGTGAAGGACGTGTCATATCTGAATCCAGAGCACGTAGGAGGCAAGTAAGATGACATATCGTGATATCAAAAACTCTATTGATACGGCGAAGCAAGAAGGTAAGAATGAGAAAGCCTTGGAAATTGCTAAGAACATGCTTGCCGATGGTGTTGACATCAATCTAATCAAGAAGTATTCCGGTCTAACCCAGGAACAGATAGAAAAAATGAAATAACTAATAGAATAAAAAAAGAAAAAAATCAAGTTGGTTGGCTGGAGCATTCTGGGAATCGTGCTTATCGAAACAATAATCGCCATATCGTGCTTGTTCCTTCTGGATTCAAAGATTTTGAACTTCCCGACCATTCAGTACAGACAACAGATGCTTCACGTTTCTGGGCAGCTCCCCAAAATTAGTAACTGCCATTTACTAGATCTACCCCAGGAACAAATACAATAGGCTTCGATGGCAAATGAAGCCTATTACATTGACTAACGAAAGTAGTTTCATGCGCCCATGAAACTACTTTCGTTTTTTATTGCTTTTTCTACTATATTTTATACCATAAAAACGGAGCGCCAAAGACTGTAGCGGGCTTCGGGGTTCAACTGCTCCAACTGCTGGAAGACGGCTTGCATATCCGAACGGCGGGTAGTCTCTTCGTAAGGACACAACGCCTTCTGCTTAGTGAAATGCGACTCTTCTGCCACCTTACGGATATCCGCCTCATGCACCAGACAAAGGGGGCGGATAATGGTGAGCGGATAATGTTTTAAAGGAAGACTGGGCTGCATGGTGGAATGAGAACCCTCAAAGGTGATATTCATCAGCAGGGTAACGAGGATATCATCCATATGATGGCCCAAGGCTATCTTGTTAAAACCATTATTTACCGCAAACTCGAAGAGCGTCTTACGTCGGTTCCAGGCACAGAGGAAGCAACGGGTCTTACGGGGATCGGTGGATTCATCAAACGAACTATGAAGGATATGGAGCTTGATGCCATTCTCTGCACAGAAATCCTGCAGATAAGAGCGGTCGGTCTCGTAAGGAATGTTATCCATGATGATATGAGCCGCCTCCACTTCGATATGAGGTTTATAGATACGGGCACGCTGAGCCAGCAAACGGACCAGTTCCAGGGAATCCTTTCCACCACTCAAGGCTATAAGAATATGGTCACCATCTTCCAAAAGCCGGTAATCGACACATCCTTTATTGAATCGCTTTAATACTTTCTGTTCTGCTTTCATCATATTCTGAAAAGGGAAAAGAAAAGCCGCACCCTATAAACAGAGTACGGCTTTATCAAGATACATCTCTCTACCTTGCAGAAGAGAAACGACAATTTAAACTTCAAATATAATTCTATCTTACTTAGCGTAAGCTACGCTTCGGGTTTCACGAATTACAGTAATCTTAACCTGACCAGGATAAGTCATCTCATTCTGAATCTTGGTTGCGATTTCATCAGAAAGCTTGATACTCTCTTCATCGTTCATCTTATCCGCACCAACGATGACACGGAGCTCACGACCCGCCTGGATAGCGTAAGTCTTGGTTACACCAGGATAACTCATTGCGATAGCTTCGAGATCATTCAAACGCTTGATATAAGCCTCTACAATCTCACGACGGGCACCAGGACGGGCACCAGAGATAGCATCACAAACCTGTACGATAGGCGCCAACAATGTGTTCATCTCCATCTCATCATGGTGAGCACCGATGGCATTGCAGATATCAGGTTTTTCCTTATACTTCTCAGCAATCTTGGCACCATACAATGCGTGTGGCAATTCGCTCTCCTCATCAGGCACCTTACCAATATCGTGCAAGAGACCGGCACGCTTAGCCTTCTTAGGATTCAATCCCAATTCAGAAGCCATAACCGCACAGAGATTAGCTGTTTCACGGGCATGCTGCAAGAGGTTCTGACCATAAGAAGAACGGTACTTCATCTTACCGATGATACGAATCAACTCTGGGTGCAGACCATGAATACCGAGGTCGATAGCTGTACGCTTACCAGTTTCGATAATTTCATTATCCAACTGCTTCTTCACCTTGGCTACCACCTCCTCAATACGGGCTGGGTGGATACGGCCGTCAGCAACCAACTGATGGAGAGCCAGACGGCAAACCTCACGACGAACAGGGTCGAAGGCTGAGATAACAATTGCCTCTGGAGTATCATCCACTACGATTTCTACACCAGTTGCAGCTTCCAAGGCACGGATGTTACGGCCTTCACGACCGATAATACGTCCCTTCACCTCATCATTATCAATATGGAAAACGCTAACAGAGTTCTCAATAGCTGTTTCAGTAGCAACACGCTGGATTGTCTGAATCACAATCTTCTTAGCCTGCTGGTTAGCATTGAGTTTGGCATCATCCATAATTTCGTTCACATAGCTTGCAGCATCGAGTTTAGCCTGATCTTTCAGACTCTCAATCAATCTCTGCTTAGCCTCTTCAGCACTCAGACCAGAAAGTTCTTCCAGTTTAGCCTGCTCCTGTTTCTGCATCTTATCAAGTTCCTGCTGCTTGACAGACAAGAGTTTCTTCTCGTTGTCAACACGCTGCTGATACTGATCAATCTCCATCTTGCGTCGACCGAGGTCTTCCTGACGCTGATTGAGAGAAATCTCGCGCTGTTTCAGCTTATTCTCATTCTGCTGGATGCGAGAATTACGCTGCTGCACTTCTTTTTCGAGTTCCGCCTTCTTGTTGAGGAATTTCTCCTTCACTTCCAAAAGCTTCTTCTCTTTTACTACTTCTGCCTCTTTGTTGGCAGCTTCTATCATTTCATTATATTTTCCCTTAATGACATAACGGAAAATGAAATACCCAGCAGCACCGCCGATAACAAGCGCCACCAAGGCTGCTATAATAGTTACTATCATTATATTATATATATGTTTATTAATATTCTTATTTCAAAGCGTCTTCAATCTCGGAGGTAAGCTTCTCAAGAATATCATCATAAGGTTTCGTATCATTCCGATCCGATTCCTTCTCATATCTCAATGCCACATCAATGAGCGCCATATACAGGATTTCCTTATCGCTCTTTCTGCCTTTGAAAATCTTGGTATATGAGTTTACAATATCATCTATCAGCTTAGCTGATTTACGATAATACTCCTCGTCTTCCCTAGGTATTCTTACCGAAAGATCTGTATCATAGACGTGTAATCGTATGAGTAATTTATCTTGTTCTTGTTCTGCCATCGTTCCGATTTTTACTTTTCACCCAATAGTGTGATACACTTATTGACATCTCTTATGAGCTTGGCGATGCGCTTCTGAGTAGCTTCCATATCATTGTCAGAAATCGTCATCATCTTCGCCATCTTCAAGCTGTCGTAATCACTCTGCGCTTGAGCCAACTTTTCCTCCAATGCCTTGATTTTGGCATCGCGCTCATCCACCATCGCATAGAGTTCAGCATTCTCCTGCTTGACCTCGTCAAACTTGAGAATCATCTGCCTTACTCTTGTGGCAAACGTATTAATTGTTTTCTCATTTGCACTCATGACTATTATTTTTGGCTACAAATTTAAGAGAATTATTTGAATAAAACAAATATTCTGCTAGTTTTTTTTATTTTGGGCGCAACATTTGTTACTTTCCCATCTTCTGCTTCGCCTTTTCTACGTCTTCATCTGATGGACGTGGCTCTTTTTTGGCAAGCATCAATACCTGGAAGGTAAAGTCGGTTACCCATTGCTGGCTGAATGCCAAGCGCTTGTTGAACTGGCGCAACTGAAGCACGGTTTTCAGCACACTGGCATCAGAGAAATCGTTCTTGGTAAAGATATCTTCTACAGTTTTAGCAGTCATCTTATATAGCGAATTCTTCATGAAGCTAGGCAAACGGAGTTTAAACTTCATCAGATTGCCCATCAGCATCATCAGATCCTGCGTAAAGTTTTGGAACTGGATGAGATATACGTTTACATCCTGCAGTTTGTGGCAGTTCTTACGGATACTGGAATCTATTTCCTTGAAGAAGGCATCATCCGTATCATAGATATTCTTCATCATTTTCTTCACCTGTGCCTTTTCACCAATACCCAGACGATTGTTGACCGTCGGAACATGCAGACTTGTCTTGAAGACACGCAAGTCTGGCAACATGGCCAAATTGGTGATACCTAACTGAGAAGCAAGTGCAGCCTGAAAGTATACACGGACCAAGGTCATGTAATCTTCCATTCCACCTACCTTTTTATCGTCGTCTTTACGACCGAATAGTTTTGCAAAAATTCCCATTCCTTTATTATTTTATTTTCTATATCTATTTAAATTGTTCTGCAAAAATACAATAAAATCAGTAAATACCCAAATCAAAGCGATGTTTTTTATCTAAAACGGTGTTTTTTTTATCAAAAAATGCATTTTTATGGCTTATGATTTCACGCATTCAACTTTTTTTAGTAACTTTGCCGCGTTTTTAAGATTAAGACTATCCAACTTCATTATATTAGAAATAGAGAAGATATGAAAGGAATCGTATTAGCGGGAGGTTCGGGTACAAGACTTTACCCTATTACCAAAGGTATCAGTAAGCAATTGATACCAATTTTTGATAAGCCAATGATATACTACCCTGTTTCCGTGCTAATGTTGGCAGGAATCAAGGAGATTTTGATTATATCTACCCCATTCGACTTGCCTGGTTTCAAACGTCTGTTAGGCGACGGCAGCGAATTGGGTGTACACTTCGAATATGCAGAACAGCCATCACCCGACGGTCTGGCTCAAGCCTTCATCATTGGTGAGAAGTTTATCGGTAATGATACAGCCTGTCTGGTTTTGGGTGACAACATTTTCTATGGAGCCGGTTTTACGGGTTTACTCAAGGAAAGCGTAAAAGCTGCAGAAGAAGGACTGGCAAGCGTATTTGGCTATTATGTCAACGATCCGGAAAGATATGGTGTGGCAGAGTTTGATGAAAACGGCAACTGCCTGAGCATAGAAGAAAAACCGGATATGCCTAAGAGCAACTATGCGGTTGTAGGACTCTATTTCTATCCAAACAGCGTGGTGCATGTGGCTAAGAACATCAAGCCTAGCGCAAGAGGTGAGTTGGAAATAACAACAGTAAACCAGCACTATCTGACAGAAAAGGCTCTGAAGGTAAGAACCTTACAGCGCGGTTTCGCCTGGCTTGACACCGGTACCCACGATAGCCTTTCGGAAGCCAGCACCTTTATAGAAGTCATCGAAAAGAGACAGGGTCTGAAAGTGGCATGTCTGGAAGAAATCGCATTCAAACAAGGATGGATTGACAAAGAACAGTTGCTGAAACTTGCCCAACCGATGCTCAAAAACGGGTATGGACAGTATCTGAAAGAACTAGCGGCAAGCAGATAGCACAGATTCTATCATTTATCTTATACAAATATAAAAAGGTGTAAACACAATAGAATATAAAATAATGGAAGAAACAAAGAACTTTGATTTAGGACGTGATCAAGAGCAGGAAGAAAAGTCATCTATTGACTTCCAGCTGATTTATTCTACTCTTATCCTCAACTGGAAATGGTTCGTTCTATCACTCATTGTATGTTTGGGATTGGGATATCTCTACATACGCCATGCAAGACCGCAATACCAGGCAACCGCCAAGGTACTGATAAAGGATGACGACCAGAGAAAGAACAGAGGAATGGGTAACAGCATGATTCAGAATGCTGCAAACCTCGGTTTTATTTCAAACTCAAACGGTATAGACAATGAGATTGAAATTCTTTCGGCTCAAGACTTGGCTAACCAGGCTGTAGTAGACATGAAATGCTACGTGAACTATTACCATAAAGGAACCTTCAGGGATCAGTTAGTCTACAAAGAGCAGGAGGTCAGCGTTGACTTAGACCTGGCTCATCTCAAGAAACTGAATGCTCCTATCAAGCTTCTTATAGAGAAAACTGGCAGCCAGTATCAGGTTACAGGTTCATACTACATACCTGTAGATGCCTTCTCCTATCAGAAGGATCCTGTAAAGATTGAAAAGACTTTAGCTGGTCTGCCAGCAAGCATCAATACACGTGTAGGAACCCTCCACTTCACTCAGAACGGCAAATACGCATTAAAAGACGGTGAGAGCCTGAAGGTGATTATCGTGTCACCAGAAATGGCGGCTAAGGGCTATACAAAAGCACTGACTGTCAGCCAAACTTCAAAGACCACAACCATAGCCGAACTGGTGATGAAAGATGAAGATCCTCAGCGCAGTATCGACTATCTGAGAACTCTGGTAAATGTTTATAACCGCCAGGCCAACGAGGACAAGAATGAAATTTCTTTCCGCACAGAACAGTTCATCAACCAGCGTCTGGAGAAGATCAACAACGAACTGGGCAATACAGAAGGCCAGCTCGAAAGCTACAAGAAGCGTAACAATGTTGTAGAGATGAAGCTCAACGCAACAGCTGCCATCGCTAACTCAGACACATACGCCCAGAAACTCCAGGAGGCTAACACACAGGTTGAACTTCTGAATGAGCTTGGCAAATACATGAACGAACCTGGCAACAGATATCAGCCTATCCCATCAAACGTAGGTCTGACTGATGAAAGTTCAACAGAGTTGATTAACGAATACAACAAGATAGCTCTGAACCGCAACCAGATGTTGCATTCTGCCAGTGAGAATTCTCCAACCGTCACACCATTATCAGCCCAGTTGGATGACCTTACAAAATCTATCAAGCGCGCCATGCGCCAGGCTAAGCTTGGTATGGAAATCCAGCGTAACAGCATTGCCAAACAAGCTGCCATGTATGCCAGCCAGATAGGTAACTCGCCAGAACAAGAGCGAGTTCTTACACAGATTGGTCGCCAGCAGGAAGTAAAATCTGGTCTTTACCTGATGCTTCTTCAGAAACGTGAGGAAAACTCCATTTCGCTAGCAGCAACGGCAGACAAGGGTAAGGTTATCGATGCTCCTTCATTGGAAGGAAAGGTTAGTCCTAAGAATCCTATCATTATGCTGATAGCACTGGTACTGGGTATTGCAATCCCTGCCGGCATCCTCTTCCTGAGAGAATTCTTCAAGTACAAGATTGAGGGACATGAAGACGTGATGAAACTCACTCAGATACCTGTCATTGCCGATATTCCTGTGGCAAGCGACGCTGCCAAGAAGGAAGGAAAGGCTGACATTGTGGTTCACCAGAATGTAAACAACCTGATGGAGGAGATTTTCCGTGGCCTGCGTACCAATATTCAGTTTATGCTGAAAGAAGGTGAGAAGGTGATGATGTTTACCTCTTCTACATCAGGTGAAGGTAAAACATTCGTGGCATCCAATATCGGTATCTCGCTCGCCTTGCTGGGCAAGAAGGTTATCATGGTAGGTCTGGATATCCGCAAGCCACGTCTGGCAGAGCTCTTCGAGATTGACAACCACCATAATGGTATCACCAATCTGATTATACACGACCATAATACATGGGATGACATTCAGAAACAGATTCTCTCTTCGGGTATCAACAGTAAACTCGACCTCCTTATGGCTGGTCCTGTTCCTCCTAACCCAGGAGAGTTAGTAACCAGAGCAAGCCTTGACGACATTATCAGTCAGTTGAAGGAACATTACGACTATGTTATCCTCGATACGGCTCCTGTAGGTCTTGTAAACGACAGTTTGCAGCTTGGACGTCTGGCTAATCTCTGTGTATACGTCTGCCGCGCAGATTATACTCCAAAGGCTAGTTTCGGCATGATCAATGGTTTGAAAGCCGAGAATAAATTGCCTAACATGTGCTTAGTACTCAATGGCGTCGACCTCTCTAAGAAGAAGCACAGCTTCTATTATGGTGTCGGTAAGTACGGCAAATATGGTAAATATGGCAACTATGGTTCTTATGGATCATATGGCAAATATGGCAAATATGGAACTTACGGCCAGTATGGCAGCTATGGCAACTATAGCAACAGCCACTATGGCAATGCCAACGACAACAGTATCAAGAAGTAATCAAGAACATACATACAACAAAGAAAAGAGTCTTTCTATCCAGATAGGAAGACTCTTTTAGATTTTAAAAACATTAAGACTATATGGCAACAATTGCAGTAGATTTTGATGGTACAATCGTAACCCACGAGTACCCGAAGATTGGTACAGAGCTACCTTTCGCAACAGAAACATTAAAGATGTTGATTAGAGACCACCACAAGCTTATTCTATGGAGCGTACGCGAAGGAAAGCTCCTGGACGAGGCAGTAGAATGGTGTAGAGAAAGAGGAGTTGAATTCTGGGCTGTAAACAAGGATTATCCTGAAGAGAGTCTGGAGAACAATAACCACTTCTCCCGCAAGCTCAAAGCCGACTGGTTCATTGACGACCGAGGTATCGGCGGTTTGCCTGATTGGGGGGAGATTTATCAGATTATCACCAACCATACCAGTTATCGCAGAGTACTGAAACAGAAGTTCGGCGAACAGCAGGAAGCTCCCAAAAAGAAACATTGGTGGAGCCGCGGATAAAATGCTTCTCCAAAAGATATTCTTGTAGATACAATAAAAGATATCCCAATAAATAAAAAAGGTGTATTGCCAAGAGCAATACACCTTTTTTTATTGGAATGAATTTACTAGTCTGAATTAGAAGAACAAGTAGCGGTTATCTACTACATGAGCGTTCAGATAAAGCTCGTTCATGAAGTTACCTGCATACTGCATAGCCTTCTGGCGGCACTTCTGCTCGTATGTCTTGTCATCGAACTTAACAGGACGGTTAGTCTTGTTAGTAACCTGGAAGAGATAAACACCAGCGTTACCCTTCACTGCATGAGCAGAGAAAGCACCCTTCTTAGTACCTGCAACAGCACCAGAGAGAGCTGGCTCGCTAGCGCCAGTAGCTGCGATGAATACAGGAGCAGCAAAAGTAATCTGGTTTACAGAAGAAACCTTACCACCCTTAGCCTTAGCAGCTGCGATGTTCTTAACACCATTCAACTTAGCCTCAATCATCTCAGCCTTCTTATCCTTGAGCACCTCTGCCTTAACAGTCTCCTTGACAACTGCATCATTCAAATCACGATAACCGATATGATGAATCTTATCAAGAACCACAACCAACAGGTGGTTGTTGTCACCACACTCATAGAGAGGTGAAATCTCACCCTCCTTGCTATCGAAAATCCACTTCAAAGCCTCGCGTGTAGAATGGATGTTTGCTACATAGTGAACAGAAGTTGTAATATCCTTCAAGTCCTGAACCTTGTAACCTTCCTTAGCTGCATTCTTCAAGAGATCCTCTGACTTAGGATTAGCACTTACGAAACTAGAGAACTTGTTGTAAGCTGTACGGTAAGTACCCTGAGAGAAGTCGATAGGCTTCTTGATAACGGCAGCAGTATACTTGCTGACCATTGCCTTGCGGTCAAGAACCTGAAGAACTACATATCCCTGCCCCAACTGAAGCTGGTTCAAAGAGTTAACTGCTGCAGTATTCAATGTATTGATGAATGTCTTGTTGTCCTTATCCATAGACTGAGCATACTCATACTGCTTAGTAGTCATCCAAGCCTTGTCACCAGTCTGACCATACTTCTTAGCGATAGCCTCGAAATCAGCACCACCGGCAATAGCGCCCTGAATAGAATCTGCCTTAGTCTTAGCCTCAGCTACAGAGTTAGCAGCAACCTGGATAACACGATACTGTACTGAATCAGGCAATTCCTGCTTAGCTACCAACTTAACGATGTTCAATGTATTGTCACCAGCATTAGCCTTAACAGCAGAAGTAGAACCTACAGCCATAGAATCAAGCTGAGCAGCGATATCACGTGGGAAAGCATCCTTTGAAACAGGAATACCAAGATATGCTACAGTAGAAGCTGACTTACGTACAACCTCTGTAGGATCTGCAGCAGCAGCCAACTGTGAGTGATAACCTGCAAATTCCTTGTTAAGAGCAGCACGGTCTGCATTTGAAGCCTGAACCTCGATATCAACGAACTTGATGTCACGGCTCTCAACAGGCTGCTTGAAGCGTGCCTTGATCTCATCATACTTAGCCTTCAGATCGCTTTCAGAAATCTTTACCTTATCATCCTGGATGTCAGAGTAAGGGAAAGCAGCCAACTGAATCTGGCTCTCTTCATTCTCCTCCTTGAAAGCCATCTTTGCCTCTACAGGGTTTGACAGGAAGCAACCGGCGAGAAGAGCCTGATACTTCTGAGCCAATGTCTGCTGGCGGAGAGTCTTCTCGATGAATGACCAGTAGTTGTAAATCTTGGTATACTGATCCATCATCTGTGCGTTAGCAGATGGGTTAGCCTTCTGTGCCTTGTAGTCTGCCAAGAACTTCTGGAGAGCAGATGCGTCGAAACGACCTGTCTGCTGATTTACGAAAGGAGTCTGCTGAAGCATAGGGTTAGTACCTGTCTTCAAGATGTCCTGAAGCTCTTCGTCGGTCACAGTGAGACCCAACTTGCTAGCTTCCTTAGCGATAATCTGGTTCTGGATGTAGGTATTCCATACCATATCCTTCACCTGATTCATCTGCTCTTCAGGAAGATTTTCCTGACCCTGTTGCATTTTAATAACTTCTGAATACTCATCAACGAGCTTCTGGAAATCCTGCACGCTGATTTTTTCGCCCAAAACCTCACCAATCTGCTGGCGCTCATTATTCTTTGCTGAATCGCAAGAGCGGAAAGCTTCCTCGGCAATAAAGGCGAAAAGGCCGAAACTGATGATACAAACCAGTATCACGCCTCTTTTTCTAATTGTTCCTAATGCTGCCATTACGTTTTAATTATTATTATTATTTTTATTTTTTCCTAAGTTTAGATTGAACCACTTTTGATGCTAGTAGCCAATTGTCTGCAAAAATACAAAAATAATACGAGAAAAGGGAATTTTTTGCTATCTTTTTTGACTATTACCTCAAAAAAAGCAAAAAATTCCCTTTTCCTGCTCAGCTATTTGATGATGTGGAGTTTAACAAGCTCTATTTTACGCGATGTTGACTTGATAATCTTGAACTCAAAGTTATCAAACTTAATCACCTCGTTGAGTTTAGGAAAGCTCTGATATTCATGCAATATCAAACCGCCTACAGTCATATATTCATCACTTTCCGGCAGTTCAAGACCAAACATATCGTTCACCTTGTCAATCTCCAGTCGCGCAGAAAGGAGATAGTCACCATCATCGGTTTTCTTAGCTACATATTTGGCTGAATCGTGCTCATCTTCTATATCACCGAAGATTTCCTCAACGATATCTTCCAGACTCACCAAACCGCTAGTACCTCCAAACTCATCTACAACGATACCTAAAGACTTCTTCTGCTGCAAAAAAGTCTGCATCAGTTTCTGTGCCTGCATCGTTTCCGGCACAAAAGGAAGTGTACGGATATGATCCTGCCAACGTGAAGGATGGTGGAAGAGTTCGGAACTGTGAATATATCCCGCAATATGGTCTATATCCTCTTCATATACAATGATTTTCGAATTACCGCTCTCTATGAATTTCTGCTGCAGTTCTTCGAGAGAAGTATCCATTTCAACAGCCTGAATCTCAGTACGGGGCACCATACAGTCGCGTACTTTAGTATCGGAGAAATCAAGGGCATTCTGGAATATCTTCACCTCATCATTAATTTCATCTTCATTGGTAGCATTATCGATACTTGACTGCACAAGATAATCAAGGTCTACCTTAGAAAAGCCTTCATCCGCCCCCTCAGTATCCATCTTCATACCTATCAGACGCAGCAGGCACTTACTCAAGAAAGTACTGAATTTACTGATAGGCCACAATACCACATAGCACAGATAAGCTACCGGACTGAAGATAGAAAGCAAGCGGTTCGGGTTAGACTTGAAAAGCGTCTTTGGCAGAAACTCACCCGTAAAGAGTACTATCAGCGTAGACAGAATGGTATCTGCAGGCACCGTAAAGGCTGCATCAAAACCTGCGAAAATCGTATTGTCAAAAAGACGGGCTATCAGAATACCATAAACCACAAGGGCTATATTGTTGCCCACGAGCATGGTACTGACAAAGCCATTCGGATGATTATAAAACAAAGATAACAGTCGTTGCGTAAGGCCGTTTTTCTCCTTATCCATCTCCGCCAACATACGGTTGGAAGAGACGAAGGCAATCTCCATTCCGCTGAAGAATGCTGAGAAAACCATCGTAATGAGAATGCCTACGACTAAACTCATATCCACCTGTTCATTCATTATATCTTTTTCTTTTTAATTAGTGCATGATAGGAATCGTAGTGGCTCTGACTGGTGTAGCCGGCTGACGGAAGTTATTCTTGACAGAATCAGGCTGGCTGCTCAACGTATCGGCAGCACCACCACCTCCTGTCAGGTCTCCCTTTTCAAAGCTACCCTTCGAATTGCTCACATAATAGCGCGTCATCTTTTCATCACTCCAGAAATGAGAACCCTGTAGCGTTCTTTCAGGAGTAACAAGTTTACTGAATACGTTACTTGACAATTCGTGCTTGTTCTGGTCCCAGGTAAGTTGCTCACTATTGAAGCGCAAACCATCTTTGGTCAGGATACTCACCCTACCATAAAGTTTCCATATCTTCTGCTGATCATAATAATAAGCTGTATCACACTGGATATAACTATTAATATGGAATTTCTCATCAAACTGCTCCAGCAAAAGTCCCTTATCAAAGATCCACAAAGATGGATTCTTGCTGGTATTCACCTCCCACCGTTCTGTTACGATGCGATATTTCATAACTCCCGAGTCGCTTACCAATGTATTTACACCATACGACGTCATCATCGCCACCGAGTCTTGCGGACGGATGGCGGGCGCAGTATGTTCTACCTGGTTTTGGCAACCAGCCAAAATCAGGAACATCAGGATACCGACAATATAAGAGCCTTTTATTCTATACATTATTATATATAGATTCTATACATTATTATATATAAGTGGAAGATTAATCCATCTTCCACTTCTTAAACCAATCCTCGTTGAATGTGAATCCGATATTAATACGGAAAGTATTTTCCTTAATCAGATCCTTAGCCGAACTCTTCACCCACTGACCGCTGATATTCAGCATAGAGCGGTTGTTGTAAGAGTTCATGATAGGAATACCGAAACCGGCACTTACAGAGATTTCCTTCGAACCATCAACACCATTCATCTTATAATAAGGTGTGGCGTAGCTGGCACCTACCCGATACTGAACACGCTTGAAGAAAGCACGGCTGCGTTCTCCATAGCAATACTGGGCACCGAGATTGAACTTGCTTCTATCCTTGTAGATACCATTTTTCAAGGCGTAGTTGGTTCCATCGAAACTAGGATAGCCCAAGCTACCCCACTTCTGCAGACTGTAATCAAAGCCAACCTTCCACTGGTTGTTATGATTCCACATCACACCCGCACCAATCATGGTAGGCAACTTGTAAGCCTTGCCGATAGAGTAAGCGGTGGTATCGGTAACACCGTTCTGGGTATCATTAGAAATGATTTTCATATCAGCAGAAGCCCCGAGACCATGTCCTGGCGAGAAGGTGACACCCACGGTAGCCCAATCTTTCTTTGAGAACTGATGGGTATACTGTACACCGAAATCAACCTTATAGCTGTTCACCTGCATAGAATAGTAGCGGGTGAGGGTCTTGTAATAAGAATTGCTGTAGCTGTTTGCTACACTTCTGTCTATACTACCCCAGAGATATGAGAAGTTGGCACCTACGGCCAAGCCCTTGACCGGTTCCCAACCCGCACCGATGTATGCCTGATGCAAACCACCATCGCCGGAATAAGTATTAGTATAGTAAGCTTCCTTGTCAGCATTCACCCATTCTGATGCAGAATAATTATAGCCAACATTGGTAAAAGGAATGATACCGAAGCTCATACCTACATGTGGCAGCAAGCGGAAGCCTGCAACAACATACTCAAAATTTGAGTTGTTGGCATTCTTCTTCACACCATTCTCTTCAAAATTTGTCACCTGACCAGAGATACCGGCATCAAGGATGAAAGTCATCGAATCAATCGAAGCATAAGATGCAGGGTTGAGATAGTTTACCTGATTATGCTCATGAAAGCCAAGACCGACTCCATTCATACCGCGATTAAAACCAGAAGTCTGGTCCGACAAGATGCCAAGACCATACTGGCTGTATGGCGAATTAGTACCACTTTGGGCATTAACCATAAGGGCTGAACCCAACAATAGGGTTGCTAAAAAAAGCTTTCTCATTCTTTAATAATCATTCAAAATTATATTCAGAGTGCAAAAGTATTAAAAAAAATCTAGAAAAAAGAAGGATAATTGAAAATAATAAGGTATTTTTGCATCGTGAAACGTTTTAAGCATATTTTTAGTGCCATTTTAGCAGTAATTTTAATCAATTTAACTACTGAAGTGGCTGCACAGGATTTTTCAAGAGACAAAGACTCTGATATTTCTGTGCAGAACAGTCGTGTCAATGAAGAAGCTACTGCGTGGCTCGATTCTGTTGACATTTCTCTCCTGACTTGCGGACCAGGTCAGGAGGTGTGGTCGTATTATGGACATACCGCTCTACGCATCCAGAACAAAGCTATGGGAACGGATGTTGCCGTCAACTGGGGTATGTTTAGTTTTAACCAAAGTTGCTTCGTACTCCGTTTTGTTTTCGGACTCACCGACTATCAGATTGGCATCTACCCGATGAGCGACTTCATTGCCGAATATGCACATGAAGGCAGATGGGTAAGACAGCAGCGCCTCCGTCTCTCCCGTACAGAGAAACTGGGAATTCTGAGAAGCATCGACAAGAATGCACAGCCGGAGAACCGCGTATACCGCTACAATTTCTTCTATGATAACTGTACGACCCGGGCACGCGAGATGATTCTCTCCAACATTGGGAACCAGAGTACCAACTTTAAAGATACCCCTACCACTTTTACCTACAGGGAAGAGATTCACAAACTCAACGGACAGCACCGCTGGGCAAGATTCGGCAATGACCTTCTTTTGGGTTGTCAGGCAGACCGCCCTATCACACAAAGAGAATGGGAATTCTTGCCAGACAATCTGAGCAAGGACTTTGCCACAGAAGGAAGAACCGACTTTATTGATGCATCTCAGACTGCAGACGGCAAGACCAATGCAACAAGTGCCAGCGGCTATATCACTCTGGTAGATGAAACATCCGATATTATCCCAGCCCAGGCACAAATAATAGACGATACTCCTGTTACACCACAAATGATAGCCATAGCTCTGGCAATCATCATCATAGGAACAACGGTAAGAGAATGTGTAAAAAAGAAAAACTACTGGTGGTTTGATGCCATCCTGCTTGTCCTGACAGGATTACCGGGACTGATTCTCTTTACCATGATCTTCTCGCAGCATCCTACCGTACAGATAAATTTCCAGATTCTGATACTGAATCCGCTCAACCTCATCTTTGCCTGGAAGACTGTCAAGAGGATGAAAGCAGGTCGTCAGTATTGGTATTTCGAACTTCTGGGATGGCTTCTGCTCATTGCCCTGTTCATGCAGATATGGCAGAACTATGCTGAGGGTATGAGTATTTTGGCACTTTCTTTGCTAGCGAGATACTGCGTCAAATCGACCATGATGGATTTAAGTCCAAACAATTATGGTTTGCAGAAGCATATCGTAAAGAAATTCAGAAAGAATAAATAGACATTAAAATATACGTAAGGAAACGATTGGCACAATATCGTTTTCCGTACAGAAGAAGAAGATAAACAACAATGATGGTAAACAGATATATCACAGCCCTTTTGGTTGTCCTGGCGGCAACCGGCATGGAGGCGCAGACTTATCAGCAGGCGCTGAAGTTTGCGCTTACGGATATATCCTACGATGAATTCATCCAGCAACCGGAGGCGAAGGCATTGGAGGAGGACATTCTCTGCGTGCTCAAAGCCATCAAAGCGGCATCAGAAGATGAGAGCATCGCAACGCATCATCCTATCCTGGCGGCAACACTTGCCGCCAATTCTTCTGACATTCTGACAGACATTCATTCACATATTTATTATGAATCCCCTACGGAGCACAGACACAAAGTTCCGTATGGGAGTATCGTTATTCGAGGTCCAGACTGCTGATTTTATGCTTTCAGTAAGCAAAACTCAGAAGATTTGCCATAAAAACAGGTAATAATTGGCAATTCCTTGCAGATTTACAGATATTTTTAGTAAATTTGCAAGCTAGTAATAAACAACAGGAGATTTTACTCCCAAACATCATCGAATAATAATAAAAAATAAATATACAATGAACTTTAACAAAATTCTCCAGTCATTGTTTGGCAACAAGTCAACTCGCGATATGAAGTTGATCCAGCCAATCGTAGAAAAGATCAAGGCAGAGTATCCTAAGATGCAGGCCTTAAGCAATGACGAACTTCGTGCAAAAACAAAAGAACTTCAGAAGTACGTACAGGAGTACGCCAAGGAAGAGAAGGCTAAGATTGCTGAACTCAAGGCTAAAATTGAAGACACTCCTATCGATGAGCGTGAAGGTATCTTCAACCAGATCGACAAGTTAGAGCAGGAAGCACTCGACAAGTATGAGGAAGCCCTCAACGAGGTTTTGCCTCAGGTTTTCGCTATCGTTAAGGATACTGCTCGCCGTTTCGCTGAGAACGAGGAAACAATAGTTACTGCTACCGACTTCGACCGCGAGTTGGCTTCAAACCCTGCTAACGACTTCGTAACCATCGATGGCGACAAGGCTATCTATCACAACCACTGGACTGCCGGTGGTAATGATATGAAGTGGGAAATGATCCACTACGATGTACAGCTCTTCGGTGGTGTTGTTCTCCATCAGGGTAAGATTGCCGAGATGGCTACCGGTGAGGGTAAGACCCTTGTAGGTACAACACCTATCTTCCTGAATGCCTTGACTGGTAATGGTGTTCACGTCGTTACCGTGAACGACTATTTGGCTAAGCGTGACTCTGAGTGGATGGGACCTCTCTATATGTTCCACGGTCTCTCTGTAGATTGTATCGACAAGCACCGTCCTAATTCCGACGAGCGTCGCAAGGCATACCTGGCAGATATCACCTTCGGTACCAACAACGAGTTCGGTTTCGATTATCTTCGTGATAACATGGCTACCAACCCAGCCGATCTGGTACAGCGCCAGCACAACTACGCCATCGTCGATGAGGTCGACTCAGTATTGATTGATGATGCCCGTACCCCATTGATCATCTCTGGTCCTATTCCAAAGGGCGACGACCAGATGTTTGAGCAGTATCAGCCATTGGTTGAGAAACTTTATGAGGTACAGCGCAAGCAGGCTACAGAATTGCTCGCCGAGGCTAAGCAGAAGATTAACGAAGGTACAAAAGCTAAGAATCAGGAACTCCTTGATGAAGGCTTCCTCGCACTCTTCCGTTCTTACAAGGCATTGCCTAAGAACAAGCCATTGATCAAGTATCTTTCTGAGGAAGGTATCAAGGCTGGTCTGCTGAAGACCGAGGAGTACTACATGGCAAACAACAACCGTGAGATGCCTAAGGCTACTGAGCCATTGTACTTCGTAGTAGACGAGAAAATGAATTCTGCCGACCTTACCGATAAGGGAACCGACTGGTTGGCTAAGCAGGTAAACGACAAGGAACTCTTCGTATTGCCTGATATCACAACAGAAATGAGTGAACTCGAGGCACGCACAGACCTTACCGACCAGGAGCGTCTTGACAAGAAAGACGAGATGCTGGCTCACTATGGTGTACAGAGCGAACGTGTTCACACCTTGCAGCAGCTCCTGAAGGGTTACACCATGTTCAATAAGGACGACGAATATGTTGTCATGGACGGACAAGTGAAGATTGTGGATGAGCAGACAGGACGTATCATGGAAGGCCGTCGCTGGAGCGATGGTTTGCACCAGGCTATTGAAGCTAAGGAGCACGTAAAGGTAGAGGCTGCTACACAGACCTTTGCTACCATCACACTTCAGAACTACTTCCGTATGTACCACAAACTCGCAGGTATGACCGGTACAGCAAGTACAGAGTCAGGTGAGTTCTGGGATATCTACAAACTCGATGTTGTTGAGATTCCAACCAACCGCCCTATCCAGCGTAAGGACTTGGATGACCGTGTATACAAGACTGCCCGCGAGAAGTATCGTGCAGTTATCGACGAAATCGAGGAAACACGTAATGCTGGCCGCCCAGTCTTGGTAGGTACAACATCTGTCGAGATTTCTGAGTTGTTGAGCAAGATGTTGAAGATGCGCAACATTCCTCATAATGTATTGAACGCTAAGCTGCACCAGCAGGAGGCTCAGATCGTAGCCGAGGCAGGTCGCTCAGTAAACGGTAAGGGTGCCGTAACCATCGCTACCAACATGGCAGGTCGTGGTACCGATATCAAGCTGACTCCAGAGGTAAAGGCTGCAGGTGGTCTTGCCATCATCGGTACAGAACGTCATGAGAGCCGCCGTGTAGACCGTCAGCTCCGTGGTCGTGCCGGTCGTCAGGGAGACCCAGGTTCTTCTGTATTCTATGTATCATTGGAGGATAAGCTGATGCGTCTGTTCGCTTCAGAGCGTATCGCCAAGGTAATGGACCGTCTCGGTTTCGAGGATGGCGAGCGTATCGAGAGCCCAATGATCAGCAAGAGTATCGAGCGTGCTCAGCGCAAGGTTGAGGAAAACAACTTCGGTATCCGCAAACACCTCTTGGAGTATGATGACGTGATGAACCGTCAGCGTACCGTTATCTACGAGAAACGTCGCCACGCCCTCATGGGTGAGCGTATCGGTATGGATATTGCCAACATCATCTGGGACCGCGTATTGAACATCGTTAACAACAACGACTTCTTCGGTGCCAAGGAAGAGTTCCTGAAAGTTCTCGCTATGGAGATTCCATTCAACGAGGATGAGTATGAGAACGGCAGACGTGAGGATTTGGCAGAACGTGCTTTCCAGGAAGCTATGGCTACATTCAAGCGTAAGACAGACCGCATCCAGGCTACAGCTATGCCTATCATCAAGCAGGTATACGAAAACCAGGGTGCTATATACGAGCGCATCATGGTGCCTATCACAGACGGCAAGCGCATGTACAATATTCCTTGCAACCTCAAGGAGGCATACGAGAGCGAGGCTAAGAACGTAGTGAAGGAGTTTGAGAAGAGCGTTGTTCTCCAGATTATCGATGACGACTGGAAGGAGAACCTCCGCAAGCTCGACGAACTGAAGCACTCTGTACAGAATGCAAGCTACGAGCAGAAGGATCCTCTCCTCATCTTTAAGTTGGAGAGTGCCAAGGTTTGGGATGCCATGATTAATGACATGTACGACCGTATTGCAAGTATCTTGATGCGTGGTCAGATTCCAGTAATGGAGCAAGAGCAACCAGTTCAGGAGGCAGCTCCTGAGCAGCACACTCAGCAGAACTATGTAGAGAGCAAGGTAGATTTGGATGCAGAGCGTGAGGCACAGGAGGCAGCTGCTAACCAGGATACCCGAGAGGGCGCACAGGTAAACCGCACTCCTTACCGTGCAGAGCACATGCCACGTCCTAACGACCCATGTCCATGCGGAAGCGGCAAGAAGTTTAAGAACTGCCACGGCAGAAACCTGTAATCACAGGAAATGATGATGCTCTTATATATAATAAGGTATAAGAACATCCATCATCAGAAATAATGATAAGAATACCTAGATTTGATGATACTCTCATCATTTCTAGGTATTTTTGTTTTAAAACCACATTATTGCTACCAAGTTGCAAAAAATTATTAGTATTTTTGCAGTCGAAAAGAAAAAAGAGCTGATCATGAGGTCATGCCCCAAAGAAAAGAACAAGATTAAAACAAGGAAAGATATATGAAATTATCAGAACTTAAAACAGGTGAAAGCGCCGTTATCGTCAAGGTATCAGGACACGGTGGCTTCAGAAAGAGAGTCATCGAGATGGGATTCATCAAGGGCAAGAAGGTAGATGTACTCCTTAACGCCCCACTCCAGGACCCAGTGAAATACAAGATTATGGGTTACGAGGTGTCTCTCCGTCACAGCGAAGCCGACCATATCGAGGTGGTTTCCATTGATGAAGCCAAGAACGATGCAAAGCTCTGCAAGGCGGAAGAAGAAGACCGCCAACAGGTAATTGACTCAAAAGTAGTAGATTCCAACGATAGCGACGAGCAGGCGCTCGGCGACAAGATGCTCGTGGCTGAAAGAAAAGACAATGCCAGCAACGAAGCCCTGGCTGAACAGGAAGCAGAAAGACTCCACCGCGTCATCAATGTGGCACTGGTGGGAAATCCAAACTGCGGTAAGACTTCCCTCTTCAACTTTGCTTCGGGTGCTCACGAACGCGTAGGCAACTATAGCGGTGTAACCGTGGATGCGAAAGTAGGTGAAGCCGATTTCAACGGCTACCACTTCAATCTGGTAGATTTGCCGGGTACCTATTCCCTCTCGGCTTATTCGCCAGAAGAACTCTATGTGCGCAAGCAGCTCATCGAGCACACGCCGGACATCGTCATCAACGTCATCGACACCAGCAACCTGGAGCGCAATCTCTATCTCACCACACAGTTGATAGATATGCACATCCGCATGGTCTGCGCCCTCAATATGTTTGATGAAACCGAGAAGCGTGGCGATAACATCGACTACGACAAACTGGGCGAGCTCTTCGGTATCTCGATGATTCCTACCGTCTTCACCAATGGCAGAGGCGTAGACAAGCTCTTCGAGACCATCATCGAACTCTACGAAGGCAAGGAAGATTCCAGCGCTCACTATCGCCATATCCACATCAACCACGGACATGAGATAGAACATGGTATCGAGCATATCCAGAAATATCTGAAGGCAGATGATTCCATCCGCCAGCGCTACTCTACCCGATACCTCTCTATCAAGTTGTTGGAGAATGATAAGCACGCCGAGGAATACGTAAGTCATCTGAAATCGGCCAAGGAAATTTTCGCAGCCCGTGACGAGGCTGCCAAGCGTGTGAAGGAAGAGACCCAGGAGGATAGCGAAACCGCCATCATGGATGCCAAATACGGTTTCATTCATGGCGCATTGCAGGAAGCAGGCTATGAACCGGGCAAGGCAAAGGATACCTATCAGGTAACCCACCTCATCGACAGCATCCTGACCAATAAATATGTAGGCTTCCCTATCTTCGTTCTCCTGCTGTTCATCATGTTCTCAGCCACCTTCGTGTTGGGCGAGATTCCTAAGGGATGGATTGAGGACGGCGTGGCATGGCTGGGCGAGTTCATCAGCAATACGATGCCGGATGGACCAGTGAAGGATATGCTGGTAGATGGTGTGATTGGTGGTGTAGGTGCCGTGATCGTGTTCCTGCCACAGATTCTGATTCTGTATTTCTTCATCTCTTATATGGAGGATTCGGGATATATGGCTCGTGCTGCCTTCATCATGGATAAGCTGATGCACAAGATGGGCCTGCATGGCAAATCATTCATTCCGCTGATTATGGGATTCGGATGTAACGTACCTGCCGTGATGGCAACAAGAACCATCGAGAGTCACCGTTCCCGTCTGATAACGATGCTGATTTTGCCATTGATGAGTTGTTCAGCTCGTCTGCCAATCTACATCATGGTTATCGGAACATTCTTTGCCATCCAATACCGTTCGCTCATCATGGTATCGCTCTATCTCATCGGCATCTTCCTAGCCGTGATATTGAGCCGCATCTTTGCCAGTTTCGTGGTGAAGGGCGAAGATACCCCGTTCGTAATGGAGTTGCCTCCTTACCGCTTCCCTACCTGGAAGGCGATAGGCCGCCATACCTGGGAGAAGGGTAAGCAGTACTTAAAGAAGATGGGTGGTATCATCCTTGTGGCAAGTATCATTGTCTGGGCTTTGGGCTATTTTCCTCATAATGAGGAGCTTGATAACCAGGCTCAGCAGGAGCAGAGCTATATCGGCAGAATCGGTAAGACCATCGAGCCTATCTTTACCCCACAGGGTTTCGACTGGAAACTGGATGTGGGCTTGGTTTCCGGTGTGGGTGCCAAGGAGATTGTAGCCTCAACAATGGGCGTGCTCTACAGCAACAACGACAGTTTCTCTGATGATCAGGATTACAACGATGAAGACGGAAAATACGAAGTCTTGAAGAAGCAGATGACTTCCGACCTGAAGAAGACCTACGGTTACAGCGATGCCGAGGCAGCAGCGAAGGCAACGCTCACCGCCTACTGTTTCCTCCTCTTTGTATTGCTCTACTTCCCTTGCATCGCCACCATCGCTGCCATCAAGGGCGAGACGGGCAGTTGGAAATGGGCAGGCTTCGCCGCCGGCTACACCACGCTCCTGGCATGGGTAGTATCAGCCCTGGTCTTCCAGATAGGATGTTTGTTTATCTAATCAAGGTGTCTGCTTTAAGAAAACAAACAAAGAGAGCGCACAACACCTGAACGACAGCCGCACAACAGCTGAGCGACGCTTGCACAACACCTGTTGTGCAAGCGCACATCAGCTGTTGTGCGGCTTACTATATAATATATCCAGAAGACTTATTCTATATATCTGAAAGACTTCAAGTAACTGTTTGGAAGATTTTAGTCATATACTAGAACGTTATCAGTCATATACCTGAACGACATCAATCATATCATTAGAAGACATCAACCGTTTCCTTATTCAGGATAATCTCTTTCCTACCTTTGCGGCAACAAACGCTATCATCAGACCCAGGCAGGCGGCAATGCTGATGGCAATGCGGAGACCGGTAGCCTCAGCAAGCCATCCGATAACCGGAGGTCCTACCAGGAAACCGAAGAAACTGATGCTCGAAACGATGGTAATGGCGATGCTCGCCTTGATGGTTCCCAATTTTCCGGCGATACTGTAACAGATAGGAACCGACGAAGAGATGCCGAAACCTACCAGCAGAAAACCCAAGGTGGCAGGAATCAGATAAGGCAAGGCGGCAGCCAGCCACAAACCGCCCAATATCAAACCACCACAAACCTTCAATACTCTGGCTGGGCCGTATTTCGTAACAAACCCATCTGCCATGAATCTACCCAACGTCATCGCACCCATACCAGCCACATAGCCCGCACGGATAAAAGCCTCATCGGGTTTTACTACTGATGAAAAATATACGCTACTCCAATCGTAAACGGTACCTTCACAGAACATGCCTGCAAATCCCATCAGTCCCAAAAGGAACAGAATCGGGTCGATGGTCTTGAAAGAGAACTTCGGAACATCCTCCTCTTCTGCTTTCGCCATGGCATCATTAATCAGAAAGCGGAAACCGACAGCAATGATGAGAATACTCAGAGCCAGAATAGTTCCAAAGTGGACATCTATCGGAAGCAAAGTGTTGGCAAAGATGGCACCGATGATACCACCGGAGAATCCACCCAGGCTCCACAGACCATGAAACGACGACATGATGTTGCGCCCATACATCTTCTCTACCAGACATGCCTGCGTATTGGTGGCAATGTTCATCAGATTCGCCATCATTCCGAAAGCAATAAGACTCAAAATCAGATGAAAAACCGTAGTACTGCTACCGATGCAGAAAAGAACCAGGGCATAGAGCACCTCAGAGAGAACCAGCATCTTCTTGCTGCCAAATCTACTCACCAGGATACCCGAGAAAGCCATCATCAGAAGTTGGCCGATAGGAATGGCGAAAAGCACCGTTCCCAACTGGCCGTTGCTCAGATGCAACATCTGTTTTACATCCGGAATACGGCTTGCCCAACTGGCAAACACTACTCCCGGTACAAAATAATAAGCCGCAACCGCCACTCGCTTGCGCGCCAAATCACTTAAATTACTCAAACTGACTGTCATCCTTAATAATATACCTATTATAAATACTCATTTCTATTAGCGGCTGCAAAATTACAAAAAAAAACAGAAAAAGACTGATATTTGAACAATAAATGTTGCGCCGTTTGAGATTTTTGCCGTACCTTTGCACTCAGGAAAAAAAATTAAAAACAAACTAGCAATGAAGAAACAAACAATGATTACCCTGGCACTCGCCCTCACTCTGGCAATGCCAACCCTACCCGCCTTCGCCCAGAAGGCGATGAGCAAGAAAGAAATCGCCGAAAAAGAAAAGGCTTTCAAGAACCTTCAGCATCCTTGGAAGGGAAAGAAGGTGGCTTACTTCGGCGATTCCATCACAGACCCTAACATCAAGGCATCAAAAGTAAAATACTGGGGATTCCTGCAGGATTGGCTCGGCATCACCCCTTACGTTTATGGTGTGAGCGGCAGACAGTGGAACGATATTCCCCGTCAGGCAGACCAACTGCAGAAGGAACATGGTGATGATTTTGATGCCATTCTCATCTTTATGGGAACCAACGATTACAACAACGGTGTGCCTGTAGGCGAATGGTACACGGAGACTTTCGACAGCGTGAGAGTAGCCCGCCACAAGCCAAGCGAAATGGTACAGCGCCGCCACCGCCACTTCTGCATGGACAAGAATACATTGAAAGGCCGCATCAACATCGCCATGTCGAAGTTGAAGCAGATGTATCCTACCAAGCAAATCGTGGTGATGACTCCTGTGCATCGTGCTCTCTTTGCCAGTGGTGACAAGAACATCCAGCCAGATGAGATGTACGAGAATGCGCGAGGCATCTTCTTCAATGAATACGTGAAAGCTATCAAGGAAACAGGCAATGTCTGGGCAGTTCCGGTCATCGACCTCAACTCCCTTTCCGGTCTCTTCCCTCTTTACGATGCTGGTGCGCAGATGTTTAACAAGCCGGATATCGACCGTCTTCATCCTAATGATGCCGGCCACTCCCGCATGGCTAAGACCATCATGCAGCAGCTATCTGCATTGCCTTGCGTCTTCTAGAAATCCGTGTAAGCGGCTCCGCGTTTATACCTTGCATAATTCAAAAA
>NZ_QSAV01000018.1:0-60909 GCF_003465495.1 Segatella copri | reverse complement strand
ACCATGTCCTGGCATTGCTTGTCGCTGCTGATACCCAGCAGTTTGTCGTACATGCTCATGGCTTTCCTGATGGCGAGCAGGTGGAGTTCGGTGGCAGTGAGATTGCATCCTTCAGGCCGCATATATCTGAGCAGGATGCGGAATCCCTTGCCCGAGACGGTGATGTAGAAGACCATGGTGAAGGGGATTTTCCGGGCTTTCTGCCTGAGCGCCGCGATGTTTTTGGGGGGCACGTCGTCATAATCGAGCATCAGCCAATAGGTTTCCTTCCTGAAGTCAGTCAGCTTCTTGGAGCTTCCCTTGAGCTGCACGCTGGGAGTGATGCAGGGCAGCCGGTGCTTGATGTCCTCTGCTGTTCTCTTGTCCACCTTCGTCATCGACCTGTAGCCTTCGGTATTGGTTTTCACCGGTGCTGAATGCATGATGTTGTACTCCAGCACCTCTCTGTTGGGGAGAGGCTTGCTGGTAGAGGTCTTCAGAGTCTGGAAAAAAGAGGGCAAGACCTCTTTCTCCTGTTCTGTTTCCGGGTTATTTCCGGTCTCGTTTGTGGTTTTGTTTTCTTTCATTTCTTTTGGGTTTTATGAGTTTGAATCTTCTAATATTTCTTTAAGTTTACGAGTAATTTTCTTGTAGGAAAGAATATCTCTCCAGTAGCTCCATGCTCTGTTATGTTCGCTCCAGTATACCGAACCTTTATTCCGTTCCCATATGCTCACTTCATCGCAATAATACTGGAATCTTGTTTTATGATGGACATTTTCTTCATGAATCCAAGTTTTACCTTCGAAGGCATCGTCTTCGTCTTTTTCCATGAGAATGGTTTTGATGGCACTATCCATAGCGAATATGTACTCTGGAATGAGCGTCATGTTATCTATCCTCTGATCGATAGTGACCTTTCCACCAGTTTCTTTAAGAATCCTAGTTGGTGATACGCTACATGTCTTTGCGATAGCCAGCTTAAATCTGGCTTCTTCTTCAAGTTCTGCTATAAATTTACGTAAATCTTTCATTGTTTTATTCTTTGTTGTTAACATGTTGCGAAGGTAAACAAAATGTTTTACTTAGGCGGGGAGCTCTATAGAGCTCGATTTTTACAAAGAATAACCTAGGTTAAACTTTTTAACGCAGCATTTTTGCGCCCATTTTTGTAGGGGTATTTTGAAGAAGAAGTAGTGAAGAAGCGAAACATCGGAAAAGTGACGAGGTGAAGGGTATATTTTAAATCTTATATTATATTCTTTTTTTTAGGATTTTTGGAAAAACCAGATAATCAGAAAAATGAAAAAACGGATTTTTTCCCTTGCCGCGCGTATATATAAAAAAGAGTTTTCAAACCTTCACCCTTCACCTTTTTATTTAAGGTTTTGTGTGTCAAATAGTTACGGGTGAAGGGTGGTGAAGGGTGTTTTTCGCTTTTTATAAACATATTTTAAGAGTTCAGCCCGTTTTTACATATTTTAAGCGTTTATTTTTGGTTCCGAAATGGGTGCCTTTTTTTAGGGGTCCACTTTTTCCTCATTTCTTACCGCTGAAATCTTTGAAAAATCAAGTAGGGTAGGAAATCCCGTCTTATGTTGTGTTAAACAATTATCAGATAAAAGAAGTTAACGATACCGAAAAAGGACTGGTTTTTAAACAAATATTAACGCAGAAAACTTGAAGTTTCGCATATTAGATTCAGGTTTCGCAGGTTCAGGAGGTAAAGGAGTTAAAGGGTTAAATGAGTTAAAGAAGTTAAATGAGTTATCGCTCCCTATAGTCGCTGAGGAGTTAAGACAACAGTCTTCTAGCTCAAACTTAGGACATTTGTTCCTTAACTTTCTTCTAACTTCCCTTAACTTCCCTCTAACTTCCCCACATGCGAAGTTCTGAAAATAAAAAGAGGGTGAGTCATCTGGTTATGACACACCCTCTTTTGGGCTTTTTATTTCTTTTTCTTCTTCTTCTTTTTGATGCCGAAGAAATCGCGGAGGCCGTTGAAGTCTTTCTTCATGATGAGACCGAGACCCTGCGTGTTCAGACTGTTGCGCGTAAAATAGCGGTCGTTGGTCTGATTGTACATGCGTATGGCGAGGTTGCCGTTAGGGAAGATGAGGTAGCGGAGGTCAAAATCACCGATGAAACTCTGCGTGGCATTCGGATTGTCGCGATAACCGAACTGGCCATTGAAGAGTAACCGGTTGTTGAGCAGCTTGCCGCTCAGAATGCCCTCATATTCGGCATTGTTGAAACCTTCATCGCCCGTAGATATGTTGGCACCGAAATTCCAGTTGTTGCTCTTCACCACGTTGGAAAGTACGGTGTTCAGCTGCTGCGAGATGGTGCCGCTCAGCAGGCTCTGCATCGCCAGCGAAGTCTGACTCTGCTGTTCGCCATCCTCGCTCACCTGGTTGTTGTTGGTCTGGGCGTAGAACCTGCCGATGCCCAAGAGATAGAGCACCTGCTGGTTCATCTCTTCCTGCGAATTGATGATAGAGTAGATCATCTGCTTCGCATCGCTGTTAACCGTAGGCAGGTCCATCGAGAAATCTACCTTAGGCGATTGAGGCGTGCCGGTGATGTCCATCAGGCAGTCTACGCGGATGTTGTTGCCCGAGAACGAACGGCCTATGCGCAGGTCACTCAGCGGCACTCCGTTTACGGTATATTTAGCCCGCAGGTTGAGTGGGGCGTTGTATGGATTGCCACCGAAGGCGATGGTGCCGCCCGGCATAAACTCGAACTCCTTCTTGATGAGATTCTGGATGGTGAGCTTGTAGGTGCCGTGGTCTACCACATAGTTGCCAAACATGTCGAACGAGCCCTTGTTGAAGTAGTTGGCGCGAATTACGCCATCTCCGTTCAGGGTGATGTTATCGCCCGACTGCTCGTCCATAATCAGCTTGAGCGTGAGGTTCTGGTTGGTGTTTACGAGGAAGTTGATGCGCATATCCGATTCGAAACCGATGTCATCCTCTCTCTGTTTCGTGGTTGGAGCCCCGTTCAGGCTGTCCATGATATCCGGCACAATCTCGTGCCAGTGGATAAAGCTCTTGTCGCTGATGGCGTCCGGACTTGCCACATTATATACAAAGATGCTGCCCGGTTCGGGCTCGGCGTTGATATCGATGACGGTTTCGCCGCTCTTGCCGTGGATGCCTACCTCGCCCGTGGCATAGATGGTGCCATAGAAGGTGTTGTCGCCAAACTCGCGGGTATCGAAGCCCAGGAAGTTGTGCGCCTTGATATCGAGGTCGTAGCTCAGCCTTGTGAGGTGCTTGTGGTGGATGCCTCCGCTCAGGATGGCTATGTTGCGGTTGCGGTCGAAGATGGTATCATTCTCTATGAGGATATCATCTGGGATAGCGTGGGCACGGAGCGCATCGAAGGTATAATCGGTGTTGAGCTGCTTGAGGTGCACCTTGCCATGAGCGGTAATATCGCCTACGAGATTGACGCTTTTCAAATCGCCCACCACATTGAGATGACCATCGCCCCAGGCTTCTACCTGGTTCATGAAACTGCCGCAGAAATTCTCGAGGAATTTCATGCTGGTGCCCTGGGCATCGATACCCAGGTCGATATAGTTGCGCTTAGGCGAGACGTATCCGTTGATGAGCGTCTGATGCTCCGGACCATCATCGGCAACTGCATGAATATCAATCTGTTCGAGCTCCTTGTTGAAGTTGACACCAGCATGGAGTACACCGAGCGGTCCGTTTTCGAAGGTAAACTCCTTCACGTCTAGCTGGGCGTAGGCATCAGGGTCGTTGAAGAGGCTCTTGATGATAGCCTTGCCCGAAGCCTTGCCGGTGAAATCTACCGAATGGAAATTGATGAGGTTCAGCACGTATGCCACATCCACATCCTTCAGGTCGGCTACGATAGAATCGGTCTTCTCGGGTGTGGCAAGACCGGAAACGATGACGTGCTGCTGGTCGTGGCTCACGGCAAAATGGTCTACCAGCAGGCGCTTCTTGCTGTAGATGATGTCGGCAGGATGAACCTTCCACGGTGTGCCGTCGATTCTGATTTCAGACGGGTGTATGGTTACGTGGGCGGTAGAAACATGATCTTCGTTCTTGAAGAACTGCGCCCTCGTATCGATGATGCCCTGGATAGGGAGTTTTGCCGAATGGTTGTTGTAGAAGAGCTTGGCGAAGAGCTGGTTGTCGGCAGCGGCTGCCTTTACGTGGATGCCCGGTCCGTTATCTCCCCATTTGCCCTGCCTGATCTGCGCATCTACCTTGAGCGAATCGTTGATGGTATGCAGTCGCACTTTGGCTCCATGATAGTCTTTTGCGTCATAGCTGAAGTCAGGCACGCTGGCATAGATGTTGACAGTTTTCTCGGCATCGTTCATGAATCCATCGGCAAAGACGGGCTGCTCTATCTTCAGCGGAATGCCCAGCATGCGCTGCAGTATCTCGGTAGAGGTGATTTCTGCCTGGAAGGTGAAATGATTCTTCGCACTCCTGTCTACCTTGCCGATGCCCGGAAGGGTAGGCAGTTTGCTGGCTACCAGGTTGGTGAAGCTCTTGGTGAGGGTAGCGTAATCGTACTCTCCGTTAACATGGATGCTGGCGAACGGGGCTTCGAGGTCGAAATAGCTGTCCTTGCCCTGGTTCTTGGCGCTTACGGTGATGTCATCGAGACTGTAGGTCTTGTCGGCTACCTTCAGTCCCAGGATGGTTGGCAGCAGATGCTGTACATGGGCAGTAGCTGCATACTGCTTGTGCGGGATGGAGTAGGAGCCTTCTACCTGGATGTTGGCGTTAGGGTCGGCGATGGATGCGAGTCCCTCGAGCAATCCCCGGTTATAGCTGCCGTCTATCTGAATGTTGCGGTAGCTGTACTTGTTGAAATCGAAGCGCGGAATGCTGCCCTTGGCATAGAAATGTTGCTTGTTGCCGTGAGCCGAAAGCGATGCTGCCAGGATGCCGAACTGCCCGTTGTCGAGGATTCGGCCCAGGTTGATGCCCTGGGTGTTGATGCTAGCCTTGAGCTCGGAGCCAGCTTTTTCGGCCTTGATGGCTACTTCGCCCACGCCGGTCTTCAGCTGGCCGCGGGTGCCTGCCTTCTTGCCAGCACCATATACTTCACCTATATAATATATGTCGCCCAGGCGCAGCACTTCTTTCGGAATGCTGATGCGTTTGCCCAGATTTCTGGAAACCTCTCCGATGCCATCGCCTGATATCTTGAGGGCTGAGATGTTTGCCTTCCAGCGCAGAAGGCGGTCCCAATCGCTCACACGGCCGTTAGCCCTGAGCATCAGACTGCCGCTCTGAGTCTTGAATTCGAGGTTATGGATGCGGGCAGATGTACTGGTGCCCGAAAACTGGAGATGAAGCTGCAGGGCATCCTTGAACTTGCGGAGTTCAGGCACGAAGCAAGCAATATCGGCAAGCGTGATGACGGATGGCTTGATGCCGCCCTGAAACTGGAGTGTAGGCTCTACGATATGCTTGTTCTTGATGCGGTAGGTAGCGCGCAGGTCATCAAACTGCAATTGCGAATGAGGGAGCTCGATGCTGAAGTCTCTGAGCAGGGCTTGCTGCTGGTCGGCATCGAGTTTGAATCTCAGATTTCTGAGTTGAAGTCCTGATTTATCTTTCAGCGATATCTTCTTGACAGTCAAATGGATATCCTTGTCTGTGAGATGGCCCAGAATAATGTGGGCAGAGAGGTCGGTGATGCCTAGATGCTGCGGCGAAAAGACGCCCGGCTCAGGCGCAATATCGCGCTGGTTGTAGGCAACGGCACCATGGCGGATAATCAGGCTTCCGATGTGCAGGTCGAGCGGAGTATGGCGGGTGGTATCTTTCGAAGCCAGCGAATCGAGCACGAACTGGATGTTCATCGGGCTCTTGGCATCCTGCTTGTAGATGTTGGCATTGAGCCCGAAGAGCTGGGCAGATGAAACCGAAATCTTGCCATCCTTCAAAGGCAGGAAATCGAGCTTTGCCGATACGCGCGAAGCACAGATCATGCTGTCGCCCTTTTGGTCGAGCATCATCACGTCATCTATGATAATGCGGTTGAAGAAGCCCAGATTCACCTTTCCGATACTTACCTGAGTGCCGAATTTCTGAGCCAGCGCACCGGCTACTTCAGAGCCGATGAAGGCCTGTACTGGTGGCACGTGCAACAGTACGACAAGCAAGAAATAGACAGCAGCCAGCGTCCATATAATGCTATTGATGATATGTTTTAAATGTTTCAGAGTTGCTTTCTCTAGTTTACAAAAATGTTACTAATTTGAATTTTGCGACAAAATTACTGAAAAATCGGCATAAAATCGAATAATTCACACAATTTTTCTTTTTTATATCACTTTTTTTCACTATTTTTGCAGCACGTTAGAAGTTTCAGCATAGAAGAAGATAAAATATATGTTTTATGGCAGATGGCCAGTATAGCGTCTTGATGAGGGCGCTGACGCATATATCTTGAAGTGATTAGTAAATTTATATTTAATATTTTTTTAATGTAGTTATGGCAAATGTAATTAAGTTACGTAAAGGCTTGGACATTAACCTTACGGGTAAGGCTTCCAAGGATGTAACGCTCCAGGTGGCTCAGGCTGGCGAGTATGCGCTGGTTCCTGCGGCTTTCGTGGGTGTGACTCCTAAGGTAGTGGTACGCGAGGGCGAGCATGTCAATGCCGGAGATGCCTTGTTTGTGAACAAGGCTTGCCCGGAGGTGAAGTTTGCCTCGCCAGTGAGCGGAGAAGTAACCGCCATTGAGAGAGGTGAGCGCCGAAAGGTGCTCTGCGTGAAGGTGAAGGCCGACGCAGTACAGACCTCTACGGATTTTGGTAAGAAAAACGTTGATGCGTTAGACGGTGAGGCTGTCAAGCAGGCGCTGCTTGAGGCTGGTCTCTTCGGATACATCAACCAGTTGCCTTATGCTGTGTCCACAACTCCCGACACCAAGCCTAAGGCAATTTTCGTTTCCGCCCTCCGCGACATGCCGCTCGCAGCCGACTTTGAGGTAGAACTCAAAGGCAACGAAGAGGCTTTCCAGACGGGTTTGACAGCCTTGAGCAAGATTGCGAAAACTTATCTCGGTGTTGGCGTTGACCAGCACAGCAATGCGCTCGGCGAGGCTAAGAACGTAGAACTCAATGTATTCGACGGTCCTTGCCCGGCAGGTAATGTAGGCGTACAGGTGAACAACATCGACCCGGTAAACAAGGGCGAGGTGGTTTGGACAGTAGATCCAGCATCGGTTATCTTCTTCGGAAGACTCTTCCTGACAGGTAAGGTTGATTTGCACAAGACTGTAGCTGTGGCTGGTAGTGAAATCAAGACTCCTGGCTATGCTGAAGTATTGGTAGGTACACCTTTAAGCAGTTTTGTAGCCAATCAGCTGAAAGCTGCTGACCATGTGCGACTTATCAATGGTAATCCACTTACCGGTGTAAAGACGACCACAGCCGATTTCGTAGGTGGTCATACATCAGAGATTACAGCCATCCCAGAGGGTGATGACAACGACGAGATGCTGGGTTGGATTCTTCCACGTACCGATCAGTTCTCTACATCGCGTTCATATCTCTCCTGGCTCTTCGGCAAGAAGAAGGAGTATAATCTCGATGCCCGCGTGAAGGGTGGCGAGCGCCACATGATCATGAGCGGCGAGTATGACAAGGTGCTCCCGATGGACATCTATGGTGAGTATCTCATCAAGGCAATCATCGCCGGCGATATCGACAAGCAGGAGCAGCTCGGTATCTACGAGGTAAGTCCTGAAGATTTTGCTGTGGCTGAGTTCGTGGATTCATCTAAGCTCGAATTGCAGAAGATTGTACGCGAGGGCTTGGATACCCTGCGCAAGGAGAACGCTTAGTTTTTAGTACTGTTAATTATTTAAATAATGAGTGCATTAAGAAATTATCTCAATAAGATAAAGCCTAACTTCCAGAAGGGAGGTAAGCTGCATGCCTTCGAGAGCGTGTTTGACGGTTTTGAGAGCTTCCTGTACGTGCCTAATACGACAGCGAAGAGCGGAGCCAGCATCCACGATTCCATCGACTCGAAGCGCATCATGAGCTTTGTGGTAATCGCCCTGATTCCTGCTTTGCTCTTCGGTATGTATAATGTGGGATACCAGAATTTCAAGGCTGCAGGTACACTGGATACTGCCAGCTTCATCGAGGTCTTTGGCTTCGGATTCCTGGCTGTCCTCCCTAAGTTGCTGGTTAGCTACATCGTGGGTCTCGGCATCGAGTTTGCCTGGGCTCAGTGGAAGCACGAGGAAATCCAGGAGGGTTACCTCGTCAGCGGTATCATCATCCCATTGATCATTCCTATCTCTACACCGCTGTGGATGCTCGCCCTGGCGTGCGCCTTCGCAGTTATCTTCTGCAAGGAGATCTTCGGTGGTACCGGTATGAACATCTTCAATGTGGCTGTGGGTGCCCGTATGTTCCTCTTCTTCTCATATCCATTGGCTATGAGTGGTGATAAGGTCTGGGTGGCTAAGGATGCTATCTTCGGTCTGGGTAACACCCTGCCTGATGGCTTCACAGCTGCTACTCCTCTCGGACAGCTGGCTCAGGGCAGCATGCCTTCAGCTAGTCTCTGCGATTCTATCATCGGTTTCATTCCTGGCTGTATCGGTGAGACTTCAGTCATCGCCATCGCCATCGGTGCCATCATCCTTCTCTGGACAGGCATCGCATCATGGAAGACCATGGGCAGCGTATTCGCAGGCGGCATCGTGATGGCGCTTATCTTCCAGGCTCTCGGCATGACACCTATCGCCTGGTATGAGCACATCGTTCTCGGTGGTTTCTGCTTCGGTGCCGTATTCATGGCTACCGACCCTGTAACCTCTGCCCGTACAGAGAAGGGTAAGTACTTCTACGGATTCTTCATCGGTGCCATCGCCGTTATCGTACGTGTGATGAACCCAGGTTATCCAGAGGGTATGATGCTCGCTATCTTCTTTGGCAACATGTTTGCTCCACTCATTGACTACTGTGTAGTTCAGGGCAACATCTCACGCCGTGCTAAACGTGCTATTAAATAATGTAGGAGGAATGTAGATATGAAGACAAATTCAAATAGCTATACTATTATCTATTCGGTTATCATCGTGGTAATCGTGGCATTCCTGCTCGCGTTCGTGTCTTCTTCGCTGAAGGCAACACAGGATGCCAACGTGGCTCTTGATACTCAGAAGCAGATTCTCAACTCGCTGAACCTGCGCGACCTTGACAACGCTACTGCGGCTGCCAAATATAAAGAGGTGGTGAAGGACGAGAAGGAGAAGGACGGCATGAAGTATTACGAGTGCGAGATTGATGGTCAGAAGAAGACCGTTTACTCTGTAAAGGGTATGGGTCTCTGGGGCGGCATTTCAGGCTTCATCGCCGTGGATGCCGACAACAACACCATCTATGGCGTATATTTCAACCACGAAGGCGAGACTGCCGGACTTGGTGCTGAAATCAAGGACAATCTGAAGTGGCAGCAGAAGTTCCAGGGCAAGAAGATTCACAAGGATGGAGTAGAGGGCATCGCTCTGGGCGTTGAGAAAGACGCTCCTGCCGGCGACCCTAACAATGTAGATGCCGTTACCGGTGCTACATTGACATCCGATGGTGTGGATGCAATGCTCAAGGAAGGTCTTGCTAAATTCATTAAATAATTAAGCGAAATTATGGCATTATTTAGTAAACAAAATAAGGAGGCATTCATCAAGCCACTGAACGGCGACAACCCTATCCTCGTTCAGGTGCTTGGTATCTGTAGTGCCCTGGCTGTTACTTCCCAGCTGAAGCCAGCCATTGTGATGGGACTTGCCGTTACTATCATCACGGCATTCTCTAACGTGATTATTTCCATCATCCGCAACACCATCCCTCAGCGCATCCGTATCATCGTCCAGTTGGTGGTAGTTGCTGCCCTGGTTACCATCGTGAGCCAGGTGCTGAAGGCTTTCGCCTACGACGTGAGCGTGCAGCTCTCCGTGTATGTGGGTCTGATCATCACTAACTGTATTCTGATGGGTCGCTTGGAGGCTTTCGCCATGATGAACAAGCCTTGGCCTTCATTCCTCGATGGTGTAGGTAATGGTTTGGGTTACGCCCTCATCCTCGTGATTGTGGGTGCTGTTCGTGAGTTTCTGGGCCGCGGCTCATTGCTCGGTTTCCAGCTGATACCGGAGGGAGCTTACAACTTCGGATATGTTAACAACGGTATGATGACCATGCCAGCCATGGCATTGATTCTCGTTGGATGTGTAATCTGGGTACATCGTGCCTATATTTATAAGGAGGAGAAGTAAGATGGAGCACGCAATAAGTTTGTTTTTCCGTTCGATTTTCGTCGATAACATGATCTTCGCCTACTTCCTGGGTATGTGTTCATACTTGGCAGTATCCAAGAACGTGAAGACCTCTTTGGGCCTGGGCTTGGCAGTAACCTTCGTGTTGCTCATCACCGTGCCTGTAGATTACCTGTTGCAGACCAAGGTGCTCAGCGCCGATGGCATTCTGGGTGTTGACCTCACTTACCTGAGCTTCATCCTCTTCATCGCCGTCATCGCCGGTATCGTGCAGCTGGTAGAGATGATTGTAGAGAAGTTCTCACCATCGCTCTATGCAGCGCTGGGTATCTTTTTGCCATTGATTGCCGTAAACTGTGCCATCATGGGTGCATCGCTCTTCATGCAGCAGCGCATCCTGATGGAGCCTACCAATACTCAGGCTATCACCTCTGTATGGGATAGCATCGTTTATGCCGTAGGTTCCGGTCTGGGTTGGACTCTCGCCATCGTTCTGATGGGAGCCATCCGTGAGAAGATGCAGTATTGCGACGTGCCAAAGCCATTGCAGGGACTTGGCATCACATTTATCACAGTAGGCCTCATGGCAATGGCTATGCTTTGCTTCTCAGGCTTGAAAATCTAAAATAGGAGGACTATAGATATGGGTAATACATCATTTATATTGGCTAGTATCGGAGTTTTCCTCGTGGTGATTCTCCTGCTGGTTATCATCCTGCTCGTGGCTAAGAAGTATCTGAGCCCTAGCGGAAATGTAAATATCGTAATCAATGGCGACAAGACCATCAACGTGCCTCAGGGCAGCAGTTTGATGACTACGCTGAATGAGAACGGCATCTTCCTGCCTTCTGCCTGTGGCGGTAAGGCAAGCTGTGGCCAGTGTAAGGTTCAGGTGCTCGAGGGCGGCGGTGAGATTCTCGATTCAGAGAAGCCTCACTTCACCCGCAAGCAGATTAAGGACCACTGGCGCCTGGGATGCCAGTGCAAGGTGAAGGGCGACCTGAAGATCAAGGTGCCTGAGAGTGTGATGGGCGTGAAAGAGTGGGAGTGCGAGGTTATCTCCAACAAGAACGTTTCATCATTCATCAAGGAGTTCAAGGTGGCTCTGCCTCCAGGCGAGCACATGGACTTCGTTCCGGGTTCTTACGCTCAGATCAAGATTCCTGCATACGACTGCATCGATTACGACAAGGATTTCGACAAGGATCTCATTGGCGAGGAGTACATCGGAGCATGGAAGAAGTTCAACATCTTCTCTCTCAAGGCTCACAATCCAGAGCCTACCGTTCGTGCTTACTCTATGGCGAACTATCCTGACGAGGGTGACATCATCACCCTGACCGTACGTATCGCCACAACTCCATTCTTGCCACGTCCACAGGTAGGATTCCAGAACGTACCAACAGGTATCGCTTCTTCTTACATCTTCTCTCTGAAGCCAGGCGACAAGGTAATGATGAGTGGTCCTTACGGAGACTTCCATCCTAACTTCACATCAGGCAAGGAGATGATCTGGATTGGTGGTGGTGCCGGTATGGCTCCATTGCGTGCGCAGATTATGCACATGACCAAGACCCTGCACACTACCGACCGTGAGCTTCACTTCTTCTACGGAGCGCGTGCATTGGGTGAGGCATTCTTCCTTGAGGACTTCTGGGAGCTTGAGAAGGAATTCCCTAACTTCCACTTCCATCTTTCATTGGACCGCAAGGACCCAGTGGCAGATGCTCAGGGCGTGAAGTACTACGAGGGATTTGCTGTTAACTGCATCCGTGATACCTACTTGAAGGATCACGAGGCACCAGAGGATTGCGAGTACTATCTCTGTGGACCTCCAATGCTGATCAAGACAGTAACAGATTATCTGGATTCTCTCGGAGTAGATCCTGAGAGCATCATGTACGATAACTTCGGATAAAACGATAATTCAATTAAAAGAGCAATGCTTGTTCTCAAAAAAAGAGAGGCAAGTGTTGCTCTTTTTTTATTTTTCTGAATATATACAATATAATAGAGATAATTACGTTTTTATCTTGAAAGTATAGATTTAATTATGAATAAGATAAAGGTAGGTGTATGTTTTTCCCTTTGCAGTCTGGCAGCCCCATCTATGGCACAGTATATGTGGCAAGAGGAGGATGGCACGGAGAAGATAGATCTTCGGGAAGATATACAATATGGTGTTGAGATGCAAGGGTCGTTTTCGAAAGGTAAAACCCCATTGTGGCTTAACGCAAACAAACATGGATTAAGTTCTTTAGAGAAGAATAACGGCTATCTTAGAGGTAGTCTGGTTCGTCCGCTTTCTGCAGATTCTGCTCGCCGCTGGGCTGTAGGATATGGAGTAGATGTGGCAGTACCGGTAAACTATACCAGCAATGTAGTGGTGCAGCAGGCTTATGTGGAGGCCCGCTGGCTTTATGGTGTGCTGACTGCAGGTGCCAAGGAATATCCGATGGAGCTAAAAAACCAGTCGCTCTCCAGTGGTAGCCAGTGTCTGGGTATCAATGCCCGTCCGATACCTCAGGTTCGTCTGGCGCTTCCTGAATATTGGACGCTTCCGTTTGGTAGAGGCTGGCTGCAACTGAAAGGTCATCTGGCTTATGGTATGACTACGGATGATGGCTGGCAGCATGATTTTACGAAACGGCAGACTAAATATTGTGACCACATGCTCTATCACAGCAAGGCTGGTTTCTTGCGTATCGGAAACGAGAATGCTTTCTGTCCGCTCAGCATAGAAATGGGCTTGGAAATGGTTGCTCAGTTTGGTGGCAATGCATATCGTCCAATAGGTGACAGTATGGTACAGATTCCTACCGAGAAAAATCTGAAAGGCTTCTGGCATGCGCTGTCGGCAACGGGCTCTGATGCAGGTGAAGGGGCTTATGCCAATGTTGCCGGCAACCAGTTGGGCAGTTGGCTGATGCGTATCAATTATGACACTGACAGTTGGAAAGCTTCCATCTATGCCGATCATTATTTCGAAGATCACAGCCAGATGTTTCTCCTCGACTATAATGGATATGGTGAGGGCGCAGACTGGAATAAGAAAGTAAAACGCCGTTTCTTCATGTATTCGCTGAAGGACATCATGCTGGGCTTCGAACTGAATCTGAAGTATTCACGCTGGCTGAAAAATGTGGTGCTGGAGTATCTCTATACCAAATATCAGAGTGGTCCGTACAATCATGACCGTACATCGAGTATCGCAGACCATATAGCGGGTACTGATGATTATTATAACCACAGCATCTATCCTGGATGGCAGCATTGGGGCCAGGTGATAGGAAATCCACTCTACCGTTCGCCTATTTATAATAACGACGGATATATTGATATCAGAAACAACCGTTTCATAGCTTATCATCTGGGCTTTGATGGTCAACCTACACAGCGGTTGGGCTATCGTATATTAGGCACCTATCAGAAAGGTTGGGGTACATATAGCAACCCGTTTACAAAAAAGCATCATAATGCAAGTTTTCTGGTAGAGGCCCATTATGATTTCCCGCATCAGTGGCAGTTGAAGGCAGGCTATGCGATGGATTTCGGTAGCGAAAAGATGCTGGGACATAATGCCGGTATGCAGATAACCATCAGCAAAAGAGGCTTGCTGACGAAAAGAAATAATAATCGATAAGATAGAAAATATGAAAAAGATAATAGGGGTGCTTTCCCTTGCTGTTATGATGCTCACTCTAAGCTCATGTGAGGTAGAAACAAGCCAGAATGGTGATTTGGATGGTTTCTGGCATCTGGAGCAGGTAGATACTTTAGCTACAGGGGGTACTTGTAACTTTGCTGATAAGCGCGTGTTCTGGGGCTGCCAGTATAAGTTGATTCAGGTTGCTGATTATGATTACTTTGGTGATGGTAGAGGATTTTATCTGCGTTTTGAGCAAACCTCCGACAGTTTGCTGATTACATCTGTTTATCGTAATAAATGGCATGAAGATTATGGAGGCGATGTGCTTTTAACAGAAATGAATGATTCTTTGCGTAGCTGTGGCATCAATCATCTGAATGAGCATTTTGCCAAGGAGGTAATGACCGGAGGTAAGATGCAACTGAAGAGTAAAACCCTGAGATTGCGGTTCAGAAAATTCTGAAAAAAAGCCCTCGATGCATGTAGCACCGGGGGCTTTTTTGTATGCTCGGTTTCTTACTTCTTCCTTTCTGATTCCTTGATGAAACCATGTCGGTAAGCATAGAGAAGCTCCTTCAGGTCTTCTATCTGCTTACGGAGTTCGCAACCTATATCTGTGTCGGCTACCAGCATTCGGCGGTTCGACATTTCTACAATCTGTGTGGTACTCTTGATGTCGGTACCTCGCTTGATGGCATCTTCCATACTCGTAAATGGCTCGTGCTGGACCAGCTGAAATCCGCGGGAGTGATATACTAAGGTGTAGCCGGCAATGCCAGTCTCGTTGTGGTAGGCTTTAGAGAAACCTCCATCGATAACCATCAGCTTGCCGTTTGCCTTGATAGGGTTCTCGCCCTTGGTTGTGCGAACGGGCACGTGCCCATTGATGATATGGCGGTTAGGACCGGTTACCCCAAACTCATCCATAATATGGTCGATAACCTGTTCGTTATCGCGCAACAGGAAGTAGTATCCCTTCTCTTCTTTATGAGTCTCCTTATCGGTAATGAAATAGCGTTCGAAGGTGGCCATCTTACTCTTGTCGAAGAGCGGACTGTCAGGACCGCACCATAGGTAGATGAAATAATCGATGGCATATTCCTTTTCATTCGGATCAGAATCTGATTGGAAAGCTGTGCGTATCTGCATGCCCGTATGATGCATCAGGGCTCTGCCGCTGAATTTCTTGCCAGGATATATTTCTACCTCTTTTAATGAACCATCTTCGTTGAGCGGACAGGAAGCATGGAAAAGCAGGTTGTTATTGAAGATAGCGTACATGCAACCATGCTGCAGCATAACGTTGATATGCTTGTGCAGCTTCTCGCAGACCATAAACGAATGATGCAGTTTCTGAATCAGAATTTCCTCTTCTTCAGATAGTTTGTCAGGATTGTCCGGATCGATGGTAGGGAAGTGGCATGAGGTCATGTCATACTCTTTTCCGTCAATCTCTACCTTGCCTTTCCTGTAATCGATATGGTCAAAAAGACAACGGTCTTTCATCTTCCATTCCGGATGCTTCTTGAAAAGCTGGCTCTCTAATTTAAACTGGATGACAGCTATAGCCTTGTGCATCTGAGAGGTGAGCCGCTGGGTCTTTTCATCCATTGCCGCTGCACCTCCGCTGAGCTTAGGCAGAAATTCTTTGCAATCATCCTCCTTGTAGGTTTCCATCGCAAAAGTAGCGAGTGGTACGAGGTTGATGCCATAGCCTTCTTCCAATGTCGAGAGGTTGGCGTATCGCAGGGAGAGACGTATCACATTACAGATGCAGGCATCATTGCCGGCAGCTGCTCCCATCCATAGTACATCGTGATTACCCCACTGGATGTCCCAACTGTGGTAGCGGCGCATCTTGTCCAAGATGATGTGGGCTCCTGGACCTCTATCGTAGATATCGCCCAGAATATGGAGCTGGTCGATAGCCAGGCGCTGGATGACGTTGGCTATAGCGATGATGAAATCATCGGCTCTGCCTGTGCTGATAATCGTATCAACAATAACATTGACATAGGCTGTCTTGTCATGATCTTCGGTGTGCTCGTGCAAAAGCTCCTGGATAATATACGAGAAATCGCATGGCAGCGATTTGCGCACCTTGCTTCGGGTATATTTGCTGGAAACATCACGGCATACAGCCACCAACTGGTGCAGGGTGATGTGATACCAGTCGTTGATGTCGGGTTCGTTCTGCTTGACGAGTTCCAGTTTCTGCTCAGGATAGTAAATAAGAGAGCAGAGTTCTCGCTTCTCCTGTTCGCGAAGGGTATTGCCAAAGAGTTCGTTCACCTTACGCTTGATATTTCCTGATGCATTTTTCAGTACATGCAGGAAGGCCTCATACTCACCATGGATGTCGGCAAGAAAATGCTCGGTACCCTTTGGCAGGTTGAGGATGGCTTGCAGGTTGATAATCTCGGTGCTCGCCTCTGCTATAGTAGGGAACGACTGAGAGAGCAACTGCAAATATCTCATGTCTTGTTCTATATTATAATGTTTCATGTTTTTTTCCATTTTCTTAGAGCCTTTTTACTATTTATCTTTTGCAAAGATAGTATAAATAATAGATAAAACAAAGGAAAAAAGTATTTTTTTGAAAAATCTTTCTGCTTTTTCAGATTTTTGCAGTACTTTTGCAGAAGAAATATAATAATTCTTCAAACTAACTATATTTGATTATGAAACAAACTATTCTTGTTACAGGTGGTACAGGCTTCATAGGTAGCCATACTACAGTAGAGTTGCAGCAGGCAGGCTACAATGTTGTTATCGTAGATGATCTCTCAAACTCAAAGATTGAAGTACTCGATGGTATCGAAAAGATTACTGGTATCCGCCCTGCTTTTGAACAGGTTGACTTGCGCGACAAGGCTGCTACCGAGGCAGTATTCCAGAAATATCCAGATATTAAGGGTATCATTCACTTTGCTGCAAGCAAGGCAGTAGGCGAGAGCGTACAGAAACCATTGTTGTATTATCGCAACAATATCGTATCGCTCATCAATCTCCTGGAACTTATGCCAAAGTATCAGGTAAAGGGTATCATCTTCTCTTCTTCTTGTACCGTTTATGGTCAGCCGAAGCCTGAGAATTTGCCTGTAACAGAAGAGGCTCCTCATCAGAAGGCTACTTCACCTTATGGCAATACTAAGGAGATTAATGAGCAGATCATAGCAGATTATATCCATAGTGGTGCAGCCATCAAGAGCATTGTATTGAGATATTTCAATCCTATAGGTGCACATCCTTCTGCTGAGATTGGTGAGTTGCCAAATGGTGTGCCAAACAATCTGATTCCATACGTTACTCAGACAGCTATGGGTATCCGCAAGGAACTCACTATCTTTGGTAATGATTATGATACTCCTGATGGAACCTGTATCCGCGACTATATTTATGTTGTAGACTTGGCTAAGGCACATGTAGCTGCTATGGCACGTGTTCTTGATAAGGAGACTGAGCCTATCGAATATTTCAATATCGGTACAGGTAATGGAAACTCAACTCTCGAAATTGTTGAGACTTTTGAAAAAGCTACAGGTGTGAAACTGAATTGGAAGTATGGTCCACGAAGAGAGGGCGATATTGAGAAAATTTGGGGTGATTGCACCAAGGCGAACAAGGTACTCGGCTGGAAGGCTGAGGCTAAGCTTGAAGATGTGTTGGCTTCTGCTTGGAAATGGCAGCAGAAACTTCGCGCTGATGGCATCATGTAAAATGTTGGTTGTTTTAGAAAATAATGTGAATTGGCTTCTTTTTTCCTCTGAAAGGTTAAAAAAGCTAATTTTTGGGAAACTTATCGTCGGGAAGATGGTAAGTTTCCTTTTTTTTATATATCTTTGCAGAAAGAACTATTGGTTTAACGAAACTTGAAAATATATGAAACGGACTTTACTTTCAATATTAACAATTGCAATGTTAGCACTTTCTGTTCCTTCGGATGCTATGGCCAACGAGGGAAACATAGAATGGACAGACCTTGATGTGGCAGATATCAACTTGAACTATGCTGGGGGCGTGATGCATATCACAGGCGCTAGCGGGCAAGTGGTGAGAATATATAATGTGGCAGGTGTTACTATCAAGACCTTCCGCATAGAAGGTAATGACAAGCGCGTAAACTTGCCATTGGCTGATGGTATCTATATTGTAAAGGTGGGGAATACCTTTACGCGCAAAATTTGCGTAAAGCATTAATAGTACTATAGAGGCCTTAGAATGCCGTTTAACTTTAATCAGAAAGTGAAAGTCTTTCATTTTTCGTTACTTATCATTTCTTGCTGTTTGATGTTCTGTTCTTGCCACGACAGGGTGCCAAACAGCAATTTCCAATTATCGTTAGATGATTATCAGGACTTACGTTCTTCTGCCTATGCTATCAATTCGAGGGCGGTAAGGAATCTGATAGACAGCATCATGCGAAATGATAAAGACCGACATGCTGCTGATTTGCATACCCGTCGCTATTATCAGAATGAAGGTAATCTGCTTTGGATTACACGTCATGGGGTAAATAGTCAGGCTGACTCCCTGGTGACTTGCCTGCGTACTGTAGCGGATATGGGATTTGATAAACGTCGGTTCTATGTGGATGCTATTGCCCGAGATATTGACAGGTTACGAGATTTAAATCTAGATTCAGCTGATAATCAGATAAATCAAGTGATAGCCCGACTGGAGTATCGCTTGACCAAAGCTTACTTCAGATATACGATGGGGCAGAATTTTGGATTTATGAATCCTAGTTTTGTTTTCAATCGTTTAGATACTCTTGCTCCCAATCCTTATGATAGTGTCAAGAGACCCGTTAGGTTCAGAGGTCTGTTTGATGTAAAAATGGCTCATGCAGATGATGCGTTCTATCAGAAGGCTATGCAAATGGTTAGATGCGACTCGGTGGCTTCCTTCCTGAAAGAAGTACAGCCTAAGAATCCTTTCTATTATCAACTGCTGGAGAAATTGAAGGCTGGAGGACTGGGCAAGGCGATGAGAATCAAAATTCTCTGCAACATGGAACGTTGCCGCTGGAGACAGTATGCTAATCCCTGGCAACACGAAAAATATGTGGTTGTCAATATACCATCGTTCCATCTGATGGCTATTGATCATCAGGATACGCTCTCGATGCGCATAGGATGTGGAGCCAGTAAAACCAAAACCCCGATATTGAACAGTCATATCAAACGTATGGAGTTGAATCCTCAATGGTTTGTTCCCCGTAGTATCGTTCTCCATGATATGATACACCGGGTGGGGAATCATGGCTACTTTCGCGCGCGTAACTACTATGTAAGGGAAGTGGCAACAGGTAAGGAGGTTGACTTAAACAGAGTAACTCGATCTATGCTTATTTCTGGTGCTTATGGCATCGCCCAGCGGGGCGGAAAGGGGAATGCTCTGGGAAGAATCATCTTCCGTTTTGATAATAATTTCTCGGTCTTCCTGCATGATACTAACAGTAAGGGCGTGTTTGGACAAGAGGATAGAGGAGTATCGCATGGATGTATCAGAATAGAAAAACCATACGATTTCGCTGTCTTCCTATTGGCTGACAAAAACGAGAAATTGAAGGAAAAGATATACTATTCGATGACAGCAGATTCGCTGGCCAATAAAAAACTTGTTGTGAATAACGTAAAGGTTAATCCTCAAGTTCCTCTCTTCATAACCTATTATACACTCTATCCGTTAGCAGGAGGCAGAATAGCTGAATATTCTGATGTGTATGGATTTGATGCGGTAATATTCGATATGTTGAGAAAATATCTATAAACAACACATTTGTAAAAGCAATGATAAACGATAAAGAACTCTTGGCGATGATTAGGGATCCTAAGACCCAACGCGAAGGCTTTGCTGTACTGGTAAGTCAGTATAGCGAGCCGTTGTATTGGAAGGTTCGCCATATTGTTTTAGATCATGATGATGCTGATGATGTGTTGCAGAATGCCTTTTTTAAGGCTTGGACCAATCTGGATTCGTTTCAGGGAAAGTCTTCGCTCTCAACATGGCTTTACCGTATAGCAATTAACGAAGCGCTTGATTTCTTGAGACGCAAAAAGCAGATGGTAAATGTCAGTACCGAAGACGAGCCGGGCTTGGCTTCACGTCTTCTTGCCGATGACTATTTTGATGGTGACCAGATTCAGGCAGAACTGCAAGAGGCTGTAGCCCTACTGCCTGATGTTCAACGCACAGTTTTCACTCTAAAATATTATGATAATATGAAATATTCAGAGATGAGTAAGGTGCTGTCAACAAGTGAAGGAGCTCTGAAAGCTTCCTATCATCTTGCAGTGAAAAAAATTACAGATTATTTCAATCGTAAGGATTAAACCTTTTCGGTTAGTTTTCGTCTATTTAATAAAGTATAAAAGAAAGGAATGAGGAATATGTTAAAAGAAGACAATATATTGAATAGCCGTTTTGGTAAGAAAAACCATTTCCAGGTGCCGGCTGGTTATTTCGACCAGCTGACGGATAGGGTGATGGCAAATTTGCCGGAGCAGGAACCCCGCATCATTCACATGCAGCCTAGCTTATGGCAGCGTATGCCGATTCGAAAGATTGCGGCGGCTGTTGCTGTATTGGCTGTGATGGGAGGTGGCTCGGTACTGGCGCTGAAATATACGGGAAGCAGTAAGCCTGCTATGGCACATGTGGACCATATGGTTCAGAAAGCTGCTGTGAATAATAATGAAGATGCTACTTTTAATGAGATGGCCGATTATACGATGATGGATAATGAAACTATCTATGCATCGCTGATTGCAGAAAATTAATGGTTGGTATTTCTTTTTGTCTACAGATAAAGATTTTAAAAAAAAGATAAGGTATGAGAAAGATAATGCAACATAGGTTTCTTGCGCTTTTAGCTATGCTGATGATTAGTCTGGTTTCGCTTGCTTCACAGCCTCAGGGTAGAAAACATCATGATGGATTTGATCCTAAAAGGTTTCAGGCTGAACTAGAACAGTTTATTACGACTAATGCCTGTCTTACGCCGAGAGAAGCTGCTAAATTCTTCCCGGTATATAGACAGATGGGTAAGAAAATGCGTATGATATTCGATGAAATGCGCCGATTCCGTCATGTGAATCCGAATGATAATGAGGCATGTGCCGAAGCTATCAGAAGACAGGATGAGTTGGATATTCAGCTGAAACAGTTGCAGCAAGAGTATCATTCTAGATTTATGACCATCTTGCCACCTAATAAGGTGTTCAGTGTCATCAAGGCAGAGGAACGGTTCCATCGGCAGGCATTCAGACGGATGAAGAAATAAATCTCTAAAAAAGTAGAGATAAAACTATTTAATATGTATTTATGTGACTTTTGGTCACATTAATAGGGTCGCGAAGATATTTTTAATAATATTTTCGCGATTTTATTTTGTCCTTTCCGTTATTTGTTGTACTTTTGCACTTTGGAAAATAATAATATAATATAATAAGGTATGTACAGAAGTAATACGTGTGGAGAGTTACGTCTCTCTGATGCCGGCAAGGAAGTGACACTTGCCGGTTGGGTACAGCGCTCAAGAAAGATGGGTGGTATGACATTCGTCGATTTGCGCGACCGTTATGGTATCACACAGTTGGTTTTCAATGAGGCTGATAACAAAGACTTGTGTGATGCAGCTAACAAGCTAGGTCGTGAATTCTGCATTCAAATAAAGGGTGTAGTAAGTGAACGACAGAGCAAGAATCCTAAAATGGATACTGGTGACATCGAAATCCTGGTGAAGGAACTCAATGTCCTCTCTCAGAGTCAGACCCCTCCTTTCACTATCGAAGATAATACTGATGGTGGTGATGATATCCGTATGAAGTATCGTTATCTTGATTTGCGTCGTCCTGCAGTGCGCAAAAATCTGGAGTTGCGTCATCGTATGTGCATCTTGATTCGTAATTTCCTCGATGCACAGAACTTCATGGAGGTTGAAACTCCTATTCTTATTGGTAGTACACCAGAGGGAGCCCGCGACTTTGTTGTTCCTTCCCGTATGAATCCAGGTCAGTTCTACGCTCTTCCACAGAGTCCTCAGACTTTAAAGCAGCTCTTGATGGTTGCTGGCTTCGACCGCTATTTCCAGATTGCCAAGTGCTTCCGTGATGAGGATCTTCGTGCTGACCGTCAGCCAGAGTTTACACAGATTGACTGTGAAATGAGTTTTGTTGATCAGGATGATGTCATCAACCTTTTCGAGGAAATGGCTCGCCATTTGTTTAAGGAGATTCGTGGTGTAGAACTTCCTAAGTTGGAGCAGATGACCTGGCACGATGCTATGCGCCGTTTCGGTAGCGATAAGCCAGACTTGCGCTTCGGTATGGAATTTGTTGAGTTGAAAGATGCTTTCACAGGTAAGGGTAATTTCTCTGTATTCGATGAGGCTAAGTATATTGGCGGTATCTGTGTTCCAGGTTGTGCTGATTATAGCCGTAAGCAGTTGAACGAATTGACCGATTTTGTTAAGCGTCCTCAGGTTGGAGCCAAGGGCTTGGTTTATATTAAGTACAATGCAGATGGTACCGTGAAGAGTAGCATAGATAAGTTCTATTCTCCAGAGGAACTTGCTGAAATCAAGACCGTAATGGGAGCCAAGGATGGTGACCTTGTTTTGATTTTGAGCGGTGATAATGCTAACAAGACACGCATTCAGCTTTGCTCTTTGCGTTTGGAAATGGGTGACCGTCTTGGTCTTCGTGATAAGAACGTATTCAAGTGTCTTTGGATTATCGACTTCCCTCTCTTTGAGTGGAGCGATGAGGAACAGCGCCTGATGGCAACTCATCATCCTTTCACTATGCCAAATCCTGATGATATCCCATTGCTCGATGAGCATCCTGAGCAGGTTCGTGCCAAGGCATACGACTTTGTTTGCAATGGTATCGAAGTAGGTGGAGGTTCTCTCCGTATCCATGATACTCAGTTGCAGGAGAAGATGTTCGAGGTTCTCGGCTTTACTCCAGAGCGTGCTGAGGCCCAGTTCGGTTTCTTGATGAACGCTTTCAAGTATGGTGCACCACCTCATGCAGGTCTTGCTTTCGGTTTGGACCGTTTCGTCAGCATTATGGCTGGTCTCGACAGTATTCGCGATTGTATTGCCTTCCCAAAGAACAACTCAGGTCGAGATGTTATGCTCGATGCTCCTTCAGAACTTGACCCTAAGCAGTTGGATGAATTGGAGATCAAACTTGATTTGAAGGCTGAATAAAAATAGAGAAACGAAGGTATTCACTCCATAAAAGAGTATGCGTAAAATGCCTTGAGAAAAATTCAATGATTTATAATAAGTAATTGATTTTTAGTAAATAAAGTGCTGCGCTTCTTGACGTAAATCAAGAAATGCAGCACTTTTGTTTATAAGTAGTAGTTTTTTCTATTTTTCTAACACTATTTCGAAATAAAAGTTATAAATTTGCAGCAGATATTAAGGTTGAGCTGACGAAATGAGGCTCAATAGACTCATAAAATTCTTAAAACATGGTAGAAAAGAAAGCGACAACTAAGACTGCTGCAAAGAAGCCAGCAGCAAAGAAGGCTCCAGTAGCAAAGAAGGCTCCTGCAGCAAAGAAGGACGTTCTTTACTTGAACGCAGAGAACGCAGGTTTTAGAGCTGGTGATGTATATCAGGCATTGGCAGCTTCAGAAAAGGCTCTCACAGTAGCAGAAATTGCTAAGGCTGCTAAGATCAGTACAGAGGATGTAATCCTTGGTATCGGTTGGCTCTTCAAAGAGGGTAAGATTAAGGATGAGGACAACAAGGTTGCTCTCGCTTAAATAAGGTTTATTTTTCAAAGAGCCGCGGTTGCTTGTAAGTGAGTAACCGCGGTTTTTTCTTTTTCTGTCTTCTCTCTTGAAAGAGGACGAATGTTATGATTATTATATGAAACTTGATCAGGAGATATTCAATGTTCTTTTGGCTGCGGGTGCAAAAGGGTTGAAAGTAGAAAAAATAGCTCGTCATGTATATAATTCCTGTAATTCGATTTTTACACCTCTGAATTACAAGGATGTTCATAGCTATGTTACACAATATCTCACCAGATGCGCTAAAGACCCACAATCGCTTATAGAAAAAGGTAAGGGGTATGGTGTATATCATGTTAATTTTGATTCAAAGGCCGTACAGCAACTGATGCTTAATTTTTCTTCTTCTGTATTAGAAAATAGTAATGAAGGGGAGGACAAGGCTGACGATAGTGCTCCTCAAAGTCTTTTTGATGAGAATATGTTCTAAATTATTTTTTTTATGAGGGGAATGTTGTAGTATGTTCGTATAATATATGTAGACTTTATAATAACTGATAAAAGTTAAACAATAAACATATAAACGAATAAACTATGGCTAGTAGATATTTATTAGGTTTTGACGTAGGCTCAAGTTCTGTAAAGGCTTCGCTTACTGATGTTGACAATGGAGAAATCGTAGCTTCAGCATTCTATCCGGATCATGAAGCACCCATTATGGCTGTAAAGACCGGTTGGGCAGAGCAGGATCCTCAGATGTGGTGGGATAATGCTAAGCTGGCGCTTAAGAAAATCATGGCAGAATCTGGTGCCAAGGGTGAAGATATCCTTGCTATTGGTATCTCGTACCAGATGCATGGCTTGGTTTGTGTTGATAAGAATCAGCAAGTTTTGCGTCCTAGTATCATCTGGTGCGACTCTCGTGCCGTACCTTACGGCGAGAAGGCTTTTCATGATTTAGGTGAGAACTTCTGCTTGCGTAATCTGCTCAATTCTCCTGGAAACTTTACTGCATCTAAACTTGCATGGGTAAAGGATAATGAACCGGAACTGTTTGATAAGATTGATAAGATTATGCTTCCTGGTGATTATCTGGCAATGAAACTTTCAGGTGAAGTTAAGACTACTATCAGTGGTCTTTCTGAAGGTATGATGTGGGACTTCAACCAGAAAAAGCCTGCTAAATTCCTGCTTGATTACTTTGGCTTCGATGAAAGCATTCTGGCTGATATTGTTCCTACTTTCTCTGTACAGAGTGTAGTAAGTAAAGCGGCAGCTGAAGAACTTGGTCTGAAAGAAGGTACACCAATATCTTATCGTGCGGGTGACCAGCCAAATAATGCTGTGAGTCTGAATGTGTTCAATCCGGGTGAAATAGCAAGTACTGCAGGTACATCAGGAGTTGTATATGGTGTATTGGGTGATGTTAACTATGATCCAAAGAGCCGTGTCAATACTTTTGCTCATGCTAATTATACTACAGACCTTGACCGTCTTGGTGTATTGTTGTGTATCAATGGAACTGGTATCTTGAATGCGTGGGTTCATCGAAATATCACTCCAGATGTAAGCTATGCGGATATGAATGATCTTGCAGCTTCTGTACCAATAGGTAGTGATGGTGTTAAGATTATCCCATTTGGTAATGGAGCTGAGCGTGTATTAGAGAATAAGGAAGTTGGTTGTTCTATTCGTGGCATCAGCTTTAATAAGCATAATCGTGCTCATATTGTTCGTGCAGCACAAGAGGGGATCGTCTTCAGTTTCTGCTATGGAATGGAAATCATGCAGCAGATGGGTATGGATATCAAGAATATTCATGCAGGTAAGGCTAATATGTTCCTCAGTCCGTTGTTCCGAGATACCTTGGCGGGTGTGAGTGGTGCTACTATCGAACTTTATGAGACAGATGGTAGTGCAGGTGCAGCTAAGGGTGCTGGTATTGGTGCCGGTATCTATAAGGATCATAATGAGGCTTTTGCTTCATTGAAGAAACTTGCAGTCATAGATCCTGATGAGGCTAACCGTTCTGCTTATCTCGAGGCTTATTCTGCATGGAAAGAAGAGCTGAAAAAACTTTAAACGTTTGTAATTTACTTTAGACAAACTTTTTTTATAATATCAGATAAAGGGTGGGAGAAGTCTCACCCTTTATTTTTCTTTTTTCCGATTCTTTTGACTTTTGGGGGAGCTTCCATCTTATTTAAGGATTGGATTTAAATATCTGTAGTTGATTTTCTGAGTATCTATCCACTTATGTTTTGTCATGATGAACCGCTTTAGAAGATAGATAAGTGATTATACAATGAAAAAATCCCCCAGCCCGCTTGAGAAAGCAGGATGGGGGATTGGTATTTTGAATCAAAACAGTTTAATTCTTGAAACTGTGGATTGGAGCCGGAATACGACCGGCACGGTTTACGAATGCTTCGCAACTGAATGGGTTTACAGGCATGATTGGAGCATGACCGAGCAAACCGCCAAAATCTACATTGTCGCCTACCTTCATGCCCACAACTGGGATGATACGTACGGCAGTAGTCTTTTGGTTAACCATACCGATGGCAGCCTCGTCGGCAATGACACCGGAAATGGTGGTGGCTGGAGTATCGCCAGGGATGGCAATCATATCCAAACCTACTGAGCAGACACAAGTCATCGCCTCAAGCTTCTCGATGGTCAGCGCACCTGCCTCTACAGCGTTGATCATACCCTGGTCTTCGCTGACAGGGATGAAGGCACCGCTCAAACCACCTACATAAGAAGAAGCCATGATACCGCCCTTCTTAACCTGGTCGTTCAGGAGTGCAAGAGCTGCTGTGGTACCAGGAGCACCGGCATGCTCAAGACCGATGAGCTCGAGAATATCGGCTACACTATCACCGATAGCTGGGGTAGGAGCCAATGAAAGGTCGATGATGCCGAAAGGTACGTTCAGACGGCGTGAAGCCTCCTTGGCTACCAACTGACCTACACGGGTAATCTTGAAGGCGGTGCGCTTGATGGTTTCGCAAAGAACCTCGAAGCTTTCGCCCTTTACCTTCTCCAATGCATATTTTACAACGCCAGGACCGCTGACACCGACACTCACTACCGCATCGGCCTCAGAAACACCATGAAAGGCACCAGCCATGAACGGATTGTCGTCTGGCGCATTGCAGAGAACAACGAGTTTGGCGCAACCCAGAGAACCTCTGTCCTTGGTTGCCTTGGCTGTATCCTTTACGATTTCGCCCATCAGTCGGACGGCGTCCATGTTGATACCGGTCTTGGTAGAACCCACATTGACTGAGCTGCAGACGAAATCGGTCTGTGCCATCGCCTGAGGGATAGAACGGATAAGGAGCTCATCGCTCTTGCTCATACCCTTGCTTACGATGGCAGAATAGCCGCCCAGGAAGTTGACACCGAGCTCCTTGGCACACTGGTCGAGGGTCTTGGCAATCTTCACGTAATCGTCGGTAGTCTTGCAGGCAGAACCGCCTACCAGCGAGATAGGAGTGATGGAGATACGCTTGTTGACGATAGGCACACCAAACTCCTTGGAGATTTCTTCGCCGGTCTTCACAAGGTTCTTTGCCAGACGTGTAATCTTATTATGAATGTTCTGACAGAGCTCATCGAGATCGGTAGATGCGCAATCCAAAAGGTTGATACCCATGGTGATGGTACGCACATCGAAATTCTCCTGCTCTATCATCTTATTGGTTTCGATAACCTCAGATATATTGATCATATTGTTTGCTTTTTAAATTCTGTGCATCATATTGAAAATTTCCTCGCGCTGGCATTTGATCTGCACGCCCATAGCCTTACCAACATTGGTGAGTTCATCGGCTACTTCCTCGAAAGTTTTCTGCATCTTGCCCATGTCTACGATCATCATCATGTTGAAATATTCCTGTACGATGGTTTGAGAGATATCCAAGATGTTGATACTGTTCTCTGCCAAATAGGTACATACCTTGGCGATGATACCAACGGTATCCTTGCCCACTACTGTAATAATCGTTCTGTTCATGTATTTATTCCTTATTTTAAATTGGTAAGTTTTCGGCTGCAAATTTACAACTATTTTGTTAGACTACCAAATAAAAAGTCAGAAAACTTGTAAAATCACTAACGCTTTGCAAGTTTTCTGACTCATTTTTACCTTTCTTGTTTCCTTATCTTACTTGATACCTCTTTCGTTGAGTGCCTTAGAATATTTGGCTGCATTCTGCAGGTGCTCATCGTAAGTGCGGGCAAAATTATGAGTGCCGCTGAAATCCTCCTTGGCACACATGTAGAGGTAATTGTGATGCACATGGTTGAGGACGGCATCGATACCTGCTACGCTCGGAATACGGATAGGCCCCGGTGGCAAACCTGGGTTCTTGTAGGTATTATACGGGCTCTTGATAGACAGGAGGTTGTTGTAGATGCGCTTGAGGTCGAATCGCTGCCAGGCATATTTAATGGTAGGATCGGCCTGCAATGGCATACCCTCTGGATATTCGGCATTGCGAAGCATCAGACGGTTATAATACATGCCGGCTATCATCGGTTTCTCACCGTTGTTGGCTGTTTCTTCGTCCACGATGCTGGCAAGGGTGATGATCTCAACCGGTGTCAGCTTCATAGCCTTTGCCTTTTCGGTGCGCTCAAAGTTCCAGAACTTGTCGCTTTCTTTCTTCATGCGCTCCAGAAATTTATCTACCGAGATGTTCCAGTAGAGATCGTAGGTGTTAGGTACGAACATGCAGGCGATGGTGGCAGTATCGTAACCATATTTCTGACAGACGCTCTCGTCGCGCAGGGCATGGTAGAGGTCGTTGCTGCCAAACATCATCTTCTTGCCAATCTCATCAGAGAGTTTGTCGAGCGTGCGTACCGAAGGGATGGTAAGGCTAACCGGTTCCTGCAAACCGTTCTTCATGTGGCGCCATGTCTTGAGGGCACCATCGCCCGGAGCAATGGCGTATCTGCCGGTGCGGATATGATCGGCATAGCCGGAATGGAGAGTCAGGGTCTTGAATGCCTGGAACGGAATGCTCTTGGCAAATGGGCGGAGCTTGTTGTATACAGAGTCGATGTTATCATCGCTGTCGATGTAAACATACTCGGTGTTGCTGCTCTTCGAGAAGGAAGAGAAACAGTAGATGTAGCCTACGATGGCGATGACTGCGATGCAGCCTATAGCACCATACAGATAGAGCTTAGAAAATGATTTTTTCTTTTTCATATTCTTCTTGTTTGTTATTTTTCGGGTGCAAAAGTACAGTAAAAATGGGAAATAGCAAAGTATAGGAATTTAAAATAGGTTAATTGTCATCTTTCTTTATCCGTTGTGTCTGCTTTTTTGTTACCTTTGCACTTGACATTGAGAATCAACATGTGTATCGGTGCTTTCGGGCACATTATTATAAAAGGATTATGAAAATGAAGTTTTCGATAGCGTATGCTGCCAAGTGGGGTCATGCCCTGCATGTAGAATTAACTTTTGCCGCTGCTGACGGCTATCAAGATACGATGGACTTGCCGATGACCACCCGGGACGGTTATCACTGGGAGGTGGAAATGGCGTCAAGGCAGAACCGCCATCACCCTTTCGTAGCTGTAGCTTACTGCTACTGCGTGAAAGATGCTGAGGGAAAGGTGCTGCGTAGGGAATCGCTCGCTTCTGCCCGCCAATATGTTTTTGATGAGAGTAAGAATTTCTATTTTCAGGACTATTGGCTGGAGGAGGATAATCCTTACGTGGAAAAAAATGCCTTCGTATTGCAGCAGGTAAAGTTTACTGATGTCAAGCCAGCGCGTCTGCCTCTCTTCGACCGTACTATCATCTTCAAGATTCATGCCCCGAAACTCTATGAGGGTGAGGCTGTAGCTCTGTTGGGAAATCATCCTACGCTGGGCAAATGGAATCCGGCTCATTTCCTGAAGATGCAGAACAATCATGGCAAGGACTGGGAAATATCTGTGAATGTGCAGGCTATCGATGAGCCGATAGAATATAAATATGTGGTGATTGATGCACAGACCCAGAAACTGAAGAGATGGGAATTTGGGGATAACAGAATCTTTGGCATTTCGGGTAATGAACAGGCTGGTGGACAGGGAACTCCTCAGGGTGAAATCCGCGTATACCATCAGGATGTTTATGTGCTACACGGCGGTGAGTTCCGCATCAAGAGGGTTCCGGTTCATGCCCAGTTCAATTTCGATACCTATATCTTCGATCTTGACGGAACCCTGATTTCTTCTCTCCACGACCTGGCTGCAAGCTGCAATTATGCGCTGAAGCTGAACGGAATGCCTGAACGTACGCTGGAGGAAGTACGTATGTTTGTAGGAAACGGGGTGAAGAAACTGATGGAACGTGCCGTGCCGGGAGGATTGGAGAACGAGAAGTTTGAGAAAACCCTACAGGATTTCCGCAAGCATTATATGGTGCACAATATGGATAATACGAAACCTTATCCGGACGTGATGGAGATGCTGGAGGAACTGAAGAATAGGGGAAAGAACATTGCGGTGGTAAGCAACAAGTTTTATGCAGCTACCCGGGAAATATGCCGCCATTTCTTCGGCGACCTGGTAGATGTGGCGATAGGAGAGCGGGAGAATATCAAGAAAAAACCGGCTCCAGATACCGTAAACGAAGCCTTGCGGCAGCTGCATGCGGATAGAGAAAGGGCGGTATATATCGGCGACAGCGACGTGGATGTGATGACGGCAAAGAACAGCGGAATGCCTTGTATCTCAGTGCTGTGGGGATTCAGAGATCACGATTTTCTGCTGGCACATGGAGCTTCTATCCTGGTATCATCACCCTTGCAGATATTATAAGAAAGGTAGGATAAAATGATTTGGAAGACCATCATAGAGAATGGTCTTCCAGATATTTCTTGATAAATTCAAAGTAGGTTTCTGATATCGGAATGCTCTGGTCGCCATAGGTAATGTGCTGCTGGTCTACCATATCAAACTTTGTCATGTTGGCAAGGAACGAACGGTGTACACGCTTGAATTTTTCTCTTGGCAGCCTTTCTTCCAACTGTTTGAGGTTGCCCAGGGTTCTGATGTTAGGCCTGCCCTCAAGATGGAAACGGATGTAGTCTTTGTCGCAGTCAACAAACAGAATATCATCTATCGGGATTCTTACGCATTTGTAATCTCGTTTTACCACCAGGAAACCGTCGCGCTTGATAGGGTTGTAGTTATCGTCCTGCATGTAGCGTTCGAAGACTTTCTGGCATGATCCCATAAAGTCATCGTAGGTGATGGGCTTGAGCAGATAGTCGAATGCATTCACTTTGTAGGCTTCGATGGCATACTCCTTGAATGCGGTGGTGAAGACAATCTTCACGTTCTTGGGTACAACCTTTGCAAATTCCAAACCGCTGATCTGCTGCATGTGGATGGCGAGAAAAAGTATGTCGAGATGGTTGTGATGGATGCCGTCTACAGCATCTATCGCACTTTTGTAGGCTCCGATCAAATGCAGGGTCGGAGTTTTTTCTATATACTGTTCCAGGAGTTGCAAAGCTTCCGGATCTTCATCTATGATGGCGCAATTTAAAATCATAATTTTACTGTTTTAGTGATTTTATTCTCGATTTTCGTAAAAACGAAAAATGTGTTTGTTTATTGTTTCAAGCTGCAGATTTTTTCAGATAAAAATCTATTTTCATGATTTTACCTTAAATTTGTTTAATCTATTTGGCTATTTGAGGAAAAAACCGTAATTTTGGAGATTGATAAGTCAGACTATAACTATAGAATATGAAATACAATAAGAAACAACATACCAAATTGTACTGTCGGAGCAAGTGCTTTTTCCTTGCCTTGACTTTGGCTATGGCATCGGTTGATGCCTCAGCCCAGAAGATTTCGCTAGGCTCTTGCATCACCCGTGACGGAGGTCAGTTTAAAGGCGAAATGGTGAGCGGAAAGCCGCAGGGAAAAGGTACTACCATCTATAAGAATGGGGATACCTACGAAGGCTTTTATATGAAAGGTAAGCGCGAAGGTTATGGCGTTTATACCTTCAGTGATGGCGAAAAGTATGAGGGACAGTGGATGCAGGACCAGCAGCATGGTAAAGGCACCTACTATTTCCAGAACAACAACAAATATGTAGGCCTCTGGTTCCGCGATTACCAGCATGGTCATGGCGTCATGTTCTATTATAATGGTGATAAATATGACGGCGACTGGTATAAGGACAAGCGTCAGGGACGCGGCGTTTATAGTTATGCCAATGGCGCACAGTATAAAGGCCAGTGGATGAACGATATGAAGAATGGAAACGGCTTCTTCAATTGGGGAGACGGAACTACTTATGACGGTCAGTGGCTAGACAACCAGCGCTCAGGAAAAGGTACTTTCAAATATGCTGATGGCGATGTGTATATCGGCGACTGGAAGGATGATATCCAGGACGGAAAGGGTATCTATAAATTTCATAATGGCGACATTTATGAAGGCGATTATGTGCAGGGAGAACGCACGGGTATAGGCATCTTCCGCTCTGCAAAGGGCGACAAGTATAACGGACAGTTTAAGGATGGCCTGCGTACCGGTCAGGGTACCTTCATCTGGAAGAATGGCGATATCTATGTAGGCGACTGGATGGATGATCTGCAGAACGGCAGGGGCAAACTGACCAAGAAGAACGGTGACGTGTTTGAAGGTGAGTTCAAAAACGGTCTGGTAGATGGTAATGTCGTGATTCATTATGCTGATGGCAGAAGATTCAAGGGTGCCTATCACAAAGGTAAGCGCCAGGGACCTTGCATAGAAGAAGATAAAAACGGTAAGCGTTTCGAAGGAACCTACCGTAACGATGTGCGTGACGGAAGATTTGTAGAAAAAGACCGCAACGGACAGGTTACAGCCAAGGGAGCCTACGAAAACGGCAAACGATTTGAAGACTAATCTCTTCAGAAAATTAGAAAAATACAAAGAAATTATAAATAACGAGATAGAGAACCTTTATATTTTAAATAATGAGAAAAAGAACATATTATAATGTTGAATATCGAATGTTCAATGTTCTGTTTTCAAGTCTCAAAGTTAAAAGTAAATGTTCAAATCTCAAAGCTTAACTATAATTATGGTAGTAGATACTTTAGACAATCTGGAGAAATATGTTTCTCTCAATCCGCTCTTCGCTGATGTAGTGAAGTTTATCAAAGATAATGACCTCTCTAAATTGGAGGACGGTAAGCATTTTATCAAGGAGGGTAACCTCTTTGTTAACATAACGACAGCTCACGGAAAAAGCGAGGAAGATGCTGTTTTTGAAACACATCGCAAGATGATTGATATTCAGATTCCTCTTGACAACGAGGAGACTTATGGCTATACTCCTCTTGCTGATCTTCCTGAAGTGGAATATAACGAGGCTAAGGATGTAACCAAGTATCCTGGTGTGAAAGCGCAGACGCTCGTTACCTGCAAGCCAGGTCAGTTTGCTATCTTCTGGCCACAAGATGGTCATCAGCCATGCATCGGTAGTGGTGATATCCACAAGGCTATCTTCAAGATTAAGAATTAAAGAAGAAATCTTCAAGATAAAATTAAAGAAGAATAATATAGAGTAACCATCTAAAATCATGATATATGGCAACAGAAAAGAAAACTACAGCCCAGAAGGCTGCAACTAAAAAGGCAACTGCAAAGAAACCAGTTGCAAAAAAGGCAGCGAAGGCTGTGGTAAAGCATATCGGACTCGTGAAGAACGACCCATATCTGGCAGACTATGAGGATGCCATCAAGGGCCGACACGACCATGCACTCTGGAAACTCGGTCAGCTGACTAATAACGGCAAACAGACATTGAGCGATTTTGCCAATGGATACGAGTATTTCGGACTGCATAAGACTGCCCGTGGATGGGTGTTCCGTGAGTGGGCACCTAATGCTACAGACATCTATCTGATAGGTGACTTCAACAACTGGCAGGAAACCGAAAAGTATCGTGCTAAAAGAGTAAAGAATACCGGCAACTGGGAACTCAAACTTCCGGAGAAAGCGATGAAACATGGCGATCTCTTCAAGATGAAAGTTCATTGGGAAGGTGGTGAAGGCGAGCGTATTCCTGCATGGGCACAGCGCGTAGTACAGGACGACCAGACCAAGATTTTCTCTGCTCAGGTTTGGAATCCGGAACCATATAAATGGAAGAAGAAAACCTTCAGACCAAATGTGGCACCTCTGCTCATCTATGAATGCCATATCGGTATGGCACAGGATGCTGAGAAGGTTGGCACTTACACAGAATTTAAGGAGAATGTGTTGCCACGTATCATCAAGGATGGTTACAACTGCATTCAGATTATGGCTATCCAGGAGCATCCGTATTATGGCTCCTTCGGCTATCATGTAAGCAGTTTCTTTGCTGCAAGTAGCCGCTTCGGAACTCCTGAAGAGTTGAAGAATCTCATTGATACAGCTCACCAGAATGGTATTGCCGTCATCATGGACATCGTTCACTCTCATGCCGTAAAGAATGAGGTGGAAGGACTGGGTAATCTCGCTGGCGATCCTAACCAGTATTTCTATCCTGGCGACCGTCATGAGCATCCGGCTTGGGACAGTCTCTGCTTCGACTATGGAAAGGATGAAGTCATCCACTTCCTGTTGAGCAACTGCAAGTATTGGCTCAATGAGTTCCATTTCGACGGATTCCGTTTTGATGGTGTAACATCCATGCTCTATTACAGTCATGGTCTGGGTGAGGCATTCTGCAACTACGGCGATTATTTCAATGGTCACGAGGATGATAATGCCATCTGCTATCTTACCCTTGCCAACTGTCTGATTCACGAGGTTAACAAGCATGCCATTACGATTGCCGAAGAGGTGAGCGGAATGCCGGGCCTGGCTGCCAAGTTTGAGGATGGCGGTTATGGTTTTGACTATCGCATGGCGATGAATATTCCAGATTATTGGATCAAGACCATCAAGGAACTGAAGGATGAAGACTGGAAACCATCCAGCATCTTCTGGGAGGTAAAGAACCGCCGTTCGGATGAGAAAACCATCTCTTATTGTGAGAGTCATGACCAGGCATTGGTGGGCGATAAAACCATCATCTTCCGTCTGATTGATGCCGATATGTATTGGCATTTCAAGAAGGGCGATGAAAACGAAATGGCTCATCGTGGTATTGCTCTGCATAAGATGATCCGTCTGGTTACCGCCTCTACAATCAATGGCGGTTATCTCAACTTCATGGGTAATGAGTTCGGTCACCCAGAGTGGATTGATTTCCCTCGCGAGGGTAATGGCTGGAGCCATAAATACGCCCGAAGACAGTGGAATCTGGTAGATAATCATGAACTCTGCTACCACTATCTTGGAGATTTCGACCGAGAAATGCTCAAGACGATTACAAGCGAAAAGAATTTTAACAAGACACCAGTTGTAGAAATCTGGCATAATGATGGCGATCAGGTTCTCGCCTTTATGCGTGGCGATCTGCTCTTCGTGTTTAACTTCTCGCCAACCCGCTCTTTCACCGACTATGGCTTCCTGGTTCCAACCGGTTCCTACAGTGTAGTGCTTGATTCTGACAGCAAGGATTTCGGCGGTAATGGCTTGAATGATGACACGATGACGCATCTGACTAATTACGATCCACTTTATGTGAAAGACCGTAAGGAGTGGCTGAAACTTTATCTGCCAGCTCGTACAGCTTTGGTGCTGAAGAAAAATTAATAGATTGATTTATGAAAAATAAAAGGAGTAGTACTGCGAAGATGCAAATCGCCTGTGCTATCATCTTTATCACATTTACCTACGTCTACCTGGCATTTTACCAGGCAGACGTACTGGCAGTGGCTCAGCATGTTTTCTCAGGCGGTTTGACCAACTACAGTTACACGCTGGCTCCACTGCTTATCACGCTCGTACTCTATCTGCTGCAAGTGGGAGTGTACGCAGTAACCCGTGTGAAACGCCGTTTCCACGGGCTTACTTATTTCCCTTCGTTCCTCATCCTGACGATGATTACCGATATCCCCGTTGATATCGACCGTTATCATTCGCTGGGGGCGTGGTGGATTATCTTGCCACTCTGTCTGATTCTATGGGGCGGATTGATATGGATAGCCCGCCAGTTGGAGCCGATAGAAACAGAGCCTCACAGCAACGGCTGGTTCTCCCGCTATATGTGGGTGAATCTGCTCCAGATGCTGGTGATGATATTGCTTGTCAACTTTGTTGCTAGCAATGATCGGCTGTTTCATGAACGTATGCGCATGGAACATCTGATGAAAGAAAAACAGTATGAAAAAGCTTTGGAAGTAGGTGAAAAATCTCTGAAAACAGATTCTTCGCTGACAATGCTCCGTATAGCCTGTCTCAACGAAACAGGCGAGCTGGGCAGCCGTCTCTTTACTTATCCGCTGGTAGGTGGAAGTAAGGCGATGATGCCGGATAGCGTAACCGTGAAGGCTATGATGTGGAAGGCGCCAAAATGGATGCAGAAACCTTCGGCATGGATGGTTAAACATCATCTCAAGTATCGTCTGCCTGTTGACTATCAGCTTTGTGCACTCTTGCTGGACAAGCAACTAGACAAGTTCGTAGCAGAGGTGCAGAAACATTACAAAGTAACTTCGGGCAAACTGCCTGTTCATTATAAGGAAGCGTTGGTTCTTTATACGCATCGCCGCAGTAATCCAAGTATCGTTTATCACGATAATGTGATGGATACAGACTTTGAGGATTTCCAGCAGATGGATCACAAATATGCTAATGAGACAGAAAAGCAGAATGCTCTTCGGGATACTTATGGAAATACCTACTGGTATTATTATGAGTATGGAAACAAATGAAAGTTTTAATTTAGGAGATTAATATGAAAATACAGATATTCAGAAACTTATGGGTTTTACAGATAGCTTTTCTTCTGTTGGCGCCATTAGGGTTGCAGGCACAGAAGAAGGAGATTTCTGCAGCCAAAGATCTGGTAAAGGCTGGCAAGGATTTGGCGAAGGCCGAATCCAGTATGCGCAAACTCCTGACGGATTCTGCCAACCGGAATAACAAGAAAATTTGGAATATTCTCTTTGATGCTGTGAAGAAGCAGTATGAACAGGGTAATGAGAAACTCTACCTCAAACAGGCGTATGATACAGCCCAGCTCTTCAATGCAACCCGACAGCTCTTCGTTATAGCCCAAGGACTTGATTCCGTTGAGATGATTCCTAACAAGAAAGGAAAATGTGAGTATGATTTCCGCAAGTCTCATTCTGAATATTTGAACAGAATCCGGCCGAACCTCTATAACGGAGGAACCTGGTTTATCAGGAAGCAGAAATATAAGGAGGCTTATCAGTTCTTTGACCAGTACATAGCGTGCAGTACAGCACCGATGTTCCAATCGTATAAGTATGCTCAAAAAGACAAATATCTTTCTTCGGCTGCTTATTGGGCTGTTTATGCCGGATATAAGATGCAAGATACCAAAGCTACGCTTCATCATTCTTATGAGGCGCTGAAAGATACGGCTCATTATAACTATATGTTACAGTATCTGGCAGAGACTTATAAACTGGAGAAGGATACTGCGCGCTATCTCTCGACCTTGAAGGAAGGTTTTGAGCGGGATCCGAAATTCCCGTTCTTCTTCCCGCGTCTGGTAGAGTTTTATTCGCAGGAGAACCAGCTCGATTCTGCGCTCGCCGTGGCAGATAAGGCGCTGGCGATAGCTCCCGACAATGATATCTATCTCTTTACCAAGGGAACCATTCTCCTGAATATGGGTGATTTCAAGCAATGCATCGAAGTGAGCAAAAAGGCACTTGCTGTGAACGATTCTTTGGCTGGTGCTTATTATAATATAGGTTTGGCTTATTTCAATCAGGCGGTTGAAATGGATAAGAATTCGCAGCAATCCCGCAAAACGCATCAGGTGATAGACGGACTTTACAAGAGTGCAATGCCTTATCTGCAGAAGTACAGAACGATGGCGCCTGATATGCAGGACCAGTGGGCTTTGCCGCTATATACCATCTATCTGAACCTGAACATGGGTAAGGAGTTTGATGAGATTGACAAACTACTCAATCAGAAAAAGAAATAATGCCTCATGATGAGGAATTTATGAAAACTTCTCTTGAAAAGAAAACTTCTCTTTAATAAAAGAATACTTCTCTTTAGAAATTGATTATTAGAAATTTATGATAGACAGAATTTTAGATAAACTGGGCATTGAGCTCAATGATATGCAGCAGAATTCCATGCAGGCAATCTTGCACGGGAACAAGGATGTGGTGATACTTTCGCCAACAGGTAGTGGCAAGACACTGGCTTATCTTCTGCCTCTTACCCAACTTATAGATGCTACTGATGACGAGGCACAGGCGGTGGTGGTAACTCCTGGTCGGGAACTCGCTTTGCAGTCGGCTAACGTATTGAAGAATATGGGCAGCGGTTTGCGTGCGATGGCTTGCTATGGTGGTCGTGCTACGATGGATGAGCATCGCGTGATGAAACAGGTTCGTCCTCAGATTGTATTTGGAACTCCAGGCCGTCTCAATGATCATCTGGATAAGGGAAATCTTTCTCCATATCACATCAAATACCTGATTATTGATGAGTTTGACAAGTGTCTGGAGATGGGTTTCCAGGACGAAATGAGCCGACTGATCAAGTCTTTGCCTGGCTTGCGTCGACATTTCCTGCTTTCTGCTACCGAGGCGGAGGAGATTCCTCATTTCGTACACATGGGTAGGGTAGAAAAGATAGATTACCGTGTGGATGAAGATCAGGTTCCTGACCGTGTACATATATATAAGGTGGATAGTCCGGTAAAGGATAAACTGGAGAGTCTGTCACTTTTGCTACGCAGTTTAGGCGATCAGAGTACCATTGTATTCCTCAATTATCGCGACAGTGTAGAGCGCACCAATAAATATCTGGTGGAGCAGGGATTTTCAACCTCTTTCTTCCATGGTGGATTGGAACAGAAAGAACGCGAGGCTTCTCTCTATCGTTTCAGCAACGGTAGTGCCAATATCTTGGTGAGTACGGATCTGGCTTCGCGCGGACTTGATATTCCAGATATAGATAATATTATCCATTATCACATGCCGGAAAGTGAAGATGGTTATATCCATCGTGTAGGGCGTACGGCAAGATGGGAAGCCCAGGGCAGGGCTTTCTTCCTGTTAGGTCCTGAAGAGCATATTCCGGAATATGTGGATGCTGAAATTGAGGATTACGAGATGCCTGCTGCTGATCAGCTTCCTGCGCCAGCCAAACCTAAGATGGCTACTATATATATAGGTAAAGGCAAAAAGGATAAAATCAGCAAGGGTGACATCTTAGGCTTCCTTTGCAAGAAGGGTGGGCTGCAGTCGGCTGAAATTGGTAAGATTGATGTTAATGACCGTTATGCTTATGCTGCCATTTCCCGAACGAAGTTGCGCAGCGTACTGAATAATGTAAAGGGCGAAAAGATAAAAGGTGTCAAAACGATAGTGGAAGAGGTAAGGTAGTTGACAAACTGCTGCTATCTTTTCTCTGTTGCTTGCTAATGTATAATAAATGTAAAAATAGACATAAATATGCAGTTATTATACTAAAATGACTAACAAAATGAAAGAAATCTGCGCAAAACGCTAAAAATGTGCAGAAAAGTTTGGTAGTTTCAAATAAAAAGTGTAATTTCGCAGTCGTAAATACAATCCAAAGGTTTACTATGTATCCTATATGGGTGTATTGTGCACTAATTTTTCCTGCTAACAGGATTATATCGTATAAAACTTAAATAATTATACAAAGATGAAGAAGTACAATTTTAACGCAGGTCCATCAATGCTTCCACGCGAAGTGATTGAGAACACAGCAAAGCAGATTTTGGATTTTAATGGTTCAGGTCTTTCATTGATGGAAATCAGCCACCGTGCTAAGGATTTCCAGCCAGTAGTTGATGAGGCAGTCTCCTTATTCAAGGAGCTTCTTGACATTCCTGAGGGTTATTCCGTAATCTTCCTTGGTGGTGGTGCGTCATTGCAGTTTATGCAGATTCCAGCAAACTTCCTCATCAAGAAGGCTGCCTACATTAATTCTGGCACTTGGGCTAAGAAGGCAATGAAAGAGGCAAAGCATTTTGGTGAGGTCGTGGAGATCGCATCATCGTCCGACGCCAATTTCACTTTCTATCCACAGGTTCCTAACACTGTACCAGCCGATTGTGATTACTTGCATTTGACAAGCAACAATACTATATATGGTACTGAACTCCGTGTAGATCCAGATGTAAACGTACCATTGATTTCTGATATGTCTTCAGATATCATGAGCCGTCCAGTAGATGTTTCTAAGTATACTGCCATCTATGCAGGTGCTCAGAAGAATCTTTCTATGGCAGGTGTTACCGTTATCATCGTTAAGGATGATATGCTTGGCAAGGCTCCTCGCGAGCTTCCTACAATGCTCGATTATCGTACTCACGTTGAGAAGGGCAGTATGTTCAATACTCCTCCTGTTGTTCCTATCTATACCTTGATGGAGAATCTCCGCTGGTTGAAGGCTAATGGTGGTGTTGAGGCTGCTGATAAGCGTGCTCACGAACGTGCTGAAGTTCTTTATGCTGAAATCGACCGCAACAAACTCTTCAAGGGTACAGTGGAAGAGGCTTCACGCTCATTGATGAACATCTGTTTCGTGATGAACGATGAGTACAAGGAGTTGGAGAAGCCATTCCTCGACTTCGCTATAGAGCGTGGCATGGTAGGTATCAAGGGTCACCGCTCAGTGGGTGGTTTCCGTGCCAGCTGCTACAATGCACAGACCATGGAGGGTGTTCAGGCACTCGTCAAGGCCATGCAGGATTTTGAAGCACAACATTAATTTTTGAATTTGTATGAAAGTATTAGTTGCAACAGAAAAGCCATTCGCAGCGGCTGCTGTGGAAGGCATTAAGAAAGAAATAGAGGGAGCAGGCAACGAATTGGTGCTGCTCGAAAAATATACAGAGAAGGCTCAGCTTCTCGATGCAGTGAAGGATGTGGACGCGATGATTATCCGCTCTGACAAGGCTGATGCCGAGGTGCTCGATGCAGCAAAGAACCTGAAGATTATCGTTCGTGCTGGTGCAGGTTATGATAACATCGACCTTGCTGCTGCTACTGCTCATAATGTAGTGGCTGAGAATACTCCTGGTCAGAACTCTAATGCAGTAGCTGAATTGGTATTCGGCTTGTTGGTCTTTACTGTACGTAATTTCTACAACGGAAAGGCTGGCAGCGAGTTGAAGGGTAAGAAACTGGGTATTCTTGCTTTCGGTAATGTTGGTCGAAATGTGGCTCGCATTGCCAAGGGATTTGGCATGGAAGTAGCTGCTTACGATGCATTCTGCCCAGCTGATGTTATCGAGGCTGCCGGTGTGCATGCTGTAAAGTCACAGGATGAGTTGTTCCAGACTTGCGACATCGTTTCTCTTCATATCCCTGCTACTCCAGAGACTATCAAGAGCATCGACTACAAGACCGTAAACCAGTTGCCTAAGGGTGGCATCCTCATCAATACAGCGCGTAAGGAGGTTATCAATGAGCTTGAGCTCCTGAAACTTCTTGCTGAGCGTGAGGACTTGAAGTTCATCACTGATATCAAGCCTGATGCTGATGCAGACTTTGCCAAGTTCGAGGGTCGCTACTTCTCAACTCCTAAGAAGATGGGTGCACAGACTGCAGAAGCAAATATCAATGCCGGTATTGCTGCAGCTAAGCAGATCAATGCGTTCTTTAAGGATGGATGCACTAAGTTCCAGGTAAATAAGTAATTATTCTTCCCATACATATAGCTCATGAAGGGTGCTTTTTCACAGAAGCACTCTTGATGGGCTTTTCATGTTTTTATTAAACTAGTCAATTTAAAAGAAATATTATGGCAATAGTAAAACCTTTTAAGGGAGTAAGACCTCCTAAAAATCTCGTCGAGCAAGTTGAGTCTCGTCCTTACGATGTTCTCAATTCTGAGGAAGCTCGTGCCGAGGCAGGCGATAACGAGAAGAGCCTTTATCATATTATTAAACCTGAAATCAATTTCGAACCAGGAACTTCTGAGTACGATCCTCGCGTTTATGAAAGCGCTGCCGAGAACTTCAGAAAGTTCCAGGAGAATGGCTGGTTAAAACAGGATGATAAGGAACAGTATTATATCTATGCACAGACGATGAACGGCAAGACTCAGTATGGTCTTGTGGTAGGTGCGTATGTAAACGACTATATGACGGGTGTCATCAAGAAACATGAGCTGACACGCCGCGATAAGGAAGAAGACCGTATGAAGCATGTGCGTGTATGCAATGCCAATATCGAACCAGTATTCTTCGCTTATCCTAATAATGATGTGCTTAACGAACTCCTGATGCGTTATGCAGCAACAACGCCGGAGTATGATTTCATTGCTCCAATTGATGGCTTCCGTCATCAGTTCTGGGTTGTAAGCGATGATCAGGATATTGCCACAATTACAGCGGAATTTGCCAAGATGCCTAGCCTTTATATTGCTGACGGTCATCACCGTTCTGCAGCAGCAGCTTTGGTAGGTGCAGAAAAAGCTAAGCAGAATCCTAATCATACAGGTAAAGAGGAATATAACTACTTTATGGCAGTTTGTTTCCAGGCAAGTCAGCTTACTATTCTCGATTATAACCGAGTTGTGAAGGATTTGAACGGTCTGACTTCTGATCAGTTCCTCGATGCTTTGACAAAGAATTTCGAGGTGATAGATATTGATGCAATCAATGTGAATGTATCTGGTGATGAAGAGGGCATACCTTGCTATGAAAAGATGGCTATTGATGATGCTATCAGCCAGTTTGGCTTGGATATTCTGAAACCAGCAGCTCTCCATTCTTTCCTCCTCTATCTGGACGGTAAATGGTACGGTTTGTTTGCCAAGCCAGGAACTTACGACGATGCAGATCCTATCGGCGTGCTCGATGTGGATATTTCATCTCGTCTGATTCTTGATGAAATTCTGGGTATCAAGGATTTACGTTCTGATAAGCGCATCGATTTTGTGGGCGGTCTTCGCGGTCTCGGTGAGTTGAAACGTCGTGTGGATAGCGGTGAGATGAAGATGGCACTTGCTTTGCATCCGGTTACTATGCAGCAGATTATGGATATCGCTGACAGTGGTAAGATTATGCCACCTAAGGCAACATGGTTTGAACCTAAGTTGCGTAGCGGTTTGATTATTCACAAGTTGGATTAATGATAGACGAATTTAAGACTATATCAGATACGATAGGCGAGGGATATTACACCGAGAAAAGGAGTAAGTTTCTCGCCTTTGCTCACCATGTTACAACTGTTGACGAGGTGAAGGAAATTGTTGCCGGGTACCGTAAGAAATATTACGATGCCCGACATTGTTGTTATGCATATATGCTAGGTCCTGAACGGACAGAGTTCCGTGCCAATGATGATGGCGAACCTTCTTCTACGGCAGGAAAACCAATCCTCGGTCAAATCACGAAATCAGAATTGACGGATATTTTAATTGTCGTCATCCGATATTTCGGAGGAGTGAAATTGGGAACCAGCGGACTCATAGTTGCTTATCGTGAAGCTGCCATTGATGCTTTGGCTCATTGTGAGGAGGTTACGCAACAGATAGAGGAAATAGTAACCTATGATTTTACTTATCCGATGATGAATGATGTGATGAGGATAGTCAAAGATATGAATCCGCGTATCCTGGATCAGACTTTCGATAATACTTGCAGTATCAAACTCTCTATCAGAAAGAGCGAGGCTGAGCAGTTACGTTCCCGTCTGAAAAAGCTGTCGTTTGAATAGCAGATAACTGACAGACAGATGAATAACTGCTGGGTAAATAAAAAGAGGGTGTGTCATAAGCCTGGATAACATATCTGTAATATTTCAACAACATATCAGTAATATTCCAACAAAAAGAGGGTGAATCATTAATTTATGATACACCCTCTTTTTGATGGTTATTTCTTTTGAATTTATCCCTTTTCTTCCAATTCCTTCTGCAATCGGATGATTTCATCGCGATATTGGGCAGCTTGCATGAAGTCGAGGTCTTTGGCAGCTTGCTTCATCAATGCCGTAGTATTGGCAATGCTCTTCTCCAATTCTTCCTTGCTCATACTGCGCACAATAGGGTCGGCAACGAAGGCTGCACTTTCCGGTTCCACGTAAACGCGAGGCTTGGAACCCTCGGCTCCCATCGGAACAATCTTTGCTCCTTCTTCCTTGCTGGTAGGCAGAGCTGAGGTTATTGCTTTCACAATCTGTTTTGGAGTAATGCCATGGTCGGCATTGTATTTCAACTGGATGCTTCGGCGGCGAGCAGTTTCATCTATTGTTTTCTGCATGCTGTCTGTGATGTTGTCTGCATACATGATTACCTTTCCGTTCACGTTTCGGGCAGCACGGCCTGCCGTCTGGGTCAGAGAACGGTGACTGCGAAGGAAGCCTTCCTTGTCTGCATCGAGAATAGCTACGAGCGAAACTTCCGGCAAGTCGAGTCCTTCTCGTAACAGGTTGACGCCCACCAGTACATCGTATACTCCTGCACGGAGATCGTTCATGATCTTTACTCGGTCTAAGGTTGCCACATCACTGTGGATATAGGCAGCCTTTACGTTGTGGTTGAGCAGGAACTCGGTGAGTTCTTCTGCCATGCGCTTTGTAAGAGTCGTAATCAGAACTCGCTCGTTGCGGTGTGTTCTTGTTAATATTTCGTCCAGAAGATCATCTATCTGATTCTCACTTGGACGGACTTCGATTTCCGGGTCCAGGAGTCCTGTAGGACGAATCAACTGTTCTACAACCACGCCTTCGGCTTCTCTCAATTCATAGTCTGCCGGAGTTGCACTTACGTAGATGGCCTGCGGAATGAGATCATGAAATTCCTCGAATTTCAGCGGACGGTTATCGAAGGCTGCAGGCAAGCGGAAACCATATTCTACCAGGTTCTTCTTTCGTGCCCGGTCGCCTCCATACATGGCTCCAATCTGCGGGATGCTCACATGGCTCTCATCAACCACAAGCAGGAAATCTTTAGGGAAGAAATCGAGCAGGCAATACGGGCGTTCGCCTTCGTGTCTGCCATCGAAATAACGGGAATAGTTCTCGATGCCCGAACAGTGGCCCAATTCCTTGATCATTTCCATATCATATTCTACACGTTCCTTGATGCGCTGTGCTTTGATTCCATCTCCAATACTCTTGAAGAATTCTACCTGTTTAACCAGGTCGTCCTGAATTCTGCGAATGGCACTTTCCTGCTGTTCTTTTGTTGTTACGAAAAGGTTGGCTGGATAAATCTCGTAATCTTCGAACGAGGCAAGGCGGTGATAAGTGAGCGAATCCACTTCTTCGATACTGTCAATCTCATCGTCCCACCATGTTACGCGCAAAACATGATCGCTGTAAGCCATAAAGATGTCAACCGTTTCGCCTTTCACTCTAAAGTTGCCACGTTGCAGTTCTATGTCATTTCTAACGTAAAGTGCATCAACGAGTTTCCTCAGAAATTCATTTCTGTCGAGTCGCTGCCCGCGATGAATCTTGATGATGTTCTCCTGCATCGCCACAGGTCCGCCCATACCATAGATGCACGATACGGATGAGACAACGATGACATCCTTTCTGCCCGAGAGAAGGGCAGAAACAGCACCGAGTCGCAACTTGTCTATTTCATCATTGATGGCGAGGTCTTTTTCTATATATGTATCTGTTGTAGGCAGATAAGCTTCCGGCTGATAATAGTCGTAGTATGAAACATAATATTCTACAGCGTTCTCAGGGAAGAAACCCTTCATCTCCTGATACAGTTGGGCTGCAAGAGTCTTGTTGTGGCTCAAGATGAGCGTAGGCTTCCCCACGTTGGCAATCACGTTTGCCACCGTAAAGGTTTTACCCGAGCCGGTTACACCCAACAACACCTGTGCAGGGTCTCCTTCAAGCACCCCCTCTGTGAGTTGCCTGATGGCTTGCGGCTGGTCGCCAGTCGGCTTATATTTTGATGTAATCTTAAAATCCATTTTCTTCCTGATTTCTTCTCAAAAGTTCTGTTTCAAGGTGCAAAATTACAAAAAAAACGCCATTAATCGTTATAAAGATTAATTTTTTACGAAAAAATGTATCTTTTCTTTTGATAATAAGTAAATTATGAGTAACTTTGCAGTTCAAAATGAGAATTATGAAAAAATTGACTCTTATTGCATCGTGTGTTGCATTGCTCTTGTCGAGCTGTGCCCACGAATATAACCAGGTATTTAAATCAGGCGATTATACTTATAAGTATGAGTACGCCAAGCAGAGCTATGCCCAGGGCAAGTATTCCCGTGCCATTCCTCTTTTGCAGGAACTGGTAACGATGAAGAAAGGTTCTACCGAGGGTGAGGAATGTTTGTACATGCTGGCTATGGCCGAGTATGGTATGAAGGATTATGAGACTGCTGCAGAGTATTTCAAGAAATATTACTCTTCTTATCCTAAAGGTAAGTTTGCTGAAAATGCAAAGTACTTTGTAGGAGAGAGTCTGTATCAGAATGCTCCAGAGCCTCGTCTTGACCAGAGTACCACGATTACTGCCATCGCAGCCTTTCAGGAGTTTCTGGATCTTTATCCAGATGCCCGACTCAAGCAGCAGGCTACAAACCGCCTTTTTGCTCTTCAGGACCTCTTGGTTGAGAAGGAGTATAAGAGTGCCAAGCTCTATTTTGATATGGGCACCTATTTCGGCAACTGTACCAGCGGAGGCAACAATTATGAGGCTTGTATCGTAACTGCACAGAATGCGCTTAAGGATTATCCTTACAGCAACCGACGCGAGGAGTTTGCATCGCTCATCATGAAAGGTAAATACGAACTGGCAAAGATGAGTGTCGAGAAAAAGCAGCTGGAGCGCTATCAGGATGCTGAGGATGAGTGTTATGGCTTTATCAACGAATATCCTGATTCAAAGGACCGTGCACTTGCCGAGAAGTATATTGAGAAATGCAAGCAGTACGAGAAAGAGCATCCGGAGTCAGCTCTCGACCAGCTTGGCAATAATGCCAATTAAAAAAAGCATATATATAATAAGGTAAAAACAATATAATAATAATAGTACTATAATTATGGATTTCAAAAAATCAAAGGCACCAGTAAACACAGTAACTCGCAACATTATGGATCTCTGCGATGATACCCATAATATCTACGAGAGCGTAGCTATCATTGCAAAGCGCGCTAATCAGATTTCTATCGAAATCAAGCAGGAGTTGAGCAAGAAACTTCAGGAGTTTGCTTCTTATAACGATTCTTTGGAGGAAGTTTTTGAGAACCGCGAACAGATTGAAATCTCTCGCTACTACGAGAAGTTGCCAAAGCCAACTTTGCTCGCTACAGAAGAGTTTATTGAGAATAATATTTATTGGCGCGATCCTACCAAGACATCTGCACCAATGGTTCACGAGAGCGAAATTTAATATTCCAGAGCTATATGATACAGCGTAAACAGACATTATTTCTGCTCTTTGCTGTCATCGCCATTGCTATCTGTCTTTTCCTTCCTATCGCCAGCATCGCAGCTAAGACGATGGGAGGAGACACTATGGTTTATAACCTCGGAGTGGTAGGGGAGGCAGGAATGCAGATTTCAACTACTTGCGTTCCTCTGTTCCTTCTGCTCGCCGTTTCAGCCATCATAGCATTGGTAAACATCTTTTTGTACAAGAATCTGAAGCTTCAGAAATCACTCTGTTCACTTGCCATGCTTTTTGCAGGTTTATGGTATGTAGATTATATCGTGATGTTCATGGGCTTGATTCCTGTTCCTGAAGCAGAAGGAACGATGAAGTTTCAGTTTGCCGCTTGCCTTCCTTTGGTAGCAATCATATTCGAATGGATGGCAATGAAAGGTGTGAACGATGACATCAAACTCTTGAGAGCAGCAGACCGAATCAGATAAAAAATGCTAAAAAAGTATTTGAATATCGATAAAAGTTTGCTCAATTCAAATAAAAGTAGTAATTTTGCACCCGCTGTCACGAGATGGCAGCATAAAATTCAAACCTCATTATAAATTAAATTAAAATTAAGATTTAAAAATGGCAACAAAAATCAGATTGCAGCGCGGCGGTCGTAAGAGCTATGCTTTCTACAGCATCGTAATCGCTGACGTTAGAGCACCACGTGATGGTAAATTTACTGAGAAGATTGGTACTTTCAACCCTAACACCAATCCAGCTACTGTAGATTTGAATTTCGAGCGCGCACTCTACTGGGTAGAGACTGGTGCACAGCCAACAGACACAGTTCGCAACATCCTCAAGGGCGAGGGCGTTTACTTGATGAAGCACCTCAAGGGTGGCGTTAAGAAGGGCGCATTCGACGATGCTGAGGCTCAGAAGCGTTTCGACGCTTGGAAGAATAGCAAGGACGCTAAGATTTCTGCTGTTCGCGAGGGCGATGCTAAGGCAAAGAAGGAAGCTGCTGCTAAGGAGCTCGAGGCTGAGAAGAAGATGAACGAGGCAATCGCTAAGAAGGTAGCTGACAAGAAGGCTGCTGCAGCTGCTGCTGAGGCAGAGGCTAAGGCTGCTGAGGAAGCTCCTGCAGAGGAGGCTCCAGCTGAGGCTTAATCTTCGACAGAATCTTCTTTTGAGATTTTAAAGTATAAAGGTTGAATTTCTCTTTCGGGAAATCCAACCTTTTTTTGTTTCTTTTGATTATGGGTGATAAAAAGGAAAATAGTTATTCGCATATTCTGAAATATACAGGATTGTTTGGCAGTGTGCAAGGATTGGGAATTCTTGTAGGAGTTTTGCGCAATAAATTTACGGCGCTCTTCCTCGGACCTTCTGGAATGGGACTGCTGTCTCTTTTTAGCTCAACGATTTCTGTTCTCAGTTCTGCATGTAATTTCGGTATTCCCGCAAGTGGTGTTAAATTTATTTCTGAAAAGGAACATGCTGCAGATGAATCGCAGTCTGAAAAGGCTGATATCGCCGGGGCGGTTCTTCTTGTCCGCACCTATAGTCTGCTTGCTGCATTTTTCGGAGCCATCGTCTGTGTGCTGCTGGGTCCGTTACTCAATGGGTTTACTTTTTCCTGGGGCAATCATACGCTACATTTCATTCTCCTGGCACCAACCATTTTCTTCACGATTCTGGCTGGAGGTGAAACAGCCATTCTGAAAGCTACCGGACAGTTGCGTGCGTTGGCGATGCAGGCAAGTCTTCTGGCTATTCTTCTGCTTTTGGTTTCGGTTCCGGTTTATTGGATATTTGGTGAGAGAGGTATTCTGCCCGTTCTGTTTATTTTGGCATTTATGCAATGGGCTCTGAATTTTCGATATTCCCGACGAGTTGTACGGTGGGGCGTAAATATGCGAAAAATGACGCTAGTTGCAGGTTTCCCACTTTTGCGACTTGGCGGGGCATTTGTACTTTCGGGTTTGATGAATAGCGGATGCGAATTTCTGATTCGTGCCTTTTTGAACCAACAAGGCGATCTGGAAGTTGTCGGACTTTTCAATGCCGGTATAACGATTGTCTTTGTTTATGCGGGAATGGTGTTCTCGGTCATGGATCAGGATTTTTATCCCCGTCTCTCCGGCATTTCGGGTTCCAGAAAAAACGAGGAGTCTGTTAAAGAGCGCAATCTCTGTGTGAACCGCCAGCTTGAAATGAATGTCCTGTTGCTGGGGCCTATCGTTGCAGCTATCATTTTAGGTCTGCCTCTCATTATTCCGATATTATACAATGCCCAGTTTATGGGGATGCTCCAGATGACTCAGCTTGCTGCTGTTGCCATGTTGTTCAAGGCGGTTTATCTTCCAATAGAATATCTCCCGCTGTCAAGGGGAGATTCCAAACTTTTTCTCATTCAGGAAAGTTTTTGTGTAATCTTGCTGATAATCTGTGAAATAGCTGGTTATCAGTTAGATGGATTGAGAGGAGTAGGAGGGGGTATTGCCGTTGCTTATGCCATAGAGACCTTAGCAGTATTGGCTTTCAGCAGAGCCGTTTATGGTTATCGTTTATCCGCTCTTGGTTTCAGATTCTGTATCTTTCAACTTCTGATTCTGCTCTTGATGTTGTTCCTGGTTTTCATGATCAGTTATCGTGATTGGCTTTACTGGCTGATTGGCGTAATCATTGCACTTATGAGCACATCGTTTAGTTTTAGGAAAATTCGAAAACTGGTTAGATAAAAATAGAAATACTGTAGGATAAATTATTTTCTCCGTAAGATAAAAGAATATCTCTGAAAGATAAAAAAATATCTTTCGGAGATATTTTTTTATTCCAGTAAGATATAAAGATTATTCCAGTAGGATAAATAAAGAAAAAGCCTTGAGAATCAGTTGATTCTCAAGGCTTTTATATGTTTTTTTGTATCTCAAAGAAATTACTTCTTGTTGATAGCGAGGTCGATAGCTACAGCGATAGCAACAGTAGCACCTACCATAGGGTTGTTACCCATACCGAGGAAGCCCATCATCTCTACGTGAGCAGGAACTGAAGAAGAACCTGCGAACTGAGCGTCTGAGTGCATACGACCCATAGTATCAGTCATGCCGTAAGAAGCAGGACCTGCAGCCATGTTATCTGGGTGCAAAGTACGGCCTGTACCACCACCAGAAGCTACTGAGAAGTATGGCTTACCAGCAGCCACACGCTCCTTCTTGTATGTACCAGCTACTGGGTGCTGGAAACGTGTAGGGTTTGTAGAGTTACCTGTGATAGATACGTCTACATCCTCGCTCCAGTTGATAGCAACACCCTCGCGAACGTCGTCAGCGCCATAGCAGTTAACCTTAGCACGTGGACCGTCGCTGTAAGCGATGCGGTTAACAACCTTCAACTCACCTGTATAGTAGTCGAACTTTGTCTGTACGTATGTGAAACCGTTGATGCGGCTGATGATCTGAGCAGCATCCTTACCAAGACCGTTCAAGATAACGCGCAATGGGTTCTTGCGAACCTTGTTTGCCATCTCAGCAATCTTGATAGCACCCTCAGCAGCAGCGAAAGACTCGTGACCAGCCAAGAAAGCGAAGCACTGAGTCTCCTCACGGAGCAAACGAGCAGCCAAGTTACCGTGACCGAGACCAACCTTACGGTCGTCAGCTACAGAACCTGGGATGCAGAAAGCCTGCAAACCGATACCGATAGCCTCAGCTGCGTCAGCAGCAGTCTTAGCACCTTTCTTGATAGCGATAGCAGCACCAGCTACATACGCCCACTTAGCGTTCTCGAAGCAGATACGCTGAGTATCTTCACACATCTGATAAGGGTCAACACCTGCGTCCTCGCAGATTTGATTAGCCTCTTCCAAGCTCTGAATACCGTTAGCATTAAGAGCAGCAAGAACCTGCTTCTCGCGACGTTCCTGACTTTCGTAACTTACTTTTCTAATCATATCTGTATCTCCTTATTATTCTTTACGTGGATCAATTGCTTTAACAACACCCTGCTCAGCAGTTGTACGACCGTAGCTACCTGTGAACTTCTTGACAGCCTCGTTAGCGTCCATACCGTTCTTGATAGCTTCCATCATCTTGCCGAGGTGAACATACTCATAACCACAAACCTGGCTGTCCTTATCGAGGAACTGCTTTGTGATGTAACCCTCTGTCAACTCGAGGTAACGTGTACCCTTAGCTACAGTACCATAGAGAGTACCAGTCTGTGAACGAAGACCCTTACCCAAGTCCTCAAGACCTGCACCGATAACGAGACCGCCCTCAGAGAAAGCGCTCTGGCTACGACCGTAAACAATCTGGAGGAAGAGCTCGCGCATAGCTGTATTGATAGCATCGCATACGAGGTCAGTGTTCAAAGCCTCAAGAATAGTCTTGCCTGGGAGAATCTCAGAAGCCATAGCAGCTGAGTGAGTCATACCAGTACAACCGATAGTCTCAACAAGAGCCTCCTGAATAACGCCTTCCTTGATGTTCAAAGAGAGCTTGCAAGCACCCTGCTGAGGAGCACACCAACCCACACCGTGAGTATAACCAGAGATGTCTTTGATCTCTTTTGCCTGAATCCATTTTCCCTCTTCAGGAATTGGAGCTGGTCCGTGGTTAGGACCCTTAGCGACAACGCACATGTTGTCTACTTCTTTAGAATAGATCATATTCGCTAAATTTTATATTAATGAATATTATAAGTATAAAGTTCTGTACTTAATTCATATTGTTTTGCTGAAACATCGGTGCCATCACCTCAATTCCGAGCACAAAAGTACAAAAAAAATCCGGAAAATACCTAAAATTGGGTATTCTTTTTAACTCTTTAACCTAATATTTAGATTTTTTCTTGGGTTTATGCACAATTTCATGTATCTTTGCAAACTGAAAATTGCAATTTTGTAGATTATGATCGAAGTAAAGATAAACGATGCCAAGCTTCAGCATGCTGCCGAGGCGGGCATGGATGAATTTGTAAAGGCTTTCGTGGACGCTATCCGCGAAGCGATTGGTGGTGAACTGACTGCCGAAACCATGGCGCAGCTCAACAGCGACCAGATTACTCTTCTGGCTTGGGATATCCTACATGAGGAGATGATGGATGGCGGAATGGTTCAGCTCATACATAACGGTTACGGTGCTTTCCTCTGGAAGAACCCAACCGACAAGGCGTTTAAAAACTGGGGATTGACAGAACTCGCCAAACTCATCAAAAAGAGTCATTTCCTGTATAAAACAAACCATGAGGAGATTGAGCGCGATCTGACCGATGAGGAGTTTATGGCGCTCTACGAAAAATTTCCTGAGTTTGATGATTTTGACGATGAGTTCGTTGAGAACGAAGAAGAGTGGACCAGCAAGGTTGCCTTCTACATCGATGATCATATCGACAATTTCTGCGAAATTGTCAAAAGTTAATAGTTGATAGTTAATAGCGGCTTCGCCGTATAGCAGGCTTGCCCTATAAACTATAAACTTTAAACTATAAACTTATAATACATTATTATATATATATGAACAAGCAAGAACAGGAACTCCGTAAGAAGAGTCCGATACAGATACGCAACAAGAAGGCTTCGTTCGAGTACTTCTTCGTTGACACATATACCGCAGGCATTGTGCTTACGGGTACAGAGATTAAGTCAATCCGTGGCGGAAAGGCTTCGCTGGTAGATTGTTATTGCGATTTCTATCAGGGCGAACTTTGGGTCAAGGGAATGAACATCTCTCCTTATTTTTATGGTTCTTTCAGCAATCATGAGGCTCGCCGCGACCGCAAGCTTCTTCTCACCAAGCGCGAATTGCGCCGTCTTGAAGAGGACAGCAAGCAGCCTGGTTTCACCATTGTTCCAACCCTCATCTTTATCGATAATCACGGTAGAGCCAAGGTGGATATTGCCCTCTGTAAGGGAAAGAAGGAGTATGACAAGCGCCAGACTCTGAAAGAAAAGGAAGACAGAAGAGAGATGGATAGAGCAATCAAGCACTTTTAGACAATGAAGAATTTAAGAGAGATTGTAAAGGAGAAAATTCTGATTCTCGATGGTGCCATGGGTACTGAGATTCAGAAGTATAATCTTACAGAAGAAGACTTCAGAGGAGAGCGGTTCCGCGATTTGCCGGGTATGATGAAAGGCAACAACGACATGCTCAACATTACTCGTCCTGATGTGATATCTGATATTTACCGACGCTACCTGGAGGCTGGCGCCGATATTATTACCGCGAATACTTTTTCGTGCCAGCGCATTTCGCAGGCTGATTATCACCTGGAGAACTGTGCCCGCGAAATGGCATTCGAGGGTGCCCGACTGGCACGTATCGAATGCGATAAGTTTTCTACGCCTGATAAGCCACGCTTCGTTGCAGGAGATGTGGGACCAACCAACAAGACTTGCTCCATGAGTCCGGACGTCAGCAATCCTGCCGCCCGCGAGATTACCTACGATGAGCTTTTCACCGATGTATGCGAACAGGTGGACGGACTTATCGAAGGCGGTGCTGACGTGATTCTCATCGAAACCATCTTTGATACACTCAACTGCAAGGCGATGATAGATGCAGCGCTCACCATGATGAAGAAACATGGAGTAGAGTTGCCTGTCATGATCAGTCTTACGGTAAGTGATCTGGCGGGCAGAACGCTCAGCGGTCAGACTGTAGATGCTTTCCTGGCTTCGCTTTCTCCTTATCCTATCTTCTCTGTCGGCATGAACTGCGCCTTTGGTGCTCCTCAGATGAAACCTTTCATCGAGCACATGGCTCAGGTTGCACCTTATTATATTAGTGCGCATCCTAATGCTGGTTTGCCTAACGAAATGGGCGAATATGACGAGACTGCCGAATCGATGGCTCCGCAAATAGCCGAATTCATCGATGAAGGTATCGTGAACATCATTGGCGGATGCTGCGGTACAAGTCCTGAATTCATCGCACATTACGCCCGTATCGCTGAGGGTAAGAAGCCGCATCAAGTGGTGGAGAAACCTAAGTATATGTGGCTCTCGGGATTAGATTTTCTGCAGGTCGATGATTCCGTACATTTGCCGGTTGACGCCAGCCGATTCGTCAATGTGGGCGAACGCTGTAACGTAGCAGGTAGCAGGAAGTTCCTGCGTTTGATTAACGAAAAGAATTATGAAGAAGCCATCGGTATTGCCAGAAAGCAAGTGGCTGATGGAGCAGCTGTCGTTGACGTGAATATGGACGATGGTTTGCTTGATGCGAAAGCCGAGATGGTTAACTTCCTGAATATGATTGCAGCCGAACCAGATATTGCGAAGGTTCCGGTGATGATCGACTCTTCCAAATGGGACGTCATAGTGGCTGGCTTGAAGTGCTGCCAGGGCAAGTGTATTGTCAATTCCATCAGTTTGAAGGAGGGTGAGGAAGTATTCCTTTCTCATGCCCGCGATGTGTTACGCTATGGCGCAGCCGTCGTTGTGATGTGTTTTGATGAAATAGGACAGGCTACCACTTTCGAGCGCCGCATCGAGATAGCAGAACGTGCTTATCATCTTCTGGTAGACAAGTTGGGTATGAATCCGCTCGATATCATCTTCGACCCGAACGTACTTGCCATAGCTACCGGTATGGAAGAGCATGATAATTATGCCGTTGAGTTCATCCGTGCAACGGAGTGGATTCATCAGAATCTGCCTGGCGCACATGTCAGCGGAGGTGTCAGTAACCTCTCGTTCTCATTCCGTGGCAATACTTATATCCGTGAGGCTATCCATTGTGTTTTCCTGCATCATGCCCAGCAGGTAGGTATGGACTTTGGTATTGTAAATGCCAAAGCCAGAATGGATTACAATAAAATTCCTGAAGAACAGCTTCATCTCATCGAGGATGTGGTGCTGAATAGGAGAAAAGGTGCAGCTGATGAACTCATCGAGCTTGCGGCAGAGATAAAAGCCCAGGCTGATGCTGCCAAGGCTGCAGCTAAGGCAGGCGGTGTTGCTCCTAAGAAACCGGCTGCTCCTGAATGGCGACAGGAGAGTGTGGAAGAACGTCTGAAGTATGCGCTGCGCAAGGGAATCACCGATTTCCTGCAGCAGGATATTGACGAAGCACTTGCCAAATATCCTCATGCAGTAAACGTTATTGAGGGTCCTCTGATGGACGGCATGAACCTGGTAGGTGAACTTTTTGGAAAAGGCGAAATGTTCTTGCCGCAGGTTGTCAAGACGGCTCGCACGATGAAATCGGCAGTTTCTATCCTTCAGCCTCATATTGAGGCAGAAAAACAGGGTGGAGCAACAACTGCCGGCAAGATTCTGATGGCAACTGTGAAGGGCGATGTTCATGATATCGGAAAGAACATCGTCTGCGTGGTTATGTCATGTAACAATTACGAAATCATCGACTTAGGTGTGATGGTTCCAGCCGAACAGATTGTACAGAAAGCTATCGATGAAAAGGTAGATGCAATCGGTTTGAGTGGACTTATCACCCCTTCGCTTGAAGAAATGGTTCATGTGGCCCGAGAAATGCAGAACGCTGGTTTGCGCATTCCTATCATGGTAGGTGGGGCAACGACGAGCGAACTGCATGTGGCTCTGAAGATTGCACCTGAATATGACGGACCGGTCATCTGGGTGAAGGACGCATCGCTCAATGCCGGAATCTGTGCCCGATTCCTCAACGAGGCTGAATGCCCTAAGTTTGAGGCGGAACTGAAGGAACGCTACGAGAAACTTCGCCAGAACTATCATGAAGAGCAGGCAAAGATAGCCTCGCTCTCAGAGGCTAGAAAGAACAAGCTGGAGCTGTTCTGACAAGATAAAGAATACAACGTTTTTAGGATAATTATATGATTAAAACTGTGATTTTTGATATGGGTGGTGTCATCATCACCCTCGACGAGAGTGAGGCAGGCAAACGTTTCATTGAGTTGGGTATGAAGGAGTTTGCGGAGAAGATGGACCCTTATAAGCAGGTTGGCTTAAACGGCCAGCTGGAAGAGGGCAAGATTTCCGAGGAGGAATACCGTCGGGAAGTGTGCAAGAAGATTGGCCGCGAGGTAACCTTCGAGGAACTGCAGCATTGCTGGCTGGGCTACATGAAGGAAATTCCAGAACGCAATCTGATTACTCTCCGCAATCTTAAGAAGCAGGGCTACCGTTTAATCTTGCTCAGCAATACCAACCCTTATGTTTCTGCTTGGGTAGACAGCGAGGCCTTCTCTGCCGACGGTCATCCTATCGGCGATTATTTCGATGCGATGTATCGTTCTTATGAAGTAAAGTATATGAAGCCGGATGAGAATTTCTTCCGTTATGTCCTTTCTCAGGAGAAGATTATGCCAGAGGAGTGCCTGTTTATTGATGATGGTCCCCGTAACTGCTGTGCAGCCTCTGAACTGGGACTGTTTACTTATTGTCCGCAGAATGGCGAAGACTGGTGCGATAAGATTTACGAGCATTTGAAGTAATTATTTGTGGTGATTATTTGCACTAAAATGCAAATAATTGCCATTTTATTTTGTGCTCTGCAATAAAAAATGTACTTTTGCAGTTGCTAATTAAATACATAATACAATGATTAAGAAGAAAAGATGGCATTGCTTGCCAGGTCAGCCTCTTACAGAGCTCGACAAGCAGGTAATGTTTTGGGAAAACAAGGGTAAACTTGTTCCTACCCGTGACTTGATTAAAACTCCAGAACAGATAGAAGGCATCCGCAAGAGTGGTGTCGTAAACACCGGTTGTCTTGATGCGGTAGCAGAGATGATCCGTCCGGGAATCAACACCCAGGAGATTGATGATCTCTGCATGCAGTATTGTAAGGATCATAATGCCATTCCTGCGTGTCTCAATTACGAAGGCTATCCTAAGAGCGTTTGTACCTCTATCAACGAAGTGGTTTGCCATGGTATTCCTAAGGAAGAGGATGTGCTCGAAGAGGGCGATATCATCAATGTGGACATGACAACCATCGTAGATGGCTATTACGCTGACGCCAGCCGTATGTTCATCGTTGGCGGCAAGACTACTCCTGAAAAGGAGCAGCTGGTTCGCGTAGCCAAGGAATGCCTGGAAATCGGTATGGAGGTTGCCAAGCCATACTCGTTCGTAGGTGATATCGGTCATGCTATCGAGAAGCATTGCAAGAAGTATGGTTATGGTGTGGTTCGCGATCTTTGCGGTCATGGCGTAGGTTGCCAGTTCCATGAAGAGCCTGAGGTTCTTCACTATGGTCATAGAGGCACGGGCATGCTGCTCGTTCCGGGCATGGTGTTCACTATCGAGCCAATGATCAACATGGGCACCTGGCAGGTATTCCTCGATGCCGACGATCCATACGGATGGGAAGTAATCACCGGTGATGAGAAGCCATCTGCGCAGTGGGAGCACACGCTTGTGATGACAGAGACAGGTGTGGAGGTTTTGACATATTAACGTTAAATGTTAAGAAATGAAGGATATATATATATTAGGTATAGAGAGCAGCTGCGACGATACCTCTGCCGCAGTGCTCAAGAATGGTGTGCTGCTGAGCAATGTAACCGCCTCTCAGGAGGTTCACAAAGCTTACGGCGGTGTTGTTCCGGAGTTGGCTTCCCGTGCCCACCAGCAGAATGTGGTTCCTGTCGTTGACCAGGCCATCGCGCGTGCCGGCATCAAGAAGGAAGATCTTTCTGCCGTAGCCTTCACCCGTGGTCCGGGTCTGATGGGCTCGCTTCTCGTGGGTGTGAGCTTTGCCAAGGGATTCGCCCGTTCGCTCAATATTCCGATGATAGATGTAAACCATCTGCAGGGTCATGTGATGGCTCATTTCATCAAGGAGAGCGATGATGACCAGAGCGCACCTCCATTCCCGTTCATCTGTCTTCTCGTGAGCGGTGGAAATTCGCAGATCGTAAAGGTGAATGCCTACAACGATATGGAAGTACTGGGACAGACCATCGACGATGCGGCTGGCGAGGCTATTGACAAGTGCGCCAAGGTGCTGGAGTGGGGGTATCCTGGTGGTCCTGTCGTAGATAAGTATGCACGCCAGGGCAATCCGAAGGCTTTCAGTTTCTCTGAGCCTCATATTCCGGGTTTGAACTACAGTTTCTCCGGTTTCAAAACCAGTTTCCTCTACAGCCTGCGCAAATGGGTGGCTGCTGATCCTGATTTTGTAGAGAAGAACAAGTACGATCTGGCTGCCAGCATAGAGTTTACCATCGTTGATATTCTGATGAAGAAACTCCGCATGGCTGTCAAGCAGACCGGCATCAAGCATGTGGCTGTAGCTGGAGGTGTGAGTGCCAATAATGGTTTGCGCAACGCTTTCCACGATCATGCCAAGCGCTTCGGCTGGACTATCTACATCCCTAAGTTCAGCTATACTACCGATAATGCGGCGATGATAGGCTGCGTGGGAACCTTCAAGTATCGTGATGGTGAGTTTGCAACCATCGACTTGCCAGCCTATAGTAAAGTAACATTTAAGTAATTAACAAAACAAGATGGAATTTGAAACAAAGATATTGAGCAAGGGCATCCAGGAGATGCTCTACAATAGTGACAAGACAGTAGGCACAGCAGAGAGCTGCACAGGCGGTCGTATCGCCGAGGCGCTGATTTCTGTGCCAGGTGCCAGCAATTACTTCAAGGGTGGTGTAATAAGCTACACCAACGAGGTAAAGGAGAATCTTTTGGGCGTGAGCCATGAGGTTCTGGAGGAGCAGACTGCCGTTTGCGAAGAAGTGGCTAGGGAGATGGTGCTTGGCACAATCAAGACCCTGAATGTAGACTTCGCCATTTCAGCAACGGGTGTGGCTGGTCCAACGGGTGGAACTCCAGCCATTCCTGTGGGTACCATCTATGTAGGTTATGGCGATAAGAACGATGTTCGCGTAGTAAAACTCACCGAAGATTTCGGACGCGACATCAACCTTGCAATTGCCACAAATACAGCGCTTAAAGGCATGCTCGAATTCTTGAAAGAACATGCTGAAGAACTTAAAAAAGAGGCTTAAATTGCTAATTTAAGGCTATCAAATATTAATAATCCTTAAAAGACAGCGTTCTTTTAGGGATTATTTTGTTATTACCAAATTATTTTGTAATTTTGCACTCTGTTTGGAATAGGTATCAATTAACGAATTACAAAATTAAAGATAGAAATGTCTAAGATTTGTCAAATTACAGGTAAGAAGGCACAGTTAGGTTGCAATGTGTCTCACTCAAAGCACCGTACAAAGAGAAGCTTTGATGTTAACCTCTTCAGCAAGAAATTCTACTATGTAGAAGAGGGTTGCTGGATCAGCCTCAAGATCAGTGCTGCTGGTCTTCGTCTTATTAATAAGGTAGGTCTCGATGCTGCTTTGAATCAGGCAGTAAAGAAGGGCTACGTAGATTGGAAGGACATTAAAGTTATAGGAGAATAAATATCATGGCAAAGAAAGCAAAAGGTAATAGAGTACAGGTTATCCTCGAGTGCACTGAACACAAGAACAGTGGTATGCCAGGTACAAGCCGTTACGTGACTACAAAGAATCGTAAGAATACTCCTGAGCGTCTTGAGTTGATGAAGTACAACCCAATCCTTAAGAAGATGACTCTTCACAAGGAGATTAAGTAAGCTTAGCTTACAAGTTTAATAATTTTATCAATTTAAATAGACTATGGCAAAGAAAGCGGTCGCTACCCTCCACGAAGGTAACATGGATGGTCGCGCATATACAAAGGTTATCAAGATGGTTAAGAGCCCTAAGACTGGTGCATACGTTTTCGATGAGAAGATGGTACCAAACGAGGCTGTTAAGGATTTCTTCAAGGATTAATTTCCTTGCAGATGAGCATCGTTGAATTTAGATTACATCAAAATTCAAATATAAAGATAAAGGTCGCTACCCAATTAGGGGAGCGACCTTTTTTCGTGTGTCGGTGCTGGGGGTAACTCCCCACATCTATTCTATTAGCCGTAGCTTACTCCAGTCCATCGCCGCCGTCAGGAGCGGTAGTGCCGCTGTCGCCGCCGCTAGGGGTAGAGCCGCCGCCTCCGTCGTTGTCCTTGCCGTCGCCCGGCACAGAGCCCTCGTCGGTAGTGTTGCCGTAGGTGTCATACTCCTCTATGCGGCATTTCTTGCGCAGCTCAGCGTTGCTCCAAGTCTTGGTGTTACGCACGATGAGGTGTACGCCCTCCACGCTCGCTGCCGATACCTTGTCCTTGGTATCCTCGGCACGTGATGTCATACCGATGGAGAAGAGACCCAGGTCGGAGAGACGTACGCTCTTGCCATCGAGGATGAGCTCCTGCAGGCAGTCGAGCGTATCCATCAATACGCCGTGTACGGTGCCACGGCTGTAAGGAGAGTTGTGTTCCGAGATGTGAGTTACAAACTCCTCGAAGTTCATCTCACGGTCAGTTACAGCAGTTGCGTAATACATCTGCTTGTTCTTGTTAGGTCCGCTCTGAGGAGTGCGAGTTACTTTACGATACTTCAATGTTCCTTTTGTTGCCATAGTTCTTTTTGTTTTAAAGTGATTGAAAAATAGTTTATACCCCCATGCATGATGTTACTCCGAGGGTAGTGCCGAGCGCCGTCAAGATTGTGAGTACAATCTGAAAAATCTGTTTCCAAGTTTCTTTCTTCATAATTTTCTAGTTTTTTTAGTGATTAATAATGTTCTTGATTACAGGTGCAAAGGTACTACATTTTTCCTACACCACCAAAAATCACCTTGCAGAGTTATGTGAAATTCCATTAACATTTCTGCCATATTGTGTTAAAGAAAATAACTCGCTCTAATTTGGACTTTGATTGAAAATCAAGAAGT
>NZ_QSAV01000017.1:0-68531 GCF_003465495.1 Segatella copri | reverse complement strand
AGCACATGAAGAAGAATACTCAAGTGGTTCAATCAAGCAACTCAAGTAGTTCAATCAAGCAACTCAAGTAGTTCAGTCAGCGAGTTCAGACGTCTCTGTTAGCTGATGCAGACGTCTCGGTAAGCTTACGGATACGTCTCCGTTAGCCTACGCAGTCATATTCGTAACCCGATGCAGCCATATTCGTAACCCGATGCAGCCATATTCGTGACCCGATGCAGCCGTATTTGTAACCCGATGCAGCCGTATTCGTGAATAAGTTTTATGTAATCATCTATCATCCATCACGATTTGAGGTTATCCCTCACGATATTCTCACTACACATTACCAGATACTGCATATCATTGTAGAAACACTTGCGATAGATTGACTTATACTGATATAGATAGACACATTTATGGTTAATAAATAAAATGTGTCTATCTATATCAGTATTTTATATGCTTATAACAAATAATAAGCGGCATTCCTTGGATATGAATGCCGCTTATCATATAATTCGATATTTTTCTGAGTCATCTATGAAAGATTTGTCTTCTCGGTTTTCACAATCTTTCGGCCTTCTCTTATTTCAGATATTCTCCGAAATCTGTCAATCTCATATCGCCCTTCTTCAGGAAGGTATCGTGCATGGCGAGGGCAGCACGCATGCTCTGTGGCTCGTGGCCCTTCTCGGCAAACTTCAAGTATTCGCGGAGCATAGGGCGGTAATCCGGATGGGCACAGTTTTCGATAATCTCTTTGGCACGGCGCAATGGGCCTTTGCCACGGAGATCGGCTACTCCCTGTTCGGTAACGATGACATCCACATCGTGCTCGGTACTGTCCACGTGACTGCACATCGGAACAATGGCAGAGATGCAACCGTTCTTGGTGGTACTCTGTGTGGTGAAGATAGAAATGTAACCATTGCGCTCGTAATCGCAGGAACCGCCAATACCATTCATCAGCTTGCTGCCGCAGATATGGCTGGAGTTCTCATTGCCGTAGATATCGCACTCGATGGCGGTGTTCATGGCGATGACACCCAGACGGCGGATGACCTCAGGAGAGTTTGAAATCTCGCTCTGGCGGATGGTGAGATGCTTCTTGAAGTAATCAATATCATCATACACCTCTTTCAATGTATCATTGGTTACGGTGAGCGAAGAGCAGGAAGCATCCTTGATTCTTCCCTCGCGCATGTATTTTACCACGGCATCCTGAACCACCTCGGTATAAACGCTGAATACCGGCACGTTAGGGTTCTGTCCCAATGCCTCAAGAACGGCATTGGAAGTTACGCCCACTCCGCTCTGCAAAGGCAGGAACTGAGGAGGAATATGTCCCTTCTTCAGGTCGCTGACCAGAAAATCAGCCACATTATGTCCCATCTGTTCGGTCACAGGGTCGAGAGGTTTGAAGGCACGCGCCTCCTCCGGAATGTTGCATTCTACCACGCCCACAATCTTATGTGCATCAATCTCCACATACTCTTTACCTATTCTATCGCCTACGTTCATGATAGGAATAGGAGTGCGGAACGGGCATTCTGCTATCTCATAAACATCGTGCAGATAGCGGGAAGCTGGACTGTGGAAGGTATTCTTCTCGATGAGCACCTTCTTGGCAAGGCGGACGATGGTAGGAACGATGCCGCCGGCAGAGGTAAGGAATGCCTTGCAGGTAGTTTCGCCTTCTTCCAAATCAGAAACTTCGATGATGGCAAGGTCTATTTCGCCATAGAAACCACGGCGCAGACGCTCAGCCATGTGGCCGAGGTGCATATCCTCATAATCAATCTCGCCCAGGTTGGTATGAGTTCTAAAGTCCTTGTTGGTAGAAAATGGCGCACGGAACTTGATGGCATGGGCTGCTGCCATGTCACCTTCGATACTCTGCGAGGTAGAAGCACCCGTGAGGATGCCCACCTGGAAAGGTCTGCCCGCCTCGTGCTCAGCCACGGCTCTCTTGGAGAGTTCGCGGAAGGTTGCCTTAGGCACGCCGTTTGGTGTGAAACCACTCAATCCGATTGTATCTTGATCGTTAATCATCGCTGCCGCTTCGGCAGCACTCAATCTTGTATATGCCATTTTCTTCTAACTTAATACTCATTAGCGGAACTTATAGCCGCCTTCTTGATAATTGATAACTGTTTGCGGCTGCAAAGTTACACATTATTTTCGATATACGCTAATAATTTGATAATTTTATGCAAATACAAGGTAAAAAACTTACGAATAGTGAATAGATATACAAAAACTGCTTACTTTATGCAAAAAGATAGCCGAAAGTTTGGTACTCTCTATTATTTGCTGTATGTTTGTCGTCATGAAGAGGCGGCGGAGATCGAGTGCGTGGCGGAAATGGTGGAATAAAGAATTTGCCCCCGCAACAGTTAACTGTGGCAGGGGTAAATCTTTCTATTTGGACATTATGACCTTAATTTTTCTTTGGATTACAGTTTACTTGTTTGCAGTCTGTTTGAATCCTGTATCTTCCGCTGACCATGATTGCCATTTACACTCGCCGACTTCCATTTCAGAGAACTGTGCGGTGAATGAATGGTCAACCGGGCTTGCCGCATATATTCCGAACGAGATTTCCCCATCACCCTTATCCAAATGGAATGTACGCATCTGGTGGAAAGTGGTACCGTCAGGACTTGTCTCTATATAATAATCGCTTCCCCGACGGCTAAGGCGATACCACATTTCCTTTATGGAAGATGGAATATCATGCGTAGCCCAATCGGAATATCCGTTGTTTGTCACCACACTGCCCAATCTCTGGTATTCCTCGTTCTCGTATTCGATTGACGCCTTCATCCAATTGTCACTGTCAAGATAGATTGCGATACCGCACTGGTCGAACAGGGCCGAACTGTTGAACGATGTCTTTACAGTAAAAGAAAAGAACTTGTCGGAGGTTTTCATTTGCAGCACCGGAGCATTGTCGTTGCTGAACCCATAATAGGTGCGCTGCCACAAGTCTGTGTGAGGTTCTGAAACGATTGTAATCAAAGAGTCCGTGATAGTGTATTGTTTGGGCTCACGAATCCAAAACAAGTTTTCAGCCACAAATGGCTTTAAGATTGTATCATTTTTTTCCATATTCGATTTATTTGCTATTGATGATTGTTGTTTTTTCTCATTTTGACATGACAGCAGAGTGCATGCAAGCAGCGACAATGCTACGAAAAATTGATTTCTCTTCATTTGTCGAAATGTTTAACATGTTTGTTAGAATCTGATAATAGTGCTGAGGCATGGTGTTTATTCCCCGTCGAGCTTACCTATGCGAAAATTGGCAACAGCCTCTTGCTTAAGCGACACTTCCGTAAAATAGCAGGTGTGTGCATCGTCTTTAGGACTTTGGGAACTTAGGCCAAGAAGCAGTTTTTTCGGAAAATCATTCTTGTAGAGACGAGCCATGTGCCATATATTCCCATCTTCTGAAAAATAACTGCCAAGAGTAGTGCCATCGGATGATAATCTCATATAAACATACCGACCGATAATCGCCTGATGATTATTGTCATCAGAAGTGCCTATTGTGCGAACTGACACCACGCGGTGAACACCATATTCATCCTGTTCGAAACACAGTTTTTGACAATGAGTGTCATTCTCGTATGCGTATAACACACCTGCCGAATATGTTCCAGTTTTGGTGAAGTTCGGCTGTACTTTAGCCGTAAAAGTGAAAGGCTTAGTGTTATCAACTTCTGTAAAAATGACTGCAGAGCTATTGACAACGCTTCCATCCGGGGAGTGGAAATAATCAGTTTGGGGACCGGCCACAAACTTGAGAGTGTCGCCAAGAAGTGTGATACCATTCTCTCCGCCGTTTTTAGACTTTGTAAAACGGATTCCTCCTACATTGATATTGCATGTAGCGAGTTTAACGCTTTCCGTTAAGACTTTCTTGTCAGAACTTCCTTCTTTTTTCTCTGACTCTTTCTGGATGCATCCAGTCATAGCAAGACTTGCTATGATTGCGATAAATACTAATTTTCTCATTGTAACATTGATTTGATGTTTATTAAATTGCAACTTCCTTGTGATTTATTTGCGGTTGCAAAATTAGAGAAAATTTACGATATGTGCAATACTGATTTCTAACCAATTTTCGAATCAGGCATGCACATTAAATAAGGTTCATTCTTAATGCAATTTCTACTGCGGCTGCGGTATTGGCAACTTTTAACGATGCTAAAATATCCTGACGATGGCGATTAACCGTATAAATGGATATGTTTAACTTGTCGGCAATTTGTTTGCTTGGTACTCCTTTAGCTATCAATGACAGTATTTCAAGTTGTCGGCGGCTAAGAATTTTACGGTCACTCGCTTCGTATATGTCTCGTCCAACCGTTTCCCCGGTCAATAGATTAACGATTATTCCATCTTGTCGGTTATGGGAAATAGGGTACGGGATGTAAGTGCATAGACCGAGTAAAACACTACCGTTGGCACTACAGCTGAAATATCTCGTTGTATGGAGTATCTTGACTTTTTCATTGTCTCCGGCCCGGTAAAAATTAAGGATACATGAAGCTGAAAAATTTGTCTTTTCTTTTATTGAACGTTCTTTTATAAAGTTGAAGAAACGAAGTTCCAGTACATGACGTTCAATAAGTTCGTCTTCTTTTGCATGACAGAATACGATGTCCTCAAAGGCAGAATTACGATCTACCATATATTCTGGAAGATTCATTATAGTTTGACCGAATCTTCCAGAATAAATATGGCATTCTTTATTTTGAAAATCTGATACGACTGCTATGCCTTCTGTTGCTAATGCATAACCGTTTGCACACGCTTTTGCTTGAGCGAGTAATAGTTCCCTGTTATCCGAGGCTTCAAACTGTTGATCTGTCAAAAGCGATTTTAGTTCATTTTCTTGCTTCATTCTGAATTGATATCTATTCGCACCATTACGGAGTAGTGCCATTTAAATTTTGTTGCAAAATTACTAATAATAATTGATTTAGACCACAAGTTTCTCTTAAAATATATTAATTGAACATGAAGTCGAAATAGAGTTGGTTATCATTAAATGTTGCTTAACCCACTTGAACAACTTATGACAAGCTTTTATATATTTGAAGCCTATCATACAGAGAGAATTGACCATGGAAGATCTGTTCCATTAGTATTTTCGAGGAATTTAATAACATTTTGCGAATGATTTGTCGGATATGTCAGAAAAATGAGTTAACTTTGCACTCAAAATATAAATAATATAAAATAAAGGTTCATACAAGATGGAACAGAAATTATTGATCTATAACACTCTCACACGTACGAAAGAGAGATTCACTCCGCTCCACGCTCCTAACGTGGGCATGTATGTTTGTGGCCCTACCGTGTATGGCGATCCGCATCTCGGTCATGCACGACCAGCCATCACATTCGATATACTCTTCCGCTATCTCAAGCACCTGGGCTATAAGGTTCGCTACGTTAGAAACATTACCGACGTTGGCCACCTGGAGCACGATGCAGATGAAGGCGATGACAAGATTGAGAAGAAGGCTCGCCTGGAGCAGTTGGAGCCAATGGAAATTGCGCAGTACTACACCAACCGCTACCACGATGCTATGGAGGCGCTGAACGTACTCCCTCCTAGTATTGAGCCTCATGCCACAGGCCATATCATTGAACAGGAGAAACTGGTTCAGGAAATCCTAGACAATGGTTATGCCTACGAGAGTAACGGCTCTATCTACTTCGACATCGAGAAGTATAACAAGGATCATAAGTACGGTATCCTCTCCGGACGTAACCTGGAGAACGTAATCAACGAGAGCCGCGAGCTGGCTGGTATCGGCGAGAAGAAGAACCAGGCTGACTTCGCCCTCTGGAAGAAGGCTTCACCTGAGCATATCATGCGCTGGCCTAGTCCTTGGAGTGATGGTTTCCCTGGCTGGCACTGCGAGTGTACTGCGATGGGACGCAAGTACTTGGGCAGCCACTTCGATATTCACGGTGGCGGCATGGATTTGATTTTCCCTCACCACGAGTGCGAGATTGCTCAGGCTGTGGCTTCTCAGGGCGACCAGATGGTTCGTTACTGGATGCACAACAATATGATTACCATCAACGGTCAGAAGATGGGTAAGAGTCTTGGCAACTTCATCACTTTGGAGCAGTTCTTCACAGGCAATCACGACAGTTTGGAGCAGGCTTATTCGCCAATGACCATCCGCTTCTTCATCCTCTCTGCTCACTACCGCAGCACCGTAGACTTCTCTAACGATGCCTTGAAGGCTAGTCAGAAGGGATTGGAGCGCCTGATGAATGGTTTGAACGACCTGGAGCGTGTGCCTGTGGCTAAGCAGAGCGATGAGCAGGTGAAGAAGTTCGTAAGCGAATTGCGCCAGCGCTGCTACGATGCGATGAACGATGACTTCCAGACTCAGCTCGTTATCAGCTATCTCTTCGAGGCTTGCCACGTAATCAACACAGCCCTCGACCACAAGGCAAACATCTCTGCTGAAGATCTGAAGGAACTTTCAGACACCATGCATCTATTCACCTTCGACCTGCTCGGTCTGAAGAGTGAGAAGGGAGCCAACAATGATGCTCGTGAAGAGGCTTATGGCAAGGTAGTAGATATGGTTCTCAACCTGCGTGCCAAGGCTAAGGCTGATAAGGATTGGGCTACCAGCGACCAGATTCGCGATGCCCTGGCTGAAGCCGGTTTCGAGGTAAAGGACACCAAGGATGGTGTTACCTGGAAACTGAACAAATAATATTTAAAAAGAGGGTGCATCATCAACTTATGACGCACCCTCTCTTTTTATTTTTGTACTGCTGCAGAATCTTTCTTCCTTGCAGCAAGTGAATCTTTCTGTCTGCCAGATATAGAATCGCGCAACATCTTATCTTTCTTACTCTTATATTCCTTATACTCTTTTTCGTAATAATGGGCAAAGTTGGCGAAAGGCTCTGTCGTTACCTCATCGCTCGATGCCGTATAGGTATTTCCGTATGGATCGGATGCCTTGATGATGATTCTGGCATTCGGATTCCTAGGAGTATAATAATAAAGGTGATTCATGATGAGATAACCGTTGCCCTTGCTCACGAACCGATAGGATACACTCTCGCTGTATTTATGATGATAGCCGGCGGCAAAGGCATCCTGCCCCTTTCCGCTGAGGCGCCCCATCAGATATTCTTTGCCATCCTCTACGGCTACAACACGCCAATGACTGGTAGCATTGAAGACATTGGCTACCAGGATATTCCTGTTGTTTGCTAACTGCCAATCCCTAGAGTAATTCTCGCTGTTGAAATCGGTCTGCGCACGGAACAAGGTCATCTGCTTGCTCTTATCCCAGAAAGTTCCCTTGTAATAGCAGTTGCTGATGCTGGTACCTACAAAACTGTATACATAATATCCATTTGGAGTTCCGCAGATGTTGATATTCGACTGCCAGATATTGCCACAGGCGGCAGCATGACAATGCTCCATCACATCCTCGCCCTGATAATTGATCTCGTGGTTGCAGGCAAAATGAGTATGTCCGCAGAAGAGTTCGTAACCGCCCTTAAACTGTTTCAGCAAAGAAAGCAGGAGCGAGAGACGGGAAGAAGAATAATGCCCCTGCTCATTGGCATTGCTCAGCGGCTTCGCCTTGCTGAAAGGCGCATTACCAAAGGTAAAAGGAATATGATAACAGAGTACCACCTTCATATCCTTTGGCGTGAGGGCGAGATCCTGCTTCAGCCAGCGCACCTGCCGTTCACGCAGTTCGCCCGGCGAATAATAGGACATGCCGCGGTGGAAGAAGCAGTTGTTGATGCAGACATAATGCACATCGCCACGGTTGAAGGAAAAATCGGTAGGACCGAAATTCTCCTCCCATTTCCTGCGGTAGAGCGCCTTGCCATCCTGGTCGTGATTGCCGATGACGGAGAAGAGACGCATCTCTGAAGAGCCCAATGCCTGGCGTATCTGACGCTCCAGTTTGGCGTTGTAACCGCCATAATACTGCACATCATCGCCCATGCTGAGTCCGTATACAGGAGTTCCGGCAGGCAGCGAACTGATGGTCTGCCTGATGTCCGCCATCGTCTGGGTAGTGAATCTTTCTACATCGCTCTTCTTGATGGGATTATCATCCGGAGAAGTATAGTAAGGGCTGTAGGCATTGGTAACCTGCGGGTCGCCGATGACAATCATCTTATAGTGAATCTCCTTGCCGCCCGGCAGTCGGGTGAGGGTGAAGTTATAGGTTTTCTTCCCCTTGGAAACCTTCTGGTAGAAGAAAGCCGTGCGATCGGTCTTAGAATGGGTAGGAACCTCGCAATCGGCTGGAACAGAATAGTATATGAATTTTGCCAGGCTGTCTCGCTTCATCTTGTATCTGCCCTGTGCATCGGTTTTCACACAGTTGAATCCATCGCTCACGATGACGCCAGCCACTCCCTTTCCTTCCTTATCTCTTAAAGTTCCGGAGATATTGAAATCCATCTTCTTCACAGGTTTCTTCTTCAGTGTATCTGCAGTCAGTGGCTTGAGCCGGAGAACCGGTGGGGTTTTCACCAGGTTCTTTATCTGTTTCTTGGGATAGAGCAGGTGCAAGGTGATGCCTATTGCTACGAGCGCGCAGCAAGCAACCGACAGAACCCCTATGTATAATTGTTTCTTTTTCATGAGTACAAAAGTACGGCTTTATTATGGTAATGCAGCATATATTCATTTAAAAAACTCTAAATATTACCTTAGGGTAACTTACCTTAGGGTAATATTTCGTAACTTTGTACCAAATTATAAGGAATATGGCAAAATATCTATCACCATTTCAATTTGGTACATTAGCCACCAATGAGAATTTTATCGACAGACAGGAAGACAGGGCTTTGCTGAAGCAATTACTGTCCTCCCATATCAACGTGATGCTGATTTCACCACGCCGATGGGGTAAATCATCACTAGTGAAAAGGGCGATGAACGAATTGGCTGATGAGGATAATAACGTAAGAATCTGTTATATTGATGCCTTCAGCATCGGCTCTGAATCTGAATTTTATCGCACTTTTGCCAGTCAGGTTATAGCTTGTGCTTCCTCTAAAATGGAACGATGGATAGAGGATGCAAAGAAATTCCTGACAGGTGTGATACCGCAGGTTGTAATCAACGACCAGGTGACCGACTTCATGGCTTTCGACCTGAAGTTTGTGCCACAGGAGCGTGATAAGATGGCGATTCTCCAACTGCCTGAGTTGCTGGCAAAGGAAAAGGGTATCAGGATTATCGTCTGCATAGACGAGTTCCAGCAGTTGGCTAACCTTCCTGAGTATAAGGATATGGAGGGAAAGATGCGCTCGGTATGGCAGCAACAGCAGCTTACTTCTTACTGTCTCTACGGCAGCAAGCGAAACATGATGCTCAATATCTTCAACAATTCCAATAGTCCTTTTTATCGCTTTGGACAAGTGATTTTCATGCAGAAGATAGCTAAGGAGCATTGGATTCCATTCATTCTGTCATCTTTCGAGAAGACAGGAAAGTCAATCTCTGCAGAGATGGCAGAGCGGATTTGTGATTCCGTGGCGTGCCATTCCTGGTATCTCCAGCAGTTGTGCTATTTTATCTGGAGTTTCACGGTTTCGGAAGTGACGGAAGATATATATCATCTGGGATTGAAACAGGTACTCAACATCAATACCCCGATGTTTCAGAATGATACGGAGAATCTCAGTTCTACTCAGATAGAGATGCTTAAGGCTATAGCCAATGGCGAACAGCATTTCTCCTCGCAAGCCGTGAAACAAATCTATAATCTTGGTAATCCGAATACGATTGTCAAGAACAGGAAAACGCTCCAGAACAAAGATATTATCGAAAAGCAAAACGATGCTTTTGGCTTTGTTGACCCGATATACCGGCTGTGGTTTAAGGAGGAGTATTGTAGATAGAAACTATGTAAATTAAAAGAAATAATATAAGGAGAAAAAAGATAATGGCAAACGATAATAAAGGTCTTACACCGATGATGAGACAGTTTTTCGAGATGAAATCGAAACATCCCGAAGCGCTGCTGCTCTTCCGTTGCGGTGACTTCTACGAAACTTACTGCGAAGATGCGGTGGAGGCATCCCGTATACTCGGTATTACGCTGACACGACGTAACAATGGCGGTTCTACGGGCACGACCGAGATGGCAGGATTCCCTCATCATGCTCTGGATACCTATCTGCCTAAACTCATTAGGGCGGGTAAGCGCGTAGCGGTATGCGACCAGCTGGAAGACCCGAAGAAGAAACGACTCGAAATAAAAGGTAAGAAGGGACTGAGCCAGATGGACAAGATGGTGAAGCGAGGTATTACTGAACTCGTTACGCCGGGTGTGGCGATGGGAGATAACGTACTGAACTACAAGGAGAACAACTTCCTGGCAGCCGTACACTTCGGCAAGACCGCCTGCGGTGTGAGCTTTCTGGATATCTCGACCGGAGAGTTTCTTACCGGCGAGGGAACCTATGACTATGTAGAAAAACTGATGGGCAACTTCATGCCGAAAGAGGTGCTCTACGACCGCGCCCGAAAGAATGACTTCGAGAAATATTTCGGCAGCAAATACTGTACCTTCGAGCTGGACGACTGGGTTTTCACCGAACAGACAGCCCTGCAGAAACTCCTGGGACATTTCAAGACAAAATCTCTGAAAGGTTTCGGTGTAGAGCATCTCAAGAACGGCGTGATAGCCAGTGGTGCCATCATGCAGTATCTCGAGATTACCCAGCATACACAGATTAATCATATCACCGCCCTTTCACGTATCGAAGAAGATAAGTTCGTGCGTATGGATAGGTTTACCATCCGCAGTCTGGAGCTGGTTGCCCCTATGCAGGAAGACGGTTCTTCTCTCCTGAATGTCATCGACCGTACGGTAACGGCGATGGGCGGACGTATGCTCAGACGCTGGCTGGTCTTCCCGTTGAAGGACGTTAAACCAATCAACGAGCGCCTCGACATCGTAGAATATTTCTTCAAGGAACCGGAATTCCGTCAGCTTCTCGATGACCAGTTGCATCGCATCAGCGACCTGGAGCGTATCATTTCCAAAGTAGCCGTGGGTAGAGTTTCGCCTCGCGAAGTGGTTCAGCTGAAGAATGCACTCGAAGCCATCAAGCCTATCAAGGTGGCATGTCAGCATGCTACGAACGAGGCTCTGAAGCGGGTAGGCGAGCAGCTGAACGTATGCGAGACCCTGAAAGACCGCATCGCCAGGGAAATACAGCCCGATCCGCCACAGCTGGTCAATAAGGGTGACGTGATAGCCGACGGATTCAATGCCGAACTTGACGACCTTCGTGCCATCAGCCGCCACGGCAAAGATTATCTGCTCAAGATACAGGAAAGGGAGATAGAAAAGACAGGAATTTCGAGTCTGAAGGTAGGTTACAATAATGTTTTCGGATACTATCTGGAGGTGAGAAATACCTTTAAGGACAAGGTGCCTGAGGAGTGGATACGCAAGCAGACGCTGGCTCAGGCAGAGCGTTATATCACCCAGGAACTGAAGGAATATGAGGAAAAGATTCTCGGTGCTGATGAGAAGATTCTGGTATTGGAAGCACAGCTCTTCAACGAACTGATAGCTGCCATGCAGGAGTATATTCCGCAGATACAGATCAATGCCAACCTCATCGCCCGTATGGACTGTCTTTTGTCATTTGCAAAGACATCTGACGAGAACCGCTACGTGCGCCCTATCGTCGATGATTCTGAGGTGCTCGACATCAAGCAGGGCAGGCATCCGGTGATTGAAACCCAACTGCCGCTGGGCGAACGCTATGTACCTAACGATGTGCTGCTCGATACCGAGAAACAGCAGATCATGATGATTACCGGTCCTAACATGGCTGGTAAATCGGCTCTGCTGCGCCAGACCGCCCTTATCGTGCTGCTGGCACAGGTAGGCTGTTTTGTGCCCGCAGAGAGCGCCAGAGTGGGACTGGTGGATAAAATCTTTACACGTGTAGGTGCAAGCGACAATATATCGCTCGGCGAATCGACCTTCATGGTAGAGATGACCGAGGCAGCAAACATCCTGAACAACGTTTCTCCGCGCTCGCTGGTGCTCTTTGATGAGTTGGGAAGAGGTACTTCTACCTACGATGGTATTTCCATTGCCTGGGCTATCGTGGAATATCTGCACGAACATAAGAAGGCGCAGGCGCGTACGCTCTTTGCTACCCACTATCATGAGCTCAACGAAATGGAGAAGAACTTCCCTCGCATCAAGAACTTCAATGTGAGTGTGAGAGAGGTGGACGGAAAGGTAATCTTCCTGCGTAAATTGGAACCGGGAGGCAGTGAGCACTCTTTCGGTATCCATGTGGCAGAGATTGCCGGTATGCCTCGCAGCATAGTGAACCGTGCCAATGTGATTCTCAAACAGTTGGAGGATGACAATGCCGGGGTTGGCGGTGCCGGTAAACCGAATGTACAGCACATCGATGAACCTAAGGATGGTGTGCAGCTCAGTTTCTTCCAGCTCGATGATCCTGTACTGACGCAGATACGTGATGAAATACTCGGGCTGGATGTGAACAATCTCACTCCGGTAGAGGCATTGAACAAGCTCAATGACATCAAGAAGATTCTGCTGGGAAGATAAAAATATAAATCCCTCCCCGTGGCAGCAGATGCTGTTGCACGAGGAGGGATTTTTATAATCTGAAAATAAGTCGTCTAATATTATTTTGCCTCTACGTTCTTTTCTTTCGCTCTCTTTGTGCTGGAAGCGATGCTCCATACACCGGTGATGATGAGCGGAATGCTCAATATCTGTCCCATATCCATAGGCAGACCTGCCTCGAATGCTACCTGAATCTCCTTGGTATATTCGATGAAGAAACGGAAGGTGAAGATGAGAGTAAGGCAAAGACCGAAATAGAAACCGGTGCCTACGCTCTTAGGTCCTCTCTTCTTGTAGATGAAGAGGATGAGGAGGAAGAAGCAGAAGTATGCCAAAGCCTCGTAGAGCTGACCCGGATGGCGTGGATACTGGTCTTCGCGAACGAAGATAAATGCCCAAGGCACATCGGTTACCTTGCCGATAATCTCTGAATTCATCAGATTGCCCAAACGGATAAAGGTGGCTGTAATGCCTGAGCAGATACCCATATTATCGAGCACTACCCAGCCGCTCACCTTCATGTTGCGGCAATAGAGCCAGATGCCGACGAACATGCCGAATACGCCTCCGTGGCTCGCCAGTCCCTCATAACCCGTAAACTTCCAACTGCCGTCTGGCATGTGGTGAACAGGTATCAGCATCTCGATGAAGTGATCCCACTGGGTGAGGAAATATTCCGGCTGATAGAAGATGCAATGTCCCAAACGGCCACCTATCAGTACACCTAAGAAGATGTAGAGAAACAGTGGGGAGAACTTCTCATCTGAGAGCCCCTGCTGCTTGTAAAGCTTGCTCATGAGCAGATAGCCCAGCAGCAGACCAATCATCCAGCAGGTGGAGTAGTAGCGGATGGTCATAGGACCCAGATGAGCCAGAATTGGGTCTGGGTCCCATACGATATAGTTAAGCAGATTTGCTATCATAACCGTAGAAGAATAGGATTATACATTGAACCGGAAGTGCATGATGTCACCATCCTGTACGACGTACTCCTTGCCCTCGATGCCGAGCTTACCAGCCTCGCGTACTGCAGCCTCAGAGCCATACTTGATATAGTCATCATACTTGATGACCTCTGCACGGATGAATCCCTTCTCGAAGTCGGTATGGATGACGCCGGCACACTGAGGAGCCTTCCAGCCCTTGTGATAGGTCCATGCCTTGACCTCCATCTCACCAGCGGTGATGAATGTTTCGAGGTTCAGCAGGGCATATGCCTTCTTGATGAGTCGGTTTACGCCGCTCTCTTCCAGTCCGAGTTCTTCGAGGAACATCAGTTTGTCCTCGTAGGTTTCGAGCGATGCGATGTCTTCCTCTGTCTTGGCAGCGATGACCATGCACTCAGCACCTTCTTCCTTGGCGATTTCCTCTACCTTCTTGCTATACTCGTTGCCGGTCTTGGCAGAAGCCTCGTCAACATTGGCTACGTAGAGCACAGGCTTGGTAGTGAGGAGGAAGAGGTCGTGAGCCACCTTCTGCTCTTCCTTGCTTTCGAAAGTAACGCCACGAGCGTTCTTTCCCTGCTCCAGTTCGGCCTTGTAAGCCTCCAGAACGGTAACCATCGTCTTAGCATCCTTGTTGCCTGCTGCAGCAGTCTTCTTCTGCTTGGTGAGCTGAGATTCGATAGTTTCCAGGTCCTTGAGCTGCAACTCTGTATCGATGACGCTCTTATCCTCCAAAGGATCAACCTTAGCGCCACCCTCGCGCACGATGTTGTCATCGTCGAAGCAGCGGATTACGTGGATGATAGCATCGCACTCACGGATATTTCCCAAGAATTTATTACCAAGACCTTCGCCCTTGCTGGCACCCTTTACGAGACCTGCGATATCCACGATTTCGCAAGTAGCTGGGACGATGCGTCCTGGGTGAACAATCTCTGCCAACTTGTTGAGTCGCTCATCTGGTACGGTGATGACGCCCAAGTTTGGTTCGATGGTACAGAAAGGGAAGTTAGCTGCCTGTGCCTTTGCACTAGACAGACAGTTGAACAGTGTAGACTTACCCACGTTTGGGAGGCCTACAATACCACATTTTAATGCCATTTTATCTTTAAACGTTTAAATTTCCGGTGCAAAGTTACACATTATAAATGAAAGATACGAAGAAATCGTGGAAAATTAACTAAAAATCATTGATGACGAGTGAAATCCTTACCTCTTCTCTAGTTATAGAATTGTGATGGATATTATTTCTTTTTGCTATTCTTTTTGGTTAATGTCTTTTCGTCAGATTTCAATCTGCGTTCTACTTTCTTGACATCTTCACCTGCTGGAAGATCTTCTGGCACAATGCCACGTTGGAGCATCATATTACGAACAGCCTTATTATTATCGACATGTTCTTGACAGATAGTTTGCTGACCATGCAAATCCTTTTGCTGAACGTTGACAGAAGTCATTTCTGCAGCAAAATCTTTAGCTTTAATATTTAGTGTTGGAAGGAAATCGGCGAGAGGTCGGCTGTTAGGAGCACCCAATTTACGTTTGAGAAGAGCCGTGTCGAGATTAAACAACGCCTTGTCACCTAGTGAGCGAATGATGGCAAAGCCTTTGCTGTCCACCCCTCTTTCATACAGCACACCAGAGAGACGCTTCTCTGTTTCTGCAAGTTTTGCACGTGCTTGTACACGTTCGTATTCCAGCAAACGCTTTTGCACCAATTCTGCTCGGCGAGTTTGTACGGCAAAGTAGTTTTGGGCAAAAGAGATTTGTGGCTTGCGTGGATCACCGTTTTGGGCAATGAGATAGCAAGCATAACGAGTCAGCATGTAGTCTTTGACTTCACGCTGAGCACCTTTAGCAAGAGGTATCATTTTCCCAACGCCGGGAAAATGATATTCTACCATTTCGCCAGCGTTGATACAAGCGTCTTTAGCTCGCTCGATGACTCCTTCAAATCTTTCCCATTTGGAATAACCCAACACTTGTGCAAGTTCTCTTGCACTCCAACATTCTACGCCTTCGTATTCGTTGGCAATAGCTTCGAATTGCTCGAACAATTCTTTGATTTCTTCTTCCTTCATAATTGCTTATTTTTATGATATTTCGGCAAAGTTACGCTTTTTATTTGGTTGTAGCAAGGAAAAGGTTATTTATTTCCTTCTTTGCTCATCAATAAATACTTGTATCTCTCCTAAATCTCCAATTTCTTTTGGTAGAACAAACATATTTTAAAAGTTAGTCTGCTACAAGAATATTCTGTGTAACTCATATCGTTTAATTTTGAAAAGACTTCTTGGCTTCTTTCAAACTGTTATATAGCTCATCGTCAAACTTTCGGATGTCTTCGTCAGTCAATACTCCGTCATAGTATAGGTAACATACGGTGATGTAATATCTACCTCCTGACATCCCATCGTATCGGCGAGCGATATGCTTGTCGAATTGCTATACCTTATCATATAGTTTGAGGTATGCATCGTGTGCATCCTCTGCTGATGCGTTCTTGTTCATGAAATCTTTGGTAGATTGCATGAACTTGGCGCATTCTCGCTGCAAGCCCAAATTAATGAGCTTGCGAGCTGTTTTCTTCTGAGACTTCGTTAATTCTATCATGTTCTAAACGTTTCTTTTCTTTTTTAGCCTTATTTCTTATTGATATACATTTCTTGCAGATGTGCAGTCTGTGTCCTTTACCACTGAACGACTCGTTGGATTTATACTCTCCATACATCTTGCAATAATGTCCTTGATGCTTATGTTTCTTTTTACCCATGACTTATTTTGCAAACAACTTACCGATGAGATTCAGAAGGTTAGAAACTGTCTCTTTGTTCTCCACTGGTATCTTGATGGAGGTTTCGCCTGTCTGCTCGTCTTTCTCAACGATGGAATCAACCAGCTGGGCTGTGGCTTCTGGCGACTTTAAGGTTTCGGCTAAGCCTGAGAGGAAAGATATTCCTTGGGCTACCAAATCCTTTGGCTGACTTGAGCGATTAGAGACGGATTCTCCGTTCGAAGATGAGTTCGTTTGCTGCTGGATGGAAACCTCTTCTTTATTCTCGTTAGATTTATGTTTGTTGCGAGCCTTCTCTGTTTCTTCGTCCTCTTCCACCATACCGCTCACGGTTTCCATCATCTTGCTGAACTTATCATCTGTGATGAATACAGAATCTTCGCCATCATCAAGGACACCCTCAAACATAGAGGTCTTGAAACGTAATTTACCGAGCATCTCCTCCTCAATGGAATCAGGTGTTACAAGATTGATAACCTGGATGTTGTTCTGCTGCCCAAGGCGATAGATGCGACCAATACGCTGTTCGAGAACGGCAGGATTCCAAGGCAAGTCGATATTGATGATAGTTGCGGCAGATTGCAGGTTCAAGCCTGTGCTTCCGGCATCAGTAGAGAGGAAAACCCGGCTCGATGGTTCGTTCATGAAATTATCTACTAGGTTCTTACGCTTTTCGGATGGTACGCCACCATGCAGATATTCAAAGCCAATTTCTTTTTTCTCCAGTTCCTTGGCGATGAGGCGGGTCATGCGTTCCCATTGACTGAATACCACAACCTTTTCACCTTCCTCGCTGATAATGTCGCTGATGATGTTCACGCATTCTTCCACTTTGGTGTCGTATCTCGTCTTTTGATCGAGGATATAACTGCTGTCACATACCATGCGCATCTGCGAGAGGAAGAGCAGAAGACGCTTGCGGTCTTTATCGGACAGAAAATGCATCTTGCGCCATTTCAGAACCAGGATACGTACTTGGTTCTGCCACTCCTGATGCATCTCCATCTGCTCGTTGGTCATCGGAATGAAAAGGTTCTTGTCAGAACGCTCAGGCATTTGGAGTTTCACATCCTTCTTTCGACGACGAATGAGAATATCACTCAGCTTCTTGCCTATGTCGTTTAAGTTCTTATAACCTAGTACTTTTCCCGTTTCATCTGTAATGATATGCTTGTCTTTGAAGAGGTAGTAAGGGGCGAGGCGGAAATTATCAACAAACTCTACGATAGAGTAGAGCTCATCGAGCTTGTTCTCCAAAGGCGTTCCTGATAGAATCACGGAATAGTCTGATTCTATCTTTCTTGCCGCACGGGAAATCTGCGTGTTCCAGTTCTTCAGGCGCTGCACCTCGTCCATGATGAGCATATCGGTTTGCAAACAGCCGAGTATCTTGATGTCATTGGCGGCACTATTATAGGAAATAATCTTGTAAGGTTCCGGGCGATTGTACGCTTCCTTTCTCTTGAGATGACTTCCCTCTATGACGAAGACTTCGGCATCAGTAAACTTCTTGATTTCACTTCGCCATTGATATTTGAGCGAGGTAGGGCAGAGGATGAGTACAGAGCCAATAAGACTTTCCTTGCGTAGCAGTTCGGCAGTACCTATAGCTTGGATTGTCTTTCCGAGACCCATCTCGTCGGCAATGATAGCCTTTCCTGCCTTTGCAGCAAAGCGGATGCCCTCTTTCTGGTAAGGATAGAGGTTTACTTTCAGAAGATTGTTGAGTTTCTCGTCATCGTATGTCTTCACAATCTTCATTCTTTTCACTTTTTCGCGAATATCGATGATAAAGTCAATGGCATCTTTATAGCATCTGAATGTATCGCTGATTTGGCGAGCTTGTTTCAAGAAAGAGCCAATGCGGGCATAGGCTGATTTCTTCAAGACATGGTTCTTGTCAAAGTAATCTTTGGCTAACTGTTCGTATGCCTCCTTGTTGTCTGATCCGATACGAATCTTTACGCATCGCTCATCCCGATAGGAGAGATAGACAGAAGTATAAGGTGGTAATTCCCGATGTACATGTACGCCCCTCTTTCCGCCAAACCATTTTTTGACGGCTTCGATATGTTTGCAAGTGCCGAGTCTTGAAGTCTTGAAATCCATGCAGGAACAATAATTCCATTCGCTGTTGGCTCCACGATACACCACCTTGTACTCGTTGTTCTTTTCAGGGTTGTGAACGATATACTCTCCAGGGCAAAGGACGTCATCAACACAACTGATATCGAAGTGCTCGATATCGGTCACCTGTTTGCGCAGTTTGATTTGCCATTCCTCTAAAGTCATGTTTTCTGGTTTCACGATATGCGAAACCTTGACTTTCTTCTTTTTCTTTGTAGCCTTCTTGGTGCTGTTACCGTCTTGGTTAGCTGCCTGCTTATTATTCTTTGCCATTGTTATGTTGCCTTATTTTAAACGTTTAAATATATTTAATGCAAAGATACACATTATGGATGAAAGATACAAAGAAATCGTGGAAAATTAACTAAAAATCATAGATGACGGAAGAATCAACGATGGTAAACCGACAGAAACGCTTGAGGAAGCGCAACGATATAGGTGAAGACGTTGGAATATACGGGAGAGGTACCTGAAAAATATTACATAAGTCCTTGGGATATATAGGATAAGTTGTTGGGAAAGATAGGATAAGTTGCTGGAAGAGATACCTTCTGCAATCGCACAACAGCTGTTGTGCGATTGCACATCACCTGTTGTGCGCATGCATAACAGCTGATGTGCGAGCGTAGTTCAGTTGTTGTGCGATGAATTTCTTAGAACCAAGGGTGACCATTTTGCTGACACCATCTTGACCAGCTGTCTGCTTATTGTTCTTTGCCATTGTTCTTTTGCTTTAAATATATTGGATACAAAGTTACACATTATAAATGAAAGATACGAAAAAATCGTGGAAAATTATCTAAAAAAAAGGCATTCACGATGCTGGTGAATGCCTTTCTGATGATTACTATGATAAGTATTTGTTATTTCAAGACTACTTTTTTGCCGTTGATGATGTAAACTCCCTGTTTTGGAGCAGAAACGCGCTGTCCCTGAAGATTGAAGATTACTTTCTTGGTCTTGATGTCACTGGCAATCTGGCTAATGCCGTCGGTTACGCTTGCTACAGCTGTAGCTGATACCTTCTTGGTTGCTGAATTGAAGGTGAAAGTAACGTCGTAGATTCCGGCTTCTTCGATATAAATGGAAGCATTACCTTCTGGGTCATTCTCGTCACCATAGTTTTCTGCCCATCCATGGTTTGCACAGATCTTATATTTATAAGTACCTATAGCGAGGGTCAGATTGGTCTTGGTCAGAATATAGGTGACGTTATTTTCCTGTTTGATCATATCGTTTTCTGTTGCTTTCGGCTTCCATTCTACTCCGAGAATTTCGGGTGAACCGGCTACGGTCCATGTCTTTTCGCCGATAACAGCACCACCTGTTTTTTTGGTGGTTACACTGACTTCGTGGCTGGTTTCATTAAACTGGATAGTGACGTTATAGGTACCTGTCTCTTCTACCATAAAGACATAGTTGGCGCTGGTTTTAGGGTACGATTCGGCCCATGAATGATTCTTCACGACTTTAAGTTCGTATTTCACATTTTTTTTCAAGAATGCAGTCGGTTTTGGTGAGTTCCCAGATGCCGTTCCCTTTATCGGTCAGGTCATTGCTGGTATCCGTTTCATTCCAATGAGAACCGAAGATTGTGCTAGAACCTGCTGCTGTCCAGACATCTTGTGCCTGCAGAGTTAGTGTTACGAAACAAAGCATGATAAAAGTAAAAATAGTTCTTCTCATAATTGTTGTGTTTTAAATGTTTATAATTAAATGATGATTAAATGATATCGTATTATTGTTAAAAATGCGTGTATAATAGTTATTTGGTGTAAATATACGAATAATTTCAATAAGTTCCAAAATTTTTTGGAGAAAACTTTGATTTATAGATGAAAAATCAGGAGGATGTGTCTACGATATAGAGACACGTCCTCCTGAATTATAGTATTCCTTTAGATTTTACCTTTCCATAATCTTTTAGATTACCCCCTTCCACAACCCGTGAAGGTTGCAGTATTCTCGAGCCGTAACATCCTTGGCTTCTGCGTTGGTCAGGAAGATTGCTTCAGGCTTTTCGCCTGGCTTCAACTCGTGACGAAGTACATCGGTAGGGGTGAGCAATTCTATCCATTGGATGTAATGCTCTGGTAGCATCGGATGCTCCACACTTCCTACTGTTACGCGATAGCCGCCCTCGATAGGTTCTATCACAGGCACGTGCTTCTCTTTGGCGCCATCGCTGGTGTTTTCCTTCATCAGCTTCATCGGCTCGCCACAGCAACTGAGCACGGCTCCTGGGTTTACAACTTCTACAACATTGCCACAAATCTGGCAGCGGTAGATTTCTCTAACTTTTGTCATAATGGTTCCTCCTATTATTTTATGAATGTGTTGCCTGAATATCAGGCATTTCATTCAGATGATTCCTTTGTGAGGATTTCCTTCGGGTGATTCCTCCAAAAGAGCCTTATTCCTCTACAGGGCTGAAATCTTCCTTGCCTACTCCGCAAAGAGGGCAAACCCAATCATCTGGGATGTCTTCGAATGCTGTACCTGGAGCGATGCCGCCCTCTGGATCACCTACTTCTGGATCATAAATCCAACCACACACGTCGCAAACATATTTCTTCATAATGTTCCTTTCTTTCTTAATTTGATTGATTAGTGTTATCTATTCACTTTTAATCAGACAGGTGCGTTTGCATATCTTTCTGATTTACAATGCAAATATACACTTTATTTCTGTAAGAACCAAATAAATTTGAAAATATTATAATTTTATTATCCTTTTTAATCTAAATAAACAAAGATTTCTAGATGTACTTGTGAATAAAGGAGTTATTTGTCTTTTTAGTAGTGTTTTGATAGAAGATTTGATTGTTTCATGTGAAACATCTCGAAAAAGAAAAGCTCGCAAGATGAACGTTTGGTATCTTGCGAGCTTCTTTGTATTTAAGTTGCCTTGCGGTTTCTGCGGCCGCTTTCTGGTTTTTCTAATGTGCTTCTAGCCAGTTGTTTCCCCATCCGGCATCAGCAACCAGAGGCACACTGAGCTGGTAGGCGTTCTGCATCTCTTCTACCACAATCTTCTCTACCTTTTCCTTCTCTTCCGGATATACGGAGAAATTGAGTTCGTCATGCACCTGGATAATCATCTTGCTCCTGATGTCTTCTGCTCTGAATCGGTTGAAAATGCGGATCATAGCCACTTTGATGATGTCTGCCTCAGAGCCCTGGATAGGGGCATTGATGGCATTGCGCTCGGCAAATCCTCTTACAGTACCATTCTTGCTGTTGATGTCTGGCAGGTAGCGACGGCGGTGGAAGAGGGTTTCGGCATAGCCTTTCTCTCTTGCCATTTCCTTTGCCTTCTCCATGTAAGCCTGAACACCAGGGAAGGTGCGGAAGTAGTCTTCTATGATCTGCTTTGCCTCTCGGTTTTCGATGTTCATGCGTTGGGCAAGACCGAAGGTAGTGATGCCGTAGATGATGCCGAAGTTGGCAGTTTTTGCCTTCTTGCGCTGTGCATCTGTTACTTCTTTGATATCTTCGTGCCAAATCTTGGCAGCTGTAGCTGCATGAATATCAGAGCCTTCACGGAATGCTTCTACCATGTTTGGATCCTGGCTCAGGTGTGCCATGATGCGAAGTTCTATCTGTGAATAGTCGGCAGAGAAGAACAGGCAGCCTGGTTCTGGGATGAAGCATCTGCGTATCTCCTTGCCATCGTCATCGCGTACAGGAATATTCTGCAGGTTTGGATCACTTGAAGAAAGGCGTCCAGTGGCTGTGATGGCTTGGTTGAAAGAGGCATGAATGTGACCGGTGCGAGAGTTGATAAGCTTTGGAAGGGCATCTATATAGGTTCCCAAAAGTTTCTTTAAACCTCTGTAGTTCAGTATTTCATCGATGATTGGACTCTTGCTGCGCAGCTGCTGAAGGACTTCTTCGCTTGTTACGTACTGGCCCGTCTTCGTCTTCTTAGGCTTCTCCACAATCTTCATCTTTCCGAAGAGTATTTCTCCAACCTGGCGTGGGGAAGCGATATTGAACGATTCGCCTGCCAACTCATAGATATGATGTTCTATCTCATTGAGGCGGTTGGTGAGTTTCTCGGATGTTTCCTTCAGGGTATCGGTGTCGATGCATACTCCCGTCATCTCCATGTGGGCTAAAACAGGTACAAGCGGCATTTCTACATTCCAGAACAGATCTTCACAATCTATCTCTTTGAGTTTTGGTTCGAGCACATTTTTCAATCTCAAGGTGATGTCGGCATCTTCGGCAGCATATTCGTAAATGTCTGATGGGGCGAGATCGCGCATCGACTTCTGGTTCTTTCCCTTCGGACCAATCAGTTCTTCGATGTGGATGGTCTGATAATTGAGGAATACTTCTGCCAAGTAATCCATGTTGTGGTAAAGTTCTGGCTGGATGAGATAGTGGGCGAGCATCGTATCGAACATCTTGCCCTGAATCTCTATGCCGTAGTTCATCAACACCTCGTAATCGTATTTGATGTTCTGCCCCACTTTCAAGATTTCCGGGTTCTCGTAGAGAGGTTTGAAGATGTTTACGATTTTTAAGGCTTCTTCACGATTTGCTGGAATTGCTACGTAGAAAGCCTCTTTTTCCTTCACGGCAAAGCTCAAACCCACCAATTCTGCATCAATGGCAGCGGTAGATGTGGTCTCTGTGTCTAGACTGAGAATATTGAATGTCAATAAATAGTCATAAAGTTTCCTTGCATCTCCTTCTGTATCAATGAGTTTATATGAATGGGCCGTCGTTTTAAGGGTCTCAAAACTCGCGTTTTTTGACTCTTCCTGCCCGTCGGCTTGCTGTGCGCCAAATAAATCGAGCTCTCCAGTAGGCTTTGTTTGCACCTTTTTAGGTTTGTTAAGAACTCGATTAGCAAACGACTTAAACTCTAACTCGGTGAAGATTTCATCCAATTTTGTATTGTCTGGCTCTACCCGTTTCAAATCTTCCATCTTGATCTCTACCGGAACATCGGTTCGTATGGTTGCCAGGAACTTTGACATCCTGATATCTTCTACTGCACCCTCCACTTTTTCGCGGAGCTTGCCTTTCACTTGAGAAGAGTTCTCGATAAGACCTTCTACACTACCGAACTCGTTGATAAGTTTGATGGCTGTCTTTTCTCCCACGCCCGGACAGCCTGGGAAGTTATCAGCTGAGTCGCCCATCAGAGCAAGGAGGTCGATAACCTGGAGTGGGGAAGTGATGCTGTATTTCTCTTCAATTTCCTGTACGCCCAACTTTTCGTATCCACCGCCATGACGAGGACGGAACATGAAAACATTGTTACGAACCAGTTGTGCGTAATCCTTATCGGGTGTGAGCATGTAGGTTTCCATCCCCTTTTCACTTGCCTTCAAGGCAACTGTTCCAATGATATCATCCGCCTCGAAACCATCTACCTGAAGGATAGGGATATGATATGCCTCCAGGATATTTTTGATGATAGGCACAGAGAGTTTGATGTCTTCCGGTGTCTCTTCTCGTTGAGCTTTATATGCAGGGAAAGCCTCATGACGGAAAGTCTTGCCATGGTCGAAAGCCACCGCAATATGGGTAGGTTTCTCCTTGGTAAGTATCTCGTTGAGGGTATTGCAGAACCCCATTACACACGAAGTATTGAGTCCCTTCGAATTGATTCGAGGGGCTTTCATAAAGGCGTAATACGACCTATAAATGAGCGCATACGCGTCTAAAAGGAACAATTTATCCATAATATTCATTTTTGTGGTGTAAAATTACTAAAAAAATGCGATATTTCAAGAAGAATTGATTAATTTTGTAACAAATTTCAGAAATTAAGTAGATTTACTCACATATAATGGACTATTTATCACTTATCAAGCTGCCTATAGAGGCAGAATTAGCAGATTTTATAGATTTGTTCAACAAGTCTCTTATGCATAGCGATGGCCTCCTTTCCCAGGTGCTCGACCACATCCGTCAGCGCGCTGGAAAACGTATGCGCCCTATACTCATCTTGTTGATGGCACGTAATTTTGGAAAGGTTTCCAGTGTTACCCAGCATTCTGCGGTAGGTCTGGAGCTTCTTCATACCGCTTCGCTGGTACATGATGATGTGGTTGATGAGAGTGAGGAGCGCCGCGGACAGGCTAGCGTGAATGCTACTTATAATAATAAGGTGGCTGTGCTTGTGGGCGATTTCATTCTTTCCACCGCCTTGCTTCATGTATCTTATTCGCATTCAGAGGAAATCGTGCGTTATCTTGCTGAGTTGGGACGTATCCTGTCTAATGGTGAGATTCTTCAGCTCAACAGTATCAGTAATGAAGAGATATCGGAAGATATTTATTATCAGGTGATTAAGCAGAAAACGGCTGCTCTCTTTGAGGCTTGCGCCGGTATCGGAGCGATCTCTGCCAATGCTTCAGAACTGCAGATTGAAGAGGCGAAGCGTTTCGGACAGAACTTGGGCATCATCTTCCAGATTCGTGATGATATCTTTGATTATTATGATTCCAAGGAGATAGGTAAACCTACTGGTAATGATATGGTTGAAGGAAAACTGACTTTGCCTGTAATATATGCTTTGAAGTCTACCGGTGATGAGGAGATGATGAAGCTTGCCAGAAAGGTAAAGGCTCATACTGTGACGGCTGATGAAATAGCTCAGTTAGTGGCATTTACAAAGGAAAACGGAGGTATTGAATATGCGGATAAGCGCATGTGGGATTTCCATGCCGAAGCCATGAATTTCCTCGATACTTATGTGGAGGATAAGGATATTTACAATGCCTTGAAGGCTTACCTGGATTTTGTGATTGAAAGAAAAGCTTAATATAAAAAGGGTTGGTTCTCAGAGAGGATCAACCCTTTGTTTTTTGTATTCTATTGAAAATCAGTTACTTTTCTTTAGAAGTATTTAATCTCCTTGCCAAGAATTTCGCTCAAGAGGAGGTTAGTCAGGCGTGATGTGCCGAGGCGCAACCACTGGTTGGTCAGCCATTTCTCGCCCAAAACTTCCTTCACGATGGTGTAGTAAACTACGGCATCATGAACGGTATTGATACCACCTGCAGGCTTGAAACCAATCTGAATGCCAGTCTTTTCGTAATATGCCTTGATAGCCTGGCACATAACGTATGCTGCCTCAGGGGTAGCTGAGACCTTCTCCTTGCCTGTTGAGGTTTTGATATAGTCAGAACCTGAGTACATTGCGAGGATAGAAGCCTTCATGATGTTGCTGCAATTCTTCAGATCGCCTGTCTCCAGAATGCACTTCATCTTATGTTCTCCGCATGTCTCCTTGAGTTCCTGAATATCATCGCAGAGACCCTCGTAATCTTCGCTGAAGAACTTGCCAACAGGCATTACGATATCCACCTCTGTAGCACCATCCTTGATAGCCATTGCGGTTTCTGCAATCTTTACCTCGATAAAGGTCTGAGAGGATGGGAAATTGCCACTTACTACAGCGATTTCTACGCCGTCAACCTCCAGACTCTGGCTGATAAGGCCGGCAAAGTTAGGGTAGGTACATACAGTTGCTACGTGAGGAAGCTGAGGATAATCCTTGGCAAACTGATTCACCTTTTCAATCATCTTCAGGATGCTTTCTTCTGTATCTTCTGTATGGAGAGAAGTCAACTCGATGCTGCCGAAGAGGAACTTCTTGACCTCCATGGTCTCATTCTCTGCTACCTTTTCATCGAGAATCTTCTTTACTGCAGCAGCTACTTCCTCATCGTTGAGGTTGCAGTTGTACTGCTTCAAAACTGATAAATACTTGTCGTCTGACTCTTTATACTGTCCCTGCTGTGCAAGAACCTGTTCTTTAATACTGCTCATACTTAATGTTATTTATATAATTATTAAAGTTAAGTTTTTATATGAATAGCAATTTTAATTCTTGTTATCTTGTTCTTTATCTTCCTGATGCTCAGATAGTTTTGGATTGTTTTTATGCCTTTCAGAATCCCTTTGGGTCTTCTTGTCAAAACTCTTCTGGAGTTCTTCTGTCAAGTCAATCCCTGTTTGATTTGCCAGGCAGATAAGCACCCATAGAACATCGGCCATCTCTTCGCCCAAGTTAGGTTTCTCGCCTTTCTTGAAACTCTGGTCACCGTATGTTCGGGCAATGACGCGTGCCAGTTCGCCCACTTCTTCTGTGAGGCAAGCCATATTGGTCAGTTCGCTGAAATAGCGTACGCCATATTCTTTAATCCACTGATCTACAGCTTCTTGTGCTTCTTTTATTGTCATCTTCCTAGTTCTTTTATGGGGAAAGATGCCTTTCTTTCAGGGTAGGGCATTATTCCTTGTTGTGAGTATCCATCATGATGGTTACCGGTCCATCGTTCAGTAAATCTACCTTCATATCGGCACCAAATTCGCCTGTTCCTACTGGCTTTCCGAGTGCATCGGATAGCTTTTTGCAGAACTTCTCATAGAGTGGAACGCTGATTTCGTGCTTGGCTGCTCTGAGCCAGCTTGGGCGGTTTCCTTTCTTGTAGCTGGCGAATAGGGTGAACTGGCTGATGACCAGAATCTCACCATTTATATCCATGATAGAGCGGTTCATAACATGGTTTTCGTCGTCGAAAACACGGAGTCCGATTACCTTTCTGACCAGCCAGTCTACATCTTCTGAAGTGTCGCTTTCCTCTATTCCCAGAAGGATCAGATAGCCTTGTCTGATGGCAGATTTAACCTCTCCTTCGATGGTTACTGAGGCGTGAGAGACACGCTGTATTACGATTCTCATATTACTACTTTTGAACTTTGAATGTTGAACATAGAACTTTATGAATAGCATTTGTGGAATGCTTGCTTCGGTTCTGTTCTTCTTCTTATTATTAATATATATATAGTATAGTTTGAACTGCAAATATACAACTTTTATTTCATATTCTCGCCTTTTTCTTCGAAATATTTTGAAAGAATTTCTGCCTTATGAGGGCCTAATACTTCTGAAAGTTGTTCAAAGGATGCTTCTTTCATCTTTTTCACGCTCTTAAACTTGCTCAGAAGGGCTTCTTTAGCCTTTGGACCGATGCCTTTGATATCGTCTAATTCTGAGTGAAGAGCATGTTTGCTGCGCTTGTCGCGATGGAAGGTGATGGCGTATCTGTGCACCTCATCCTGTATCTGCGTCAGTACCTTGAACAGTTCACTTTCGGGTGGTAGGGCGATGGTTTGAGGAGGGAATCCGAAGAGAAGTTCGTTGGTGCGGTGACGGTCGTCTTTGGCAAGTCCTGCGATAGGAATATCCAGGTGTAATTCGTCAACAATAACCTCTCTTACTACGTCCATCTGACCCTTTCCGCCATCGGTAATAATGAGGTCAGGAAGTGCAGTTTCTTCCTCTATCATGCGACTGTACCGGCGTCTTACCACCTCTTGCATGGATGCGTAATCATCAGGTCCTTCCACCGTTTTGATGTTGTATTTACGGTAGTCTTTTCTGGATGGTTTCATACCTTTATATACGATGCAACCTGCCACGGCATCAGTACCGGATATGTTGGAATTATCGAAACATTCTATCTGGTAAGGCATCTTCGGAAGCTTTAATTTGGCTTGCAATTCCTTCATCAATCGGGTCTGTTTCTGCTCCGGATTGAGCTTTTCTGCCTGTTTCAGACGGTCGAATTTATACTGCTTGCAGTTCATTTCCGACAGCTCCAGAAGGTGCTTTTTGTCTCCTCTCTGGGGTACGAAGAAGGTTGCATCTTTCAGATTCCATTCCATCTCAAAAGGCACGATTATCTCCTTCGAAGTGGAGTGGAAACGCTCTCTGATTTCCGGAATGGCTGTAATCAGAAGTTCCTCATCGCTCTCCTCCAGTTTACGTTTATATTCGTAGGTGAAGCTCTGGTTGATGGTGCCGTTTTTTACGTGAATATAGTTGATGAAGGCGTTTTTGTTGGCATCATCATTTACGATGGTGAAGACATCTACATCTGTAATGGTATGGCTTACTACCTCGCTTTTTGCCTCAAATTCATCCAGTAATTGGTACTTTTTCTTATATTCTTCAGCTATTTCAAAGCGAAGAAGTTCGGCATTTTTCATCATCAAATCGTAGAGATATTTGCTTACTTCCCGCGTGTTTCCCTTCAGAATTTCACGTGCCTGGCGCATGTTTTCCTGATATTCCTCATAGCTCTGCTTGTTGATGCAGGGTGCTCCGCAGTTGTGGATATGATACTCCAGACACGGCTTGTATCTGCCTTCAGCAACGCCTTCTCTGGTGATAGGCATTCTGCAGGTGCGGGGCTTATAAAGCTTCTTGATGACCTCTAAAACGGCATACATGCTGCCGATATGAGGGTAAGGACCGAAGAAGGTTCCCACTTTTTTATTGATATGACGAGTCTTGAAAATGCGTGGAAAATACTCGTTAGTTACGCATATAGAGGGGTATGTCTTGCCGTCTTTCAGCAGGACATTGTATCTTGGATTATACTTTTTGATCAGGCTGTTTTCGAGCAACAGTGCGTCTTCTTCTGTGTTTACGACTGTATAAGATATGTCGTGAATCTTAGAAACAAGCACCTTTGTCTTGTATCTGTCTACCTCTTTATGGAAGTAGGAAGATACTCTTCTCTTTAGATTTTTCGCCTTTCCCACATATATAATCGTATGATTTTCGTCGTAATATTGGTAGCTTCCTGGCTTCTCCGGCATACTTAAAACGATGTTTTTAAGCCTTGCCAAGCGCTCCTCATTCTCTTGTTTCGTCATATTTTTACTTGTTTTTAAAGGAAAAACGAGCGTTACTGTTTCACGTGAAACGGCAACGCTCTAGTGTCTTTTACTGCTTCCTTGCTGCATTCTCGCAGTATTTCTTGCAGTATTTTTGCAGCTTATAACTGTAATAAAGTAGTTACTTCAACGTCTGGATCAAAGGAGTTTCTGCCTTCGAAATTCTCGTTTACGAGTTCAATGATGAAGTTAGCATATACCTTTTTCGGATGGAATTTCTTTACCAGGTCGCATGCTGCTTTCATGGTTCCACCGGTGGCAAGGAGGTCGTCGTGGAGGAGTACGATGTCGTTCTCATTGATGGCATCTTCGTGGATTTCGATGGTATCCATGCCATATTCCTTAGCATAACTTTCCTGTACGGTTTTGCATGGAAGTTTGCCCGGTTTGCGGCATAAAACTACGCCGGCTCCGAGACGTATTGCGAGTGCTGAAGACATTACGAAACCGCGTGATTCGATGCCTACAATCTTGGTGATTCCTTTATCTTTGTAGAGTTCATACATCTCATCGCTGATCTCTTTTAAAGATGCAGGATTCTTGAAAAGGGTTGAAACGTCGCGGAAGTTTACACCCTTGATTGGCCAATCTGGAATGCAACGCAGATTGTCTAATAATAGCTGATTGTTCATTACTTTTTATGCTTTAAATTGATACTTATTTTGTTCTTTTTTCTTGTTCCTTTTTAGGGTTTTTTGCCCGTTTGTTTTTGCGTTTTGCTTGATTTTATCCGCTTTTGTTTCACGAATTGCTGAAGTTTTACTTTAACCGCAAAACACTTGATGCAACCTTTCTTAAGCGGTTGAGCATCAAATGTTTTGTTAGTAGTCTGTTTCACGTGAAACATTGGGGGTTCCCTTGTTTTTCACTGTGAAACGGCTTATCTTCCGAGTAATACAAGCATCACGTTGATATCGCTTGGTGATACGCCCGGAATTCGGCTTGCCTGTGCCAAGGTTTCCGGGTCGATTCGCTCGAGTTTCTGGCGTCCTTCTGTGGAGATTTCGTGGAGCTCGGAATAGTTGAAACGGCCCTTGATTTTGATGTCCTCCAAACGGTGCATCTTATCGGCGATGAGACGTTCTCGCTCGATGTAACCTTTGTACTTCATCTTGATTTCTGCAGCTTCCGTTATCTCTTCCTTTCGGTTGGCTGGTGTTTCCAGTGCAGCCTTCAGGTCCGGAATAATCTCCGAAAGATTCGTGAGGTTCAGGTGCGGACGAGCGATGAGGTCGATGAGCTTGCAGCCGGCGCGAAGTGGAGTAGTACCGAGTGCCTCCAGTTTTGGATTTATCTCATCCTTCTTGATAGGATAGTTGGCGCAAAATTCGATGATTCTTCCGATGGCTTCTTTTTTCTCTATCCACCAGTCGTAACGGTCGCGCTTGGCAATTCCGAGTTCGTATGCTTTTTCGGTGAGTCGGGCATCGGCATCGTCCTGACGGAGCAGAATGCGGTATTCGGCTCTGGAGGTAAACATACGGTATGGTTCGTCAACTCCCTTTGTGGTGAGATCATCGATGAGTACGCCGATATAACTCTCATCGCGGTTCATCTCGAATGTTTTGTCGCCAACACAATGCAAGGCTGCGTTGATTCCTGCCACGGTTCCCTGTCCTCCTGCTTCCTCATAACCGGTGGTTCCGTTCACCTGTCCGGCAAAGAAGAGACCTTTGATGATTTTCGACTCCAGTGAATGTTTGAGTTGGGTAGGGTCGAAGTAATCGTATTCGATGGCGTAACCCGGTCTGTAAATCTTCGCATCTCTCAATGCCGGAATCTCATGAAGAGCGTTCAACTGGATTTCCATCGGCATGCTTGAAGAAAAACCGTTCAGATACATCTCGTTCGTATCCTCGCCTTCCGGTTCCAGGAAGAGCGGATGCTGATCCTTGTCGGGGAAGGTGACGAGCTTCGTTTCTATACTCGGACAGTAACGTGGACCGGTACTCTGAATCTGACCATTATATAAAGGTGAGTCAGCGAGACCGCTTTTTAAAGTTTCGTGTACCTTCTTGTTGGTGTAGCAAGTCCAGCAAGGCAATTGTTTCAGAACCCGATGTTCTCCCATATAAGAGAACTGGTGGAAATCGCTGTCTCCCGGCTGCTCTTCCATATCTTCGAAATGAACACTTCGCTTGTCGATTCTGACCGGAGTACCGGTTTTCATTCTGGCTGTAGTGATACCCCATCGGGTGATGCTCTCCGTAAAGTTGTGTACGGCAGGTTCGGCGCATCTTCCGCCTTCTACCATCTTTCTTCCTACATGCATCAGTCCGTTGAGGAATGTTCCAGCGGTGATGATGATGCTCTTGGCATAGAATTCGGCTCCCCAGATGGTTTTTACGCCGATGGCTTCTCCGTTAGCTACGAGCAGTTCGTCAGCCTGGTCTTGCCAGATGTCGAGGTTGTCGGTGTGGTCGAGGATGGTTCTCCATTCCCAGATAAACTTTCCTCTGTCGCATTGGGCACGGGGGCTCCATACGGCAGGACCTTTGCCGATGTTGAGCATTCGGAACTGGATGGCGGTTTTATCCGTTACGATACCCATCTGTCCGCCCAAAGCATCGATTTCGCGCACAATCTGTCCCTTGGCAATACCTCCGATGGCGGGGTTGCAACTCATCTGTCCAATCTTGTTCATATCCATCGTTATCAAACAGGTTTTGGCACCCATGTTTGCAGAGGCTGCAGCAGCCTCGCATCCGGCATGTCCTCCACCGATAACGAGCACGTCATAATTGAATTTCATACTTCGTTTAATCTATATTTTTTCTAATTTTCGGCAAAAGTAAGAAATAAAATCGAAATTTTAGCAAAAATACTTTGATAAATCATTAAAATATAGTAATTTTGCAGCAGACTTGCGAAAATATACCTAGAAATGAGGATTGCAGAATGCCCAAAAATAGGTATTGCAGGGACGAAAAGTGTGGAATATAAATTAGTTTCAAACAGTTAAATAATTAAATTTCAATCATTTATGTGGTTAATCAATTCATCTATTGGTAGAAAGGTAGTGATGTCAGTAACTGGTATCGCTCTTATTCTATTCTTGACATTCCACGGTTGCATGAATGTTGTTGCGCTTTTCTCTGGAGAAGCTTACAACACAATCTGCGAATTGTTGGGTGCTAACTGGTACGCCGTAGTTGCAACTTTGGGTTTGGCAGCTTTGGCAGTTTGTCACATCGTTTACGCTTTCATCCTGACAGCACAGAACCGTCGTGCTCGCGGTAACCAGCGTTACGAGGTAACAGCAAAGCCAGAAAAAGTAGAGTGGGCTAGCCAGAACATGTTGGTGCTCGGTATCATCATCGTTCTTGGTTTGTTGCTTCACCTCTTTAATTTCTGGTACAACATGATGTTTGCAGAGCTTTTGGGTACAAGCTTCGGCCACTGCCCATCAGACGGCTTCGCATTCATTCAGGACACCTTCGCTAACCCAGTGTTCGTAGTTCTCTACATCATCTGGTTGGTAGCTCTTTGGTTCCACCTCACTCACGGTTTCTGGAGTGCTATTCAGACTCTCGGTTGGAGCGGTAAGACTTGGTTCTGCCGTTGGAAGATGATTGGTATGATTTATTCTACCATCCTGCTTCTCCTCTTCATCGTAGTTGTATTGGCATTCGCTTTCGGTTGCGCTCCATCTTTGTGCTGCGCATAATTCGTGTAATCATTTAAGTATTAAAAAAGATTATGGCAAAAACATTAAATTCTAGAATACCTGAAGGACCAGTTGCTGAGAAGTGGACCAACTATAAGGCTCACCAGCGTTTGGTTAACCCAAAGAATAAGTTAAAGCTCGACGTTATCGTTGTAGGTACAGGTTTGGCAGGTGCTTCTGCTGCTGCTTCTCTCGGCGAGATGGGCTTCAATATCTTGAACTTCTGCATCCAGGACTCTCCACGTCGTGCTCACTCTATCGCAGCACAGGGTGGTATCAATGCAGCTAAGAATTATCAGAATGATGGTGACTCTGTTTACCGTCTGTTCTACGATACTGTAAAGGGTGGTGACTACCGTGCTCGTGAGGCTAACGTTTACCGTTTGGCTGAGGTGAGCAACGATATCATCGACCAGTGCGTAGCTCAGGGCGTTCCTTTCGCTCGTGAGTACGGTGGTATGTTGGCTAACCGTTCTTTCGGTGGTGCTCAGGTATCTCGTACATTCTATGCTAAGGGTCAGACAGGTCAGCAGCTCCTCCTCGGTGCTTACTCTTCTTTGAGCCGCATGGTTGAGGCAGGTAAGGTTAAGCTCTTCACCCGTTACGAGATGGAGGATCTTGTTATCGTTGACGGTCACGCTCGTGGTATCATCGCCAAGAATTTGATTACAGGTAAGTTGGAGCGTTTCTCTGCCAACGCCGTAGTTATCGCTACCGGTGGTTATGGTAACGCTTACTTCCTTTCTACAAACGCTATGGGTTGTAACTGTACAGCAGCTATCCAGTGCTACCGCAAGGGTGCTGACTTCGCTAACCCATCTTACGTTCAGATTCACCCTACATGTATCCCTGTTCACGGTACAAACCAGAGTAAGTTGACTTTGATGTCAGAGTCACTCCGTAACGATGGTCGTATCTGGGTTCCTAAGAAGATTGAGGATGCCAAGGCATTGCAGGCTGGTACAAAGAAGGGTTCTGATATTCCTGAGGAAGACCGCGACTACTACTTGGAGCGCCGTTACCCAGCATTCGGTAACCTGGTTCCTCGTGACGTGGCTTCTCGTGCAGCTAAGGAGCGTTGCGACAAGGGCTTCGGTGTCAACAACACAGGTCTTGCCGTATTCCTCGACTTCTCTGAGTCTATCAACCGTCTCGGTATCGACGTTATCCTGCAGCGTTATGGCAACCTCTTTGATATGTATGAGGAGATTACCGACGTTAACCCAGGTGAGTTGGCTAACGAGATTAACGGCGTGAAGTACTACAACCCAATGATGATCTTCCCTGCTATCCACTATACAATGGGTGGTATCTGGGTTGACTACGAGTTGATGACCACTATCCCTGGTCTCTTCGCTATTGGTGAGTGTAACTTCTCTGACCACGGTGCTAACCGTCTTGGTGCATCTGCTTTGATGCAGGGTTTGGCTGACGGTTACTTCGTATTGCCATACACCATCCAGAACTACTTGGCCGACCAGGCATTGTGGCCAAAGCTCTCTACCGATCTCCCAGAGTTCGCAGAGGCAGAGGCAGGTGTTCAGAAGGAAATCGACCGCCTGATGGGTATCCAGGGCAAGCGCTCTGTAGATTCTATCCACAAGGAGTTGGGTCACATCCTTTGGGAGCATGTAGGTATGGGTCGTACCAAGGAAGGTCTTGAGGAAGGCTTGAAGAAGATGAAGGCTCTCCGCGAGGAATTCAACAAGAACCTCTTCATCCCTGGCAAGAAGGAAGGCTTGAACGTAGAGTTGGATAAGGCTATCCACTTGCGTGACTTCATCTTGATGGGCGAGTTGATCGCTTACGATGCATTGCACCGCAACGAGAGCTGTGGTGGTCACTTCCGTGAGGAGTACCAGACAGAGGAAGGCGAGGCTAAGCGTGATGATGAGAACTTCTTCTACGTAGGTTGCTGGGAGTATCAGGGCAACGATACAACTGCTCCAGTGCTCAACAAGGAACCTCTCGAGTATGAGGCAATTAAGGTACAGACAAGAAATTACAAGAATTAAAAAGCGAACAAGACAATGGCAAGAAATATAAGTTTCACAGTTAAGTATTGGAAGCAGGACGGTCCTACAGCACAGGGTCACTTCGATACACATGAGATGAAGAACATCCCAGATGATACTTCATTCCTCGAGATGCTCGACATCTTGAACGAGGAGCTCATCGAGTCAGGTCAGGAGCCTTTCGTCTTCGACCACGACTGCCGCGAGGGTATCTGCGGTATGTGCTCTCTCTATATTAATGGTACACCTCACGGTAAGACTGAGCGTGGTGCTACAACATGTCAGCTCTACATGCGTCGTTTCAACGATGGCGATGTTATCACCGTTGAGCCTTGGCGTTCTGCTGGTTTCCCTATCATCAAGGACTGTATGGTAGACCGTTCAGCATTCGACAAGATCATCCAGGCAGGTGGTTACACCAGCATTCGTACAGGTCAGGCTCAGGATGCCAACGCTATCCTGATTCCTAAGGAAAATGCAGACGAGGCAATGGATTGCGCTACATGTATCGGTTGCGGTGCTTGTGTTGCTGCATGTAAGAATGGTTCTGCTATGCTCTTCGTCAGCTCAAAGGTTAGCCAGCTGGCACTTCTCCCACAGGGTCGTGTAGAGGCTGCTGCCCGTGCTAAGAAGATGATTGCACGCATGGATGAGCTCGGATTCGGTAACTGTACAAACACTCGTGCTTGCGAGGCTGTTTGTCCTAAGAACGAGTCTATCGCTAACATCGCCCGCTTGAACCGTGAGTTCTTGAAGGCTAAGTTGGCTGACTAATCCATCGTTTCTTTTGAGACACCGGAATTTTCTCTCTGCATCTTTACGGATGCGAGAGAATTTTCCCAACAACTCTTCACTCTTCACCTTTTGGGTGTAAGTGATTGAAGAATAGGAAGTTGGGCGGGTGAAGAGTGTTTTTTTACTCTTCACCCGCCCTTCACCTTTTTAGGCTGTTGACAGCTAAGCGGCTCTGCGTTTATACCTTTCCTAAAATCGTAAAAGGTGAAGAGTGGTGAAGAGTGGGTGAAGAGTGCCGAAAATCTCTTCACCTATGTAATGTGTTGTGTTTCAGCTCTTTATACTGGAAAGGTGAAGAGTGAAGAGTAGAGTGCGATATTCCTGCCAACCGTGCTTCTCTTGAAATAAGAGAAAGGATGTTTGGCAAACTGTTATACAGGAACAGCCGACTAGCCTCTGTTGCGCTAGTCGGCTGTTTGCCTTTTGCCAGTATGCTGTTTTTCTTCTGCCAGCCTTCTGTTTTTCCTAGTCAGTTGTTCTATCTCCGATAGTTATGTATTTATTTATGCCTGCTGTTAGAATCATATAGCCAGGAAAAAGGGTAGATTATAGCCGAGAGCATCCTGTTTTTGGTGCATCCCGACATAAATTATCAGATATTCTGAGAAATATTTTGTAATCTCATCAGAATGTCGTAAATTTGCGGTTATAAAGAATAAGTAGTGTAATGACGAATCATTCAACAGAAATCATGAACCAAGCAACGTTCGATTTTATCCGCCAGCATCAGGACGATGATGTTCGCCAGTTGGCTTTCCTCGGCAGCAAGTATCCCGAGGTAGATATGCCTTTCGCTCTCGACCAGATTCGCGGGCGAAAGATGTCTCGTGTGAAACTGCCCCGTTGGGCAAGCATCGAAGGCATCATTTATCCCCCTCATATTTCGATGGAGCAATGTTCGTCAGAACAAACGGCACTTTATAAGGCTGAACTCGCTGCCCGACTGCTCGGTTTGTCTCCTTCATCATCCAAAAACGGAGAAGAAAAGGAGAAGGAGAGCGAAAACGCCTCAAATCTTCATCTTTCTGAAATTTGCGAATTTGCGGGCAAAGGGGCAGTTGATTCAGAATTCGCCAAAAATGAAGCCACTTGCAAAAAGCAACAGATATTAACAGAATCAAAAGAGAATGTTAATGAAATAAAAGAAGAACCTCATGAAGGAGATTTTTCTGAAGAAATCGGGTTTGTTGACCTGACCGGTGGTTTCGGAGTAGACTTCTCTTACATCGCTTCCCGATTGGGCGTGAAGTCGATGTATGTGGAGCGTCAGGCTCATCTCTGTGAAGCAGCGAAGGAAAACTTCGGGCGGTTGGGCTTGAAGAACGCCATCGTGAAGAATGGAGACGGAATAGAGGTTCTTCATTCTTTTCTGCCACAGAAAAAAGATGCAGCATCAGCTGATGATTATTTAGGCATCATTTATGACCAACCTCTGTCATTACCTAAGACCAACCTTGGTCTTAAGCTAATCTTCATCGATCCTGCCCGTAGAGACGATGCGGGCAACAAGGTAGTATCCTTGAAAGATTGTACGCCCGATGTAACCCTTTTGCAGGAAGAAATGCTTTCGAAGGCAGATTACGTCATTATCAAACTCTCTCCGATGCTCGATTGGCACCGTGCGGTAAGCGAATTAAACTGCGTAAAAGAGGTTCATATCATCTCCGTGAATAATGAGTGCAAGGAACTCCTTTTAGTGCTCTCAGCGCGAAATATGGGCGAAATGGAGGCTTCGTCGGCAGATGGAGAAGTAAAACATGCCGGGAATCTCCGCATTTATTGCGTCAATGATGCACAATCCTTCGTCTGCGACGAGTTGGATATGGAGTCTTCTTCTGTCAGAATAGCTCCGCCAGTTCTTGAAGAGATGCAGTATCTTTATGAGCCGAATGCCTCGCTGATGAAAGCCGGCTGTTTCGGTGTTCTTTCCGGGCGCTATGATGCAAGGATGCTTTCCAAGAACAGCCATCTCTTCGTGAGTCGTGATCTTATCGCCGCTTTCCCAGGTAGGAGTTTCCGCATCATCGCCATCTCTTCTTTCAATAAGAAGGAGTTGAAGCGCCATCTCTCAGGCATCACCAAGGCGAACATCGCCACCCGCAACTTCCCCCTTTCCGTGGCAGAATTGCGCAAGCGCCTGAAGCTGAAAGATGGTGGTGAAACTTATATCTTTGCCACCACACTGAGCGACGAAAGCCATGTGCTGGTTATAACGGAGAAAGCTTAGAATTAGGTATAGTATTGGGTCTTTATGATGTTTTTACTCAAGTTTCGCATGTTAGCTCCACACACTCTACTTGAAAGGGCAGAAGCTCCTAGCCCAGGGAGGGCACTGAAAAAGTTCCAAGTGGGAGAATGCCACTTGGAACTTGACGTATTATTTTCTTTTTTCCTTGAAGAACTTCTCGAAGAAGTCCATTTGCTTTTGATTTTGAACAGGACCCAAATGCAGTCCTTCCTTCATAATCATCACCGTTGGTTTACCTTCCTGGTAGGTAGTCCAGAAAGGAAGGCTATCCCCATTTGGATTGCCAGTCTTGGTAAAGTTGATCCAGTAGCGTGACATGATTTGTTCCATGTGCTGCTCCGTCTCGGTCATCTTTCCAGAGCCAAACTTATAGCCATAGATGAATGGCATCTCTGCCACATGGCTGGCTCCTCCCTTGCGGCTTTTCACGATGGTGTTCTCTGAGTCTTGGTCAAAGTAATACATATACACCTTGCCCTTGCCGGTCTTGCTCTGCAGGTTAGCCCAGGCATACGTTCCCCATGCAAAGGAGCCATCACGGAAAATGTCGGATTGAGCGAAGTAGGTTTCTTCCTCTGTCTTGGCAGGATAGAGACTGAGAACCTGGTCTGCCCAACTTCCATATATCTCATGGATTCTTTTCTCATAGTCACTTACACTGACAGGGCGGCTAAACATACTTCCTTCGTCGCTGTTGGTTCCTATGATAACATTTACATCATTGTAGTTTCCCTTTTCATAGAGCTTATACTGGTCATCTGTGATGCTGTAGCCATCCACATTAGGCCAGAAGGATTCCATGGCGGTATTCTTCACGATGTCCATAGCCGGAACTTTCCTTAGCTGCTTCAAGTTCTTAGCCTTGAGTCTCTTTTGAAGGAGAAGTCCACTTGCTTCTGCCGCTTTGGTGGTGAGCATGGCTGTGTTACCATTTCTGCTTTCACCCACAGGCCAGAAGGAGCTACCACTTTCGCTGATGGCTCCTCGGAAGAGTCCCTTGGCAAGGGGAGAGGCGCATAGTATACTTACCGAGATACCACCGGCAGATTCTCCAGCAATGGTAATCTTGTCAGGGTCTCCACCAAAGGCTGCGATATTGTCGTGAATCCATTTTAAGGCCATCACTTGGTCCAGGATGCCATAGTTACCAGATATGTTCTTGCCAGATTCCTTACTCAGCTCTGGATGTGCCATGAATCCCAAGGCTCCCAAGCGGTATTCTATGCTGCAATAGATGATGCCTTCCTTGACAAAGCTTTCTTGAGTTCCACTGTAGGAGCCAGTAAGAAAGGCTCCTCCATGAATCATCACAAATACAGGGAGTTTGTCATTCTTACTCTTGGCTGGCGTTTCCACACTGAGGTATAGGCAGTCCTCGCTCATGCCCAGCTCTCCACCATTTTGGTTAGGGTCGATGGGCTGTGGTGGACGGTCTCCCCATTTATCTGCTTTGAATACTCCCTTCCAAGGCTTCTTGCTCACTGGGGCTTTCCATCTGAGGTTGCCCACTGGTGCTTCAGCGTATGGGATTCCCTTGTATAAGGCGAATCCTTCATGTTCCACACCTTCAATTTCCCCTTGCTCCACTGTTGTTCTTAGCAGTTGGGCGTTAGCTGCCGATAGGCAAAAGAGTGTCAGGGCAGCTGTCAGTAGATGTCTTTTCAATTTCATTTCAGGTTATTCCATTAATTCCGCAACACTATTATCAATTAAACATTTTAAGCGCCTGAGCAACAAAAAGTTACTCCGGATTTTGCCATGTCAGAATTTTCACTTATCTTAGTGTTGCGAAAAGAAAACAAGCAAAACTCTGATATGACATGGCAAAGATACAAATTAAATCTGAGAAACTCACTCCTTTTGGAGGAATATTTTCGGGTCATGGAGCAATTTGACTCCACATTGTCATCTGTAATCGACTCAACCCTCAGAATTTCACTACTCATTTGATGAACCATCTCTCGCTTCATCCGACACTTCGCACTTCTCGCCAGTGTTGAGAGAATAGATGATCGAGCTTTTTCTTATTGTGATTCCTTGGAGAATGTTGGTTTTCCGCCAGCGCTTAAAACTATCGGGAAGGATATTCCGCCAAAACCACCACTAAATGGGTGATATAGGCTAGTTTGGGGGCTGTAATTAAATTTTAACCCCTAAAAAACTGCAAAAAAAGTAGCAATATTTGGTAATTTGCCAAAATATTGCTACTTTTGCATTTATAATATTGCAAACTAGTTTGAAAATCATGTCATTAATAGAAATTAAAAAGGTCGAAACAAAGAAGGATTTGAAGACGTTCATCGACTTCCATTACGACCTCTACGAAGGCAACGAATATGATGTGCCTAATCTTTTCAGCGACGACATGAATACTCTGAGCAAGGACAAGAACGCAGCGTTCGAGTTCTGCGAGGCAGAGTATTTTCTTGCCTATAAGGACGGCAAGCTGGCAGGTCGCGTCGCTGCCATTATTAATCATAAGGCAAACAATAAATGGGGCAGGAAATCGGTCCGTTTCGGCTGGATTGATTTCATTGACGACCGCGAGGTTTCCAAGGCTCTTCTCGATACTGTAGAGAAATACGGTAAGGAGAAGGGAATGGAAGATATTGTAGGTCCGCTGGGTTTTACCGATATGGATCCGGAAGGCATGCTTACCTGGGGCTTTGACCAGCTAGGCACCATGCCTACCATTTATAATTATTCATATTATCCGGAGCACATTGAGGCTCTGGAGGGTTTTACCGTAGATAATAAGTATGTAGAGTATAAACTGATGGTGCCAGATACCATCCCGGAGAAATATTCCAAGATAGCGGCGATGATAGAGAAAAGATACAATCTCCATGTCCGCAAACTTACCCGTAAGGATATTTATCAGGGCGGATACGGACAGAAGATTTTCGACCTCATCAATGATACATACAAGCATCTCTATGGTTATTCCGAACTTTCACAGAAGCAGATAGACCAGTACATCAAGATGTATCTGTCTTTGCTCGACCTGAACTTTGTAACAGCCATAGAAGACTGGACTACCGAGGATCATAAGATGATAGGTATCGGTATTACGATGCCTTCCCTTTCCAGAGCTCTGCAGAAGTGTCATAGGGGCAGGCTGCTTCCTTTTGGCTGGTGGCATCTGCTGCGCGCCATCAAGTTCCATAAAACCAAGATTGTCGACCTTCTGCTCATCGGTATCCAGCCAGAATACCGTGCTAAGGGTGCCAATGCGCTGCTCTTTGCCGACCTGATTCCTATCTATCAGAAGTATGGAATCGAGTGGGGAGAAACACAGGTGGAAATGGAAGATAATGCTGCCGTGCAGGGACAATGGGGCGTCTTGGATCCAGTCCTTCACAAGCGCCGCAACTGCTATATTAAGAGTATCAGGTAAATAGCAATTGTTGTGTTGGCAATTATCTGATAAACAGAATATTGCAACATCATTTGCTATGTTATAAGAAAATAAATAAGAATAACTAAGGAGGAAATCATGTCTGAAGATAAAAACTTAGGTAACAGCGAATTGAATGCCGCTGATGAGCTTGCCAATGCCCCTCAGGAGCAGCAGCCGGTAGAGTATACCGATGATAACATCCGCCACTTGAGCGATATGGAGCATGTACGCACCCGTCCGGGTATGTACATCGGTCGTCTGGGAGATGGAAATCTGCCGGAAGATGGTATTTATGTGCTCTTGAAGGAGGTGGTAGACAACTCTATCGATGAATTCAAGATGGGCGCAGGTGCCCGTCTGGAAATCGATATCGAGGACAATCTGCGTGTCAGCGTGCGCGACTATGGCCGTGGTATTCCTCAGGGAAAGCTCGTCGAGGCGGTGAGCGTGCTGAATACCGGCGGTAAGTACGACAGCAAGGCGTTCAAGAAGAGCGTCGGTCTGAACGGTGTGGGTGTGAAGGCGGTCAATGCCCTCAGTTCCCACTTCGAGGTAAAGTCGTACCGCGACGGCAAGGTGCGCCATCTGAAGTTCGAGAAAGGTATTCTGAAGAGCGACACGACGGAAGATACTGAGGACGAGAACGGTACCTTTATCTTCTTCGAGCCGGATAATACACTCTTCAAGAACTATTCCTTCCACGATGATTTCGTGGAAACAATGCTCCGCAACTATACTTATCTGAACACCGGACTCACCATCATGCACAATGGCCGCCGTATCTTGAGCCGCCATGGTCTGCAGGATTTGCTGAGCGATAATATGACCAATGAAGGCCTCTACGACATCGTCCACATGAAGGGCGAGGACATCGAGATTGCCTTCACCCATACCAACCAGTATGGCGAGGAGTATTATTCCTTCGTCAACGGTCAGCACACCACCCAGGGAGGTACGCATCAGAGTGCCTTCAAGGAGCATATTGCCAAGACTATCAAGGAGTTCTACGGCAAGTATGAGTATGCAGACATCCGAAACGGACTGGTGGCTGCCATTGCCATCAACGTAGAAGAACCGGTCTTCGAGAGTCAGACCAAGATTAAGCTCGGAAGTACTACGATGACGCCGAATGGTGGCGAAACCATTAATAAGTATGTAGGCGATTTCCTGAAGAAGGAAGTAGACAACTATCTCCATATCCACAAGGATGTGGCTGAGATTCTGGAGAATAAGATCAAGGAGAGCGAACGCGAGCGCAAGGCGATGGCGGGCGTTACCAAACTCGCCCGTGAGCGTGCCAAGAAGGCGAATCTCCACAACCGCAAGCTCCGCGACTGCCGCATCCATTTCAGCGACGCCAAGAACGAGCGCAAGGAGGAGAGTTCTATCTTCATCACCGAGGGCGATTCTGCCAGCGGAAGCATCACCAAGAGCCGCGATGTGAACACCCAGGCGGTGTTCTCGCTGCGTGGTAAACCGCTCAACAGCTTCGGTCTTACCAAGAAGGTGGTTTATGAGAACGAGGAGTTCAATCTGCTTCAGGCAGCTCTCGATATAGAGGACGGCTTGGATTCATTGCGTTACAACAAGGTGATTGTGGCAACCGATGCGGATGTCGACGGAATGCATATCCGACTGCTCATCATTACCTTCTTCCTACAGTTCTTCCCAGATCTCATCAAGAAGGGTCATGTCTACGTGCTTCAGACCCCATTGTTCCGAGTGCGCAACAAGCGAACCAAGATCAAGAACAAGCAGGCGGTGGCTGATGCGGATGCGAAACTGGGAAGCAAGGAGAAAAAGAGCGATTTCATCACGCATTACTGTTACAGCGATGAGGAGCGCCAGCAGGCGATTCGCGATTTGGGTCCTGATCCTGAAATCACCCGATTCAAAGGATTGGGAGAGATTTCGCCTGATGAATTCGCCCATTTCATCGGTCCCGACATGCGGTTGGAGCAGGTTACGCTGCATAAAACCGACCAGGTTCAGAAGCTGCTGGAATATTATATGGGTAAGAATACGATGGAGCGACAGAACTTCATCATCGAAAATCTGGTAATAGAAGAGGATATTCCGGAGGAAGACTCAGCACCGCTGGATTAAATGAAGTGAAGAGTGAAGAACGAAGAGTGAAGAATTCAAGTGCTTTCGGGGGTAACCATTGAAAAAAGCGCTGTTAACTGTTAACCTGTTAACTCTTGAAGGATTTCTCTCTTTCATAAACTTTAAGTTTTAAGAAATGAAGAAATATCTATTCATAGCACTGGTAGCATTCCTGGCAGTAACTTCTGCCAGTGCCCAGTTGCGTATCAAGATGGGCAAGAACAGCCCGATAGAGAAGTTGGGAAGGGCTGAAATCGCCATTACCAACCTTTATGTGGATAGTGTGGATGAGAATAAGCTCGTAGAGGACGCCATCCGAGGCATGCTCGAAAAGCTCGACCCTCATTCTTCTTACGCTACAGCCAAGGAAACCAAGGCGATGAACGAGCCGCTGAACGGCAGTTTTGATGGCATTGGCGTGCAGTTTAACATGGTAGATGATACGCTGCTCGTTATCCAGCCGGTTACGAACGGACCTTCTGAGAAGGTGGGAATCATTGCCGGCGACCGCATTGTGGCTGTAAACGATACTGCCATTTCGGGCGTCAAGATGAGCAAGGAGGAAATCATGAAGCGCCTTCGTGGTCCTAAGGGAACAACGGTGAACCTTACCATCGTGCGCCGTGGCATCAAGGATAAACTCATTTTCAAGGTAAAGCGCGATAAGATTCCGGTAACTACGATGGATGCGGCTTATATGATTCGTCCGGGCATCGGATACATCCGATTGGGAAGCTTCGGTCTTACCAGTCATAAAGAGGTAACAATAGCGATGGATTCGCTGAAAAAGAAGGGAATGAAGGACCTTATCTTCGACCTTGAGGATAATGGCGGAGGCTATCTTCAGGCTGCGGCTCAGATAGCCAACGAGTTCCTGCAGAAGGGCGATCTCATCGTTTATACCAGCGGTCGTGCTGCGCCTCGCCAGGAATATAAGGCGCAGGCTAACGGCAGATGGCGCAAGGGCAAGGTGGTGGTGCTCACCAATGAGTTTACCGCTTCTGCCGCCGAGATTGTTTCCGGAGCCATCCAGGATCAGGACCGTGGCGTAGTGGTTGGTCGCAGAACCTTCGGCAAGGGATTGGTGCAGCGTCCGCTGACCTTCGATGATGGCAGCGAGATTCGTCTCACCATCGCCCATTACTATACGCCTAGCGGCAGATGCATCCAGAAGCCATATAAGAAAGGTGACAGATTGGATTATGCGATGGATTTGGACAAGCGTTACAAGCATGGCGAGTTCACCAATCAGGACAGCATCCATCTTTCAGACAGTCTGAAGTATTATACCTTGCGCAAGCATCGTGTAGTTTATGGTGGTGGTGGAATCATGCCAGATTATTTCGTTCCGCTGGATACAACCAAGTACACCAAGATGCACCGTCAGTTGGCAGCCAAGAGTATCGTCATCAACCACAGTCTGAAGTTCATTGATGCGCATCGTAAGGAGCTGAAGAGCCAGTATAAGGATTTCGATAAGTTCCTCGCCACCTACGAGGTTCCTGCTTCGCTGATAGATGGCATTATCGCCGAGGGCAAGAAGGAGAAGATAGAGCCAAAGGATGAGGCTGAATTAATTCAGACGAAGAAATACCTCGCCCTGCAGCTGAAAGCCCTTGTAGCACGAGATATCTGGGATATGAGCCAATACTTCCAGGTCTGGAACGAGACAAACGAGATAGTTCAGCGAGCCGTGCAGCTGCTGACTACGGGGAAGTAACTATAGAAAAAACGGCTGTTAACTGTTAACCTGTTAACCCCGTGAGGTAATGATATAAGAAAAGGTCGTGAGGTTCAATCAGAAATCTCACGACCTTTTTTTATCTTTTTCAGAAGTCATTTACTTCTTCTCATGCAGATGGTCCCATTTCAGATAGATTCCTGCAAGGATGGTGCCGGAAATACTGTGCCAGGCGCAGCTGATGGCGCAAGGCAATACGGCAAGAGGTTGGGCAGCGAAGAAATTGCCCGCAAGTACCGTGGCAAGACCAGCGTTCTGCATTCCTACCTCAATACTGATGGTACGCTTCTTGGCGGTATTGAATCCGGCACATTTGCCGGCAAGCCAACCCAGAAGATAACCCAGCGTGTTGTGGCAGAAAACTACGGCGAAAGTCCAGAGGAAGAGCGATAAGCCGCGGGCTACGAGGTCATCATGAACCGTAGAAATCACGCCGCCTACGATGATTGCCAGACACGTAACGCTGATGCCCGGCATCAGACTTTGGATGGTAGGGAAGCAGTCTTTCTTGCCGTAAATATAGTTGAGGGCGCAGCCGATGGCTACAGGAATAATCGTTACGATGAGGATGTTGATGAACATTCCCACAGCATCTACATGGATAATCTCGCCTGCCGTAATCTTCATCAGCAGTGGAGTCATCACCGGTGCAAGAATGGTAGAGGCGCAGGTCATTCCTACGGAGAAAGCTACGTCGCCATGACACAGATAACTCATGATGTTGCTCGAAACGCCGCCAGGACAGCAACCTACCAGCAGGATTCCGAGTGCCAGGGCTGGGTCAAGATGCCACACATGAACCAGGGTGTAAGCCACGCCAGGCATGATGATAAACTGGGCACAGGCTCCGATGAAGACATCCAGCGGGCGCTGAGCCAGAATCTTGAAGTCGTTGGTGGTCAAGGTCAGACCCATGGTGAGCATGATGATGCCGAGAATGACGGTCTGAGTAGTTCCGCGCACCCAGTCGAAGGTATGTGGGAAGAAGAATGTGAACACTGCAACACCTATCACGAAGATAGATGTGTAATTGGCCAGCAGCTTGCTGAGCCCTTGAAATAACTTAAGCATAATTCTATTTCTTTTAAAATCCTGATATTTCTCTCTTATTTATTTCTTTCCTCGCTTTCAATATCGAGTGCAAAAGTACGTCTTTTCTTTCGGATAAACAAATTATTCTGCAATAAAATGATAAATTATAACATTTTTATAGGGTAGCGCTTGCAAATCTGCACGAATCTTTTGGGATTGTGCAAAATCATGGGCAAAATAATTCGGCTTTTCTTCTTTAATTCCGCAACAAATGTGTAACTTTGCACCCATATTATCGATAATAGTCATAGAATGAACGAAGATTTTGATATAAGACAAGAAATGGTTTCGCCTGCCGAAAAGGAATTCGAGAAGGCGCTGCGCCCGCTGAAGTTTTCTGATTTCAGCGGTCAGAATGGCGTGGTGGAAAATCTCGAGGTCTTTGTTGAGGCTGCCAAATATCGTGGCGAACCGCTCGACCATACGCTCCTTCATGGTCCGCCGGGATTGGGTAAGACCACGCTGAGCAACATCATCGCTAACGAACTGGGCGTAGGATTCAAGATTACATCGGGTCCTGTGCTTGATAAGCCGGGCGATCTGGCTGGAATCCTTACCTCCCTGGAGCCCAACGATGTGCTCTTTATCGATGAAATCCACCGTCTTTCTCCTGTCGTAGAGGAGTATCTCTATTCGGCGATGGAGGATTACCGCATCGACATCATGATAGATAAGGGTCCTTCGGCTCGCAGCATCCAGATAGACTTGAATCCGTTTACCCTCGTGGGAGCGACAACGAGAAGCGGTCTGCTTACAGCTCCTCTGCGTGCCCGTTTCGGAATCAATCTGCATCTGGAATATTACGACCCGGCTACGCTTCAGAAGATCATCAAGCGAAGTGCGATGCTCCTGAAGGTGCCGATAGAGGATGAGGCGGCAGTGGAAATCTCCCGTCGTTCGCGCGGAACTCCTCGTATCGCCAATTCCCTGCTCAGAAGAGTGCGTGATTTTGCCCAGGTAAAGGGCAACGGAACCATCACTTACGATATTGCCCAAATGGCGCTCAAGGCGCTCAACATCGACCAGTATGGCTTGGATGAGATTGACAACAAGATTCTCACCACCATCATCGACAAGTTCCGTGGCGGTCCGGTAGGCGTAAGCACCATTGCCACGGCAATAGGCGAGGATGGCGGCACCGTAGAGGAGGTTTACGAGCCGTTCCTCATCATGGAGGGTTTCATCAAGCGCACGCCGCGAGGAAGAATGGCAACGCCGCTTGCCTACGAGCATCTCGGCAGAAATCCGTATACAAGCAATATTATGCAGGGAGACCTGTTTGAGTAATGTTGAATGTTAAATGTTGAATGTTGAATTAGGGCTAGCGCCGTAAAAGGATAAACATTTATGAAGATTGGGATTTTTACGGGTACATTCGACCCATTTACGATAGGACATCAGAACATTGCCGAGCGTTCCTTGCCGATGTTCGACAAGCTCGTGATTGCAGTGGCGGTGAGCAAGCTGAAGCACGCCAGCGAGGAAATCTCGAAGCGTGTGGAGGATATCAAGGCTGTTTTCCCGAAGGAATGTTCGGAACTGGTAGATGCGGAGGATGCATCTAAGGGTTATCGCCTGGAGGTGGTTTCTTACGATGATCTTACCATCGATTTGGCGCATCGCCTGGGAGCCAGGTTTCTGGTTCGTGGCGTCCGTTCTGCCAAGGATTTCGAGTACGAGCGAGAGCAGGCTGACATCAATAAGCAGTTGGGCGGCGTAGAAACCATCCTGCTGTTTTCTGACCCAAGATACAGCAGCATCAGCTCAACGCTGGTCAGGGAGCTGAGGTTCTTCGGAAGAGAAGTAGATGAATTTTTACCAAAAATAAAATAAAATAGGAGGAAGAAGCGTATGATAACATACAATGTAGACGGCGTGAAAATGCCAAAGATTAAGAAGCGTGATACGAGTGCTTGGATTCGCAAGGTCGCTGCCTCTCATGGCCGCAAGGTGGGTGAGATTGGCTATATGTTTGTAGATGACGAGAAGATTCTCGAAGTGAACAACGAGTATCTGGGTCATGATTACTATACCGATGTCATCACCTTCGATTATGATGAGGATGATGTGATTAACGGCGACATCGTGATTTCGCTCGATACGGTCCGCACCAATGCCGAGCAGTTTGGCAAGACCTACGATGATGAGCTTCACCGCGTCATCATCCACGGCATCCTGCACCTCTGCGGAATCAACGACAAGGGTCCGGGAGAGCGTGAAATCATGGAGGAGAACGAGAATAAGGCCCTCGCCCTGCTCGAAGGTGCTTCGATATTGAAGAAGTAAATTCTTCGATATTGGAATTAAGTTTTCGATATTAAGAGAAGCATTCCCTTCGAATTTCTCGGTCGAAGTATAGAAAAACAGCTGTTAACTGTTAACCTGTTAACTCTTAATGGTCAAGATGAACAGTTAATTCTTGAATGTGGTTCATGAAGCGGGCTGAAAGCCCAGCAAGCTCTTAGCCCAGGGCAACACCCTGGGTATAAGGAAGATATAAAGGATTCGCCCTGTAAGGGCAAAAGCTTTCATATACGAGGCTTTTGCTCCTACAGGGCGTTTTGCTTTATTCTATTGCCTTGATTCTCTCCCGGCATTCTTTCAAAATTTCTTTCAGTTCCTCCACGGTCGTGGCTCTCAGCATGGCGATTCTCGTCTGGCGAAAATCGGGGATGCCCTTGAAGATTGGGGAGGCGGCCAGGTGGCGACGGGTGTGGAGAATGCCTCGGTACTCGTCGATGCGCTCCACGTTGATGCGGAGCTGCTCCTCCAAAAGGTCGATTTTCTCATCTACGGTGAGTGGGGCTGCACCCGTATTGTCTAAGTAATCGCGTATTTCCTTGAAAATCCAAGGGCGGCCGAAGGTGGCTCTACCAATCATTACCGCATCTACGCCGTATCTTTCGAAGGCAAGCTTGGCTTCTTCCGGGGTCGTAATGTCGCCGTTGCCGATGATAGGAATATGGATGCGAGGATTGTTCTTCACCTCACCTATGAGGCTCCAGTCAGCTTCTCCGGTGTACATCTGGCTACGGGTTCTGCCGTGGATGGTGAGCGCCTGGATTCCGCAATCCTGTAGCTGCTCGGCAAGGTCGGTGATGATGAGGTTTTCGCAATCCCAACCCAGTCGGGTTTTCACAGTTACCGGCACGTTTACCGCCTTCACCACCTCTCTTGTAATATCCAGCATCAATGGGATATTTCGGAGCATTCCGGCTCCGGCACCCTTTCCGGCAACCTTCTTCACCGGGCAACCGAAGTTAATATCAATTACATCCGGCTTCGCCTGTTCTACGATTTTTGCAGCTTCCACCATATCCTCGGTGGTGCGACCATAAATCTGAATGCCTACAGGGCGCTCCTCATCGCTTATCGTAAGCTTGCTGACGGTGCTCTTGATGCTTCTCACCAAGGCTTCCGCCGATACGAACTCAGTATAAACCATGGCGGCTCCGAATCGCTTGCAGAGCATGCGAAAGCCAATATCCGTTACGTCTTCCATCGGAGCGAGGAAGAGGGGCTGAGGCCCAAATTCTATATTACCTATTTTCATGAGTTTCGAGTGAAATCTTCTTATTCCTATGATGTATATCTTCTTTTTTGCGGCTGCAAAGTTACTGCTTTTTTCTGAAAATAAAGAAAATACTACTTCAAAAGATGATACATTCCCCCTGCAAAGGTCTTGATGACTCCCTTCATCTCCAATGTGAAGAGGAGGGAAGTGAGGCGAGAAATGTCGATATTCGTCTTTACGGAGATGAGATTCACTTGCAGGTCGTTGGTCTTGGAGAGGACATCTACGATGAGTTGCTCCTCTGGAGATAATTCCGGGAAGAGGCTGCGCTCGATGCCTTGCTGCTTGGCTCGCATCAGGGTGGTGTCATCCTGCCAGCGCATGTCCTTCACAAAGTCCTCGGCACTGGTGATGAGCGTGGCGCCGTTGTTGCGTATCAGGTTGTTGCAGCCCTCGCTGTAGTGGTCGCCTATCCTGCCCGGGAAGGTGAAGACGTCCCTGCCGTAGGATTGCGAAATATCGCAGGTGATGAGGCCGCCGCCATGAGCTGCGCTCTCTATCAGGATGCAGGCATCCGACATTCCCGCTACGATGCGGTTGCGGCGCACGAAGTTTATCTTATCAGCGTTTGTACGGGTAAGAAATTCGGTGAGCAGTCCGCCCTGTTCTATCATTCTTGCCGCCGTTTCCCGGTGCTGACGGGGATAGAGGTCATCCAAGCCATGCGCCAGCACACCTATGGTTTCGTAGCCGCTGGCGAGTGCCTGGCGGTGCGCCACGATGTCCACTCCGTAGGCAAGTCCGCTCATGATGAGCACGTTGGGCGAGAGCTGCTTCAGGTCGGTGATGAAGCGGCGGATGAGGTCTTCGCCGTAAGGCGTGCAGTGGCGGGTTCCCACGATGTTGATGACGCGCTGCTGGTTGAGGTTGGCGTTGCCTTTATAGAAGAGGATGAGGGGTGCGTCATCGCAATCCTTGAGGCGTTGCGGATAGCGGTCGTCGTTCATCGGAATGGGTTCTATTCCGTAGCGTATGTCGTACTCCAGTTCTTCCTCAGCGCGTTTTCGGGCTTCTTCGCAGTTCTGGATAGCGCTCACGAGTTTATCCGAGGCATCGGGGAGGATGTCTCTGAGGTTGTTCTTATGCTCCAGGATGAGCGTGGCGGAGCCTACCTTTCTGTATAGCTCCAGCATTCCTGCCAGGCTGAAGTAATTGAGCCTTGTCAGGAGAATGGTGTTCAGTATTTCCTGTTGGTCTGCCATAATCTTTGTCTTTTATCTCTTCAGGTATTCGTAACCGATGCGACAGCGAAGGCATTCCTTCTTGTCGCAGTATTCCTTCTTCAGCTGTATAAGCGCCTGGCTATCCCCGGCGTTCTCCACCGGCAGGCCGCATTCCTTCCACATCCTTACTATGTGGTTATTCTCAGCCTTCAGTTCCTCCAGGAAATCGAAGGCGCGGTCGCAGTATTTCTCCTCGCCCCGGTGCCTTCCATAGGCAAAGAGGATGGGAACCACGGTGTTGATGATGAGCAGATTGAGCGAGAAAGGGGAGAGATGCTTCTCGTTACGGATGCTCGTGCTGCCGAAGGTATAATGGGTTTCCCAATACTCCGTAACGCTGGTTGAGAGCACCTGCTTCGCCTCCTTCACCGTGCTTGCCTCCAGCAGCTGGCTCAGCCCCGCACGGCGGTTATAATAAAGATTGGCTAACTGCGAGATGCGGATGTGAGGAAAGTTCTGCGGGCGCAGGCGCAGGAAGCGCCACTGCTTGTAATCCATCGGCTGCAGCGAGAATTTATGCGAGAGATAGAGATATTCGTTCCTCAACCGGGAGAAATAGCCGTCGTTCAGCGCGTCTTTCTGATATCTTTCGGGAATGGTGTTCAGTTCCAGCAGTCCGGCTTGCCCCAGGAAGATGGCTTCTATCTGGAAGAGGTCGTCGCGATGATGGTCTACGGCCCTCAGCGGCAGGTGGTAAGCCCACTGCTCGAACGCGTCGCCGTTGATTCCGAACCCGTAGTTGCGCGCCAGGGTCACGAAGTAGGCGTTTTCCCAATCGCCGTTACATTGCTTTACGCGCGCCTCTATCGCATCGGTTTTCTGCGAAAGGCGCTCGGTTTGCAGGGCGCTCATCCAACTGTGCACGGTGAGGCGGGTGAGCGATGGGATAATCTGGTAGCAGGGAGGATACTGGTCGATGCTCAGCAGCTCCTGATAATGTTTCGATACGTTTTCGGGGATGTCGAGCTGCAACTGCACGAGGGGCTCGCCTTTCGAGTTCTTGGCTTCTACATCGATGGTTCCGCAAACGTGCAGGATAACGTTGTCGTAGCGTTCATCCTTATCATGTCCGTGCACATACCAGTCGCTTGCCTTGTCATGAATCTCCACGTTTCCCACCCATAGGGTACCGTTGAGTTTGATTTTGGCATTGAAGAAATCGGGCCCTGCATTGCGGTTGTGCAGTCCGGGGTCAATTACTTCCACAGCCTGGTGCCAGGTGGTTGTGAGTGGAGAGAGTGGGAAGAGTTTGTGCTTCCACACATAATGAAGAAGTTGCTCCATAATCTTATGTTTAGTTTATAGTTTATAGTTTATAGGGCTTGACCTCTTGATGTGTGGAGGGAATCCTTGACGCATGGGGGTGGAAGTCCCGGGATAGCTGATAGCTTATAGATAATAGTTTATTGGGGGAATGGTGCAAAAAACAGCTGTTAACTGTTAACCTGTTAACCTTTTTTGTTGTAGTGCATCATCTTCCTGTCAGCAAGGATGCCCCTATTAACTATAAACTATCAACTGTTAACTTAACTATAATATTTCTCGAATGCCTTATCGTAGTCCTCGCTGTTGCCCAGCTTTCCGTTGATGAGGCAGACGAGCTCTACGGTTGCCTTGAGGCAGAGTTTCTCGTCCTTGGCACGGAAGATGTCCTGATGGAAAACATATCTCACGCCCTGTTTCTCCAGCCACAGACGCGAGAAGAATTCATCATCGCATTGCAGCGGAACCTTGTACTGCAGGTTCATTCTCGCCACCACAGCATCCACGCCCTTGTTGTGCATTTCGGCAAAGCTGAGGCCGCATTCCTTCAGAAAGAGATGGCGGGTATGTTCCATGTAGTGCAGATAATTGGCATTGTTCACGATGCCCTCAATATCGCACTCATAATCTCTTACTTCCATCTTCGTCTCAAATATATATCTGCTCATAATTTTCTCTTTTTTAGTTACTAAATGAGGCTAAAAGCCCTAAATCACTGCAAAAATAACCAAAATTTTCTATTTATTATTATAATAACAAGGATTTTTCAAGGTTTTTCGAAGAAAAATGTGTATTTTTGCCGAAAGGTTTAGAAATAAGAACAAAAACAAAAATAGATAAAGATGAAAATTGCTTTGATCGGCTACGGAAAGATGGGACACATGATCGAGGAGATCGCCCTGCAGCGTGGCCACGAAATCGTTTGTAAGATTGACGTGAATAACCCTCAAGACATCGACAGCCCGGAGTTCTGCTCTGCCGATGTTGCCATTGAGTTTACCAACCCTACTGCCGCCTACGGCAACTATCTGAAGGCTTTCTCTCACAACGTGAAGGTGGTTTCAGGTTCTACCGGTTGGATGAAAGACCATAAGGAAGACGTGGAGAAACTCTGCGCCGACGGTAAGCAGACCCTCTTCTGGGCGTCTAACTTCAGCATCGGAGTAGCCATTTTCTCTGCCGTAAACCGCTATCTGGCTAAAATCATGAATGGTTTCCCACAGTACTCTGTATGCATGCAGGAAACCCACCACGTGCACAAGCTCGATGCGCCATCAGGTACAGCCATCACTCTTGCCGAGGAAATCATCGACAATATCGACCGTAAGAAGGATTGGAAGCGTGGCGTTACTTACTGGACTGAGGATGGTCATCACGATGAGGGCGATGCAAACATCACCGATGAGGATTTGGTTATCAACTGCGTGCGCGATGGCGAGGTTCCAGGAATCCACGCCGTGATGTACGACAGCGATGCTGATATGATTACCATCGAGCACAGCGCCCATTCTCGCAAGGGTTTCGCCCTGGGAGCCGTTCTCGCAGCTGAGTTCACAGCCAACCATTCCGGCTTGCTCACCACATCAGATTTATTTAAGTTCTAAGCAGAAGTTATGATAGACAAGCAGAAACAAAAACTTAATATGAAGGTACAGTGGGCGAAGTTCGCAGTGGTTCTCGCCCTCTATCTCCTCTTTCTGGTTTGGGTAGAAAGCTGGCTGGGACTCATTGTGGTTCCGTTCATCTTCGATGTTTACATCACCAAGAAGATTCACTGGCAGTGGTGGAAGGATGAGGAAGGTCCTATCCGTTTCATCATGAGCTGGGTAGATGCGCTCGTGTTCGCGCTCGTAGCGGTTTATTTCATCAACCTCTTCTTCTTCCAGAACTACGTCATTCCGTCTTCCTCTCTCGAAAAGAGTCTCCTTACGGGCGATTATCTCTTCGTGAGCAAGGTAAGCTACGGTCCTCGCATTCCTGAAACTCCGCTCACCATGCCGCTCACCCAGCACACCATGCCGCTGGTCAACGTGAAGAGCTACGTGGAGTGGCCTCACTGGGATTACCGCCGCGTAAAGGGTTTGGGCAACGTGAAGCTCAACGACATCGTTGTGTTCAACTATCCTGCAGGCGATACGCTCGTCAATGAGGAGCGCTATCAGGCAAATGATTACTACCAGATGGTTTACAGCATCGGCGACCAGCTGATGCAGCAGAACGGACAGGAAAAGGATGTGCGCGCGATGAACCCATTGCAGCAGCGCCACTATTTTGAGCAGGTTTATGCTACAGGCCGCAACTACATCAGTAGTATGCCGGGCGAATATGGCGACATCATCAGCCGTCCTACCGACCGTCGCGAGAACTATGTAAAGCGCTGCGTGGGCTTGCCTGGACAGACCCTGCAGATCAAGAACCGCATCGTTTATCTGAACGGAAAGGCGAATAAGGAGCCTGATAACGTGCAGTATACTTATAAGATGAAGCTCAAGGGCGAGTTCCCTATCGACCTTGCCGATGAGCTGGGAATCACCAACGAAGACCTGCTGATGTATAATCAGAGCGGCGTGATTCCACTCACCAAGAAGGCTTATCTGGCGCTGAAGGCGAACAGAAACCTCGTAGAGAGCATCTCTATCAATACGGATGCAACCTATGGCGACCTCTATCCGCTCAACGCCTATACCGGCTGGACAAGAGACAATTACGGTCCGGTTTGGATTCCGAAGAAGGGCGAGAGCATCGCTCTTACGCTGAAGAATCTGCCTGTATACGAGCGCTGCATCAAGGTTTACGAGCGCAACGACCTGAAGGTAGACAACGCTGGCCGCATCTTCATCAACGGCAAGCAGGCGAAGAGCTACACCTTCAAGCTCGACTACTACTGGATGATGGGCGACAACCGCCACAACTCAGCCGACAGCCGCTACTGGGGTTTCGTGCCTGAGGACCACATCGTGGGCAAGCCTATCTTCATCTGGTGGAGCCACAGCCCAGATCATCCGGGCTTCTCAGGCATCCGTTGGAACCGCCTCTTCACTTTTGTAGACAATATTAAGTAAGAAAAAAGAAATAAGAATTGAAGACTGCCGTCAAATTCCTGATAACATTGGTGTTGTCGCTGCTCCTGGCTTGGGCAGTGCGCACCTATGTCTTTACTATCTTCTCGGTGCCTCAGGGCGGGCTTCCGCCCCAGCTGAAGGCAGGCAACCGGGTGATAGTGAACAGGATTGACTACGAAAATTTCGGGCGTGGCGATGTGGTTGTTTTCACCGATACGGTGGTTTACCAGCCCAAGAACCAGCGTCGCAAGCGCGTCTTCGAGTCTCATTTCATAGGCAGGATAGAGAAGCTTCCGGGCGATACGCTGCGCATCGACACCATGCAGTTCGTCATTCCAACCATCTGCTGCAAGCGCTGCGGCTGCAAGGATTGCCGCTTCTATCTCTTGAAGACGCCAACCGGCCAGCAGCTCGTTCATAAGCACCAGATGATAGGCAAAGCCCATAAGCTGTTCTAGCTTCCTCGCGCCTTCGGAAGCTTGTCCCCCCGTCTGCCCCCGTTCCGAGCGATTCCATCGCTCGTCCCCCTCTTTATCATTAACCCTTCATAACAAAGCAGAATTTGAAAGCCCTTCTTTCTTCCACATATTTCGGCCCCATCCAGTGGTACCAGAAGCTGAACCGCTACGATGAATGCCTGATAGAGCGTCACGAGAGCTTTATCAAGCAAACCTATCGTAACCGTATGATCATCCCTACCACCAACGGCCCCCTCTCGCTCACCATCCCCACCAATCACGACATCTCTCTGTCGATGAAGGACATCCGCATCTCCGACCACGCCAACTGGCGCCACGTCCACTGGAATGCGCTCCTTTCCGCCTATGGCGAGAGCCCTTTCTTCGAGTATTATCAGGACGACATCCGCCCTTTCTACGAGAAGAAATACGAGTTCCTCTTCGATTTCAACATGGAGACTACAGAGAAGATGATAGAACTCCTCGACATCCGTCCCAGGATTTCGGTTACCGAAGAGTACATTCAGCGTGAAGAAATGGGAGCAGAGCATGAAATCAAGGATTTCCGCGATGCGATTCGCCCCAAGAAACCTCTTCCTGACCCCGAATTCGAGTCGAAGCGCTATTACCAGGTTTACGAGCAGAAATACGGTTTTCAGCCCAATATGAGCATCCTTGACCTCCTTTTTAATGAAGGCAACGAGGCGATATTCTTCCTATAAGAGAAGAGTATCGCCTTGTTGTTTTCCCTCCCGTTAACAAAACTTACTCATAGTTTTCTGCCCCGCAACTCATAGTTTTCCGCTCTAAAAAGCCCTTTTTTCTGCATCGCGATGCATTCCCCGTTCCGTCGCGACGCAACATTTCTTCTCTCGCGACGCATGATCCATCCCCTCGTGAGGCATCATTTATGCCCTCTTTCTGCCATCATTTATGCCTCTCTCTAGTCATCATATAAGCCCGTAAAACGGGCTGTAGCAGGGCGTTTGAGCTTTTTTCTGCCAAGGCTCAACCAGCCATCTTTAACAAGCATCGGGAGAGCACATTTCTGAGGAAGAGGGGGCGCTCTGAGAGGAAAAGGTTAACAGGTTAACAGTTAACACCCCAAAAATGCATACTTCCATCCACACACTTATATAAAAATAAGTATATATATATTATTATATAATAAGGTACGCGAGGGGGACCATGCAAAAAACGGCTGTTAACTGTTAACCCTGTTAACCCCCTCGGCTTCTCTGTCCCCTCTTTTAGGAAATTTAAACAAGAATGCTTGGTGGTTTCATCGAAAAACCTTACTTTTGTAACCTGACTGCAAACAAACGTAAAAACAATAATAACAACATAAAATGAAGAATCTCACATTCCATATCGTAGGACTCACCCATAATGACGTGAAAGGCCATGAGGTAGAGTATGCTAAAGAAGCAGAGGGAAGAACCATCTGCCTCGTGCCCGATGACGCCAACACCTTCGACATGCTGGCGGTGAAAGCTTATGACAAACAGCAGCTCATAGGCTATGTTTCAGCCCTGGAAGGCGAGGACGTACGCGCCCTCATCATCGCCCGTAAGGAGCGGAACCTGCGCACCCGCTGCATAGGCTGCAACAGCAAGAACGAGGGCGATAAGGCTGGATTGCAGCTCATGGTGAGGGCGCTCTCTGATGTTTCTGATGAGGAGATGGAGCAGGCGCGCCGCGAAATATATGATGATAAGATTTATGATGACTGGCAATACTCCGGTCCTGTGCTGCCCATCGAACAGCTCACCCGCTTCAGCGACTGCACCATGATGCTCGAAGGCGTCATCAACAGCATCATCCGCCTCAGGAATACGCTCTCTGAAGGCGCTTCGGATAAAGGTTCTTCTGCATCCGATAAAACCTCTTCTGAGGCAGAGAACCATTCTCTTGATGCAGAAACTGAGGCGATGCTGCGCGAGGAGCTTGCCGATTGCCTTTCTGAGGCAAGAGAGCGGCTCAGCAGTTTCCTCGAAATCCAGCGCAGCGATTATTCCCGAGAAATGACGCAGGCCAGAAACCGCATCCTTCATAAGCTGGAGCAGATAGATGATGATGAACTGCAGCGCCTCCGGGCCGTTCTGCTTACCGAGATGGGATTCATCACCAGTTCGGCTTACCGCGAGCGTGCGGCCTATTCTTTCTTCGTAGAAGCCCCGAATGCCATCAAGAAGAAGCAGACGGGCACCTACAATTATAAAGACCAGCTGGACGCCATAGAACAGCAGCTGCACGCCTTCCCCCAGAATCTCTACCCAACATTCAAGGCCGACCCTGTAGATTTCCTCCGTCAGGTGTTCTATAAGCGTGTGCCTAGAAAGAAGATGCTCCAGCTGCTCTCGGGCATCGTGCTGATGATTATGAACGGCAGGGTGAACGATGTGAAGCAATGGGGCAAGCACGGCGATGAGGAGTCACTGATAGCGATGAAGACTGTGGGGAAGAAACCTGCGATTGGAGAGCATAAGAAGGAACTCATGGCACTGGTGAAAAAGGCAGTCTTGAAGATTGCTGTTTATCAGAAGAGGGGATATTATGGCGTGTTTCTTTCAAAACAGGCCTATTGGTATCCTATTTTCCGCCTGATGGGCGATTGGGAATTACTCCCACCCAAATCTCCTCAATCGTTCTGTACATTCTTGGAAGAGCTATTTGAAGGCAAAAAAATATCCGGTCCGAAAGCTCGTCTCTGCGGTAGGGATGATTTGAGGCAAGCAGGAATCGCTCCCTTTTCCAACCATGAAGCTTTGAAATGGAAAGATCTGGAGCAGGAAGAATTGATTAATACACAAGAGGCAAAATTCAACCGTTATTGTGAGATTGTTGATATTTTTATGAAAATCCTGGGAGAAGAAGCTTTTAAGAAGGGTATTATGTTAGATGATTGGCTAAAAGAATAATGGGCGTTGGCAGCGGATTTGTAATCTGTTGCCAACGCTTTTTTCTTGTGGCCTGTTTCTTTTCTTCTCCCTTGTTTTATACCTCTCTTTATAGCTGAATCTAAAAACTTTTATCCCTTTTGCCCGATATTTTTATACAGCTTTTACCGGCAGAGGTATAATAATGGAGTTACTTTCTTTTTCCTTATCTTTGCACCGCTTTTCAGAATGGAGGCGGCAGGTTTCTGCAAAGAGCCTGTCTTTTACAACTAAAAAAATATAGATTTATGACACAAAAATCATTAACCTTTGATGAATGCAAGCAGCTCAGCAGCCGCATCATCGCAATGAACCCTAACCGCAGAGCGAACATGGGACAGATTTCATCCCATCTCCTCGATTACTACACCGAGCTTACCAAGCAGCCTTGGCTCGCACAGCTCGTTGGTCAGATCCGTGACCTCACCGCCCAGCAGAACCAGATGATGCAGGAGGAGATGAAGGCGGGAGAGACTTACCAGCAGCTCGACCGCAAGATTACTGACCTCAAGAAGCAGCTGCCTTTCCGCTCACCTCACTACTTCCACTTCCTCGATGACCATCGCGCCCAGAAATTCATCGACCCGGAGGCTTTCACCTTCCAGACAACCGTAGACATTGATAACCCTGAGGAGGTTGAGCCAGCGGTGAAGAAAGCTCTTCTGCTGAACGGAATGTTTGATGAGCCTACAGAGAAGCTCTTCAGAGAGAAAATCTTCTCAGCCGAAGACATTGAACTCTGGAAGGGAAAGGTGCTCCACATCGAGCGCTCAGCCCGCAACAAGGCCCACATCGACATCCGCATCCCGGTAGGAATGACCATCGCTGAGGCTCAGAGCGCCTTCTGCAAACTCATCCACGCCACCGAAGACCCTAGCTGCGTAACCCCGGAGCGCATCATCTTCATCACCGATGCGGCAAGCCAGATTTATACTGCCGACGACTGGTACAAGCGTCTGGATAAGGAAGCCGTGGCTGAATACCGTGAGGCTTACAGAAAGAGAGGACTGGATATTGACGGACGTCCGCTGGATGCATCTTCTGCTCCAACCGTAGACTTCGAACCCATCGAGAGCGAGGAGGAGAAGGCGAGACGGGCTGCCAATGCCGTGCAGTATGAGCAGACTTACGACGGCGTTCCTTACGAGGAGATTGTGAAGGCGCTGGTAGAGCTGATGGGCGGCGCTCCTGTCCACGGCAACCGCAACAACTTCATCTATCGTGAAGCCTGTCTGCTGAGATACATCTGTAATAGTGAGGCGGCTTGGATCAAGCAGGTAATAGAAACCTTTGGCGAAGACGAGGCGAAGGCGTTCGCCACCGTAGAGAATGCCTGCAAGGTGGCGCAATCTACCGCGATTCCGGATTTGGTAAAGCAGGCTGTAGAGACTGCCCGCAAGAATCATCTTGCCAAGCAGGCCACCGAGAAGGCGGGAATCTATGCCGATGTTCCTCCTCAGTTGCCAGCCAAGCTGCCTAAGCTCATCAAGCTGCTCACCAGCAAGGTGCCTGCCGATTTCAAGGCGGCTGTGGCAATGGCGGTCTTCCCTGCGCTTGCCGCTCATCTTAAGGGCGTAACCTTCCGCTACACGGATAATCAGGTGCATGAGGCGGCGATGATGAATCTGCTCATTGCAGCCATGTCGTCAGGCAAATCGCTCGTCAACGGACCCATCGACTGCATCATCGAAGACCTGGTTCAGATGGATAAGGTGAACCGCCAGAAGGAGCAGGACTGGAAAGACGAGGTGAACACCATGGGCGACAACAAGAAGAAGCCTGTGCGCCCGGAAGACATCTGCATCCGCATCGTTTCGCCCGACCTTACCCGCGCTGCCTACATCCAGCGTCTCGACGATGTGCAGAAGGCTGGCGATGCTTATCTCTACTGCAAGATGGACGAGGTAGACATGCTCAGGAAGTTTAACGACCCTAGCCAGCTGATTCGCCTCTGCTGGGACAATTCAGAGGACGGCCAGGAGCGAGTAGGAACCAAGAGCGTTACAGCCCGCGTAAAGACCCGTTTCAACTGGAATGCTTCGAGCACCATTGCCGTTACGCAGAAGTTCTTCTCGGTTCGTGAGGTGGCTGATGGAGCCGTGAGCCGCCTGTCGCTCGCCACCATCATCCGTCCCGATTTCGCTCCGCGTCCGGAGGTGGGCAGTTATGATGCGCAGTTCAAGTCGCAGCTTTCTCCTTACATCCAGCAGCTGAACGCAGCCAGCGGTTTCAAGGAGTGCCGTAAGGCTCGCCAGCTTATCGAGCGCCTGGAGAATGAGATTATGGAGATGGCTCAGCTGGCTTACAACAAGCCTTACGCCGAGTTTGCCAAGCGTGGTCTTGCGAATGGTTTCCGCCGCGCGATGGTGCTTTATCTTGCGAATGGCGAGAAGTGGGAGAAGGCGATAGAGGACTTCATCGTATGGAGCGTGAAGTATGATCTGTGGTGCAAGATGCGTTTCTTCGGCAATCAGATGCAGGAGGCAATAGATGCAGACAGCCGCTCTGTGTGTCATACTCCCGGTGTGAGCAATCTTCTTCTCTACGTTCATGACACCTTTGACAAGACTGAGATTCAGAACATCTGTCTGGTTCATGGCACCAAGACGAAGCTTGCCATCCTGCTGTGCAACTGGAAGAAGCGTGGCTTCATCATGAAGAACGAGGACGGCACCTTCACCAAGACCGCCCGTTTCATCGCCAAGTACGGGCACTACGGAACGCCAGGAGTGGCTGCGTAGCGGTGACTTGGGGAGTATAGATTAGGCACGGATTACACGGATTTTAAGTCTCTTATGTCAATCAGAAGCGTATTTATAATCTTGTAGAACATCCGTGTAATCCGTGCCTAATTTTGTAGCGAGAATGTAAATGTCCTTGACCTTAATCAAGAAAAAAGGGCTTTTTGAAACTTTTCTCCTAAAATGTTTGTGTGCGCACACAAAAAGTTGTACCTTTGCACCAGAAAAAGAAAAAAGGATAAAAGATTATGGTAATGTTCGGGATAATGACAGTAGCAGTAGTAGCATTCGCAGTAGTTGCTTGCGCAGGTATGAACCTCGGAATGAACTGCGGTAAATAAGCTACGAAGCTAAGAGAGCATAGAAATCCTCCTCCGGGAGGTAAGAAATAAAGAGAGTTAAGATTTTGTTAGGTAAAACTACAAGATTGTATATTTAAGATAACAAATTTAAGAAAGGAAAAGATTATGTTAGTATTAGGAATGATTTTCGCAGTAGTTGTTGCATGTGTAGCTGAAGTTGGTGCTATTAGCAACAAGTTGGCTTAATCGGAGATTAGCCATGCGAAGGGCTCCAAAAGAGCCGAGATTAAAAATGGCTGGCAGCAATGCACAGCTGAGTAAAAAACAGTAGGGAGCCAAAAGGGCTTCCGAAATCAGAGAGGAGAGTAAAAACTCCTTTTCATTTGAAATTCATACTGTCCCCTGAGAGTTTTCGTGATAAATTCTGATTGGGGATTTCATATATAGATTGTTAAGAATTCGTTTTAGGTTTTATAGATTTTCATTTTAGGTTTTTAGGTTTAAGTTTTTAGGTTAATTGTTAGTTGTTTTTAAGAAAAAAGCAGTTTTTAATTCATTAAATTACGAAGGCAACAACGAGGGAAGTCGCATGACGACCCAAGTTGTTGCCTTCTTTATTTTCTTATTATTTGAGCTATTTGTCTGAAAATCAACATTATCTGAAAATCAGCGTGGTGAGCCTGTCTTTATCAAACAACTCCTGAGCCACGGCCTGTATCTGTTCGGCAGTAATCTCATCCACCTGCTCGTAGAGTCGGTCTACATTCTTCTCCCAGCCATAGTGAAGGAAGCTCTTGCCGAAGTCGAGGGCGAAGTTCTCGCGGTTGTCGCAAGCCACGCCTACCTGTCCTTTAATCTGCTTCTTGGCGGCCTTGAGCTGCGCCTCGCTCAGCGGTTTCTGCATGAACTTATCCAGTTCCTTGCGAACCAGGCGGAGGCAGCGCTTCACGTCGTGCTCATCGCAGCCGAAATAAATGCTCCAAATGCCCGTATCGCCATAAGCCACCATCGTACTCTCTACGGTGTAAACCAGTCCGTTGTGCTCGCGCAGGGCGAGATTCAGCTTGGCGTTCATTCCCGGTCCGCCCAGCATATTGTTGAGCAGATAGAGCGCCATTCTGCGGCTGTCGTTCACATCGTAGGCGCGGGTTCCAATCATCACATGAGCCTGATGCGTATTCTTCTGCATCACAATCGTCTGCCCGGCAATTCCATCTCCCACAGATGGATAATTTTTAGGTCCCACAGATTTCACAGATGACACAGATTTCTCTTCAGCAATAGAATTCTCATTCCATGAGATCTGTGTAATCTGTGAAATCTGTGGGAGCTTTTCCTCAGCAAGGTTGACCACAGATTCATCATCTGCGAGCGCCCTCTGAAGAAGTCTTACCAGCTTCTTGAAGTCAATGTCTCCGTAAGCGAAGAATATCGCATTATCCGGCCGGTAAAGTTTTCTTGTAAAGCGCAGCGCATCTTCTGTCTTGAACGAGCGAACCTGCTCAGCTGTGCCCAGAATATTGTGGCCCAGCGGCGAACCCTTGAAGATGATATTTTCGAATTCATCATAAATCAGTTCGGCAGGAGAATCGTTGTAACTCTCAATCTCATCGCAGATTACCTCTACCTCCTTGTCGATTTCCGCTTGCGGATAAACCGAATGGAAAACGATGTCGGTGAGCAGATCTACGGCTCTTGCGATGTGCTCCTTGAGGATGGCGGAGTAATAAACCGTGCCCTCCTTGTTGGTGTAGGCATTCAGGTCGCCTCCCACGCTCTCCAGACAGTTGAGAATGTGCCACGCCTTGCGGCGCTCTGTGCCCTTGAAAGTAACGTGCTCGCAGAAGTGGGCAAGTCCTTCTTCGCCCGGCTCCTCGTTTCGGGTGCCGGCGTTAATCTGGTAACCGCAATACACCACCTTGCTGTCTGAAGGCAGGTGGATGATGCGGAGGCCATTATCGAGTGTATAAGTATTGTATTTCATTTCAAGGTGCAAAGTTACACTGAAAATGTAATTTATCCCAAAAAAAAGTCATTTATTTTGCATTATCGCCAAAAAGACTTATCTTTGCCACCAAAAATAAAATATAGACAACAAAAACAATGCGCAAAGTAATAGGAATAGGAGAAACCGTGCTTGACATCATCTTCAAGGGCGGCAAGCCGATAGAGGCAGTACCGGGTGGCTCATCATTCAATGCAGTCATCTCGTTGGGGCGTGCGGGCGTAAATGCTTCGTTTATCAGCGAGGCGGGCAACGACCGCATAGGAGAGTATGTGATTCAGTTTTTGAGAGATAATGGGGTGAATGCTGACAATGTGAGCATCTTCCCGGAATCGAAGTCGCCGCTCTCGCTGGCTTTCCTCGACGAGAACAATAATGCCGACTACATCTTCTACAAGGATCATCCTCACGACCAGCTGGAGTTTGCCACACCGGAAATCAATCCTGGCGACATCGTGCTCTTCGGTTCGTTCTTCGCTCTGAATCCTGTGGTCCGTCCTCAGGTTGCCGGCTTCCTGGAGTATGCGAAGGAGCACGGCGCCATTCTTTATTACGACATCAACTTCCGTGCTTCTCATCAGAACGAAATCATGAAGATTACGCCTAATCTGATAGAGAACCTGGAGATGGCTGATTTCGTGCGCGGAAGCCACGAGGACTTCGGAATCCTCTACAAGAAACCTGAGGCTGACAAGGTTTATAATGCCGAAATCAGTTTCTACTGCAAGAAGTTTATCTGCACCCAGGGCGCTGAGCCTGTAGAGGTTCGTGCCGAGAACGGCTTTGCCAAGAGTTATCCTTCGGAGAAGATGAAGCCGGTGAGCACCATCGGAGCCGGCGATAATTTCAATGCCGGTTTCGTGTTCGGACTGATCAAGGATGGAATCACCCGCGAGGACATCGACCGTGGATTGTCTGAGGCGCAATGGGACAGTCTCCTTGTTTCGGCTCAAGAATTCTCCACCGAATGCTGCAAGGACATCTACAATTATGTTTCGAAGGAATTTGGAGAAGCAAAGAAGAAGGAACTATAAAAATATAAAAGATATGACAGAAATTACAAACAAGATTTATTACGTAGGCGTAAACGACCGCAACAAGCATCGTTTCGAGGGCCTCTGGCCATTGCCTAACGGAGTGAGCTACAACTCTTATATCATTGACGATGAGAAGGTAGCGCTGGTAGATACTGTAGAGGTGGATTTCTTTACCCAGTTCCTCGAGAACATTCACGAGGTGATTGGCGACCGCGAAATCGATTACCTCATCATCAACCACATGGAACCTGACCACAGCGGCTCCATCGCCCTCATCAAGAAATATTACCCTAACATCAAGATTGTGGGCAACAAGAAGACCCTGGGAATGCTGGAAGGCTTCTACGGCGTAACCGATGACGTGGTAGAGGTGAAGAATGGCGAAACCCTCTCTCTGGGCAACCACGAGCTGAGCTTCGTTCTCATCCCTATGGTTCACTGGCCAGAGACCATGGTAACGCTCGATGCAAAGAACAAGGTGCTCTTCTCAGGTGATGCGTTCGGTTGCTTCGGTGCGCTGAACGGCGGAATCATCGATACGGAAATCAACTGCGAGACTTTCTGGCTGGAGATGGTTCGCTACTACTCAAACATTGTGGGTAAGTATGGAATCCCTGTTCAGAATGCCTTGAAGAAGTTGGCTGGCGTGGAGCTGGATTACATCTGCTCAACCCATGGTCCGGTTTGGCACGAGCACATTGAGAAGGTTATCGGCATGTATGATAAGATGTCAAAGTATGAGACTGAGCCGGGCTTGGTTATCTGCTACGGCACCATGTACGGCAACACCGAGCGCATGGCAGAAATCATCGCCCGTGCAGCAAGCAAGGCAGGCGTGAAGAACATCGTGATGTATAATATCTCGAAGACTCACCACAGCTACATCCTGCGCGACATCTTCCGCTACAAGGGTCTCATCGTGGGTGCTCCAACCTACAATGCCGGTCTTTATCACGAGATGGAGGTTCTCCTCTCCGAGCTTGCCAATAAGGACGTCAAGAACCACCTCCTCGGTTGGTACGGTTCTCATTGCTGGGCAAGCAAGGCAGTAGCAAAGATTCAGGAGTGGAACGACACCAAGCTCCACTACGAGCCAGTGGGCGAGCCGGTGGATATGAAGCAGGCGATTACTCCAGAGGTAAAGGCGCAGTGCGAGGCTCTGGGTAAGGCAATGGCTGAGAAGCTGCTGGCTGAATAGGAGATTTCTTATTGGAGATAATAGATAAGATTTTAGAATGATCAAGAGCGGAAGAACAACTGGGGTTAACAGAGTTAACAGTTAACAGTTGTTTTTCCGCTCTTTCTTTGTTTTCGAGCATCTATTTTTCTTTCTTGTGTGCCCCACATCTCCCTCTTTTGCTTTTTTTTCTAAAAAACTTTGGCGTTATCAAGTAAAAAGTGTACTTTTGCTGCAAAAATATGTGTCTTGACACAAAAATTTTCAATGAATGATGTATTTTGAACGCAAGGAATATCTAGATAAGCTCATCTCTGCCGAAGGCAATGGGATGATAAAGATTATCACAGGCATCCGCCGATGTGGTAAATCTTTTCTTCTTTTCAACATCTTTTGTAAGCATTTGCTTGAAAGAGGTGTTGCAGAGAATCATATCATACAAGTAAATCTTGAAGACCGTAGAAACAGGAAACTCCGTGACCCAGATGCGCTCTTGGAGTATATAGATGCTCAGATGGTTGACAAGGAGAAGTATTACATTCTTCTTGATGAGGTTCAGATGGTAAAGGAGTTTGAGGATGTGCTCAACTCTTATCTCCATGTGGAGAATGCTGAGGTGTATGTTACAGGTTCCAATGCTCGTTTCTTGTCAAAGGATGTAATCACGGAGTTCAGAGGGCGAGGATGGGAAATCCGAATTCATCCATTGAGCTTTTCTGAATACTACGAGGTTGTAGGAGGAGAGATGCAACAAGCTTTGGAAACTTACTATCTTTATGGTGGTTTGCCTGCCGTTGTGCAGATGGGAAGCCCTGAAGCCAAGCAGAACTATCTTCGAGAGATTTATGAGACCGTTTATCTGAAAGATGTGTTGGAACGTAATCGCTTGAAGAATCCAGAGGGAATGAAAGAGTTGGTACGTCTTCTTGCATCTACGGTAGGTTCTTGTATCAATGTCTTGAAAATCTCCAATACGTTCAAGTCGGTTGGTGGAGTAGATATAAGTGTTAATACTATCAGTAAGTATTTGGAATACCTGCAGGATTCCTTCGTTATCAGCGAGGCATTGCGCTATGATGTGAAAGGTCGCAAGTACATTGGGGCTGGAACCAAGTATTACTTCGAGGACATCGGTATCCGAAATGCAGTTCTTGACTTCCGACAGATAGAATACACTCATATTATGGAGAATGTTATCTATAACGAGCTTCGCAAACAAGGCTATGGCGTGGATGTCGGCGTAGTGGAGAGTTTCAAGCGAGATGAGAATGGCAAGCTGCAGCGTAGGAATCTTGAGATAGATTTCGTGGTGAACCGTCATGATGAACGCCTCTATATCCAGTCGGCCTTCGCCTTGCCTGATAAGGAGAAGATAGATCAGGAGCAGGCTTCTTTATTGAATGTAAACGACGGCTTCCGCAAACTGATTATCGTAGGGGATAGATATCGTTCGGGTTATAATGAAGAAGGCATTCTGATGATGAGCCTCTCCGATTTTCTCTTGGGGAAGAGCTAGATTGTCTTGAAGAAAATTTCAAGAGCGGAAGAACAACTGGGGTTAACAGAGTTAACAGTTAACAGTTGTTTTTCCGCTCTTTCTTTAGAGTTCTATATGGTTGCAAATTAAGCATATTGAAACATGCTTAATTTGCAAACCTTGTTTTTGTTATTGATATTCAGTAAGTTATAGGCGTAAATTAATATAGGAAATGAGAAAATATGAGCATATTTCTCCTTAAATGCACATTTTTGCCAGCTCTTCCAGGTTATTCGCCACTTCAATTACATCTCGCCAATTGCCACGAATTACGCCCTTATCTGCCATATCATCCAGCAGGGCAATGGTGGAGTTCCAGAAGCCCTTCATGTTGTAGAGAATCACCATCTTGTGATGGTAGCCGATGGTGTGGGCGGCGGCGATGGTGAAGATTTCATCCAGGGTGCCGATGCCGCCAGGAAGGGCAACGAAGATGTCGCTCTGGGCAAGCATCAGGTCCTTGCGGTCGCTGAGATTATCACACGGAATCTCGATGTCGAGGTCTGGGAAGGTTCTTCCTCCTCGCTCTACAAGCGTAGGAACCACACCGATGGTTCTGCCGCCATTCGCCTTTACTGCCTTGCCGATGCAATCCATCAGACCAGAGTTGCAGCCGCCGAAAATCAGGTCGTGGCCGTTCTCTGCCATCCACTTTCCCATCTCTTCTGTCATCGTGAAGAAGTCGGGGTCGATATTCTTATTTGCTGAACAAAAAACTGCTATTTTCATATCTTAATCTTTCTATGTTATGATGTTTTATCCGTTATTTATTGATGTTTTATCTGTTGTTTATCGATGTTTAGGCAAAGGTACGCAAAAATATCGAGATTATTAGGCTCTTTTTGCGGATAATTTCTTAATTTTGCAAACAATAACATAAGGTTCTAAAGCAGCCAAAGGAGAATAAGAGAGGTTGGAACGTAA
>NZ_QSAV01000016.1:409-70846 GCF_003465495.1 Segatella copri | reverse complement strand
CGCGCGACCGAGACGAAGGTATCTGGATAACCATCCTATAGGTTACAAGTAATAAACAGATAGGGAACGCACTGCGTTCCCTATTTATATTATATATGGTACTTATTCTGGTAGTGGCGCTTGGATTTAACAGGGGCTCCATGGAAGGAACCGCTGCCCATACCGCTGCCACGAAGACTCTCATGGAAGCCTGAACCACCGCTGTATTCACCCCAGCGGGCTCTGATTCTATCCACATAATCTACCGTCTCCGTGCCTCGCATGTAACCGTATTTCACCACCGGGTCTGTGTAATAAGCCGGTTGAGAAAGGCGCAGAATATAATTGCGAATTACGCCCCAATTGTGCGGATTCTGACCATGTTTGCGAGCCAGCGCCATCGCATCTCTGATGTGGAAATAGCCACCATTATAAGAAGCAAGGGCGAAAAGCATGCGCTGCGACGGGTCGCCAACATCCGCAAAATGCCCCTGCAGTTCCGCCATATATCTGGCTGCCGCAGCCACATTCGCCTCAGGTTCATGAATCATGCTCATCGGCAAACCCAGATGGGCTGCCGTGCCTGGCATAATCTGCATCAGTCCGCAAGCTCCAGCCCATGACTTCGCATTCGGGTCAAAACAGCTCTCCTGATAACATTGGGCAGCCATCAGACGCCAGTCCATGCGAGCCGTTCCGCTATAGCGCTGGAAGAGGTGGTCGTAGCGGGAAATAACACCCTTAGAACGGTTCAGAAATGGTGAATAAACGTGGCGGCGCACGCTGGCAGAAGAAAGCAGCCACGATTCTTCCTGCTTGACCTGAGCAATCAGCTTAGGCTTAAACCAGCCGTTCAGGGTGTCGGCAAGACTCTTGTTACCGTTCTGCACAGCCCATTGGGTTCGGGTACTGTCGGGCGTAACACCACAGAACAACAGGTTGCCTCTGGTCTGTTTTCGGGGTAGGGGCACGGCAATCACATCACCTTCTCCCTTCTCCAGTTTGCGTACCATTTCAGCCGTATCCTTACATTCTTCTACGCGTAACGACACGCCGATCTGCTGGGCAAACTTCTCGCAGAGCAGATATTGCAGTCCCATTCCGTGGCTGTGGTAATCATAATAGGTAGTAGGGCCGTTAACGGTAAGCATGATGAGCTCACCATTGGCCTGAATATCTTCGAGCGAAAGCCCCTTGCTGGTTGAAGCAGGTTTCTTTTCATCACCATCAGCCCCATCAGAGTTGTCAGCATGCTCCATTTCGCCTACAGGAGTTCCCCATGGCGTAAGCTCCTGCTGCGGTTTCTTGTCGGCACAGGCAGCGAGCAAAAATAGTGCATATAATGCGTATAAATATCCTTTATTCTTCATTTCAGCTGCAAAAGTACGAAATATTTTGCACATAAGTGAGAAATTATTTGTTTATTCTAATAAAAATATGTACTTTTGCAATGTTTTTCAAACAAAATATAGAAATATGTTACGAATAGCAGTACAAAGTAAGGGTCGTCTTTTTGACGACACCATGAATCTTTTAGCAGAGGCAGACATCAAAGTAAGCGCCTCTAAACGCACCCTCCTGGTGCAGTCAAGCAACTTCCCTCTCGAGGTTCTCTACCTTCGTGATGATGATATTCCTCAGAGCGTAGCCTCTGGTGTGGCAGATATCGGAATCGTGGGCGAGAACGAGTTTGTTGAGCGTGGAGAGAATGCGCAGATTATCGACCGTCTGGGTTTCAGCAAGTGCCGCCTGAGCCTCGCCATTCCTAAGAAGATTGATTATCCGGGATTGCAGTGGTTCAACGGCAAGAAGATTGCTACTTCTTACCCTAACATCCTGCGCAAGTTTATGAAGAAGAATAATATCAATGCCGATATCCATGTCATTACGGGTTCTGTAGAAATCAGTCCTGGAATCGGTTTGGCTGACGGTATTTTCGATATTGTAAGTTCAGGTTCTACTCTGGTCAGCAACAATCTTGCTGAGGTTGAGGTGGTGATGAAGAGCGAGGCTCTGCTCATCGGCAACTGGAACATGGACGAGGAGAAGCATCAGATTCTGAACGAGATGCTGTTCCGCTTCGAGGCTGTACGTTCTGCACAGGACAAGAAGTACGTGATGATGAATGCTCCTAAGGCAAAGGTTCAGGAGATTACAGAAGTATTGCCAGGCATCAAGAGTCCTACGATTATCCCATTGGCTGATGAGGACTGGTGCTCTATCCACACTGTGCTCGACGAGAAGCGTTTCTGGGAAATCATAGGCAAGTTGAAGGAACTCGGTGCACAGGGCATCCTGGTAACACCAATCGAAAAGATGATATTATAATAATGTGTAGTGTTTAATGTGTAATGTTTATTTAGAGACATTATGCGTTAAAAACCAAACATTAAACATTAATAATTAAACATTAATAATAGGAATGAAGGTAATAAAGTATCCTGCAAAGGAGGAATGGAGCGAGATTGTAAAACGCCCACACCTGGATGTTTCGCAGCTGAATGCGACCGTACAAGGTGTACTCGACGATGTGAAAAACCATGGCGACGAAGCCGTGAAGCGTTACGAGGAGAAGTTTGATCATGCCCATCTCGATTCTTTGGCTGTGACTGAAGCTGAAATCGAAGAGGCAGAGAAAATGGTTTCTCAAGAACTGAAAGACGCTTTGCACCTCGCCCATCATAACATTGCCGCATTCCATCATAGCCAGAAGTTTGATGGTGTAAAGGTTGAAACTTGCCCTGGTGTAACCTGCTGGCAGAAGAGTGTGGCTATTGAGAAGGTGGGATTGTATATCCCGGGAGGTACTGCTCCTCTCTTTAGCACCGTTCTGATGCTGGCTACTCCTGCCAAGATTGCAGGATGTAAAGAAATAGTACTGTGTACTCCTCCGAATAAAGAGGGCAAGGTGAACCCGGCTATCCTCATGGCGGCAAAGATTGCGGGCGTAAGCAAGATCTTTAAGGCGGGTGGCGTTCAGGCTATCGGAGCCATGGCTTATGGTACGGAGAGCGTGCCTAAGGTTTATAAGATTTTCGGTCCGGGCAACCAGTTTGTCATGGCTGCCAAGCAGCAGGTTTCCCTGCACGATGTGGCTATAGACATGCCTGCCGGTCCGTCTGAAGTTTGTCTTATTGCCGACGAAACTGCCAACCCTGTGTTTGCTGCTGCCGACCTGTTGTCGCAGGCTGAACATGGTTTCGATTCTCAGGTTTTCTTCATTACTACATCTGAAAAGGTGTTGGATGATGTAAAGAATGAAGTTGAAGTGCAACTTGAACGTTTGCCACGTAAGGAGATGGCACAAACCTCGTTAGATAATTCTAAGTTTATCCTCGTGAAGACCGAAGAGGAGGCAATCGACCTCTGTAATACTTATGCGCCGGAGCATCTGATTATCGCCACAGCCGATTACGAGCAGCTGGCAGAAAAAGTTGTGAATGCAGGTAGTGTATTCCTCGGAAACTATGCGTGCGAAAGTGCAGGCGACTATGCAAGCGGTACGAACCATACCTTGCCAACCCATGGTTATGCTTTGGCTTACAACGGAGTGAACCTGGACAGTTATAATCGCAAAATCACCTTCCAGCATCTTACAGAAGAAGGTATTCGTAACATTGGAAATGCTGTAGTGACCATGGCGGAAAATGAGCAATTGGAAGCTCATGCCAATGCGATGAGACTGAGAGTGAACAGTTTGAAACAATAGGGTAAAAAGGGAAGTTGTAAAAATACTTCTTAATAGCTTTTGAAAGAAAAATGAAAGAATTGAAAGATTTGTGCCGAGAGAACATCTGGAATCTGGCACCTTACAGTTGCGCCCGTACGGAGTTTGCAGGCAGAAATGCCCGCGTCTTCCTCGATGCCAACGAAAATCCATATAATGACCCTTACAATCGCTATCCTGATCCGCTGCAGGTTGAACTGAAGAAGCAGATCAGCAAGATTAAGGGTGTGGCTGAAGAGAAAATCTTCCTGGGCAACGGTTCTGACGAGGCCATCGATTTGGTTTACCGTGTATTCTGCCGCCCGGGCAAGGATAATGTAGTAGCGATTGCACCTACTTACGGAATGTATGAAGTTTGTGCAGACATCAACGATGTGGAGTATCGTTCTGTATTGCTTGATGAAAATTATCAGATTTCTGCCGGAAAACTGCTGGCAGCCTGCGATGAACAGACAAAGGTTATCTGGTTCTGCAGTCCGAACAATCCTACGGGTAATCACATTAACCGCGAGGCTATCGTAGAGGTGTTGCAGAAATTCCAGGGTATTGTCATCATCGACGAAGCCTACAGCGATTTCTCTTCGGAGCGCACATTCCGCAGCGTACTCGACAGATTTCCCAACATGATTGTGCTCAACACCATGAGTAAGGCATGGGGCTGTGCAGCCCTCCGTTTGGGAATGGCTTTTGCGAGCAAGGAGATTGTTGACATATTCAATAAGGTGAAATATCCTTATAACGTCAATCTGCTTACTCAGGAGCATGCGCTGGAAGTGATGAAGAATCCGCTGAAGGTTGACGAATGGGTGAAGAACATCCTGCAGGAGCGTTCTAAGGTAATGGCTGCATTCCTGGATCTGCCTATCTGCGAGAAGGTTTATCCTACTGATGCAAACTTCTTCCTGGCTAAAATGACCGACGCCAATGCCATCTATAATTATCTGGTGGCACAAGGCATTATCGTAAGAAACCGCAACAAGGTTCAGTTGTGTGGCAACTGTCTGAGAATTACGATAGGAAACAAGAGCGAGAATGCTGAATTACTCGGTGCTTTGAGACAGTACTAAATTATTTTGGAAAAGTTCAGTATATAATATGAAAGAGGGTGAGTCATAAATATATAATTCACCCTCTTTTTAGCATTTATCTTCTTCTGCCTCTACCTTCATTTCTTCCTTGATTTCCACGGCCGCCGCGTTCGTTCTTATCCCCGCTGTTGTAGCGGTTCTTGCGACTGTGGTTGTCGTTGTCGAAATTAGGGTTGAAGCTCTTTTTCTTCTTGTTCTTGAAGAAGCCGGCACCTCCGCTTAATGGGCGGCCTTCGTTCAGATATTTATCTTCATCATAGCAGCCTACATTTCCGAAACCCTTTGGTGCATAGCGGTCAGACGCATTTCTGCCAGTTCCACGCTTGCCTTTAGCACCTTTTCCTACACCAGGATTATCGTATGTAGAACCTATCGCCTTATCGTCATAATGCGTCTTCTTACCCTTGAAACTGCCACCCATGCTCTTCCTGTCGTAGAGTTTGTCGATGAGGTCGGCTCTGCCTATCCGGCGAAGTTCACTCTCGATGGCGCGGCGCTCTTCAGGCTTGTACCAGAAGAAGAACATGCGCTGGGCAAGCTTCTCTTTCTGAGTCTTGGCGCTGAAGACCGGCTCCAGGGTGTAAGGATCGTACCCCGTATACCAGGTCTCGGTAGAAATGGTCATAGGAGTAGGGGTGAAATCCTGCACCTGCTCCAGATGGAAGTCCAGTCCCTTCGTAATGACGGCAAGTTCGGCCATGTCTTCTTCATGACAGCCCGGATGCGAACTGATGAAGTAAGGAATGATCTGCTGGTTAAGACCTTCTTCCTTATTAATCTTGTCGAAGATGCGCTTGAACTCGTAGAAGAGGTCGAACGATGGCTTGCGCATGAACTTCAAAACCTCCGGACTCGTATGTTCGGGAGCCACCTTCAGTCGGCCGCTCACGTGCTTGGTAATCAGTTCGCGCGTGTATTCTCTAGCCGCCTGATTCACCTTTTCGTCCTTGCTCTTATGCAGCAGAAGGTCGTAACGCACACCACTACCAATGAAACTCTTCTTGATTCCCGGCAAAGCATCTACAGCATGATAAATCTCCAAAAGCTTGCTGTGGTCGGTATTGAGGTTCGGACAAATCTGAGGGTTTACACACGACGGGCGCTTGCACACTTCGCAGGCTTTCTGATTCTTGCCGTGCATTCCGTACATGTTGGCAGAAGGACCGCCCAAATCGCTCAGATAGCCCTTGAAATCAGGCATCTGGATGATTTTCTTCACCTCCTTCAGAATGCTCTCCTTGCTGCGGCAAACCACGAATTTACCCTGATGGGCAGAAATGGTACAGAAAGAACAGCCGCCGAAACAGCCACGATGAAGGTTCACGGAGAACTTGATCATCTCGTAGGCAGGAATGGTCTTGCCCTTGTATTTAGGATGAGGCAAACGCGTATAAGGCAGGTCGAAAGCCGCATCCAGTTCCGCGGTAGTCATCAGCGGGAAAGGCGGATTCACCACTACATATTTGCCGTCAACTTCCTGAATCATGCGCTGAGCATGCATCTTGTTGGCTTCTTCCTCCAGATGGCGCACGTTCTCAGCCTGTCCCTTCTTGTTGTGGAGACATTCTTCGTGGCTGTGGAGGATGATGTCGTCGTCCTTGAAACCGCCCGGAATCTCACTTTCCTTGCAGTAGAAAACCACCTGCGGCATTTCGTGGATTTGGCTAAGCGTCTTGCCTTCTGCAAAGGCATTGGCTAGTTCAACGATAGAACGTTCGCCCATTCCGTAGAGAATGAGGTCGGCGCCCGAATCGCAGAGAATGCACTTGCGGAGCTCGTCTTTCCAATAGTCGTAGTGGCTGATGCGGCGCAACGAAGCCTCAATACCGCCTAGTGCTACAGGTACGTCGGGAAAGAGTTTCTTCAGTATCTGCGTATAGACGATAGATGGATAGTCGGGGCGCATGTCGTGGCGGGAGTCGGGACTGAAAGCGTCCTCGCTACGCATGCGGCGGTTGGCCGTGTAGCGGTTCACCATCGAGTCCATGGCACCCGGAGAAACACCAAAGAAGAGGCGAGGGCGACCGAGTTTCTTGAAGTCTCGGAAATCGCCGTGCCAGTCGGGCTGGGGAACAATGGCTACCCGATAGCCGTTGGCTTCCAATATTCGTCCGAGGATGGCAGGGCCGAAGGATGGGTGGTCAACGTAAGCATCTCCTGAAAAGAGGATGACGTCGAGTTCGTCCCATCCGCGCAACTCGCATTCTTTCTTGGTGGTAGGTAAGAAATCTGTTAACTTATAATCCATTCAATATTTTTTAATCATTTACTGCGTCTGGTTCTGCATCTGCTGCAGCCTCAGCCTGCTTCTTGTCTTTCCAGTCTACGTAGAGCAGAACGAGGTTGTGAAGACCGAGCGCCTTCATGTTCTGATTGTAGATGACGTCGAGACAGAGATCTAGCAACTCCTTATCCTTGATGTCGCTGCTCTCGAGGAGTGAACGCACATTAAGTTTCAGTTTATCGAGCACTTCCTCGTCGATAATGCCGTTGCTGTCTACGAGGTTGCGGAGTAACTGATACTTTTCGATGGTCTCTAAATGCTGGTCGCTCACTTCGATAGAGCGAGTGCCAGACTGGTTGGCTTGAATCTTATACATAAGCTTAAATTTTTTTATCTGTTTTACTTTGAATTTAATCTGTCAGAAATTTGAGAATGCCGAGCAACACGCTGGTGCGGGTTCTTTCGTCGATGATGCATTCCAGCGGGAATCCCATGACGAAGCTGCGGTAAGTTGTGCTCTTGTAGGCAACAGCCGCACTCGTTCCCGTATCGTATTGCATCGCCGTGAAGGCGTAATTGCCAACCGGTTTCAATATCTCGGGATGGGTTGCCGCATAATGCTGGGCATTCAGCTCGTTATAATAGCTGAACTGCAGACCTAATCCCTTGACGTTAGGCGAAGTGCAGACAATACTGTCTCGTTCTGTTACGGTTGAATCTTCGGGATTGATGTCCCTGGTGATGGCCGTAGAACCTGTAGGCTCATAGCTGAGTTTCAGAATATCGCTCAGGAACGCCTGTTCCTCTTCAGTCTGCATGTCGCTTCCGGTGTAAGAACCGCTTATCAGGATTCTGCCGCCTTGGCTGGCGTATTGCCTGATGCTGTTCTGCAGGGCAGGCGTGAACGACTTGAAGTAGGCGTGAGTATAGCCGTCATGGCGCTCCAGTCCGTTGATGAGGTCAACTGCCTGATAGTTCTTCATCTGAACCCTGCCGCTGGCGATGACTTCGCTCGAACAGCTGGAAATATTATATTTGCCCGAAGCCGCAATACTTGTAGCATGCGCCTGAACGTAGTTGAAGTCGTTGCCTGCCACAAACTTGCCAATCATTTCGTTGCCGCTGAAACCGAGTCCGAAACTGGTTTCGTTGCCCATTCTGCTTCTGTCGAACACCTGTTGCTTGCCGCTCCATCCCGCCGTCAGTCCGTAGCTTACGCCCGGATCCTGATTGAGGTCAAATCCCTGCTTTTCCTCATCATCCACGACCTGCGGAGAGGCAAGGCGATGGAAATTGTTTACGATGAGCACAGACTTGCTGGCAGCAGGATTATAGAGCACAGAGAGGGTTTCGGTGGTGAAACTTTCTCCTCCTGCATTAACCGCAGCCACCTTAAAATGGTAAAGTTTGCCCGGTTCCAGCTGCATCTGGCAGCGGGTGGTGTTCACGATGGTTCCGTTGTCAAAACCGCCTTGTCCCTCAGCCTTATAAATAATGTAAGAAGTAGGGCGGGCAGATGGTTCCGTCTTGTCCAGCTGGGCAGTCCATGAGAGTAGGGCAACGCCTTGGTTCTGCGTAACGCTGAAGTTCTGCGGAGCCAGCGGCTGGACCACGTATCGGGTTCCATGATTGCTGCTTACGAAGCGCAGGATAGTTTTGTAGATGGAGCGTGCGATATAGAACTTTCCGAGCGGATCCTGAGCAATTCTCATGTCAGGGAAATTCTGATGCGAAAGCATTTCGAGAATAGCCGACGGAACTTCCGGCAGACGGGTTTCAGAATAGTTTCTGTCCCATAGGTAGCGCTTGCCGAATTCTCCGAACTGAGCCGTCAGATCCGTAACGAGATTATCGCGCAAAGCCCTGGCGAAATCCTTGGATGTGAATCTGGAGATTCCGCTGTTCAGTATTCCGTCGTTATAATCTGTGGTGCAGATAGCAAGGGCTCCAACGGTAGATTTTCCGTCCTTATTGTAACCCGCATCACTATGAAGTGCCAGCGAGAGTTCTATAGGCACATGCTTGCCATTTTTGGCAGGCATGTAAACCGAACCGCCGCCCAGCCAATTGGTCATAAGCGAACGGGTGTTGATGTCGTCGGCGTAATCATTTTCTCCCTTTCGGCCTCCATAAACCTTATAGGGAGCACCAGCCCATTGGGCGTAGTATCTGGCTCCTTCCAGGCAACGGGGCAATCCGCTGGTGTAACCGCCACGCTCTATGTTTCCCATGCCGCCGCCAAAGCGGACAGCATCTGTAGTTACTACTCCACGGCGTGAAGCCTTGTTGGTGCAGACTACCCGGTTGAACTCGTTGCAGCCCTTATCGAAATCGAAGGTGCCCAGGTAAACCCAGGTACCTCCGCCCATGCGCTGGTTAACGGAAAACTCCGTGGCTTCGCCCTTGTGATAAACGATGTATTTTGCATCGCTCACGCTCTTGGGGAGCGACTGGTAGCTTACGTAGACTGCGTATTTGCCGGCTTCCTTGAAACGGGGCTGGTAGCTTACCTGGCTAGTTTTCTTGCGCTTGGTAGCCTTCGCCTGTCTCACGGTTCCCATGCGGAACGGATTTTCCCCATCTTTCAGTCGGTAGCGGTTGGCAAAACCGAGCGAATCGCATTTTTTCCATCGCTTGCTCGCCTCCTTTTCGAAATAATAAACCGACTTGACAGCATCATCATTATCGATGACGATTTCGTTCCTCTGCCAGTCTCTTTCACGGGGTGTGAAGACGATGGCTCCCGCATTCTGGAGCATCGGGATGAGGTAGGGCACGACGATGGTTTGGGTAAAAAGATCTTCGTTTGTGCAAAACAGGTTAGGGCGTTGCCATTTCCATACATCTCTGTCGGCATAATAATACCGTCCGTGCGAAGCCCATAGCGAAAGGTGCCTGTTCTGTAGTCCTGCCGTAACGAAATAAGGGCGGGAAACATTAAACACCCATGGGTCGCCATCATAATCTATGCCTTGCCATGCGCCGCTGTTAGCCTCGTCGTAGATAGGAAAAAACGATTTGCCGTTAGCCTGAAGCGAAGCTCCAGCGGCTAACAGCAAACTGCTTATCAAACAATATGTTATGTTTTGGTGTTTCACTTTACGAATACTCCTTCTTTAATAGCTGACTAAACCGTTATCTTCTAAGGTTTAATCAATATTTCCGATTGTGAACTTCTCCGGTTTCTTTCCTTTGAAATCCTTGAAGTACAACTTGATTTCACGCATGTCTTTGTCAACATCTCCTGACGGGATAATCTGCCTGGTGCATTGGATGGCCTTCTTCTCATAGTCAAGCCCATAGAGATGGATAGGCAGATGCGCCTTGAGGGCTATGAAATAGAATCCCTTTTTCCATTCCGGGTTGAGCGAGCGGGTACCTTCGGGCGTAATGCACAGTCCGAAAGCCTTGCGCTTATCCGCTTCTGCAGCCAGATTATCCGTCATGCTAGTATGTTTGCTTCTCCACACAGGAATACCTCCCATCTTTCTGAAGATAGGACCTAGCGGCCAGAAGAACCATTCCTTTTTCATGAGGAAATTACATTTGATTCCCTCAGCATGGGCAAAGAGCTGGCCTAGGATCAGATCCCAGTTGCTGGTGTGCGGAGCCATGCAGATAATATACTTTTCAGGAAGCTCCTGGGTGATGATTTTCTTATAGCCCAAGCGCTTATACAATATCCATTGACAAATTCCTTTTATCATATATTTAAATAGGTGTATTTCCTGATTCTGATGATGAAAGGATTATGCCAGGTTTGAAATCTGGTCGATGATTTCGCTCACCTGCTTGTTGAAGTCGACTGTGAGTTTCTTATAATATTCACCCTTCGTGATTCCCGGTTCCGGGTGAGACACGCGGCTGATGTAATCGCCGTTGATCATGACGATAGCTGAAAGAATGCCATCCACATCTTCCTGTGTAGGCTTACCATTATACAAAGATGCAGCTACTGTTTCGGCGAAAAGTTCGCTTGTAATGTAGTTGATCGTGCGCTTTAAATCTCTTTTATTAGCCATAATTCTTTTCTCCTAATTAATGAATAATTAAAAATATCGCTCAAAGATAATCATTTTCTTTGAAATAACATCATTTTTTGGGAAAAAATGTATCTATTAACGCATTTTTAGCATTTTTCTTTCCGTATCTCGCAGAAAAGAGTTATTTTTGCAGATGTTTTTGAAGTTTCAACTAATTAAAATAAAAAACGAATTATGGAAAAAAGTGCATTGCAGATTGCAAGAGCTGCTTATCAGCCAAAATTGCCTAAGGCTCTCCAGGGCCCAGTAAAGGCAGTTGAAGGTGCAGCAACACAGTCAGTAGGTAATCAGGATGAAATCAAGGCGTTGTTCCCTAACACTTATGGAATGCCTGTTATTACATTCGAGGCAGGTGAGGCTAAGGAACTTCCTGCTTTCAACGTAGGTGTTATCCTCTCAGGTGGTCAGGCTCCTGGCGGTCACAACGTGATTTCTGGTCTCTTCGACGGTGTGAAGTCTCTCAACCCAGCTAACAAGCTCTATGGTTTCATCCTCGGTCCTGGTGGTCTCGTTGACCATAAGTACATGGAGATTACTTCTGAAATCATGGACGAATACCGCAATACTGGTGGTTTCGATATCATCGGTTCCGGACGTACCAAGCTTGAGAAGGAAGACCAGTTTGAGAAGGGTATTGAGATTCTTCGTGAACTCGGCATCAAGGCACTTGTCATCATCGGTGGTGACGACTCAAATACCAATGCTTGTGTTCTCGCAGAATACTATGCTGCCAAGAAGTATGGCGTACAGGTAATCGGTTGCCCTAAGACTATCGACGGCGACTTGAAGAACGAGCAGATTGAGACTTCTTTCGGTTTCGATACAGCCTGCAAGACATATTCTGAGCTCATCGGTAACATCGAGCGCGACTGTAACTCAGCACGTAAGTACTGGCACTTCATCAAGCTGATGGGTCGTTCAGCATCTCACATCGCTCTTGAGTGCGCTCTCCAGACTCAGCCAAACATCTGCTTGATTTCAGAGGAGATAGAGGCTAAGGAAATGTCACTCGATGATGTGGTTACTTATATTGCAACTGCAGTAGCTAACCGTGCTGCTGAGGGTAACAACTTCGGTACTGTTCTCATCCCAGAGGGCCTGATCGAGTTCATCCCAGCTATCAAGAAGCTTATCGCAGAATTGAACGAGGTTCTTACAGACCCTGCAACAGGCGAGAGCCGTGAGTTTGCAAGTGCTGAGGAGCAGATTGCATTCGTTAAGGGTGCCATCGCTAAGGACAACCTCGCAGTATTGGAGTCTTTGCCAGCTGACGTAGCTCGCCAGCTTTGCCTCGACCGCGACCCTCACGGAAACGTACAGGTTTCTCTCATCGAGACAGAGAAGTTGCTTTCTCGCATGGTAGCTGAGAAGTTGGCTGCATGGAAGAAGGAAGGCAAGTTTGTTGGTAAGTTCTCTGCACAGCACCACTTCTTCGGTTACGAGGGACGTTGCGCAGCTCCTTCTAACTACGATGCTGACTACTGCTACTCACTCGGTTTCAACGCTTCACGCCTCATCGCTAACGGCAAGACCGGTTACATGTCAATCATCAAGAACACAACAGCTCCTGCAGCAGAGTGGATTGCAGGTGGTGTGCCAATCACTATGATGATGAACATCGAGCGTCGTAATGGTGCTAACAAGCCAGTTATCCGCAAGGCTCTCGTTGAGCTGGATGGCGCTCCATTCAAGTTCTTCGCTTCTAAGCGTGATGAGTGGGCTAAGGAAACAGCTTACGTTTATCCAGGTCCTATCCAGTACTGGGGTCCTTCTGAGGTTTGCGACCAGACCACAAAGACTCTCCAGTTGGAGCAGGCTAAGTAAAAAATAGAATAAATATTTTTTAATATGTCAACAAGACGAACGGCTTCTTCACAGAAAAAGAGTGCCATGGCGAGAAAGAAAACTCCTCGGCGTGGCGGCTCCCGTGGTAGAAGGCGTTCGTCTTCTTTTTTGCAACGCTATCCCCGTTGGGCGTGGTGGATAGGCGGAACGGCGGTTATCGTGCTCTATGTCTTTCTGTTCTATCATTTCTTTGTAGGGCCAACTGGTTTCCGATGGCGTGCGCTTTATGGCGATGCTGAATATCCTGAAGGTTACGAGATTCATGGAATCGACATTTCGCATTATCAGGGCAAGATAGACTGGGAACAGCTCAAGAATGCGATGATCAAGGGGTGTCCTGTGCGCTTCGTCATCATCAAGAGTACGGAAGGTTCTTCACGGCTCGATGAGAATTTTCGCGAGAACTTTAATCAGGCTCGCGATTTCGGTTTCATCCGGGGTGTTTATCATTTCTGGAGCAATAAGTCGACAGCCCGAAAACAGGCCTATTATTTCCTAGACCAGGTTCATCTTACGGATGGCGATTTGCCTCCGGTACTGGATATAGAACATAAGCCGGCAGATAAGAGTGTGGAGGATTTCCAGCGTGATGTGCTTACCTGGCTGCATATTGTAGAGGATAAGTATCATGTTAAACCTATCATCTACACCTATTATAAATTCAAGGAGCAATATCTGAGTGCGCCTGTCTTCGAAGATTATCCTTACTGGATAGCCCACTATTATGTTGACAAGGTTCAGTATAAGGGCAAATGGAAGTTCTGGCAGCATACGGATGTGGGCAAGTTGCCGGGCATTAAAGGCTACGTAGATTTCAATATTTACAACGGCAGTTATTATGAGCTCAAGCAGCTCTGCATAGGAAGCAATAATAATGAGAAGAAATTCATGGAATAAAGGTTGGACTTTTGGCAATATGCGAAAATCCAACCTTTATTCGTATGTTTTAATCTGATATTTCTGATTTCAGATTTTTTGTTCTGAATGTTTAGAATCAGAAAAGAATCTTTATGAACCTAAAACAAGGCAGGCCCAATTGTTGTCAATCTGTCTGTTTATTTCATGCATTCCCAGTTCTTCAGCTTTCTCCAGGAGTACAGGAATATCTTCTTCGTAGAAGCCGCTCAAAACCAGGGTTCCGCCGATGTTCATCACGCTACGGAAAGCGCGCATGTCGTCGAGCAGAATGTTGCGGTTGATGTTGGCTAGAACCAGGTCGAAAACGCCGCTGATGTGGTTGATTACCTGACTGTTGCCAAAGAGTACTTCCATGTTAGTTACGCCGTTGAGCACGGCATTATGCTTGGCATTTTCTACGCTCCACTCGTCAATATCGTAGCCTACCACGTCTTTCGCTCCGAGTTTTGAGCAGGTGAGGGCAAGTATTCCCGTACCCGTTCCGCAATCCAGGATGCGCTTGGTTCTGATAGGCATGTGGAGCAGCTGCGAAATAATCATGCGTGTGGTTTCGTGGTTTCCTGTTCCGAACGCCAGTTTCGCCTCAATACCTATTTCTATCATGTCGGGTCTGTTGCTCGTATCGGGATAGAGTTCGGGATGTTTCGCATCGTAAATCACCACCTGGTTGTCCACATAAATTGGTTCGAATCCCTGTTCTTCCCATTCCTGGTTCCAATCCTTGTATTCTGCATCTTTCACCTCGTAGGTAATTTCCGCATCCCCAATAGGGAAATCAGAAAGACGGTCATCCAGCAGCTCTTTGTCGAAGAGTTCTTTCTGCACATACGCTTTCAGTCCGGTTTCTGTTTCTTCAAAAGATTCAAATCCGACTTCGGCTGCACCATCGGCAAGCAGATCCTGACAGTCCTGCATCAAGTCGGCAGTCGTTTCAATTGTGAATGTTGCTACTAAATATTTCATATTTAATTTGTATTAATTTCTTGTCTAAAAACGCCTTCGAATGTTCAAAAAAGCTAGATTTGTTTTAAATCTTCTGCAAAATTATAAAAAAATAGGGGAAAACCTACAATTATTTAGGGAAATTCTGTATTTTTGCATAAAGATAAGCAATATTTTTGCATTCAGATTATTATATAATCAGAAAAGGGCTCTTTCGGGAGTATTTTTCCTGATGGTTTATGATGGATCTGGAAAGAGAAAAATGGAGAAAAAAATAATAGGAGAACAGAATATGAAAAGAAAGTATCTTCTTGCAGTCCTTATCGCAGCTGCGATGCCACTCACTTCGATGGCACAGGACGATGACCTCTACTTCAATCCGAAGAAGGAGGCCAAAGAAAAGGCTGAAAGACGGGCTCTGCTCCAGCGCCAGTATGCTGAACAGCGGGCACGTAGAGATAGTGTTTATCGGCTGTTTTGGAGCGGAAGCGACCGTTCGGTTGATGAATACAATCGAGGCGGCAGAATCTTCAGCCATTATGAGAATGTAGGGAAAGATTCCCTGGGCAACGACATTATTCAGTTCCATGTGGGCAAGGGTGTGGCGCCAGACAGCATTTATGATGATGCTTACTTCGCCCAGAAGTATGCTGACAGGGATGAAGATTTCGTACGCACACGCGAGATGAGCCGATGGGACGGATTCTATGATCCGTGGTTCTACGATTATTATGGTTACGGTCCTTACTACTGGCGCAGCCGCATGTGGAGCTGGCACAATCCTTGGCGCTACGGCTATTATGCCGGCTGGTATGATCCTTGGTTCGACCCTTGGTATGATCCATGGTATTATGGTTACTGCGGCTGGTATGGTGGCTGGTACGACCCTTGGTATTATGGCTGGGGCGGCTGCTATAATCCTTGGTATTGGGGCGGTCCGGTAATCGGACATGTTAGCTATGGTGGACGCAATTCGGGCGGTTATGCAGGAAGCAGAACTTATCGTTATAATGGCGATAAAGGCTATGCTGGCAACAGTACTTACCGAAGCAACAGAAACCGCAATTTCGGCGGTCGCATCAACGGTAATGGCCGTTACAATAGCGTTCGCAACAATAATAATACCAACAACTTCGACCGCAGCAACTTTGGCGGATTCGGAAACCGTAGTGGAGCCAGTTTCGGAGGCGGATCGCATTCCGGTGGTGGAAGCTTTGGCGGAGGAAGCGGTAGCTTCGGAGGCGGCAGTCGCTCAGGTGGCGGCGGCTTTGGTGGAAGAAGATAGTCGCTTTTCAGCTTATAGTTAATAGTTTATAGTTAATAGCTTGGGCTTTGTTCTGAAAATGAAGACAATTTTCGAAAATGAAAACTTTCATCTGGGAATGAAGACCTTAAGAATTAAGAGATTATGAAGAATTTAAAATATTTATTCCTGGCTTCATTGGGACTCATGTCAGCCCCAATGTTGGCTCAGGAAACTTATCAGGATACTAAGTTTGCAGAAAATTCCCTCACGGGTACTGCACGCTATGTAGGTATGGGTGGAGCTATGGAAGCCTTGGGCGCAGATATTTCTACCATTTCCAGCAACCCTGCCGGTTTGGGTCTGTTCAGAAAGAGCATGGCAAGTTTCTCGGCTGGCGTTGTGGCTCAGCCTGGAGCTGATACGGAACTCAATTTCGATAAAACTCCATTTGGCTTCGACGGAAAGAAATCGGTTCCTAGTTTCGACCAGATTGGTTTCGTTTGGGCTGCTACAAATGGCGATTCGAATGTAAAACTCAACTTCGGTTTTAACTATCACAAGAGCACAAATTTCTCTCAGATTCTTTCTGCAGCCAATTATCTCAACGGAGCATCTCAAACCAAATGGGCTTCTGCCAAGACGGCTTACGCTAAAAAATTGGATGAGGAACATGGTAAAGATGCAGGCGATCAGATTTGGAATGCGGTAGATGCTAACTATAATGCGTTGATGGGCAAAGACGAGAATGGAAACCAGATGACCTACGATGGCCGTTCATTCCTTTTTGGCCAGTATCAGAAGGGCTACATAGGCGAATATGATTTCAACATTAGCGTAGGTTTCAACGACCGCGTATGGTTGGGCTTCACCTTGGGCATTCATGATGTTCATTACCGCAGCAATTCTGTTTATACAGAGAATTATGTGGCTGATAAGGAGGCTTACGGAACAGCTTGGGAAAGCCAGCGTATTACGGGTACGGGTTATGATGCAAAACTGGGTATTATCTTCCGTCCGGTAGAAGATTCTCCTTTCCGTATTGGTGCTTATGTCAATTCGCCAGTATTTTATGATTTGTCGATGGATGGAACAGCTGACCTGGAACTCGTTGACAAGAATATAACGGACGATAAGGGCAATTATGCTGAGGCTAGCAATACGAACAGTTCCAGCCTCGATTATCGTCTGAATACGGCTTGGAAGACGGGTATTAGCTTGGGGCATACCATTGGCAGCAATCTTGCCCTGGGTGCTACTTACGAGTATGCATGGTACAATCACATGGATAATCGTGTGAAGGATGGCGGTTATTATGATGGTTATTGGGACGAATATTATGAAACCAGTTCAAGCGACGACCTCATGAATGACCACACCAAACAGTCGTTGCAGGGCGTGAGCACGCTGAAGCTGGGTCTGGAATACAAGCCTGTCAGTATGTTGGCGCTCCGCCTGGGTTATAATTACGTTTCTCCGATGTTCAAGGAGGGCGCAGACCGTGACCAGACTATTCCTTCTCAGGGAACAATCTACGCCACCTCTACAGATTATACCAACTGGAAGGCGACTAACCGATTTACAGCCGGCGTAGGTTTCAACTACGAGAAGCTGTCTATTGATGTGGCTTACCAGTACAGCTGTCAGAATGGTGACTTCTATCCATTTGCAGCCTGGGAGGAGCTTGGTGCGAATGCAGCTCCTGCAACAAAGGTTGACAACAAGCGCCATCAGTTGCTGATGACCGTTGGCTATAGGTTCTAAAATGTGAAGTAGGGGGCTTATTGATTAAATAATGTGAAATCCCGATAAAAAAGCCCACTCATAGAAAAAAAGTTGGGAAAAAGTTTGGCGGTTTCATATAAAAGCCCTATCTTTGCAATCAAGAAATCGGGATGATTTCGTGTCATAGATTAGGTTTTTAGATTAAAGGTGTTAATCACCTTATTTTCTAGGATTAAAAAATATTAGTTTTTTTAGTGGTTAATTTAGTTTTAGTAAGTATGTTTAGGGTCTGTTGTGAAACAGGCCCTATTTTTTTGTGCCTTTATTTTTGGGTGCCTATACAAAAAATCCCCCAACAGGATGGCTTGGAAACCATATCTGTCGGGGGAGTAATAATCCTAAATAAATCTACCTTGAATAAACTAATCTATTGAAATTTATCCTTCATAAATCTACTTAAATGAACCAATACCGGCCTTATTTGAACTATTAAATCATATATTATTTGTTTCTGTAATTATCCAGACCCTTGTTCAGGAAGTCGAGATAAGCACTAACATCTTCTTTGAAACTGAAGGCTGCTGCAAGAGGATTGCCATCGTTGTCAATAGCCACATAGAATGGCTGGGCATTAGCTCCAAACTTGCTTGCCTGCAGATAACTCCACTTGTCGCCAACGGTTCGCAGGGTGCGCTTCTCGCCATTAAACGTTACCTCCATAGGCTCAGGAAGAGGAGTCTTGTCATCTACATAAAGTGAGATGAGAACATAATCCTTTGCCAGCTTATCGGCAACCGATGGATCTGTCCAGACAGAAGCCTCCATCTTGCGGCAGTTTACACAACCATAACCCGTGAAATCAAGCAATACCGGTTTGCCGGCAGCCTTGGCAGCAGCCATTCCCAACTCATAATCCTTGTAAGCAGGCTCTATGGTTTTGGTGTTGAGGTTGAAGTCCTGTGTATTAATAGGTGGAGCAAATGCGCTCACAGCCTTGCAAGGAGCGCCCCAGAGACCTGGAATCATGTAAACCGAGAATGCCAAAGAACAGAGACCCAACATGATGCAGGCTACAGGCATAGGCTTGTTGATGTCGCCCCCGATTGCATCAACCTGGAACTTCAGCTTGCCGATGAGATAGAGACCCAACAGACCGAAAATGACAATCCAGAGAGAGAGGAATACCTCGCGGTCCATGATGTGCCAGCCGTAAGCCAGATCGGCTACAGAGAGGAACTTCAGAGAGAAGGCAAGCTCGATGAAGCCGAGCACAATCTTGATAGTCTCCATCCACGAACCCGACTTAGGAGCCGACTTCAACCATGATGGGAAGAGGGCGAAGAGGGTGAATGGGAGCGCCAGAGCAAGTGCAAAACCGAACATTCCCACGGTAGGAGCGAGCCAGTCGCCGGAAGTAACGGTCTGAACCAGCAGCAAACCGATGATTGGAGCTGTACAGGAGAAGCTGACCAATACCAGGGTGAAAGCCATCAGGAAGATAGAAATCATACCCGTGGTGCTGGAAGCCTTGTTGTCTACCGCATTTCCCCAACTGTCAGGCAATTTGATTTCGAACCAACCGAAGAACGAGAAGGCGAAAACGGCAAGCAGGAGGAAGAGGATGATGTTGAAAACGGCACTTGTGCTGAGCGCATTCAGGGTGCTAGGACCTGCGATGGCTGTTACGGCAAGACCCAAAACCAGATAGATGACTACGATGCTCAAACCATAAGTAATCGCATCGCGGATACCTTTCTTCTTATCGTTCTTAGCACGCTTCAGGAAGAAACTTACGGTCATCGGGATGATAGGCCAGATGCAAGGCATGACGAGCGCAAGCAGACCGCCCACGAAACCGATGAAGAAGATATAGAAGAGCGAATGGTTGGCGATGTCGTTAGCTCCGCCAAAAGCCTGAAGTTCTTTAACAACCGGTTTCCATAAGTCCTTGACGTTCAGATTTTCCATAGCAGATGCCAAAGCTGCGGAATCTACGGGCTGAGTAGCACTATCGGTCTGAGCCAGGGCTGCAGCCTTGGCAAGCGAATCGGCCTTCATCTTGGCTGCAAGGGCAGGATCAATCGCCTTCGCATCTTTTGCCCCAGCTGCAGGAGTATCAACGGCTGGCGATTTACCACTCTGCTTAAATGCTGCCTCGCTTGGTGGCAGACAGTTCTGGTCGTTGCAGGCGCCATACTCCAGATAGGCATCAATATGATAATTAGGTTGGGTAAACTTCACCTTCTGTACAAAGGTAACGCTACCTTCAAAATAACGGAGTTTCATCTCGAAGAGAGGGTCGAACTTTGCAATCTCTCTGCCGCGTGGCTGAAGTTTACCTACGAGCTCAGCTCCTTCAAGCTTGTTTACGTTGAACGAAGCGGAAATCGGACCATCGCCATCCAAACCGGTAGAGTAGACGTGCCATCCCGGTTGGATTTTTCCGCTAAACACGATTTCGGCCACAGCACTTCCGTCTGTTTTCAGCGAGCTGGTGAACTTCACAGGGTTCATCATCTGCGCCTGAGCCAGCATTACTACAAGGAGTAATTGAAAGATTAAAAATACTTTTTTCATTTCTATTTTTTAATTTTATGTTGCAAAGTTACTAAAAACTAATCATATTACGTATTCAGATGGCTTTAAGGGTACTCGGTTTTAATTTTTTTAAGAAAATATGCTAATTTTCTTAGTTTTACTTGGCTATTTCGTACTTTTAATGTAATTTTGCCGACAGAATAAAGCAATCCTAAAATTTTGAAACAGAATAAAATGGCAAAGAAGAAACTATACTTGTTTCCGTGCTTTCTTCTATTTGATTGAAATGAGAATTAATCTCAGAACAGGCAGAAAGGAAGTAATGATCAGAAAGGGGTGAACCGGTTCCATTTTCAGGCTCCAAATTTCACCTCTTTCTTTATCTTATAGCACCTATTTACCATAATACCGGTTAGAATTAAAAAGAGGAAAGTAAAAAAAGGAGGAAATATTCCGTTAATAGAATTTCTGACCATGCTGGCCAGAAAGCACCCCTATGTTTCGGTAAAACCCGAACCTACTAACGAAACTGATGAAGAAGCTTTTGTTGCGCGCTTTGCGAGTCGGAAGGCAGGCTATGTACGTAATAGAGAAGAATACAAATCATTGGCTCAGGCTGCATTGACAACCAGCGGACGGGGTTATTTCCGCGCTCGGGTTAAGGAGGTTATAATTTCTGCAGAGGGCTATTTTTTTGTTGAAGCAGAAACTGATTCTACTCCAATTGTGCCCATCTTGCATAAAGACCATTGGAAAGAATGGGAGCCGTCCCTGCCTTTATTTCCTATGACAGAGGAGTTTTTATGCGTAGAAGATGCTACGATGATGATGCTAGATATTCTGAGACATGAGACGTTAACTTCTGATGAAGAAGAGGAGCTTCAGGAATACACAGAGACTTTAATAGCAATGGGAAAATACGCTCTATGGTACGAAGCGAAGGAGGGAATAGAGAATGTCATAAAAGCTATGGAAGCAAAAAAGGGCGACAAGATGCGCTATATGGCGAATGAACTAGAACACTTATTGAGCGGTTTATGCAATGAGGGTCGCCAGAAGAAGCTCCGCAAAAGCTGGCTCCCCCATCTACTATCCACCCATGAAGCAGAAAGGGCATGGCATGACTGGTTGCACTTAAAAGGTGCCGACTGTCATAAACCAGATAATTTGAAAATGATGTCATGGTTGGAAGATATAGAGACAGAACTTTCCAATATTCCGGCATTGGCTCCTTATTCCAATGATGATAAGATAGCCATGCTCATACGCGCTCACTACACACGCATTCCTTTGGATAAGTATCGCCAATTGCTTACTGCTTTCGTGATTAGAGACCGTCTGCGCATGCGTTTGGGGCTGCCAACAAACAGCTTTGCTCCTACCCCATCTCTAACAAGCCAGAAGGAAGACTACCTTATTGATAAAATCATCAAGTACAGCCAAACTCTAGTCAGACGAGAAGATGTTGAGGTTTTGCAGAGATTCATCTACCACGAGATTTCATATTTACCCCCAGAGTATAAACTTCGGGTTGACAATATGACTGAGCGTTTCCTTTCTGAAGAGGCAAGAGAAGGTATACAGATTAATGCCATCAAGGAACAGACGAAGGCTTTAAAAGAGGTGGCAAAGAAGCCTACGATTCAGGCAGAGCACTATCATGCAGGAGATTCTACATTTGATGTTCATAGTAAGCATCTGCATCTTGACCACCAGGAAGAAGGGAATTCTGCTCTGCTGCCATCAGAATTATAGACATACAAAAATATTACAAGAATATAAAAAAAGGAAGAAATATGAGTAATAATTATTATGCAGGCAATGTTATTTACAACAACCAGCACAAAGAACTGACTATCCAGGGCAATCTGTCTGCACAGCAGATGATGAAGATTGCAAAGGATTTTTTTGCTGAAGAAACAGAGGTGACGGAGGAGAATTACGAGGCAGAGGTGACAGAAAAAGCTAGTGAAACCAATGAAGCAGCAGGAGAAGGTTTTCAGAAGGAACTCTTCCATTTTGTGCATCCTGCACTCGATGAAGACGAAGGATGGAAAGTGCATAAAGAGGTGGAGAGACTGGTAAAACAATTTGACGTACAGGAAATCTGTAAGAGACTGAACATACTGAAAAAGGAGGGCAAGGTGCTGCTGCCACAAAACACAAAAAATGCCCATGAAGAATTGATACGCATGGGTATGCCGATTGAGAAAGGTGGGTTCGGATACAAGACTTTCTGTAAATATTATAATAAGGACTAGAAGACGATAGCGACTAGTGCTTTCCTGATAGAGATTTATATCTTCTGATAGCGACCGATACTTGATTTTTGTTCAGGTATCGGTCGCTTTTTTGTACCCCTAAGTCAAAAATGCGACTATACGTAGAGAGAATATCAGAGAAAAACAGAGAAAATCGGAGAAATTCAGAGAACTTTGGAGACGGCACTTTGGAAAAGCATCTGTGCCAGGCTTTTTCTTCTTACTTTTGCACCCGTCATCTGACAACAGGATGACTACCCATCAGGCGAGTTGCAAATCACAAAATGGGGAATGATGGTACTAGAAAAGATGGCAGGGAAACCTCTTCGAACGTCATCGTACCAGAGAGGCTTATTTAATACTCAAGTAAAAATGAATATAGTATTAAATGGCAATATGAACGAAAGTTCAAGTAAGGCAGGAAAGGGATTCTACCCAAACACAGAATTGGGTATCGACCTCAAGTTGATGACTAAGGAGCCAGGGCGCATGGCCGTTGGCGAGTATCTGGATGGAGCCATTACGCACGACGGCGAAGACCACTTCACCTTTGTGCAGAATGACCAGGAGAAGAAGCTGCAGAAGGTGGTGCAGAGAAATCCGCACGTGTATGAAGGAAAGTACATCAACGTGAACCGGAAGAAAGACGGTACGCTCTACCCTACCTTCAACCGCCCGCAGTTCTCAGAGCACTTCACCTTCCAGGACTTCTGCCAGGGAGCCGCCGACGAGCTGCGCATCATTAGCGGCAAGAGTGATGACAGATAAACGGAGTTGAGGCTTTCTAGAAGAAATGGGGACTTCGGGGAGGCTGGTAACAGGATTAAAACTGAAGTGATTTTCGGGCAAGCGTTCCAGTTGTTCCAGTTGTTCCAATTGTTCCAAATAGGTTTCCATAGGACAATATCCCTTTATAGAGACTCTATAACTACTTAATATATAGATAGTTATATATATAAGAAGGTGGAATGGAACGCTCAAAAAATTAATTGGAACAACTGGAACTGGAACGCTCCACCCAACCCCACTTCTCTCTAAAAAGCTCATAATCAATAAATTAAGAAGAAATGAAGACAAAAAATTTGAAGTATAATATCACAATTTCAACCGCTCCGGCGATGCCAAAGCTGGGAAAAGGCACCGAATGTGTACAACTTTTGCTCTCTCAGGTATCAAAAGACATGCATGAGCCCTTAGTTCCGATGCTCTTTCCGATACTCGGAGCGCAGGTAAGTGAGGCGAAATTTCAATATCCCGACCTCAGTTGGAAGGAATTATGTGGCATGATGGCCAATCTCGTGGCCGATTCGGGCTGTAATAAGGGACAACTGTCCAACATCGTGGAAGCTATCTGTCACAACTTCCGTGAACATGATGAGAAGGAACTTGATAAGCTTGTGGAATGGCAAAGACAGATGAAAACGAAGTCTGCCAACAAAGAGAAACCGGCACGCCCGGATGTGAGTTTCTGGTTTCCACCCTCAGATGTCACCAACGCCGCCTTCATCCAGAATGCCATGGGATGCGAGAAGTTGGGCGAGAGAACGCAATACCTCAATCTGCCCGAGGTGGAGATGGCGGACCGGATGTGTGGCGGACATAAGCAGATATCTCAGATGCTGCGCAATATCTACGACCGCCAGCGAGCCGGAGCTCTGAGAGCAACGGCAGACGGCATAACAGGTAATCCGGTTCTGCGCGCCAATCTCACGCTCTCTTCTACCCCATTTGCAGCCCGCAAGTTTTACAAGAACGAGCTCTTCAATGGTACTTTCGGCCGAATGGTATTCTCTTATAAGGCGCGTCAGGCGCGAGTGGGAAAGATTCCAAGACAGGGTGAATATGATGCCGGTTTCTTTGAAAAGCTGGATGAGTATCTGGTGAAACTCAGCATCTGTAAGGGACGGTTTATCATCAAGCCTCTGAACTCGCTTACCGACCGTCTGGCGGCAGATATGGCTACGCTTGCTGACTTGACGGATGATGATGTGCTGTGGGATATCTCAAAGCGCTCCATCGTGTCGGCATGGAAGGCGGGCTGCCTGCTCTGGGTGCTGAACGACCAGACTTGGACGAAGGCGATGGGTGAGCTTGTGGAGTGGCTGGTTTATCATGATATCTGGAGCAAGATGCAGCTATTCGCCGACCTGCTGAACCAGGATGCTGACTCGGTAAGCGAGGCACAGCGAAGAGGGCCTAAGAACCTGCTTGACGACCTGCCAAACCCTTTCAACGAGGCGCAGCTGGAATCGCTCCGCTTGCAGCTGGGGAAATCGAAAGATGGCACGAAGGGGCAAATCAGGAAATGGGTGTTTCGCAAGTTTATCACCTTTTCGGCAGAAACGGGGCTTTATACTAAGACTGAGGAGTACTTGACAGGAAGCGGGACGAGCGATGGAATCGCTCGGAACGGGGGCAAGAGTGGCGGCTCTGAAAGAAAGAAGAAAGAGGCTGATGACGGGCAGAAAGAGGCTGCTGATGCTGGACAAAAAGAGGCTACTGATGACGGGCAGAAGGAGATGGCTGCTGATGCCAAGAAAAAGAAAGGGAAAGGGATATGATGGAGAAATATGAGATTCAGAAACTGCGCGAGCTTCCGATAGAGAAGGTTGCGAAAGAGATGGGGATGAAGGTGGAGCACCATAAGGCGCTCTGCCCCTTCCATGACGACCACCACGCCAGCCTTATGTTCAGCAAGACCAAGAACAGCTGCAGATGCTATGTATGCATGAGAAACTCCATCGGCACCATCGACCTGGTGATGCGATACCTGGGGAAGGATTTTCCGGCGGCTTGCCGATGGCTCGCTGGGGAACATCAGATTCAGCTGGAGGAGGATTCTTCTTCGGGGAAAAACTCTTCCTTTGGGGGCTCTTCGGGCAGAGAGGCTTCTTCGGGCTCTTCATCCGATGGTTCTTCTTCGGGTGACAATTCGGGGAAATCTTCCTTCGATGCAAGCAGGTATGCTAGGTTCTTCGAACATCCCTGGCTCAACCAGGCAGCTCGGAGATTTCTCTTCGAGGAGAGGAAGATTGACTGGAGAGTGGTAAACTGGTGCCGACTGACTTCCTGGACGGATAAGAAGGGCATCAACTGGCTGCAGATTCCTTACTTCGATAACGATGGGCGGCTTATCGGAATCCAGAACCGGAACCTGGATTACAAGAAGGAGCAGGATGCTCCCCGCTTCCGGTTCCCTTACGGCGCAAGATGCAGCATTTATAACCTGCCGGTTGTGAAGAGACTGAAACCGGGCGATAGGCTGTTTATTACGGAGGGATGTAGCGACTGCTGGGCGATGCTTTCTGCCGGACATAAGGCGATTGCCATCCCTTCTGCCACGCTCCTCAAACCCGAGGATAAGCAGCTGCTGACGGATATCGGAAGACTGTATCAGGTGGAATTCCATATGTTTCCTGATCAGGATGTGCCGGGCGAAAGCCTCTTCATGCAACTCAGGGAGATGCTCCCCCAGCTGGTTCACCACCAGTTGCCACCGGGCTGCAAGGATTTTAGCGAATACTATCTTTTAGGGGCTGCTGCAACTTCCGGAAGCAAGGAGCCGAAAAACAAATGATTTAAAAATTGAGATTATGGAAGATTTTATAAACCGCACGTATACGAAGAAGGAACTGGGGCTGATGTACTTTCCTGAGAGTATGCCACGCACGGCCGTGAATCATCTCATGAGTTGGATTCGGCGTTGCCAGCCGCTCTGGGATGAATTGCAGGAGATGGGGTATGAAAAGACTTGCAAGTCGTTCACGCCCAAGCAGGTGAAGGCTATTATCGACAACCTCGGGGAACCGGGATAAGGGTTAGTGATTAATGTTTAGTATGTTAACTTGGCGGGTGACGGACCAGCGATAGAATCGCTGGGAACGGAGGCTTTTTTAATGTTGAATGTTAAGTGTTAAATGTTGAGTGTTTTGAAGAAAATGTTCCGGTATCGCATGGTATCGCACGCTATCGCACACCTGATAAATCGGGATTTCGTATCTTTGCATCGTGATTCAGAAAGCGCGCAAAATCACTTGCCCAGTTGGAGAAAAATATTTCCCTAATTGGGAAAATAAAAAAGTAATGAAAACAAGACTCCAAGCCTCGAAACGAGTCGTTTCGCAAAGTACTTCTTCTAAGAGAAATCTGAGGAAAGAGGAAAAAGCGAAACTTAGCAGGGGGCAGAAAAAATCATGAACCAGAACATGAAGGCATTCATCCGGTATCTCATCGTGGCGATTTGCTCAGCCATCGTCACCTTCCTATCCAGCTCCTGCACGGCAGGACTCGTAATCGGAAAGAACCAGCGGCAACATCAGGAGAACAACATCTCCACCAAAGTAGATTCTACCTACTATGTGCCAACCATCACCATCCGGTAGTTTAGAGTTAATAGTTTATAACAATTTAAAATTCAAAAGATTATGGCAATTAATTTGAAAGCAAAGGAGACCCTTATCCAAGTAGGCGAAATGAAGGGTCAGTACAGATTCATCCTCGGTACCGAACTTTACAACAAGCTCTCAGAGAGCAAGGTTATCAAGGAGGCGGCTATCAGAAGCGGCGTTAGCGTGGGCGTGATGCAGGTTTGCTGGGATGCAGCAGGCGAGGTTATCAAGGCGTGGTGTACCGAAGGCCATTCCGTAGCCGTTCCGGGATTGGGAACCATGCGATTCGGCGTAAGAGCCAAGAGTGTGCCTACCGTAGGCGAAGTGGCTACCAGTCTGATTACCAACCGCCGTGTTATCTTCACCCCAAGCGTTGACATCAAGCGCGAGCTGCAGGAAACCTCCATCCAGATTACCTGTTACGACCGCAACGGCAAGGTGGTGAAAAACGTTACTTCCGACGATAAGGGCGATGTGGAAGACCCAGACAACACCCCAGGTGGTGGCGGCGGTTCGGATAACACCCCGGGCGGCGGAAATACCGAAGGCGGCGGAACCACCGGCGGTAATGAGGGCGACGGGTTGGAGTAAGAAAAGAGCCCCTGATGCAAGGAAACGAGCATCGGGGGCTTTTATCTTACTCCATTACATAGAGGATGGATGTATAGAGCTGCATCACGAGAATGTAGAAAAGAAAGCAGGGCGAGAGGAGGCGGATGCCTTGATTCATCGCATCATAAACCTGGCTGATGCCCTTGATGCTCTCGCTCATGATGCCGTAACTCATGCTCATCACCATGACCGAGAAACAGATGTACGGAATGAGACTATGCGTGAACGGACCCGGAAAGAGGGTTCCTACGGCATTCAGCAGAATGGCATGGGGCAAGAGGGTGAGCGCCAGCATGATACCTGCAGAGATGCACAACTCGATGAGCATCAGGCGCAAGGCCGTGCGCTGGCGATACTGGGTATGGTCGAAATGGAGCACCCTACTCTGCTTTACCACCCCGATGGTGATGCTGATGAGCACCAGCCATACGAGCCATACTGAGGTGAGATGGTCTACAAAATGGCCCATAAACCAGCGGATGCCCTCGGGGCTGGTAAGCGAATGGGTGAACGACTCGGGCATCGCAGCTGTAAGCAGCCACGAAACCAGAATCACCACTACTTCGGCTATTCCCAACGATAATGCCAGATAGGCCAATACTTTCTTATACATTCTTTAAAAAGCGCTTATTGAAACGAGTTATTCTTCATCTGCCTGCAGATGGTCGATATCGAGGATGCGGAGCTCGCAGGCTTTTACCACCAGGCGGGTGGCGTTGATGCCCATGCCGTGGTTGCCGTCAGGGAAGAGTTTCTGAACCAGTTCTGCCTGTCGCTTCTCCAGACTCTTTACGCCGAAAGGCATTCCGCGCAGGTTGGTAATCTGCTCCTTGGTGTAACCCAGCGCAAGATGGCGCAGGAAACGCTCGTCATACTCATCAATCTCATAATTCACCAGAGCCTCCTGACGCATCAGCTGGCTGTTTACGCTCCGCTTGAAACGGTCTACTATCTTCTGAAGGATAGGCTGGTTGAACACCAGTTTCTTACCTCCCATGCAGCTCGCCACATCGCCACGCGTAAGGAGTTCGCCACTCTTCAGAATGATGCCGTCGCAGCCCGCATCGAGCACATCTACCCAGAGTTTTTCGTTCAGAATTTCTCCTGTAAAGATGAGCACTTTCACGTCAGGATACTGTTCCTTGGTCTGGCGGCAGATTTCTACGCCTACCGTGGTGGAACCGCCCAGTCCGAGGTCGAGCAGAACCAGATCGGGCAACTGCTGCTTGATGAGTTTCCAATAGGCTATTTCGCTCTCGGCAGTACCGATGATTTCAGCCTCTGGAATATCATTCTTGAAGATACCCTCTGTGCCCTTCAGTTCCAGGGGCACGTCTTCTACTATGATGACTTTAAAATTTTCCATTTTCTGATATTTTTATATTCTTATGATTTTAAACTTTTCCATTTGATGCGTGCCGGCAGCACGGCCTCTATCCTGAGGCAACCCTTATCGCTCTGGCAGGCCTTGATGCCGCAGCCGCGCAGATTGGTAATCTCGCCCAGTTCCCTCACAATCTGCCGGCACAGGAGATAGCGCAAATCGCCCGTCAGAGGGGTGAAGAGCTGGGCATGGAGCGCAGCATCATAGACCACATCCTGCTGGTCAATCCAATATCTCACGTAGGCAGAACCCGGAATCTCAGCCACTCCGGTATGGTAATCCTTGGAATTGCCGCGCATCAGAGAAACAAGATAGCGGTTCAGGAAATCATCTGCCTTGATGTTGCCTTCTACCTGCTCCATCGCCTGGGCGCTGAGCAGAGAATAGAGCGATTTATAATAATCTACCAGTTCCTTGAGCGAATCTACATCATCGGGCTGCGAATCGATAAGCTGGCGGATGCGCGACGGATAATACATCGTTTCGTGCTTGAGCGTAGACAGACAGTTGTCGAGCACGGAATTGGAGATATGAAGCTTATCGTTCTCATATTCAGCCCTATGCAGCTCATCGGTCATCAGCTCCAGTTTCAGGGATTCCTGCTCAGCCTCGTCGGTCCGCTTAGCCTTGGTCTGTTCAATCATGGCAAACCGGTAGCTCAGCACGTGGCGGTAATAGAGCAGATAATAAGCCAGCGGCAACTGCAGCAGCAACAGGATGAGCAGCACCACGGCCACGGTCTTCGAGTTCTCGCTCTGCTGCATCGTGTGCACGTAATTAGCGAGCGTATTATCGGCACTTATCTCGCGGAACAGCTGGGTATAAACCTTGTTGTTGCTCTGGTAGAGCGACCATTGGTGCAACGCTAGGGCAGCCACGGCACACTCGTTTCTCAGGTCCAGGATGACGTGATAATTGGTTGGCAGTCCGGAGCGTATCCAGAAGAGTTCTGCCGCCATTCCCACCTCCGGATGAGCCACCATGAGATACTTGCCGTCGGGATATTTCGATAGATAAAACGCGTTGAGATAATGGCGCGAAGAATCGGCAAAGGCAAGGGTGCGCTGGTAGGTACGGTTGATATTGCTGAAGTAGGCACTATCTGCAAAATCGTCGGCACGCTGGAGATTGGCATCGACGTTCGTCTTGTGATGATTGTGGCGCTGGCGGATGTCGTTGGCCTTCTTAGCCTCGCAAGGCTGGACCGAAGCCGACAGCAGCACGAAGAGCATGATGATGATGCCCAACAACTGATGGGTTCGACGGACGATACCTTTAGGCAGACGGAAACTGAAGCGGCTCCCCTCGCCCAACTTGCTTTCTGCCTTGATCTGGCAGCCGGCAAAGAGCGAACTCACCTTCTTATATTTCTCGATGATGCCCTTGCAGTTGAGCAGTCCGAAGCCGTGACCGCCCGTATAGGTCCGGTCGAAGACATGCGCCAGCTGCTCCTCGTCCATACCCTTTCCGGTATCTGCGATGCTGATTTCCACGAAGTCAGAAACCTTGGCGCTAATGGTTACCTTTCCGCCTTCGGGTGTAAACTTGCGGGCATTATCGGCTATGGTATTGATCATGAAGAGCGTAAGGATGCGGTCGGCCTTGACCACGGCATCTGTAGGTTCTACATCGAGTTTCACGCCCTGCATCTGGAAGCTCATCTTGCCCTTGCTTACAATATCGAAAAGCTGCTGGAGCGGGAAACTTTCGATACGCAGGCTGAGTGAGCCCTGGCGCATCTGAATCCACTCTGTAAGCACGTTGTTATATTGGTTTATCTTATCTGTGAGTTCGGCGATATACTGGTAACGTTCCTGCCGCACCTCATCGCTTTCGCCCCCTTCGGAGAGTCGGTTTACCTCGTGAATCATGCGGTCGATGAAAGGCGTAATACTGTTTACGAGCGAAATCTTAGCCCTTTGTTCCAGATTGCGTTTCTTGTTTTCTTCGATATGCAGTCGGGTTACGTTCAGTTCATCCTGAACCTCCTCCTGCTTATCTTTTAATTCGTTGATTTTCTTTGTGTTATTCTCGCTCCACTCACGCAAAGGTGCAAGCAGTTCATCCATCGACTGGTTCTTCATCTTCTTGCGCTTCATATGGTCGAAAACGTAGAGTAGAACCACCACGAGCACAATCATCGCCAGCACGGCAGCAATCATCAGGTTGAGCTGCTGGGCGTTTTCGTCGAGCGCAGCCGCACGTGCCTCCAGCTGGCGGTCCTGTCGCGAACGGTCCTGCAAATCCAGATAGATATTGCGGTTGTAATCGCTCTGCTGCTTATCATCTATAGCCGAATAAACCAGACAGAGTCTTTCACGTATCGACGCTACGAGGTCGGGGGCCTGCTCTATCGCCTTGTTGTCGTTCAGGGCATGATTCAGGCAGTCGAGCGCAGAAGAATAATCATGGATATCCCAGAAACATTCTGCCAGCGTACGGTTGGCTCCGGCAGTCTGATAAACATCTCCGTAGCTCGAAAAGATGTTGAGGGCACGCTGGGCAAAGTTGCCTGCCAGCAGATTGTTTGGCATCTGCTCGATGTTGAGATACTGGAAGGCAGGCAGGTTGTTGCGTATGAGGAAATCGCCCACCTCTCCTTTTCTGAGGTGCTCGCTTATAGATTGCAGGGCGTTAGCCTGCCAGTAAGGATAAGGATGGGCAGGGTCGCTAGCCAGCATGTAGCAGCTGATCAGCCGGTCGAATTCCGCCTGATTGATTTCGTTTTCGGTTCCCTTGACGATAGCTCCGCCCGAACCTATATTATAAAGATAGTTGAGATATTGTGCCGAATCCTGTTCCAGCTCATCTGGGTCCAGACGGTTAAGCTCCTGAAACATCGGCTCGTCTAAGCCCACATAATAAAAATAGGTGGCGGCCACAATACTGAATTCAGATTTCGCATAAATCACGCGTTTGCTTTCCCTCGGGGGCATGGAATTCACCTCTTCGCGAATTCTGCGCAAACGCCTCATCGCCTTTTCGCGATAAGCATAAAAATCTTTGTTGTGCGATTCTCTCTGGCAGAGTCGCATGTTCTGAACATCGGCAATAGCGAGTTCTATCTGATTATCGCTCTCCTCTTCAACTTTCCTCAGCCATCCCTTGGCACCCTTGTAATCCATCTTGGCTATACATACGAAGGCAAGGTTGTTATAGGCTTCGGCACGGCCTGAGGGATAATCTTCTGAAAGCTTCAAAGCCCTCTCAGCCAGCACTTTAGTAGAATCGAGATTGCGATAATGATAAGCATAGGATTGCTCGTTCAGCTCGTCTACCCTTGCCTTATTCGCAGGAGAACAAGCTGAAAGAAAAAGAGCCGCCACCACCAGAATTGATGATGGCGACATGAAAAAGAAGGATGCTGAAATTTGCATCTCGAATGAAAAATAGTCTAAATTAAGCGCGAGCCTTCGCGATGTAACCGAGAGCCTCCTGACACTTGGCTGTGATGGCAGCCCAGTCGCCAGCAGCAACTGTCTCCTTAGGGAAGAGCTTAGAGCCCATACCTACGCAGAGAACGCCAGCCTTGATCCAAGGAGTAAGATTCTCCTCTGTTGGCTCTACGGCACCTGTTACCATGATGTTGCTCCAACGCAAAGGTGCCATTACGTTCTTAACGAATGAAGGACCACCTACGTTACCTGCTGGGAATACCTTGGTTACGTCGCAACCGGCAGCCTGAGCATTATTGATTTCAGTTACAGAACCGCAACCTGGTGAATAAGGAACCAGACGACGGTTGCAAACTGGAGCAATATCTGGGTTGAAGTTAGGACCTACGATGAAGTTAGCGCCGAGCTGGAGATACAGAGAAGCTGTACCGGCATCAACAACTGTACCTGCACCCAGAATCATCTCAGGACAAGCCTTGTCGGCCCACTTTACCAACTCTCCGAAAATCTCGTGAGCGAAGTCACCACGGTTAGTAAACTCGAAAACACGTACGCCACCCTCGTAACAAGCCTTGATGACGTTCTTGCAGATTTCAACATCCTTATTGAAGAAAACAGGTACCATACCAGTCTCTTTCATGGCTGCCATAACCTGCATTTTGCTAAACTTTGCCATTACCTTATATTAATTAAGAATGAATAGTTTATAGGAGGCTACGCCGTAAGCAAGACTGTCTATAAACTATCAACTATAAACTTTAAACTATAATTATCTCTGAACGCGACCATTAGCGTTACCGCCAGCCAGGCTCTCTACCTCGTCAGCAGATACCAGGTTGAAGTCGCCAGGGATAGTATGCTTCAAAGCAGAAGCAGCTACCGCAAACTCAAGAGCCTCGCCCTGAGTCTCCTTAGTAAGAAGACCGTGGATCAGACCACCAGAGAAAGAGTCACCACCACCAACGCGGTCGATGATAGGGTTGATGTCATAGTGCTTGCTCTGATAGAACTCCTTACCATCATAGATAAGAGCCTTCCAGCCGTTGTGTGTAGCAGAGAGAGATTCGCGGAGAGTAGAAACAACATACTTGAATCCGAACTCCTTCATCATGCCCTTGAAGATTCCGTAATAACCCTCAGCATCAGTCTTACCGCCCTCTACGTCAGCATCTGGCTTGAAGCCCAGGCAGAGCTGAGCATCTTCCTCATTACCGATGCAAACATCAACATACTTCATCAGAGGACGCATAACAGAGATAGCCTTCTCTGAAGTCCAGAGCTTCTTGCGGAAGTTGAGGTCAACAGAAACAGTTACGCCGTGACGCTTAGCAGCCTCACAAGCCAACTTGGTAAGTTCAGCAGCCTTGTCGCTAATAGCTGGAGTAATACCGCTCCAATGGAACCATTGGGCACCCTCCATAATCTTGTCGAAATCGAAATCAGATGGGTCAGCCTCAGCAATTGCGCTGTGTGCACGGTCGTAGATTACCTTGGATGGGCGCATAGAAGCACCAGTCTCGGCATAGTAGAGACCTACGCGGTCGCCACCACGAGCGATGAACTCTGTGTTAACGCCGTAACGACGGAGACCGTTGACAGCAATCTGACCGATCTCGTGCTTAGGGAGCTTAGATACGAAGTAAGCATCATGACCATAGTTAGCCAAGCTTACAGCTACGTTAGCCTCACCACCACCAGGGATGATGCGAAGTGATTCACTCTGAATGAAACGATCATTGCCTTCTGGTGATAAACGAAGCATGATCTCACCTAATGTTACAATTTTTGCCATGTTTGATAGTTTTAATTTTTTTGTTTTTATTTTGTTTGTTATGAGTAACAAATTAAATTCCACTTTTCAGTAGAGAAATGAAGTACAATTATCAGTTGTCGTTCAATTTCGAGGGCAAAAATAACCATAATTTCTCGAATAACGAAATAAAATCGCATTTTTTTTTGTTTTCCGTGCAAAAAAAGTTGCTGTGTCTTCGCACAATTCAAAAAATTGTTGTATATTTGCGGCAAAATTCGCACTTGTGGTCGCACACAACAGAATTGCTTAATACTAATTGTGGTCTGTGCACAGCTAGGAAGTACCTGCGACGTTTTATCTATCGTAGCCCCCAGGAGAGGCTCCTTATATAATAAGTACACGCGAAGCAACCAGACCCGTAATGCTAAAAAACAATGGCCGAAAAAATCAGAATCAAGGATATTGCCGAGAGAGCTGGCGTATCCGTTGGAACCGTAGACCGAGTTCTGCACGACCGTCCAAACGTGTCGAAACCTGCACGCGACAAGGTCGAGAAAGCCCTCAAGGAAATGAATTATCAGCCTAATGTGTACGCCAGCGCTCTGGCTTACAACAAATCCTATACCTTCTACCTGCTGATTCCGAAACATGAATCGGAGGCTTACTGGGAGGAAATAGAGGAAGGCGCAAAAAAATGTGAAGATACCCGACGTGACTTCCATATCGATGTAGAGATTCGTTTCTATGAGCGTTCCAGCGAGGAATCGTTCCGCGAAGAAGGCAACAAGATTCTTGAGGCCAGTCCGGAAGGAGTCATCGTGGTGCCTTCATCGCTAGACGTAACCCGCGAGTTTACCGAGGCGTTGCATCACAAAAGCATCCCGTTCATCCTGCTCGACTCCTACATGCCCGATCTCCGTCCGCTCTCTTTCTTCGGTCAGGATTCGTTCTGTTCCGGTTTCTTCGCAGCCAAGATGCTGATGATGCTTGCTGCAAAGGAAGATGAAATCCTGCTCATGAGGCAGACCAAAGACGGAAGAGTGGTCAGCAAGCAGCAGGACAACCGAGAGGTAGGATTCCGCCATTACATGCACGACCACTTCCCTAACGTGAAGATTACCTTGCTCGACCTGCCGTTGAGCGGCACACGTGCTGAATTCGTCAAAATGCTGGAGAAGTTCTTTGCCGTGCATCCGAACATCCACCATTGCATCACCATGACTTCGAAGGCGCACATCGTGGGCGACTTCCTGCTGAAGACCAACCGCCGCGACGTTCAGATCATGGGCTATGATATGGTGGAGAAAAACGCCCGCTGTCTGCGCGAAGGAAGCATTTCCTTCCTCATCGCCCAGCACGCCTACATGCAGGGTTACTCCTGCGTAGACACGCTCTTCCAGGCCATCGTGCTGAAGAAGAAAGTTACGCCGGTAAACTATATGCCTATCGAGCTGCTGATGAAGGAAAACGTAGATTTCTATCGCAGAACCCAGCTCTAAGGCTATCGGGCAGAACAGGGTTTCCGCGATGGAAGACAATTCATACAGAAACATTATAAATTATAAACAATAAATAAAAGACAGACTACGTATGGAACAATCAAGTTTTATCAAGATTAACCCTGCCGATTCGGTAGTGGTTTGCTTGCGCCCTATGAAGAAGGGTGAAACGATTGAAGTAGATGGCAAGACCATCACATTATTGCAGGATACTCCTGCAGGACACAAGGTGCTCATCAACGATGCTGCCGAGGGTACAGATATCCTGAAGTATGGCTACCCTATCGGTCATGCAAAGACCGGTCTCAAGGCGGGCGAATGGGTAAACGAGAACAACCTCAAGACCAATCTTGCCGGTACGCTCGAATATACCTACAACCCGGTTAACGAGCAGCTGAACATCGCTAAGGAAAACCGCACCTTCAAGGGCTACGTTCGCAAGAATGGCGAAGTAGGCGTAAGAAACGAAGTATGGGTAGTTCCAACCGTGGGCTGCGTTAACGGCGTGGCTGAGAAACTGGTAGAACTCCTCAAGAAAGAAACAGGCTGCGAAGGCATCGACGCCATCCACGCATGGCATCACAACTTCGGTTGCTCACAGCTCTCGGGCGACCATGAGAATACCCGCAAGGTGCTTCGCGATATCTGTCTGCATCCAAACGCAGGTGCCGTGCTCGTTCTCTCGCTCGGCTGCGAGAACAACCAGCCAGATGATTTCATGAAGATGCTCGGCGACTATGATCACGGCCGCATCAAACTTCTTGTAACACAGAAGGTTGAAGGCGATGAACTCGAGGAAGGCATGAAGATTCTGCGTAACCTCTATGCCCAGGCTAAGGAAGACAAGCGCGAGGAAGTTCCGGTAAGCAAACTGCGCGTAGGTTTGAAGTGTGGCGGTTCTGACGGCTTCAGCGGAATTACAGCCAACCCATTGGTAGGTGAATTTAGCGACTGGCTCGTAGCTCAGGGCGGTACAAGCATCCTGACAGAGGTACCGGAAATGTTTGGCGCAGAAACCATTCTGATGAACCGTTGCGAAAATAAGGAACTCTTCGACAAGACCGTTCACCTGATTAACGACTTCAAGGAGTACTTCCTGAGCCATGGTGAACCTGTTGGCGAGAACCCTTCTCCAGGTAACAAGGCAGGTGGTATCTCAACCCTCGAAGATAAGGCTTTGGGTTGCACCCAGAAGTGCGGCCGTGCTCCGGTAAGCGGCGTGCTCCAGTATGGCGACCGTCTGGAGACAACCGGTTTGAACCTGCTTTCAGCTCCGGGTAACGACCTTGTAGCAGCCACAGCTCTGGCTTCAGCAGGTTGCCAGCTCGTTCTCTTCACCACAGGTCGCGGAACCCCATTCGGAACCTTTGTGCCAACGATGAAGATTTCTACCAACAGCAATCTGGCAAAGAACAAGCCAAACTGGATTGACTTCAACGCCGGCGCTCTGGTAGAAGGTGTAGAAATGAAAGACTTGGTAAGCAAGTTTATTGATAAGATTATAGCCGTAGCAAGTGGCGAGGAGGCTCGCAACGAGTATAATGGCTATCGTGAAATCTCCATCTTCAAGAATGGAGTAACTCTTTAATTAAGAAGAAAAAAGAAGTATGAGTAATAAAAAAGGTTTGCTGGCGTTGTCGCCATTATTTTTGCTGATTGTTCTCATCGTGGCTTTTACCGTATATTCGGTAGACAGCAGCCATCAGGACACCAGCCTCTCGCTCACAGTAGCGTTCATGATTTCGAGCATTTATGCCGTGGCTATTTCCGGCGGAATGCCTGTCAGGAAACGAGTGGACACATACAGCAAGGGTGCCGGCGCCAACAACCTGATGCTCATGCTCTGGATTTACGTGCTGGCTGGCTCGTTTGCCGCATCAGCCAAGGCGATGGGAGCCGTTGATGCAACCGTCAACCTGGCGCTCAGCATCCTGCCAGCCAGCATGATTCTGCCAGGACTCTTCCTGGCTGCCTGCTTTATCTCCGTATCTATCGGAACAAGTGTGGGAACCGTAGTGGCTCTGGTTCCGATAGCCGCCGGACTGGCCCACTCGATGGATGCTAACGTAGGCATGATGACCGCCATCATCGTAGGTGGCGCTTATTTCGGCGACAACCTCTCGTTCATCTCCGATACGACGGTTGTTGCTACGCAGACGCAGAACTGCAAGATGAGCGATAAGTTCAAGGTCAACTCCATGATTGTGGTTCCGGCCGCCGTACTCGTGCTCATCGCCTATTCTGTCATGGGAGTCGGTCTTCAGGCCCCAACCCACATCAACGAGGTAGAATACATGAAAGTATTGCCTTACCTCATCGTCCTCATTACCGCTATTGCCGGCATGAATGTAATGGCTGTTCTCACTCTGGGCACCCTACTCTGTGGCGCCATCGGCATAGGCAGTCATCTTCTGGGTGCCTCCGGAAGCTACGACCTCTTTGGCTGGTTCTCAGCCATGGGCAACGGCATTATCGGCATGGGCGAACTCATTATCATCGCCATGATGGCAGGTGGTATGCTCGAAATCATCCGCGAAAACGGCGGAATCGATTTCATCATCAACAAGATTACAGCCCACGTAAACAGCAAGCGTGGAGCCGAACTTTCTATCGCCGCCCTCGTTTCGATGGTAAACATCTGTACAGCAAATAATACGGTAGCGATTCTGACAGTAGGAAATATTTCGAAAAAGATAGGCGACCGGTTTGGCGTAGACAACCGCAAGGCAGCCAGCATTCTCGACACCTTCTCATGCATGGTTCAGGGATTGATTCCTTATGGCGTGCAGATGCTCCTGGCAGCCGGCCTGGCCAATCTCAGTCCGATGGACATTCTTCCTTATCTCTACTATCCGCTGGCGATAGGTGTGGCAGCCCTGCTGGCCATCCTCTTGCGCTATCCTAAGAGATACAGTTAGGAAGACTTCTAAAAATCAGAGGAGGGTCTCCTTCTGCGTTAGAGATTTCTTGACAGGAAGAACAAAACTTTATTATTGACTATTAATAAGAACAAGGCATATGAATTTTCTTCAGCGCAACCTTTTTACTAAGCTCCGTGCCGACAACTTCGGCATCAAGGAAGAAATGGAACCGATGACTACCTTTAAGAAGAAAAAGATAGCTCAGATGCTCAAGAACGTGAATGATGTTCCTGCCGGAGAGGTGAAGATGAACAACGGTTTTCTGAACCGACGGCTCAGCAAGATTCAGGAAGATGAACGCCACGCCATCGATACCTCTATCGAGACTATTTATCTGCTGCGCATCATCGTGGCAAACGTAAATGGAATGCTGGCTAACGGAATCAATCTCAGAGGAATCATCCAGTTGGGAGACTACCTGAGAACCCGAGGCGACAAGGTAGATTTCGTGAAACTGGAGAAGTGGCTTGCCAAGCTCCGCATCCAGCGCATCGCCCAGTTGGAAGGAAGCGTGCTCATCACCTTCTTCGATTTTGAACAGGACGAAATCCCATTCGTTCATCACATAGAAAGAGGCGCCTACAAGCTGACGCTCCGTTCGCTCTACTATAATATCATGGACCAGCAGGCCATTCAGTTTGAGCAGACCAGCAGCGGCTTTGTACGCACCACGGGGGGAACCATGCGCAAGAATCTGCGCCGCAGCATGCGCTATCTGCAATACGCTCCGATAGAAACCATGAGCAATTTCATGAACAATTTCTTCCGGTCATTATCTGAGATTGAAGAGTAAATTTCAGTAAGGATTGAAGGGGATAACCTGGGATTCATCAGGACGAAGAGTAAAATATCTATAAAATTAATCTCTTAGTAGTACGATTTTCATCTGATTTTCGTATCTTTGCATCTATGAAAAAGTTATTTATCTCTATTATAGCATCCATTATTGCCTTGGGAGCCCATGCCCAGGTGCAATGCGAAGACACTTGTCGGCACGTTCACGGCATCGACTTGAGTCATTATCAGGGCAACGTGTTCTGGGAAACCGTGGGCGACAACTCTAAGATGGCTTACGTTTATCTGAAAGCTACCGAGGGCGGAACCAACATCGACAGCAAATACAAGAAGAATATCGACCTGGCTCATCGCTACGGAATGAAAGTAGGTTCTTATCATTTCTACAGACCCCGCATCCCACAGCAGACGCAGTTGGAAAATTTCATGGCCCAATGCCGTCCGGGAGATCAGGACCTCTTGCCTATGATTGATGTGGAGACGAAAAGCGGCATGAATACAGAAGAATTCTGCGATTCGCTCTTTAAGTTTCTGCATCTCGTCGAGAAAGCATATAAGCAGAAACCCCTCATCTATACGGGAGCCAATTTCTATGACAACTATCTTCTAGGCAAGCTAGACAGCTACAAGCTGATGATTGCCCAGTATACGAAGCGCATCCCTGTATTGCGCGATGGTAGAGATTTCGAAATGTGGCAATATACGGGTAAGGGCAAACTCAACGGAATAAACGGCTATGTTGACAAAAGCCGTTTCATGGGGCGCCACAAGCTCAGAGAAATCAGATTCAGACATCGATAGTACTTGGAACCCTGAACTTGGAACTTTATGATTAGCTTCAAGGTAAAGAGTGGATAAGGTCTGGAAGTAGAGAAGCATGAATTATATAAGTAAATTAATAAACACAAAATAGAATTATGGCAATTATAAAATGTCCGGAATGCGGACGCCAAATTAGCGATAAAGCACCTACCTGCCCTAGTTGCGGAGTAGAAATAGCAGGCAAAATTACCAAATGCCCAAATTGTGGCGAGATTTATTTCAGCAACCTTGAAATGTGTCCTAACTGCCATGAGCTGAATCCTTCGCTCACAAGAATGACGCCTCCGACAGGAATGAGCCAGCAGACTCCTGCCAGCCAGGCTTCTATGACTCAGCAGCAAGAAGCTGAAAACGCAGCCAGACAGAATGCAATCAGGCAAGAAGAAATTCGCCGCCAGGAGGCTCTCAGGCAGCAGGCTCGTCCTCAGACACCTGTCAGAACAGCAACACCTCCTACTCCACCCGTTCCTCCGGTTCGCCCACAGCAATCTAATTCTCAGAACGGCGGTAACGGCGAGGGAACCCAGGAAAAGAAAAAAAGCAACCGTGGCGTCATCATCATCTCTCTGATTTTCGCCTTCCTCGTTTGTGGCATTTTCTACTATTTCTATGATAGTGCCAATAAGAATAAGGAACTGGAAGCTTACGAGTATGCGATGCAGAGTAGCGACCCGATGGTTCTGCAGAGTTACCTAGATACTTACAAAGATGCTGACGAGGCGCATCGTGATTCCATCATGGCTCACCTCGAACTTCTGAAACAGACCGATCAGGACTGGACCAACGCCGTAGTAAGCGGTTCGAAAGAGGCCCTGCAGGCTTATCTCGACAAATACCCAAACAGTCCACACAAGCAGGAGGTTTTGAACAAGATAGATTCCATCGACTGGAATGTGGCAAAGAATGCTGATAATGTAGAAGCTTACCAGGCTTATCTCGCCGCTCATGCTGACGGTTCGCATATCGAAGAGGCTGAGAATGCGATGAAGAAAGCCAAGAGCAGAGATTTGCAGCCTGAAGAGAAAGATATGGTAAGCAGTCTGTTCCGCCATTTCTTCCAAAGCATCAATACCCGCGATGCTGATGGTTTGCAGGCTTCATGCGAGGACATTCTCTCTTCGCTTCTGGGTAAGAATTCTGCTACCAAGGCAGATGTTGTAACCTTTATGAATAAGCTTTATAAGGAAGATGTGACCAACCTGAACTGGTTCCTCACCAACGATTATAAGATCAAAAAGCGCGAGGTGGGTGATGAAGATTATGAATATCAGGTTCAGTTCTCAGCACGGGAGGAAGTTCAGCTTACCGATGGTACTAAGAAAACCAACCATTTCAAAATCAACGCAACCGTTTCGCCAGACGGCAAGGTTTCTGCGTTCAACATGTCGAAGATTAATGCCGCAGAATAGAATAAAAAACGCCCTGCAAGATTAATAAATAGAATAAAAAACGCCCTGCAAGATCAGGAACTTCATTTCTGAATGTTCCCTTCTTGCAGGGCGTTTCTTTTTACCTTCATGTTTCGGGAAGGTTCTCATGTCCGAGAACCCGTTCCCTTCTTTTAGAAATTACTTTGCATCCTTCATCTGACGGAGCAAATCTTTCTGCTTATCATTCAACCCGGTTGGCAACTTCACGTTGTAAGTAATCATCAGGTCGCCAAAGGTTCCGTCACCCCGGTCGTATCCTTTTCCGCGAACACGAACCTTCGTGCCATTCTGCGTTTCCGGCTTAATCTTCAGTTTGATTTTAGAACCATTACTCAATTTAATGATTCCTTCGCCGCCCAGCAGAGCCGTATAAAGGTCGATATTCACATTCATGTTCATTTCGCCGTTATTGGCACGACCATTCTGGCCGCAACCGCCGCCACAACCACCAGTACCGAAATCAGCACCAGCTCCGTAGCCAGCACCATTAAAGCCGCTACCATAACCGGCAGAACCATTAAAACCGCCAAAATTGCCGGAACCGAATCCTCCAGCCGACTGCTGGCTTCTGCCACGACCTCCGAAGAGATTTTCGAAGAAGCTGGAGAAACCTCCGCCTCCGCCAAACTGGCTGAAGTCGAAACCCTCGAATGGATTTCCACCTGCTCCACCATAGCTTCCGGAACCGCCTGCACCACCAGCTCCGCCGAAACCGCCGAATGCATCAGCATTCTTCCATTGTTCGCCATACTGGTCGTATTTAGCACGCTTATCTGGGTCAGAAATCACCTCATACGCTTCGTTCAGCGCCTGGAACTTAGCCTTCGCCTTCGGGTCGTTAGGGTGCAAATCTGGGTGAAACTGTTTTGCACGTTTACGATACGCAGCTCTCACATCCTTCTGCGGAATGTTCTTGTCTACGCCGAGAATCTTGTAATAATCAACAAATGCCATATTATAAAACCTCCTATTTTTTAGTTTTTAAAAAATATCCAACAAAAAGTATGCCTATTTAAGTTCTTTTTTGTACTTTTGCAGAGAAAATAAGAAACAGAGCTCAACTGATGGGCTTTCATTACTCAAAAGTAATACATTAATTTATATGAAACAATTATTTGCTGCGCTTCTTCTGGCGCTAACTTTCAATTCACAAGCGATGGCACAACAACGTACCGTAAAACTGAGAGTGATAGAGACAAGCGATGTGCACGGCTCTTTCTTCCCTTACGATTTCATCAACCGTAAGCCAAAAGCAGGAACCTTGGCGCGCGTTTCTTCCTACGTCAATAATTTGCGAAAAGACTACAAGGATAACCTCATCCTCTTGGAGAATGGCGATATTCTGCAGGGACAGCCTACCTGCTATTATTATAATTATGTAAACACAGAGGCTAGAAACGTGGCTGCCGATGTGGTCAACTACATGAAGTATGATGCGCAAGTATTTGGCAATCATGATGTTGAAACGGGTCATCCAGTTTACGACAAATGGATAAAAGAACTCAATTGCCCAGTTCTTGGTTCCAACATCATCAGCACTTCTACAGACCAGCCATACGTTAAGCCTTATCTCATCCTGAACCGCGAGGGCGTGAAGGTGGCAGTCTTGGGAATGATTACTCCTGCCATTCCAAACTGGCTCACGGAGAATCTCTGGAGCGGACTGAAATTTGAAAATATGGTAACAAACGCCCGCAAATGGGTGAAGTATCTCCAGGAGAATGAAAAACCGGATGTTATCATCGGCCTCTTCCACAGCGGAAAAGACGGAGGCATTCAGACTGCCGAATATGATGAAGACGCCTCTATCAAGGTGGCAAAAGAAGTGCCAGGCTTCGACCTCATTCTCTTCGGCCACGACCATACGCGCGACAACGAAACCGTAACCAATACTGATGGAAAGCAGGTGGTTTGCCTGGATCCTGCCAACAACGCCATCAGCGTGGCTGATGCTGAAATAACCCTCACACTCAACAAGAAAAAGGTGAACGGAAAGAAGCAGCTGGTGGTAACTGACAAAAAAGTGACAGGCAAGATTGTGGATGTGACAGATTGTCCTATCGACGAGGATTTCATGAAGACTTTCGAACCTCAGATTGCAGAAGTAAAGAAATATGTGGGCAAGCAGATTGGCAACTTCAAGACTACCATCTACAGCCGCGACCAGTTCTTCGGCAGTTCAGCCTTCAACGATTTCATCCTCAACCTCCAGTTGCAGATTACAAAAGCCGACATTTCGTTCAACGCTCCTCTTCAGTTCAACGCGGTTCTGAAAGCCGGCCCAATCTACGTGAGCGACATGTTCAATCTCTATAAATATGAGAACCAGCTCTACGTAATGCGCATGACGGGCGAAGAAATCAGAAAGCATCTGGAAATGAGTTACGACCTCTGGGTGAACACCATGAAGAGCCCGGACGACCATCTCCTGCTGCTCGATGAGAAGACCGTTGGCGACCAGCAACGCCTCGGTTTCAAGAATCTCTCGTTCAACTTTGATAGTGCTGCGGGAATCGATTACGAAGTTGACGTAACCAAGCCAGATGGCGAGAAGGTGAAGATTCTGCGCATGAGCAACGGCGAACCTTTCGATGAGAAGAAATGGTACAAGGTAGCCGTTAACAGCTATCGTGGAAATGGCGGCGGCGAACTCCTTACCAAGGGTGCCGGAATCCCGAAAGACAGTCTTGAAAGCCGAATCATCTATCGCAGCAAGCGCGACCAGCGTTACTATCTGATGGAAGAAATTGAAAAGATGGGAACGGTTGATGCAAAACCAAACAACAACTGGAAGTTTGTGCCGGAAGCATGGACTAAGCCAGCTGCCCAGCGCGATTTCGAATTGCTGTTCGGAAAGAAGAAATAGTTCCTCGAAACGCTTCTGGAAAAGCATATTATAAAGTTCAAAGTAAAAAAGTAAATAAGTTCAAAATAAAGAATGAAGTATTGGTTTATATTTTGCAAGACTGATCTCTTGCTCGAAAAGAAAGAAGACGGAACCTATACGATTCCTTGTTCAGAAGAGAGTCCAATCCCAACAAAGCCTTGGACTCACATTCTCAATATTACCCCGATGGAAGACGGAACAGAGGTGAAGACCTTCACCATTCCTGAGCCCGTTACCGGCAATCCGAAATACGAAATGTGCGGCTTGCGCCCTAGTTTCTACAAACTCTCTCCTGCCCTTTACCAGAAAGCAGGAAAGTGTCAGGAACTCAACTATTGGGACATGAATACCCAATTCTGCGGCGTTTGCGGAGCTCCGATGAAAATGGCAACCGACATCAGTAAGAAATGTACAGAATGCGGCAAACAGGTCTGGCCTTCGCTTGCCACAGCCATCATCGTTCTGATTAAGAAAGATGATCAGGTCTTGCTGGTTCACGCTCGCAATTTCAAGGGAAATTTCGACAGTCTCGTGGCTGGTTTCGTAGAGACTGGCGAGAATCTGGAAGAGGCGGTTCATCGTGAAGTAATGGAAGAAACCGGTCTGACTATCAAGAACTTGAAATATTTCGGCTCCCAGCCTTGGCCTTATCCGAGCGGTCTGATGATTGGCTTCTCGGCAGAATATGTAGATGGAGAAATTCATCTTCAGAAAGAAGAACTCTCTCGTGGTAAATGGTTCACGAAAGAGAATCTCCCTATTCTCCCAGAGAAACTTTCCATCGCCCGAAAACTCATCGACGCCTGGCTGGCGGACAAACTCTAATAATGAGGACAAACTCTAAAAAATGATGAAAGAGAAACTTTGGAATGCAAACTACATCAAGGTGATGACTACCAACTTTCTGTTGTATTTCGCCTTCTATCTGCTCACACCTTTGCTCCCTCTCTATCTGAGCGAAAATTTTGGAGCCACGAAAGATATGATTGGAATTGTGCTGAGCGGTTATACGGTTGCCGCCCTCATCATTCGTCCATTCAGCGGATATGTGGTTGACAGCTTTTCGCGCAAGAAGGTTCTGATGGTCTGTCTCTCGGCCTTCGCCATCTTCTTTGCCGGCTATATTGCAGCCAGCACCATCCTGATGTTTGCCATCTGCAGAACCCTGCACGGAGGTCCGTTCGGAGCCGTAACGGTTGCCAACAGCACCTGCGCCATCGACGTTCTTCCGGCAAGTAGGAGAAATGAAGGAATCGGACTCTACGGACTGAGCAACAATTTTGCCATGGCAATTGCTCCATCCATCGGAATCTATCTCCATAATGCGGTAGACAGTTACATGATTCTCTTCTGGATAGCTTTCATCGTGGCGATTGCCTCAGTTGTGATTGCAGGAACCATCCGCCTCCCCGAAAAGGAAATCGTTAAGAATAAGGAGAAGCTTTCTCTCGACCGCTTCTTCCTGACGCGTGCCTGGCTCCTTGCCATCAACATCGCCATGTTCGGTTTCTGCTGGGGCGTTCTGAGCAATTATCTCGCAATCTACAGCAAGGAGGAACTCGGAATTACGGGCGGAACGGGCACTTTTTTCGCCCTTCTTTCCATGGGTCTGTTCCTGTCAAGATTGCAGGGAAGAAAAGCCTTGAGTCAGGGCAAACTTACCCAGAATGCGGCCGAAGGAATGCTGCTTTCGCTTGTTGGTTTCATCATCTTTGTTGCCGTCAAGCACCCGGTAGCCTATTATCTTTCGGCTTGTCTCATCGGCCTGGGCAACGGTCATCTTTACCCAGCCTTCCTCAACATGTTTATTAATGTGGCTCGTCACAACCAGCGTGGAACGGCAAACAGCAGCATTCTTACAGGTTGGGATTTGGGCTTCGGAATCGGCTGTCTGCTAGGTGGAGTTGTGGCAGAACATTTCGGTTACAACGGAACATTCTGGATGGTTGCTATAGAAAATGCAGCTTCCGTTCTCCTCTTCTTTGCCGCTTCGAAACAATTCTTTGAGAAGAGACGCAGAGAATAGAAAACAGTTGATAAAGAGAAATATAAGATTATGAATAAAAAAAGAGCACTTCATCCGAGACAGAAGAAAGTCTCAGGCGAAGTGCTCTTATTTTTATCTTACTTTTCTGTTTTTAGAAAGGAAGATCATCTGCGCTACCACCCTCTGCTGCAGGTGCTGCAGGCTGAACTGGAGGGAATGCTGCTGTTGCGCCATTAGCAGGAGCTGCTGGCTGAGCAGGAGCTACAGGAGCACCTACTGGAGGAAACGCACCTGGCTGCATTCCGCCCATAGCACCAGCAACGGCGTTAGGGTCAACACGCTGGATGTTCCAGGCACGGATGCTGTTGAACCAACGGCCCTGATACTCGTGAGCATCAATATCGAAAGAAACCAGGAGTTCCTCACCACTCTGAATGTTGAACTGAGCCAGACGGTCAGCTCCGAAAACATCAAAGCACAATTTCTTTGGATACTGCTCGTGAGTTTCAATTACGAACGACTGAGCTTTCCACTCTCCTCTTGCAGAGACGCCGCTTCTTTCAGGCAAAACGGCAATAACCTTTCCTTGTAATTCCATATGATAATATTTAAAGTTTTTCCTTTGTTTAAAGGGTGTTTTTTTCTTTCTGACTGCGAAATTACTAAAAATAGTTCAAAAACTAGAACTTTTCTCCAATTATTTTTGCTTATCAGCGATATTTTTTGTATTTTTGTGCTCAATTAGGTGATATTGCCTAATTAAATTAAGGTGAAACAGAAAACAAAATAAAATTTAAATAAAATACTCATGAGATTTACAGTATCAAGTTCTGCATTGAGCAGCAAGCTCAACATGCTCGCAAAAGTGATTGGAAGCAAGAATTCGTTGCCAATCCTCGATTGTTTCCTTTTCCAAGTTGCTAACGGTGAAATGAGCATCACGGCTAGCGATAGTGATAATGTCATCAAGAGTACACTCGCTCTTACCGACCACGATGGAGAAGGTGAGTTTTGTGTGCCTAACCGCGTTATCCTCGATGCGTTGAAGGAACTGCCTGAGCAGCCTCTTCACTTCGATGTGGATACTGCCGGAGAAGCCGTTGCCATCAAGATTGTTTACCAGAACGGTCTTTACAACTTCACAGGTCAGAGCGCAGAGGAATATCCTCGCACACAGAGCATGAACGATGCTTGCACCACAGTTTCTTTGCCTACAGAAATGCTGATCAACAACATTTCACGCTCGCTCTTCGCTACAGCCAACGATGAGTTGCGCCCTGTCATGAACGGTATTTACTTCGACCTGACAGCAGATGCTCTCGCTATCGTAGCAAGCGATGGTCACAAGCTGGTTCGCAGCAAGAACTTCACTATCAAGAGCGAATCTCCTTCAGCATTCAACTTGCCTAAGAAGCCAGCTTCTCTGCTGAAGAACATTCTGAGCAAGGACGGCGACGACGCTATCATCAAGTTTGATGACCGAAGCGCAGAAATCCGGTTTACTGATGGCGTTATGAGATGCAGACTGATTGATGGCCGCTACCCTAACTACAACTCTGTCATTCCAAACAACCCTAACGAGGTTACAGTAGACCGCAGAGGCTTGCAGAGTGCTTTGCGCCGCGTATTGCCATTTGCAAGCGAGAGCAGCCAGCTCATCCGTTTCCACATCGAGTCAGGCCGTTTCGAGGTTTCTTCTGAGGATATTGACTTCTCAACATCTGCAAAGGAACAGTTGTCTTGCGAATACAACGGCTCTCCTATCAGCATCGGCTTCAAGGGAAGCAGTCTGATGGAAATTCTGAGCAATCTCACCAGCGACAACATCATCATCCAGCTGGCAGACCCAAGCCGTGCCGGAATCATCGTACCAGCAGAACAGCCTGAGAACGAAGATATTCTGATGCTCATCATGCCTATGCTCCTTAACGACTAAAGGAGCACGGGCTTTCTCTGAAACAACAAAAAGAAAAGTATTTCTACAAAAATGAAACTCAATTTGACAAAGCCTCTGATCGTGTTTGACCTGGAGACAACGGGTCTTGACATGATCAAGGATCGTATTATACAGATTTCTTACATCAAGGTAATGCCTGATGGAACTGAAGACCGCAAGAACCTCTACGTAAATCCTTGCAAGGAGATTCCTGCCGAAGTAGTTGCCCTTACAGGCATCAGCAACGAAGATGTAAAAGATGCGCCAACCTTCAAGCAGCTGGCTTCCACATTAGAGAAGGAATTTACAGGTTGCGATTTCGCAGGCTACAATTCCAACCACTTCGATGTACCGATGCTCGCAGAAGAATTCCTGCGTGCTGGAATCGACTTCGATTTCAACAAGTGCCGTCTCATCGATGCGCAGACCATCTTCATGAAGATGGAACGCCGTAACCTGGCTGCTGCCTACAAGTTCTATTGCGGCAGAAAGATGGAGGAAGATTTCGAAGCTCATCGTGCAGATCAGGATACAGAGGCTACTTACCGCGTGCTCATGGGCGAGCTCGACAAGTATGCTCCAGGCGTGCAGGACGAACCTGAGCGCGTGCTCAACAACAATATGGATGAACTTGCCGATTTCTCTAAGCAAAAGGATAATGTAGATTTCGCCGGACGCATCGTTTGGGAAGAGGTAAAAGACGCCCAGGGCAACGTTGTAAACGATGAGAACGGAAATCCTTTGAAGCACGAAGTATTCAACTTCGGCAAATACAAAGGATGGGATGTGGCTGAGATTCTGACCAAAGACCCGGGTTATTTTACATGGGTCTTGGGAAGCGATTTCACCAACAATACCAAGCAGGTACTTACCCGCATCCGCCTTCGTGAATTCAACAAGAGAATGGGAAAATAATTGTTACCGGACTTTCGCAAGCGGTTGAAGAACAAACCTCTTGCGAAACTCGGATTTATTTCTTAACAGTTAGAAAAATTCATGTTAAAAGGAAAGAAAATCGTATTGGGCATTACGGGCTCTATTGCAGCCTACAAGTCTTGCCTCATCATACGAGGTCTCATCAAGCGCGGAGCCGAAGTGCAGGTGGTCATTACGCCTGCAGGAAAGGAGTTCATCACTCCCATCACCCTTTCGGCTCTTACGCATAAGCCTGTAGTAAGCGAATTCTTCTCGCAGCGCGATGGAACCTGGAATTCGCACGTAGACTTAGGTCTGTGGGCCGACGCCATGCTCATCGCTCCTTGCACAGCCTCTACCATGGGAAAGATGGCTCACGGAATTGCTGACAACATGCTCATCACAACCTATCTGTCGATGAAAGCGCCTGTTTTCATCGCTCCAGCCATGGACCTCGACATGTATAAGCATCCATCTACCCAAGCCAACATGAAAACAGTTCTGGGCTATGGAAATCACATCATAGAACCCGAAGTGGGATTCCTGGCAAGCGGACTGGAAGGAAAGGGACGCATGGAAGAACCTGATATTATCGTAGAATGCCTTGACAGATTCTTCGATAAACAGGCTCAGCAGAATGCAGAGACCGATGAAGCTGCATCAGAAAACTGCAAGGAAAAAGAAAGCGATAAGCTCGATTTGAAAGGCAAGAAGATCATGATTACAGCCGGACCAACTTACGAAAAGATTGACCCGGTACGTTTTATCGGCAATTATTCTTCCGGCAAAATGGGCTTTGCCCTTGCTGAAGAGTGCTGCTGTCGGGGTGCTGAGGTTACGCTGGTTGCAGGTCCGGTTTCGCTCAGCTGTTCTGAAGCCATTCATCGCATCGATGTAGAAAGTTGCGAGGAAATGTATCAGGCAGCCACACAAGCCTTCGCCTCAACCGATGCAGCCATTCTCTGTGCTGCTGTTGCTGATTTCAAACCAAGCGAGATTGCAGACAGGAAAATCAAGCGCGAGAAAGATGATCTGGAACTCCGCCTCGTCCCTACTCACGATATTGCCGCAGCTCTTGGCAAGATAAAACAAAAACATCAGCGAATTGTGGCTTTTGCCCTGGAAACCAACGACGAAGAGGCTAACGCACAGAAAAAACGCAAAAAGAAAAATGCCGATTTCATCGTGCTTAACTCTACTCGCAATCCAGGAACCACATTCCGTACGGATGACAACCAGATAACGATTATTTCTGAAGAGGGTAAGAAAGAATATGAGAAGAAACCGAAAACTGAAGTGGCTCGCGACATTATTAACGAGCTGGCTCATCTCTTGTAGTCCCATCACATCAGCCGCTCAGGAGTTACAGGCTAAGATTACCATCAACCATGCCCAGATTCAGGGCACGGAAAAACGTGTATTCGATAATCTGCAGCAAACTCTTGAGCAGTTTGTGAACGACAGGCAATGGACGAATCTTCAATTCAGGAAGAACGAGCGCATCGTGTGCAACTTCAATATCACGGTAAGCAAGTATGATAAAGACCAGAATATCTTTACCTGCAAGGCGCTCATCCAGGCCAACCGTCCCGTCTACAATTCAGCCTATACGTCCACCTTATATAATAATGTGGATGAAAACTTCACGTTCAAGTTTGCCGAGTTCGACCAGCTGGAGTTTACCGAAGAGCGGATTGACAACCAGCTAACGGCTCTGCTCGCCTACTATGCTTACCTCATCATCGGTTTAGATCTTGACAGTTTTGCGCCTAAAGGTGGTGAAGACATTCTGCAACGTTGCATGAACCTCACCAACAACGCCCAAAATCTGGATTTTCCGGGCTGGAAAGCGTTTAGTGACAACAGAAACCGGTTCGCCATTATTTCCGATTATCTCGACGGAGCCATGGAACCTTTCAGAATGCTGCAATACAACTATTACAGAAAAGGGCTCGATGAAATGGCGAATAATGTGGAACGAGGCAGAACTGAAATCACCAACACCCTGCTCCAGGATCTGAAGAAGGCACGTACAGACAGACCGCTCAGTCTGCTGCCACAAATCTGGACCGACTATAAGAAGGACGAGCTTGCTAACATCTATCAGAAACATGGCACTCAGAAAGAGAAAGAAAGCATTTATGAGCTGCTCTTCTCCATTAATCCTTCTCAAAACTCATATTGGGACAAAATCAAGGAATAAGGCTACATGCAGAATGATTCGAGGCAACTTCCCGGACGATAAAGCAAGGAATCTTCATAGGTAGGTTAAGTTCCTTTAAAACAATAAGATAAGAAATTATGCTCAAGCAATTATACATCAAGAATTTCACGTTGATTGACGAGTTGGACATTCCTCTTTATCCAGGATTCTCAGTCATCACGGGCGAGACGGGTGCCGGAAAGAGCATCATTCTCGGAGCCATCGGACTGCTCCTGGGCAGCCGTGCAGACAGCAAGGCCATCAAGGCAGGAAGAGACCGATGCGTGATTGAAGCCCACTTCGACCTGTCAAAATACGGAATGCAGGATTTCTTCGATGCTAACGATATTGATTATGATGCAGAAGACACCATCATCCGCCGCGAACTGACTGCTGCCGGAAAGAGCCGTGCCTTCATCAACGACACGCCCGTCCCCCTGAGCAAGATGAGAGAACTGGGCGAACAGCTCGTCGATATTCATTCGCAGCACCAGAACCTCCTGCTGCAGAAGGAAGACTTCCAGCTCAGCGTGGTCGACATTATTGCCCACGATGAAAAGCAGAAGAAGGCTTATCTTGCCGAATACAAGAACTATAAAAAGGCTAAGCAACAGCTGGAAGACCTGAAAGCGGAAATCGCAAAGAACAGGGAGAACGAGGAATTCATGCGCTTCCAGTTTAAGGAACTGGATGACGCAAACCTGCAGGAAGGCGAACTTGAGCAACTGGAACAGGAAGCAGAAACCCTGAGCCATTCTGAAGACATCAAGACTGCGCTCTATGAAGCAGATAATGCACTCTCGGGCGAAGACGGCAGCATTCTTGACAAACTGAAGAATGCTGCCCAGCAGATTGACAACATCAAGGAGGTTTATCCGGATGTGAAGGAGGTGGCTGAACGAATGCAGAGCAGCTATATAGAACTCAAGGATATTGCCCAGGAAATAAGCGGAAGCGTTGACAATATAGAGTTTGACCCGAACCGGCTTGAAACCATCAATTCCCGGCTTGACCAGCTCTACTCGCTCCAGCAGAAATTCCATGTGGAAAATGTAGAAGAACTCATCGCCACGCGCGAGCGAATCAACGAACAGTTGCAGCACATCGATAATGGAGATGAAGACATAGAAGAGCTGGAAAAGCAAGTTGCCCTTCTGCTTGCCAAGGCAGAAAAGCAGGCTGCCGAACTGACTGCCATCCGAACAAAATCGGCTAGAAAGATAGAAGAAGAAATGAAGAAACGTCTCATTCCTCTGGGAATTCCAAACGTCCGCTTCGAAATTTCATTCTCCGCCAAGCCGCTCAGTTCTGATGGTGTTGACAAGGTAAATTTCCTGTTCAGCGCCAATAAGAGCACGCTTCTCCAGCCGGTCAGTCAGGTTGCTTCTGGTGGAGAAATCGCCCGCGTCATGCTTTCTCTGAAGGCCATGATCAGCGGCGCCGTAAAACTGCCAACCATCATCTTTGATGAAATCGACACGGGAGTAAGCGGTAAGATTGCGGAAAAGATGGCGGAAATCATGACAGAGATGGGCAACCTGAACCGTCAGGTTATTTCCATCACCCACCTGCCTCAGATTGCTTCCATGGGAACCCATCATTACAAGGTTCTGAAAGAAGAAACCGAAGAGGGAACTCTTTCTCACATGAAGGAACTCAACGAGCAGCAGCGCATAGAAGAAATCGCCCAGATGCTCAGCGGAAGCGACATTACGCCTGCTGCCCTGGCAAATGCTAAGGAGTTGCTCAATAAACACAAGCAACACAAATAAGATTATGAAAAAAATAAATATGATCATGATGGGACTGATGCTCGGAGCATCGTCCCTCTATGCCCAGCCGGGTTCGGTCCAGAAACTGGCTAAGAGCGTTTTCACCTTGACTACTTTCAATCAGAAAGGCGACATTATCGCCTCTACCCAAGGTGTTTTTATCGACAACAAGGGAACGGCTATCAGCACCTTCAAGCCATTTGTCGGAGCTGTAAAGGCTAGCGTTGTTGACGCTTCCGGCAAATCGATTCCTGTTGAGGCCATCATGGGAGCCGACGAACTCTACGATGTGGCAAAATTCCGCATCAACGCCTCTACAGTTGCTGCCCCTATTGCAACCAAGGAATCGGCTGCTGGCGACAAGGTCTGGCTGGTTCCTTATTCTATCAAAAAGCCGGCTTACCAGCAGGAGGACATCAGCAGCGTGGAGAAATTCAAGACTACGTACAACTATTACATCTTCTCGAATAGTGCTCCCGAAAATGCAGTAGGTTGTCCGTTTGCCAACAAGAACGGCCAGGTCATCGGTCTGATGCACAGCAATGGTCAGGTAACGGCCATCGACGCCAACTACGCCAAGCAGCTGAAGGTAACCGGTCTTTCGAGTCTTGATGCAGCACTTCGCGAAACCACCATCCGTACAGCTCTTCCTGATACAGAGAACGAAGCGATGACGATGATGACTCTGAAGAAAGGCCAGACTACAGCTGATGAGTATGCGAAATATAGCGATGAGTTTATCAGCAAATTCCCTACTTCAGCCTTCGGTTACAAGGAGAAAGCCGCTTATCTGACGGATAAGGCCGAATATGATGCAGCTGCCAAACTGATGGAAGAAGGCATTAAGAAATCGGCTGCCAAGGATGAGGCTCATTCCAACTATGCCGACCTGATTTATCAGAAGATTATTTACAAGGGCGATTCTGTTTATAAGGACTGGACGCTTGATAAGGCCATAGCTGAGGCTCAAAAGGCATACGAAATCAAGGCTCAGCCTATTTACCGCCATCAGGAAGCGCAGATTAATTTTGTAAAGGGTGAGTATCAGAAAGCGTACGATACTTTCATGGATTTGACCAATACTTCACTTCTCAGCGGCGAACTCTATTTTGAGGCTGCCCAGGCTAAGAAGAATCTCAAGGCTCCAGCCAAGGAGATTGAGGTTTTGCTCGATAGTGCGGTAAGCGTTGGAAACAAGATCGGAATGGTTGCGAATTATTATCTGGCACGTGGAGAATTTCTGAAGGAGCAGGGTGAATTCCGCCGCGCTATTCAGGATTATAATATGTACGATTCCATTGCCCGTCCTGTTTCGCCAGCCTTCTTCTACACCCGTTACCAATGCGAAACCAAGTTACGCATGTGGCAGCCAGCCCTGCTTGATATTGCCCGCACCTGTTACCTGGCTCCTAAAGAGCCTACTTATTTTGCAGAATGGGCAAGTCTCGACTTGCGTGTAAAGCGTTATGATGAAGGAATCAGCGCAGCCACCCATTGCATAGAGTTGGCTCCTGAATATGCTGACGGCTACCTTCTCTTAGGACTGCTCCAGAAGGAGAAAGGAAATAAGGAAGAGGCCATCAAGAACCTGAAGAAAGCCCAGGAACTCGGCGATTCCCGCGCTGGAGAATATCTCAAGAAAATGAAGTAATTATTTTAGTAATAAGTAAGAAAGTCCGTAGGCATTTTAACAGAACGCCTACGGACTTTCTTTTACATTTTAGTCATGTGGTAACCCAGCATTTTTAGCTCTACGGCTATTCCCATGAGGAACATCTGGTGAAGGGCAGCAACGAAACCACGGAAGGCTTCCTCGCTTCCAGGCTGCAGATTCAGATGAATCAGCTTGCTGTAAGAGCGCGAAGCACATTCTGCCACTACATTCGTAACAGCCTTATGCGCTTCCTCATTCAGCAGCAGAACCTTTTCGCAGATGTAATCATCCATGTGGTCGAAATCTATTCTATCACGAAGATATTCATAATGATTCTCTACCTTGCTGTAGAGTTCCCAATCCTCATCCCAATACTTGGCAAGCGCCATTCCTACATACATGATCCAACCCAATGAAACCGTAGGATATTTGGCAAACTCGCGAATCGCATCAGGCAGATAACTCTCGCCTACTTTCTGCCACAGCTCTTCCAAATCCGGAGCTTCCGGCAAATGAGCATCTACCTTATCAATACCCAGCAGATATTGATAAAGATCTTCCTTGAAGATAGCTTCAAAATTCTTTTTCTCTTCCATTTATCTTTTCTTTTCTAATATTTTTTTACTGAACTCTGCAAACCCTGATTCCTATCTGCACCGGATGTTTGTGCATGTAAGTATAAAGTGTCATCGGTTCATCAATCACTTTCTTGTGAATGCTGCTTGCGTTGAGCAGATGCAATCCGTCTTTGTGCCAGGAAGCAATACCGATGTGGGTCGTGTCGAGACCCTTTTTGTTGGTAATGATGGCGATAATGTCACCATCATGAATAGCGTTGCGGAAAACTGCCGTGTTGGCAATCTTGCCCTTCGGAACATAACGGTAACGCTTGCCGTTCACACTCTGTTCCAGTTTTCTGATTCCCGGTTTCCATTCCGGATGAGCCTTAAGCATCTTATAGCTCGAAACATGCGTACTCATCCAGTTGATGTTCACGGTCTGAACGGCCGAGAAAGGAGGATTGGGCGCAATATTCATCACGATTCCCTCGCGCTCGTTTGCATCCATCCAAATCGTGAAATAATGCTGGCGCTTCACATAGGAAACCTCTCCGCCCACATAACGCACATTCCGGAGATGTTCACAGAAAGCCGAGAAAGAAGTCTCATTCTTCTTGGCGCATAGGGTGAGCGCCGTTACCATCTCTACGTATGTGGTGCAGTCCAGCTCACGGGTGTTCACGATGAGCACCTCTTCCTTCGTTCGGTCCAGCGTGCCGCCCACATAAGGAACGCCCGCCATCTGCTTGCCGAACCAGAGCATCCAACTGGCTGGTTTCTTCTTCATCGCCCTTGCCTGCTGCAGCAGTCCTACAATCCGCAGACTGTCCTGCCGCTGATAAACCACATTCACCCTGGCTTCTCCCGGAACAGCCAGCACGCAAGCCAGCACGACAGCTGCCATTTTCGTAAATATTTTCATCTCTTCTCTTTTTATATGTTAATGATGACGTTTCCTGCCGAAGTTCACACCCACATAAATATTGAGTGAGCCAAACGAATTGTTGGTAGAAAACTGTTTTTTCTTATAGTTATAGGAATGGATGATGGTGCTGGCGCCCGCGTACCAATGCGTGTTGTTCCACACAATACCGAAGCGGCCTATTCCATCCAGGTTCACATTCTTGAAACTGAAGTTGGTAATATCCAGATGTTCCCTTTCATTATCCGATTTCGAGCGGTTGTAAGCCACACCTACCGAGAGCGAAGCGTTGAAGAGCCAGTTCTTGGCGAAAACCCAGTTGTAAGCATAGCCGCAGGTTACGTTCACATCGCTGTATTTCACCTTGCTGAACATCAGCGAACTATCTATCTTGGCTTCCGGAGTTCCCCCGTTTGTCAGATTTTTATTCAGCTTTTCATCTACAAGATTGGTCAATTTATCCCAGTTCACCTCCAGTTCATGCTCCGTGTAACCTATTCCCAGAAGCATGGAACCGGCACTTCTCCGCTGCACCGTACTCTGCGAATAGGCAGCAGGATAAGAGAAGCGGCGATGGTTGAAGATGTAATAAAGATTGAATCCCTTGATGCTCGATTTGAAACCGTCGAAAGGAGCCTTGCGGATAGGGGCACAATCGATGTGCTCACCCAGATTCATCCGCTGAACATGATAGTCATTTCCCGTCTGTCGCCAGAACAGGTCTATTCCCAGCAGACTGCTGTAGAGGCTCAGGTCAAACTCCTTTTTATTAGTGTGGTTATTCCTGAAATTAATGTGCTTCAGGTCGAACGTATAACCCAGAAACACCCATCGCCAGCCCAGATAAGGCCCCAGGCGGTAAGAAGGATCAGGCGAGAAGGAAATGCTCTGTCCTTCGCTGTTTCTGAGCGTATATTCCTCGTAGGTATTGGTGTTCTGCAGCATCACCGTATAATTGTAATGCTGGTCTTCTATATAAGCCGAATCCGTACTGTTGAATTCTCTGAAGAACCGGGTGAACACATCTCCCACCTGATGGAAGAAGGTTTTGCGATGGCGCTCTTTCACGAGGCTGTCCTGGGAATTGGACATGAACATCGTCTTGTTGAAGAGCGTTCCCAGCATGGTAGAATCCACGGACTCCCCTGCCCTTGCCGAAGTGCAGGCAAGGGAACAGATAAATCCTACTATACAGAAACATCTCTTCATAACTTACGCTCTAATCCTGATGATGATTTTGTAAAAAATCAGTTCTTCCACAATACTCGGTCCAGCACCCAGTTGACAGCCGTAGCCGAAACGCTGGTGCAGTCGCATTTTCCTATTCCCTGTAGATGCTGAATCACACTCTTGATGAGCGGCAGCTGCACATAAGGCGGATTCGGAACCGTAATCAAGTTCTTTCCTTCGCTCGTAATCACTTCTATCGGCTGGTAAGTGAACACCGAGAATGAGAGCGAACCTTTCTCGCCAATCACCTCGATGCAGTCTTCCTTCGCACTCTCATGTCCCACGAAGCACCAGCTTCCGCTGCCCGGAATTCCACTCTCAAAGAAGAAGCACGCCGAGAGCGTATCTTCAGCCTGATAAAGATGCGCTCTGTTGGCAGGATAGCCGTGCGCACGGGTAATCACACCAAACAGATTCTGGAGCAAATCTATCTGATGAGGAGCCAGGTCGTAGAAATAGCCGCCGCCAGCAATATCCGGCTGCAGTCGCCAAGGCATTTCCTTGCCGCTCTGAAAGTCGAGATCGCGCGGAGGAACCGAGAAGCGCACCTGAACATTCACCACGTTACCGATGGTTCCGCTCTCGATAATCTCCTTCACCTTCTGGAAGTAAGGAAGATAACGGCGATAGTAAGCTACGAAGCAGGGAACACCCGTCTGCTCGCTGATGCGGTTGATGCGGATGCAGTCGTTGTAGCTCGCTGCCAGCGGTTTCTCTATATAGCAGGGTTTGCCCGCACGCATCGCCATGATGGCAAAGATGGCGTGAGAAGAAGGTGGCGTGGCGATGTAAACAGCATTCACATCGGGGTCTTCTATCAATTCCGATGCATCCGTGTACCATTTGCGCACATGATGGCGCTCAGCATAGCTGCGTGCCTTGTTCTCGCTTCGGCTCATCACAGCCACCACCTGCGAACCCTCCACTTCGTTGAAAGCCGGTCCGCTTTTCTTTTCGGTTACTTCTCCGCAGCCGATAAATCCCCAATTAATCTGTTTCATTCTCTGTTGGTTTATTCTCTCCCGAAAGATTATTCTCCGGCGAGCGATTTGTTGATTTCGTCAATATAGTCGAGCACCTCGTCGCGTCCCATCTTCTTTTCACTACTGGTAATGAAATAAGGTGGAAGTGCTTCCCAGCGGTCTTCCAGCGCATGCATCCATTTCTCCGCATTCATGCGAGCCTTGACCGGACCCAACTTGTCGGCCTTGGTAAAGACGATGCAGAAAGGAACGCCGCTCTCGCCCAGCCAGTCTACAAACTCGCGGTCTATCTTCTGCTGGTCGTGGCGCACGTCAATGAGCACAAAGACATTAGCCAACTGCTGGCGCTGCAGAATATAACTGCTTATCATTTGTTCCAGCTGCTTCTGTACGGTCTTCGAACGCTTGGCGAAGCCATAGCCAGGAAGGTCAACCAGATACCATTCATTGTTGATGATGAAGTGGTTGATAAGCAGCGTTTTACCCGGTGTGGCTGAAGTCTTAGCCAAACCCTTGTGGTTGCAGAGCATGTTGATAAGGCTCGATTTTCCCACATTACTTCTGCCAATGAAAGCATATTCAGCCTTCGTATCTTTCGGACACATGCTCACTCGTGGAGCCGATATTGTAAATTCTGATTTCTTAATTTCCATTCTTTCTATTTTTCTTTTATAAATATTTATTATTAACGGCCACACATCAACTGATCATAAAGTTCAATGTTCAACGCTCAAAGCTCAAAGTCTAGAGCATTTCAGCCAGTTCCAGCCATCTCATTTCCTTCTCATCAAGTTCATCCTTGATTTCAGGCAGGCGCTTGCTTTTCTCTGTCAGTTCCTCAACCGATAGATTTCCGCTGCAGAGTTCCTCTTCCAGCTTCTTCTGTTCCTCGGTCAGCGCATCTATTTCCTGGGTCAGCTGCTCATATTCGCGCTTCTCCTTGTAGCTCATCTTGCGCTTGTTCTCAAAATTGGCGTCGCGCTTGGCCGTGCCAGCTCCGTCGTTTTCTGCCGTTGCATTTCCGCTCTTTGCCGGTTTCGCCTGTTCCGCCTCGTCCTTCGCCTGCATCCGGCTCCATTCCCTGTACTGCGTATAGTTGCCTGGGAAATCCTGTATTTCGCCTTCGCCCTTGAAAACCAGCAGATGGTCTACTACCTTGTCCATGAAATAGCGGTCGTGGCTCACCACGATGACGCAACCCGCAAAATCCTGAAGATATTCTTCCAGTACCTGCAGCGTCTGGATGTCGAGGTCGTTGGTCGGCTCGTCCAGCACCAGGAAGTTCGGATTCCTCATCAGCACCGTACAGAGGTAAAGCTTGCGCTTCTCGCCGCCGCTCAGCTTGTAAACGTAGTTGTGCTGCTCCTCGGGCGTAAAGAGGAAGAACTGCAGAAACTGCGAAGCCGTCATGTGCTTGCCGCCGCCCAGATCTATATAATCAGCAATCTCCGTAATCACGTCAATCACCTTCTGGTCTTCACGGAATTTCAGTCCCTCCTGCGAGAAATAGCCGAAGCGAACCGTCTCGCCGATGTCAAACTTGCCGCTGTCGGGCTGAACTTCGCCCAGCAACATCTTGATGAAGGTCGATTTTCCCGTTCCGTTATTACCCACAATACCCATCTTCTCGAAGCGGGCAAAGTTGTAGTAGAAGTTGTCGAGAATCACCTTCTTCTGTCCCCTGTCGTCGAAAGCCTTGCTCACATACTGGCATTCAAAAATCTTCGAACCTATATAAACGGTAGAAGCCTTCAGCCTTACCTGCCTGTCTTCGATGCGCTGCTTCGCCACCTTCTCCAGCTCGTAGAAAGCATCCTCGCGGTATTTTGCCTTGTGTCCGCGAGCCTGAGGCTGACGGCGCATCCAGTCGAGTTCCCTGCGGTAGAGATTCTTCGAGTGCTGAATTTCGGCTCTCAGATTGTCCATTCTCTCCTGCCTCTTCTCCAGATAATAGGCATAATTGCCGCGGTAGGTGTAGATGGTGCGGTCGTCGAGTTCCAGAATCGTATTGCACACCTTGTCCAGGAAGAATCGGTCGTGCGTAACCATGAAGATGGTCTTGTTGCCGCGGTTCAGATAACCTTCCAGCCACTCTATCATCTCCAGGTCCAGGTGGTTGGTCGGCTCGTCCAGCATCAGGAAGTCGGGTTCCGTAATCAGCACATTCGCCAGCGCCACTCGCTTCTGCTGTCCGCCGCTGAGCTGTCCCATCGGCTGTTCCAGGTTGGTAATGTGCAGCTGGGTGAGAATCTGTTTCGCCTTCAGCACCTTCTCCGGATCATCCTCATGATTGAAGCACGCCTGCAGCACACTTTCTTCCGGATCAAACTGCGGCGCCTGCTCCAGATAGCCCACCTTCAAGTCGCGTCGGTAGATGATGTCTCCGCTCTCGTGTCCCTCTTTATCCATCAGCACCGACATGAGCGTAGACTTTCCCGTGCCGTTTCTCGCCACGAGTCCCACTTTCTGTCCTTCAGCGATAGAGAAGGAAATATTATCAAAAAGAACCTGTGCACCAAAGCGTTTGGTGAGGTTTTGAACGTCTAAATAGGGTATTTGACTAGCCATTTTTATTTTTTTTGTGCAAAGATAGGCAAAATATTTGGCAGAAACAAATTTTTTAATTATCTTTGCACACGAATTTATCAATCAATACCGTGTTTCCATTCAGAAACGCGACATTTCAGAAAAAAATCATTAATATACAATATATAATATATGTATAGCAAAGAAGAATTACAAGCAAAGAGTGTCGTTCAGTTGAAGGACATTGCCAAGGAACTGGGAGTCAAGGTAAAGAAGAGCGATAACAAGGAAACTATCGTCTATGCCATTCTCGACGCCCAGGCAGAACAGCCAGCTCCTGAAGCAGCCCCTAAGCGCAAGCGCACCCGCATTGCAACCAAGAAAGAAGACCGTGTTTATTCCGTACACGGTAATGAAGGAGAGAATTTCGACGTGCAGAAGAACCAGGTATTGGGTCCTAACGGCGGCGAGACTGCTCCTCAGGCTATGAGCGAAACTGCCCCAGCCCCAGCGGTTGAGGAAGAAATCCAGTTCAGCCCGGCAGAGCAGAGTTTACAATCAGCTGCCCAGAAGCAGACTCTAAACCAATCAGGCGAAGACATCGAGGCTCAGGTACTTGCCAACTTCCCGAAACACCGCGGCAGAAGAAGTAAGGCAGAACTCGAAGCCATTGCAGAAGCCAGAGCAGCTGCCATCAGAAAGCATCAGGCGGTAAAAGCCGAGCTAGAAGCGCAGATGGCGAAAGATGCACAGGAGACGGCTAACCAGCAGGCTGCTACTGAGGCAGAACAGCCGGAAGAGGCAACAGCCGATAACCAGCAGACTGCTCCTGAGCAAGTTGCCGTTCCTGAAGAGCAGTTCTCTGCCGGAAACGCTGAGAGCGCTAACATCAGCGGCGATTTGCAGGCGATGCTCCAGGCTAAGATGAATGCACAGAACGCAGCAGCTCCGGCTCCGGCAGCAGCTCCGGCTCCAGCTGAGGAGGCAAAGGAAAAAGCTACTGAAAAAACTGCAACCGATAAGAAACAGGAGTCAGCTCCTATCCACTATACTGAAGGTATGAAGGTAGAACTCGATGCAGACGGAACCTGGAAGGGTGATCCGGGCGATGGAACCGATTTCATCCTGGTAGTCGACATTCCTATCGAAGACCAGGCTGCCATTCCTACTGTCGATATCTTCGACCGTCCTACCACTCCGCAGACTTCTCACCAGCACACACCTGCTGCCCCTGCAGCCAAGAACAAGCAGGAAGCACCAGCCTACGATTTCAGCAATCTCGTGAAATCCAACGGTGTGCTCGAAGTGATTTCAGAGGGCTACGGATTCCTGCGCAGCAGCGATTACAATTACCTTTCTTCACCGGACGATGTTTATGTAGCATCCAACTTCGTCAAGAAGTTCGGTCTGAAGACTGGCGATGTCATCGAGTGCAAGGTGCGTCCGCCTCACGAGGGCGAGAAATACTTCCCGCTCACCAGCATCATCAAGATCAATGGCCGTGACCCGTCAGAGGTTCGTGACCGTGTTCCTTTCGAGCACCTCACCCCACTCTTCCCTGATGAGAAGTTCAATCTCTGTGGCGACCGCCGCACCACCAATCTCAGCACCCGCATCGTAGACCTCTTCTCGCCAATCGGTAAGGGTCAGCGTGCGCTCATCGTGGCTCAGCCTAAGACCGGTAAGACCATCCTCATGAAGGATATTGCCAACGCCATCGCAGCCAACCATCCTGAGGCTTACCTCATGATGCTGCTCATCGACGAGCGTCCTGAGGAGGTTACCGACATGGCCCGCACCGTGAATGCAGAGGTTATCGCCTCTACCTTCGACGAGCCAGCAGAGCGCCATGTCAAGATTGCCGGAATCGTGCTCGAGAAGGCTAAGAGAATGGTAGAATGCGGACACGATGTTGTCATCTTCCTCGATTCTATCACCCGTCTCGCCCGTGCCTACAACACCACAGCTCCTGCATCTGGTAAGGTGCTCACCGGTGGTGTGGATGCAAACGCCCTCCAGAAGCCTAAGCGTTTCTTCGGTGCTGCGCGTAACATCGAAGGCGGCGGTTCGCTCACCATCATCGCTACTGCCCTCATCGATACAGGTAGTAAGATGGATGAAGTCATCTTCGAGGAGTTCAAGGGAACCGGTAACATGGAGTTGCAGCTCGACCGCTCACTCAGCAACAAGCGCATCTTCCCTGCTGTCAACCTCATTTCTTCGTCTACCCGTCGCGACGATCTGCTGCAGGACAAGACAACGCTCGACCGCATGTGGATTCTGCGCAAGTATCTGTCCGACATGAATTCTATCGAGGCGATGAGCACCATCCACAAGAATATGCAGCATACTCGCAACAACGACGAGTTCCTGCTCTCTATGAATTCATAACCCCTCATCCGGGTTTACCATATCTGAATATCCGGCAAAAGGCTCCGTTCATCGGCAGTCTTTACTAGATATAAAAGAAGAGAGATTTGAAAGAGAAGGGCAAGTTCCAGTTTCGGGATTTGCCCTTCGTGTTTTTTTACTGTTTAAAATCATTAAAAAAATATCGCATTTCATTTTTTATTCGTATCTTTGCTTATCTTAAACACAGAGGGGGCGCAAAGCCCCAATATAAATAATGTATAACTTAAAATCAAAAGAACCATGAGCAAATATTTTGCAGAATCAGAATTGATTATCAATGAAGACGGAAGCTGCTTCCACCTTCATCTTCGCCCGGAACAAGTGGCTGATAAAGTAATCCTCGTTGGCGACCCAGGTCGCGTAGCCCTCGTAGCCTCCCATTTCGATGAGAAGGAATGCGAAGTTTCAAGTCGGGAATTCCACGCCATCACCGGCACATATAAAGGCAAGCGAATCACTGTGCAGAGCACCGGAATAGGATGCGATAATATCGATATCGTAGTCAACGAGCTCGATGCGCTGAAGAACATCGATTTCAAAACCCGCACCGAGAAACCCGAGCACACCACGCTCACCCTCGTGCGCATCGGAACCTGCGGCGGCCTGCAGCTCAACTGCCCTGCCGGAACCTTCGTAGCCTCGCAGAAGAGCATCGGTTTCGACGGACTCATCAACTTCTATGCCCGTCGCAACGAAATCTGCGACCTCGAAACAGAGGCAGAATTCAAGCGCCAGGTAAAATGGAACGACCAGATTGGCAACCCATACTGTGTAGACAACAATCCGGAACTGCTCAACCAGATAGCCGGCGATGATATGGTTCGTGGAATCACCATAGCCTGTGGCGGTTTCTACGGACCTCAGGGCCGCGAACTCCGTGCCCCACTTGCCGACCCGGAACTTAATCAGAAGATTGAAGCTTTCGAGTATAACGGTCTGCGCGTCAACAACTTCGAGATGGAGAGTTCTGCCCTCGCCGGTCTTTCCCTTCTCCTCGGTCATAAGGCATTAACCTGCTGCATGGTCATCGCCAACCGCCGTGCCCTCAGCGCCAACACCGGCTACAAGAGCACCATCGACAATCTCATCAAGGTTGTATTAGATAGAATTTAAACAATAAAAAAATGAATCAAGAAGAATGTATCTGCGCCCTGGCAACCCCAGCCAGCGGTGCTATCGGAATTATCAGACTCAGTGGCTCCGACGCCATTACCCTCACCGACAAAATCTTCCAGTCTGCCAACGGCAAATCCCTGGAAGAAGCCAAGCCCTACACTCTGCATTATGGCGAAATCAAGGATAAGGATGGCAACACCATCGATGATGTACTGGTGAGCGTGTTCCGTGCACCCCACAGTTATACAGGCGAGAACTCCACCGAGATTTCCTGTCATGGCAGCCGATACATTCTTCAGCAGGTTCTCCATCGATTTACGGAGGTAGGATGTCGCCAGGCAGAACCGGGCGAATACACCCGTCGTGCCTATCTCAACGGCAAGATGGACCTCTCTCAGGCAGAAGCCGTAGCTGATCTCATCGCCTCTACCAACAAGGCAACCCACAAGATGGCGCTCAGCCAACTGAAGGGCCATTTCAGCAACGAACTCTCCCTCCTTCGCGAAAAATTATTAAAGATGACTTCGCTCCTGGAGTTGGAGCTCGACTTCAGCGACCACGAAGAACTGGAGTTTGCCGACCGCAGCGAACTCCAGGCACTAGCCGAAGAAATCAATCACAAGATTACCACCCTCGCCCACTCCTTCGAAACCGGCAATGCCCTGAAGCAGGGAGTAGCCGTAGCCATCGTAGGCAAGACGAATGTGGGCAAGAGCACCCTGCTCAACCGTCTGCTCCACGAGGAGAAGGCAATCGTGAGCGACATTCACGGAACCACCCGAGATGTAATCGAAGACACCACCCTCATCGACGGAATCACCTTCCGCTTTATTGACACAGCCGGAATCCGCAAGACGGATGATGTGGTAGAAAACATCGGAATAGAGCGCACTTTCCAGAAGATGGAAGAGGCGAAGATAGTAATCTGGCTATTAGATGAGCAGCCGTCAGCCTCAGAAATCGAGGAGATGAAGCTGAAGAACCAAGGCAAGAAGCTGCTGGTAGTATTTAATAAGATGGATAAACTTGAGAATGATAAACTTGCGTTCGATAAATTCACCCATTCCTGTGGCTCAGATTCCAGTGAATCAGAAGCCCCACTCTTCATCAGTGCCCGCACAGGCGAGAATGTTTCATCCCTGGAGCAGGCATTAGTAAAAGCCGCTGATATTCCTGAGATTACCGAGAACGACGTCATCATAACGAGTGCCCGCCACAACGAGGCCCTACTCCGTGCCCACAATTCCCTCTCCCGAGTATTGGAGTCGATGGAAATGGGCATGAGCGGCGACATCATCGCCGAAGACCTGAAAATGGTATTGGAAGAATTAGGCGAAATCACTGGAGGACAGATTAGTAGCCAGGAAACGCTAAATAATATCTTCAAGCACTTTTGCATCGGGAAATAAGTCGTGATAAACAACGATTAATATCGACAACAAATGATAGTTAAGGTGCTCAAAATGAGCACCTTTCTTTTTAGCCTTACTATTGGTTATAATCAATGGTAAGGCTTTTTTAGCACCTTTTTGTACCGCTCTTGTACCTCCACTTTTCAAAAGTAATAATTTGAGACTCCATTTTTGGCAAATGAATGCAAGATTGCCGAGAGTTTTGGACAATGATGGACGATGATATAAGACTATTGAAAGAAAACGGGGTAATGACAGACGACTTTTAATTCCATAAATTAAGTAAAAAAGTATAAAAAGCGTACAAATGACAGCAAGCAAAGAAAGAATTCTAAAAATTTGTGAGTATTGTGGGAAGAGCTTCTATGCATCAAAATCCACAACTCGTTATTGCTCCAAGCAATGCAACAGTTATGCCTATAAGGCAGCAAGACGTGAGGAGAAAGTAAAGATGGCTGAGACAATGAGCCACCGAAAAGCTTCCGAGAAATCCATGTCTGAAATCCTCATGAAAGAATACCTCACTATTCAAGAGGTCGCTATACTTTTGGGACTAAGCAGACAGACCATATATAATATGGTGTATAGTGGTAAGTTGCGAGCATCCAAGATTACTTCTCGTTTATCTTTAATCAGAAAGCGAGATATAGATTATTTTGTTGATAGTTTGCCATACACCACAAAAAAGAGTGCTTCAAAAGAAGCAGTTCATGCAAACCGAGAGCTACCTGTTCCAGAATATTACTCTGCCAAGGAAATTGCAGAAGTCCACAACACTTACGAGACGGCCATCTATGAGATAGTCAAGAAAGTCAAGATTTCAAGAATATCCATACAAGGAAGAGTATATTGGAACAAGAAAGAGGTGGATGATTATTTTGCACACCTGTCTCCAGATCCAACCATCAGTGAATGGATGACTGTTATGGACATTCAACAGAAATATTGTATGACGAAAACAGCCGTATATAGTTTCGTTAGTCACAATGCTATTCCAAGAAAAATGGAAGGTAACAATGTTCTGTATTCCAAGCGTCATGTACAATTGGCAAAAGGTGAATCCGTAGAAGACCAACTTTATTATACAATACCGGAGGCCATGAAGTTGTATGGTTTAAGTCAGGACCAGATTTATAAGCGTATCAAGAAATACGCTATTGAAAAGGTGAAGATTGGCAAGTATATCAAGATTTCCAAGCGAGATTTAGAGAAAGCTATCGGCAAGCCTAAGGTTATTTAGCGGTTATCAAAAGGTTAAGTTGTACCCCATTACATAACTCTATTATTTTGCAATCGATTTCAAAGATCTCTTAATACGGGATCATATATGAAACATAAGTATCACATTATAAAAAGTAAACATCATGGTAAATACATGTACAAGAGTTTCTCTTCGCCAAAGAGCGATTAAAAACGACCGTATTTCTCTTTATTTGGATTTCTATCCACCAGTACGCAACCCTGAGACTATGCAAATGAGTCGCAGGGAATATTTAGGTATCTATATCTATGCTCATCCTAAGAATGAGATGGAACGTGAGTTTAATACAGATATGCTCAACAAAGCAGAGGCCATCCGTTGTATCAGAACCCAATCACTCATCAATGAAGAATTTGGTTTTTTGGACAAAACACGACAGAAAGCAGATTTTTTGGCATACTTTGAGAAGATGACACATAAGAAAGATGACAAGTGGACATGTGTCTACAAGCATTTCTTCAAATTTGTTCAAGGTCATTGTACATTTGGGGATGTGACAGTGGAACTTTGCAAAAAGTTCAGAGAGTATCTTCTGAATGCAAATCAGTTGAATCGAACAAAACAAAAGGTATCTCTCAACTCTGCAGCAGGTTACTACTCTACTTTCCGTGGTCTCTTAAAAATCGCCTATCGTGACAAGTGGCTGCGTGAGAACATCAATGACTATCTGGACAAGATTGAGCCACAAGATGTAAAGAAGGAGTTTCTTACCCTCGATGAAGTAAAGCAGTTGGCAGCTACTCCTTGCGATATACCTGTACTGAAGTCTGCCTCCCTCTTTGCTTGCCTCACAGGATTGCGAATCAGCGACATCTTAAAATTGCGTTGGGAAGACTTCGAGATAGCTCCCGACCAAGGCTATTGCTTGCGTATTCGTACCCAGAAGACTCAGACCGAGGCAACCTTGCCTATCAGCAACGAGGCATACGAACTATGTGGTGAACCAAGCACGGGTATCGTGTTCAAGGGATTGAAGCGCAGCATGATTAACCATCCCCTTAAAGCATGGTTGAAGAAGGCAGGAATCACCAAGCCATTTTCATTCCATTGCTTGAGTCACAGTAAATTCTTTTATTTATTGAATATCAGCGAGTTGAGTATTTTAAAGAATGTGACTGCTAACGATTTAGAAACGAGCTATATTCTTTTTCTTTCACAACTTTGCAATATACAAAGAACGCTTTGATTTCGAGTGCAAAGTTAAATCTAATTTCTGAAAAACAACATTTTATGCTGTGATTTTACAAAATATTAAGATTAGTCTTTGCAAAGGTAAAAGAGTAGTTACCAACAGTAATTTTCATGTAATGTCATTTTAAGAGTATGGCAAAAAGAACATATTCATAAACGCATATATGTATCTTCCCATATTGGGAAATCAATTGCTTAGTTCCATTTTTGCAGATTATATTTCTATTTTGTCTAAATTACGACGGAATACAGCAGATATTCAAGGGATTTTTACGAAATTTGTATATAAGTTGTGCATACTGATTTTATAACTTAATGTATTGAGCAACACTAAGTTACAAATAAATTCTTGTATGTACAACTTTTCTTTCATATAAATTTAACTATTATTTTAATTCCGCCAACGGGTTTTTTCCGTAAAATTATGTACCTTTGTCGGCAAATAAAGATATTCTCGTCAAACAAATATAAATAATATAAACATGGAAAAAAACAGAAAAAAACAAATCGTAGTTTTGAGTATAGCTTTAGTTTGCATTTTCATCTTGGTATTTTCATTGTTCCATAAATCAGCGACAAAAGATAGCGCAAATCCTCCTTTAACAAATGTTTTGACTGATAGCATTTCTCAAATTGTCTCAGCTTGTCCTGGCGAAATTGGTGTGGCGGTTATTGTTAATAACAGAGATACGGTTAAGGTCAATAATAAGAGTGTTTATCCTATGATGAGTGTGTTTAAGGTTCATCAGGCATTAGCTCTTTGTAATGACTTTGACAATAAAGGAATTTCACTTGATACCTTAGTAAATATAAATAGGGATAAACTTGACCCAAAGACTTGGAGTCCTATGCTGAAAGATTATTCAGGGCCAGTCATATCATTGACAGTGAGAGATTTGCTGCGTTATACTCTTACTCAGAGTGACAACAATGCAAGCAACCTTATGTTTAAGGATATGGTTAATGTCGCTCAAACAGATAGTTTTATAGCTACACTCATTCCTCGTTCAAGTTTTCAGATAGCTTATACGGAAGAGGAAATGTCGGCTGACCATAACAAGGCTTACTCTAACTATACATCTCCTCTTGGTGCTGCAATGTTGATGAATCGTTTGTTTACTGAAGGTCTTATCGATGATGAGAAACAAAGTTTCATTAAGAATACGTTAAAAGAATGCAAAACAGGTGTAGATAGGATAGCAGCTCCACTTCTTGATAAAGAAGGGGTTGTTATAGCGCATAAGACAGGTTCAGGTTATGTTAATGAAAATGGTGTTCTTGCAGCTCACAATGATGTTGCCTATATATGTCTGCCTAATAATATCAGTTATACCTTAGCGGTATTTGTTAAGGATTTCAAGGGAAATGAATCACAAGCGTCACAATATGTTGCGCATATATCAGCTGTAGTATATTCTTTATTAATGCAAACTTCAGTAAAATCTTAAACTGCACTTGCTTTGATAATTAATGATAAACAATCTAAAAGCACTCTAATCGTTATCGGAGTGCTTTTAGATTACTAATCAAATTGCTTCTATTATAATTTGAATCCTCTACTTTTTCTTTCTTCCTGTTGCGGCACTCTTGCTCCATATCTAAGCCTGTGCCATTGCTCCCTGAACCAGTCGGCAATCGGCTTCCTGTTTATTGTCAGGTTCAGCCTGCTTTCATCGTCAGGGTCATTTTCCACCCTTAAAATATCATCCTTTATATCAAAGTTCCGCCTGTGTTGCTCGGAATAGATTTTACCGCTACATTTCAGGGCTTCTTTTTTGACTATAAGACTTTCAGTCATTTCTTTAGAGAATCCCAGCATGGCACAAAACTTTTCCATGCGCAGCATTTCCCTGAACATCGGAAACCACCTGAAAGCCTTGTCTATGATTCTGGCGAGCCGTGACAGACTTCGACAGCTTGCGAACCCTGCCTGTGGGC
>NZ_QSAV01000016.1:0-399 GCF_003465495.1 Segatella copri | reverse complement strand
ACCGTGACAGACTTCGACAGCTTGCGAACCCTGCCTGTGGGCGGTCTTCCGCCCTTCTTGCTCTGTTCCTGTATGTTTGTCATTCGATATACTGTTTACAGTTGGTACACTCACTTTCTGCGACCGTCGGGAGCAAAATTCCTCCGCCCTCATGGTGGAGCGAGGCGTTTTGGGGTTCCCAAAACATAACCTCGCTCCCTCTCAGAACACGTTAGTTGGAACTACAGCCTTTCAGCTATCCACGTCCAAGGTCGCAGACCTTAATTCTCACAATTTGCGCCAAGCCTCGAAGTCCTCTTCATAAAGGCTTAGGTGGTGGCGCACGATGTTCTCGATGATGCCCGATACGCTCATGCGTCTCCCTCCGAGGATGCGGACGACACGATCAAGACGGTCTCG
>NZ_QSAV01000015.1:0-74311 GCF_003465495.1 Segatella copri | reverse complement strand
TTTTTTGAATTATGCAAGGTATAAACGCGGAGCCGCTTACGTTTCTTGTTTCCGTTTTGTTTCTCGCTTCTCGGTTTATTTTCTTATCTTTACATCAGTTTTCCGACGTAAGGGAAAAGAAAGAAAAGCAAATGTCAGCATAGGAAACCATATCTGACATGAACTTTCAACAAGAGGGAGAAAGACCCTCCAATGTAGCAGAATACAAAAACAAAATAACACTTCATACATCATGGCAAGACCAAAGAAACAAGTAAAGCTGAAAGAACCGATTAAAATTCGGTTGAAGTCGCTCGCAGATGGCAACAAGAGTATCTATCTTGACATCTACTATAAGGGAGTGAGGAAGTATGAGTATCTAAGACTCTACCTCGTTCCCGAAATCAATCCCATTTGCAAGGAACAGAACAAGCAGACTATGGCGGTTGCGGAACGCATCAAGGCAGAGCGCATCAAAGCCCTACATGGTCATGGCATACAGGACTGAGAGACAGTAAAACAAGGCTCGATGCTTCTTACCACATGGATAAAGAAGTATTGTGAAGGTGGTGTCGGCATTAAGAAGTCAACGCTCCATTGCCGTGTGGAAATGCTGCACACCGTGGAGAAGTATCTTGACGAGACTAACAAAGGCTTCATTTCGCTTGAAGAGGTCAATGCGGAGTTCTGCCGTGGATATGTGAAGTTCTTGCGTAACTTTCCAAACTCCCATATCAAGTATGGCGAGCCAAGACCTATCAGCGAGAATACGGCAAGCCGATACCTCGGAATGTTCTCCACTGCTCTCAACAACGCTGTGCGACAAGGCATTATTCGTAACAGCCCTATGAAGGAACTGGATGCACGTGAGCGCATTCAGCCCAAGGACGGCAAGAAAGAGTATCTGACCATTGAGGAACTTCGCACCCTCATGGCTACGGACAGTTACCGCCCAGAGGCAAGGAGGCTTTCATCTTCGCCTGTTTTACTGGATTGCGATTAAGCGACATGTACCGTCTTGCTCCGATGCACAACTTCAAGACCGCTGACGGAAAGGGCGAATACAAATATAATCCTATAGAGCATTGCATGTTTGGACCAATTTCAAGAAGTTGGAGTGGCGCACCACTCTTGTCCATTGAGAATGCAAGAACGAGAGCAGAGGCTACCGTCACAAAGAAAGGACTCTCCATTATCGCTACAATAAATCAAAAAACGTATGAAACGAAAAGACCCATTGAAGAATCTTACGAATCAAACAAGAGCAAACGTATCATTTTTGATGATGAGCTCTCCAAATGGAACTATCTCGTCAAATGTTGCTCTTAACCGCAGAAAACTGCGGAAGTTATTTTTTACACATTACATAATCCGGATTTTTGTCTAATTTTTCCTGTATATTTTTTTATTTTTGTTTTCCACAGATGTATGAGGAGGCCATCCAGCAATAGGGACGATAGCTGGAACTTTGGCATAATTATAAAGAGACTCTGCAACGTTTTCTGTCCAGGAACGAAGTATCAATCTTTGTTTTTCCATATTCATCGCTACACAAGTAATTTATTGATTTCCTGCTGCAAGCGATCCAGGAACTTTGCAGCATGTGCCCCGTCCATTTGAGTGTGGTGGAATTGGAATGAAACCGTTAGTGTCGTTCTGAAGAAACCTTTATGGTACTTGCCCCATATCATAAACGGATTGTTGAAGATACCGCTGTACATACCTACCGCACCGTCAATTTCATATTGGGCCAGTGCGGAAGTCCCTATTACCATGCTTTCTGTCAAATCGTGGTTCTCACAGCTTCGGGCTACTTCCGTTGTCAATTTCAGATAATCTTCATTGAATAGCTGCAAATCATCAGAAAACGGCACATCACATGAACTTACCTCATTGTCCTTGTTCATAACAATGGTATTAACCGCAATAGCATCATATTGCATCAATTTGTCTCCGACAGGCAGCATATAAAATTCCTTGATACTGCTTGCCGCTTTGCCGATGCACCAGCACATCAGCATATTGAATTTCATACCTGACTCTTTGCTGATTTTAACAAGACGATTGACATCTAAAATCTTGAAAAACGTAACCATTGGCATCGGGGCTTTCATCCAAAGCTCAAATGCATATGCACGGGTGGTTTCTTTGGGATTTATTTCTCTCATAGTGCTTACCTTCATATTTTTATCGTTTTTATGCTACAAAAATAACGTTTTATTTTGATAATCCATCCAAATCCCTTGAATATCTGCTGTATTCCGTCGTAATTTAGACAAAATAGAAATATAATCTGCAAAAATGGAACTAAGCAATTGATTTCCCAACATGGCAAGATACATATATGCGTTCATAAATATTTGTTCTATTTGCCATGTTCTTAAAATGTCAAAATCGGAAATTTATCATTGTTTTCAGTGTTAATTTATATTTTCTCATGCTTTCATTTTGGGGTTTCTTGATTTTGTTGTTCCTATTTTTGTTTCTTTCGTCATTTTACCATTCCAATTAGTATTGATTATCAGTATATTACAAGCAATTAGTAAGATTTCAAGAACAAGGAAATGCAGAATGCGTATGGGTTGTACTACTCATATCCAGTGGTTAACGAGAATCATCAGCGTCTTTGTGTAAGTCTTCTGCTTTTACGGTTAATTATCTGTAAATAAACAATCCAATAGAGTTGTTATAAATAAAAATATGTACTTTTGTAGCCGAATAGCGTATTTAAAAAGAGATCCGATGGCTTAATGAATCGGAGAACAGATAGAAAGAGTAATATTCAGAATAGCTTATGAATAAAGAAAAAGAAGATTTCTTCCTCCATTCCAATGAGGTGAATCATATCAACAGAGAAGATTACGAGAAGATAGAATTATTGGTGAATGCGGCAAAAGCTTTTGCCCGCAGCACCTACCAGTGTGTCTATATCATCGACTATTTTCATCAGGACTTCATCTATGCATCAGATAACCTCGCTTATCTCTGCGGATTGGAACCGGAGCAGTTGATGGACGCAGGCTATCAGATGTATATCGACCATGTTCCGGATGCTGACCTGCAGATGCTGCTCGAAGCGAACAAGAAAGGTTTTGATCTTTTCAACGAATTGCCTGTGGGCGACCGTCTGGACTATACCATCTCGTACGACTTTCATCTTACCAATGGCAGACATAGCCGATTGATTCATCATCACCTCACTCCGATACTTCTTTCTGATGATGGAAGAATCTGGCTTGCCCTCTGCACTGTATCGTTGGCGGCAACCGATGAACCGGGACATATCATCATGCAGAAGAATGGTGAGCGTGGGTATTATGAGTATTCCACACAGAAACACAAGTGGGAGAAAAAAGAGGGCATAACCTTGAGCGAGACTGAGAGAGATGTTTTGAGATTGTCTGCCCAAGGTTACACGATGAATGATATTGCCGACCGACTATGCAAATCGGTTGACACTATAAAGGCTTGCAAGCGCAACCTTTTCGCCAAGATGGGCGTGAAGAACATTGCCGAAGCGCTGTTTCATGCCACGAACTATCAGATGATATAATCGCAATCATATCTCTTCCAACAATGGCGAGAGATAGAACTTGGGGAAGTATTTCACCTCCTTGCCTTCCGCAAGGTTTGCGAGAATGTTGGCACAGTAGCCGGCGGCAATATATGCCCCGATGCCCAGTTGCGGGAAAGACTCCTCAGAATAATGTCTGATGGCTTCATCTATCCAAGGCAAGGGCATCTGCCAGAACATACCGTACTGCGAGATATACTTGCCCAGTGAGCAACGGAAATCATCCGTTCCTTTTTTCACTACTTCGCTGAATGGATAGCCTTTCGGTTTCTCTACAGCGAGAAAGGCAGCCTTGCCAAGATTGACAACATGGATAACGGTGATGCCCCGTTCCTTGCATTTTTCATCGAAAGCAAACGAGGCTTCGTTGTCATGCAAGGTTGCATTCACCGCATACCGGATGCCCGACAAGTCGCATGCATCCACCTCTTCCATCGTCAGCGTATCCTTTTCTATGCGATAGATATGAAATCTATCTTCCTGCCGAGGGCTTTCATGGAAGTCATGGCGCAAGGCACAGGAGGCTATCAAGCCTCCCATGTCTGCGCCACTAATCAACAATTTTATTGGATTGTTCATTTATAGAGAGATTTATTGTCATTACACCATTACCGGATGCTGCAGACAGATTACATTCTGTTCTTCTGGCTTTCTCCAGCACCCGTACCCTTATATTTGCTTCTTGTAGTGTTGAACTTATACCGTACAGTAAGCGACACTTTGCTTGTTGACAATCCATCATACACCATTTCCTTTATTTTGCCAAAATGAGCAATCATGTGGCTATCGTTTGTCCCGAACAAATCATAGATGAAGAGCTGAAACGACAAATGGTCTTTCAAGAAAGCCTTATATGCGGAAACATTCGTGCAAAACATTGGCTTGTACAGATACTGGTTCTCCTCATGGCCTTTTGTAATATACGACATCATCCACGTAAACATTCCCAGCTTGGTGTTGAGGGTATTGTCAAAACGGAATGAAGCCATTGGCTTGTTGAGCGATTTCCCATCGTGTGTCTCCATGTCAAACCATTGCTTGTCAATGGATGCTGTAAGCGAAGGGTACCAGATGCCAAACGATGGACGCAAATTAATAGATGCAGCTACGTTATTATACGAATTCCCATTCACAGGCTTCATCAAGCCTATTGCAGGATTATCCTTATAAGTCTCCACTGTTGGCATAATTGGATGTGAAGTATGACTGTAGGTCATGTCGAATGTCAACCATTTGTAAGCCAACTCGTAGTTGAGATTTCTACTTATCTGAGATACCAGAAATGGATTTCCCGTTTCATACGTGTATCGGTTGTCATACTGAATGCCACTGCGCAAATTATGATAGGAAGGACGATTAATGTCGGCTGCATAGCTCAATTGCATCTGTACCTTGCCTACAGGCATTGATAAGCTAAGCGATGGGAACCAATTGCCGTACGACTTGCTTTGCCCAGGCACATACTTGCCATATTCATAGTAATTGAAGTCGATGTACTCGTATCTCATACCTGCCTCCAAACTCAGATTACCGAAATCTCTTGAATAGGTCAAGAATGAAGATGTCATACTTTCTGTAATACGGCTGTCGTCATCCGATACCAAGTTAGTTGGCACCACTTGATACTTTGAGGTACGATGGGTATTGGAATATTCACCACCCAAAGACAAATTACCTCCTGATAATGGGTAAGAAAGCACCAGTTTGGAAGCGAGCAGATGATAGTCCTTGTTAGTTAAGCTATGAGCCGTTTGGCTTTGTGCATTCATCCCCACTTCCTGGTATTGCTCTTTGGTAACATCGTTCTGGTATTCCTTCGACCATAGCCAATCTGTATTGAAATCGATGCTGAGCTTACCAATCTTTCCTACATAGTAAATATTGCTTGAAAGATTATTCTTCTGCCAAAAGAAATCAGCATGACTATCAGAACTTTCAGACAAATCTCCGTCTTGCAATATCAAAGAACTCATATCGCCGTTCCATGTTTGCTTAGGATTTCTAAGAAAACCAAAGTTGGCACCGATAGAGTTGTTGGCATCCAACTGGTAGCTGGCATCCAATCGAAAGTTCATGGCTTCGATAATACCTACTTGTCTTATCTCACTTTTTTGGTTCCACGTCTTGTCAAGATAAGTCTTCTGCTGTAAGTCTTTATTGTCTGGCTGGTATTGTCTTGCTCCAAAAGCGTATGCGCCTAGCTCTAATCCATTCTTGCGATAGTTCATATTCAGCCTGCCATATCCTCCAATGTTCTTTTTCTCGTCGTACGATCCTTCTGTTGTAGCGTCAAATCCGAAGCCCTCGCCTTGTATCTTCTTCGTTGTGATACGGATGACCGCCTTGGTGCTGGCTGCGTAACGGGCACCAGGGTTGGTGATGACTTCCACCGACTTGATGTTATCGGAATGCAAACGGTCTAGCTCGCTCTTGTCTCTCATCTGTCGTCCATTGATATAGATAACAGGTTCACCGCGACCGAATACCTTGATGCTGCCATTCTGGGCAGACACGTTAGGGATGCGGTCGAGCAGGTTCTCCATGGTTCCTGCCTTCTCAAGTACGGATCCGACAATGGTTGTCGTCATTCCGCCATTCTTTAGGATAGTCTTAGGCAGGGATGACTTCACGACCACTTCGCCGAGCATCTTGCTGTCTTCTTCCATCTTGATAATGCCCACATTTTCACCAGTGCAATTCTTGCAGATTGTCTTATAGCCTACGGATGTCACCTTGATGATTCCACCGTTGCAGGAAGAGTCGATGACAAAGCTGCCATCCTCTCCACTCACCGCACCCTTGACGAAAGCCGAGTCCGTTCTATTCAATAATACTACATTGGCAAACGCCAAAGGTTCTCCCTTGGTATTCATCACCTTGCCGGTGATATTCTGCGCCATCATCGGAGTCATAGCCGAGAGGCACAACGCTGTGGTAAAAATTACTTTTTCCTTCATATTGCTACAGTTTTGCTTGATTTTTTTATTTTTCTGCTGCAAAAGTATAGCTTTATAGGAAAAAGCCTTTGACACAAAAGTGTATTTCTCAAGAGTGCGGCTTAAGAATTACACTTTTGTGTATAAAAAGAAAGGATAAATAGCGTTTGGTGATAGATTTTTAATGAATTTACCTTATTCTTTTCATCACCAAATCAGCGAGCACGATGGCAGATTCCTTCTCATCCCTCGGTGCATCCTTTGACTTCCATGCCACGATGAAGCGGATTCGGGCAGCGGTTACCTTGTAGCCTTTCAACTCCCATTTGCCTAGTTTCTCTTTCATCTTGATGGAGAGCTGGGCTATGTCTCTGCCTGTTGATGGGAGACAGAGGCAATGGTCGTGGTAGGTTAGCGGCATGCCACTTCTCAGGCAAAGGATAGCGTCCTTGTGAGGCTTGGAGAAGCCCAGGTTTACATCCTTGTGTGAGAGCTGGAGTACTATTTCGTTGGGCTCATCGTAGGCTTGGGCATCATAGAGATGCTGGGCACTTTTCAGGCTGTCGAAGAGATTGCCGTTGGTGTGGATGACAAGCGTACGCTTGGCACGGGTCATGCCCACATAGTATCGGCGCAGTATGTCATCTGTAGGATGTTCGGGATGGGTAATGAGCATTAGTACATGGTCGAACTCATGGCCTTTTGCCTTGTGGATGGTGCTGACCACGATGTCTGATTTCGAGATGTCACAGAAATCTTCTACTGATGATTCGAACACGAACTCCCTCAGGTCGCTGTAGTACTTGGCACGATTGGTCTGTTCAAATATCTGGAGACTGCGGCGCAGATATGGCAATGCCTGGCTGGTGGCATATTTTTGGAATGTCAGCTGCTTGGTTGTTTCCCAAATATCATCAGGGATGATAGGGGATTTCGTCTCCTTGATACCTTGGTCTATCTTCTTCAAGAAGTATCTTACCTCTGCCAGATTCCAGAAGCGCAAGCCGTCCATTGATTGCACCAGTTTAGCCTTGATGCCATGACTGTGAAGAAGAGCCAGCATGATGACAGCCTCCTCATTGGTCTGCGTGAGGATACTGATGGTTTCGTTCTTCTTGCGGGAAGATGCATCGGCTTCTTTTGAAGCGTTACTTCCCAGTAATCGCGTAACATCTTCTAGGATAGGCTGATACATATAAACCTTTTTCTCCTGAATCTCGTATGGATGCTTCACGATTCTTACCTCTCCATCTTCTTGACTCATGGAGATGATAGGGGTAGATTTGATTCGCTGGCGGATGTTGCGGGCGAAGTCGTTGGCAGCATCCACGATATGGCGAAGACTGCGGTAATTCTCCGTCATCTCGATGAAACGGCTGTGCTCTGTCTGGGTCAGTTCATAGAGATACCGCGAGTTGGAACCTCTAAACTCATAGATGTTCTGGTCATCATCTCCTACGGCAATCACCCTCATCTCTTCGTTGGCTTTCATCAGAGCAGAGACAAGGGCATAGTCATCCTTGCTCATGTCTTGCGCTTCGTCGATAACGAGCACGGTCTTGCTGATGCGATTGGGTTCCACTTCTCCATTGTTAATCATTTCTGCGGCATGCTTAACCACATCTCCAGCCTCATCCAGATTGCCAACCCTGCCCAGCAGGTCGAAGCAGTAGGAATGGAAGGTCTTGATCTCTACGAAATGGGCGGCATTGCCGATGAGTTGCATCAGGCGCTGCTTGAACTCGGTAGCGGCTGCACGAGAGAAAGTGAGCATCAGGAGTTGTTCGTGCTTTACATCTTCCAGCAGCAGGAGAGAGGCAAGCTTATGTACGAGCACACGTGTCTTGCCGCTGCCAGGACCGGCAGCGACTACGATGCAGCGGGACTCGTGGTCGTCGATGATTTCCTTCTGTCGCTTGGAGAGTATTCCGAAGAGTTTCTTATACTTCGAAGGTGTTACGTTGCGCTCTATCTCAGTCTCCCGGTTGCCCTTGAAGTACTTTGAGATGAAGCAATGGTAGTCCATCTGGAAGTAATCCTGCACATATTGCAGGGCGGCATCGTAATCCCTTACCATCAGGTTGGCATATTCGCCCACGATGTGAATCTGCTGAATCTTCTGCTTGTAGAATTCATTGAGCATGCGGTAATCCTCCTGCTTATAGTGGAGGCGAGGTTCCTTGATGCGTTTAATTGCCATTGCATTGTAGAGTACCAGAAATCCTCCTTCCAGCTTCATGGCTCCTATCTTGGAGAGATAGAGCAAGGCTTCCTCCACGTCTTCCAACTGCAGGGAAGAGAAGTCGGAAAAGAGTGACTGGTTGCTGGATTTCAGATCGTTCAGAAGTTCAACTACCGAGAATTTAAGAGGCTTCTCTCTTGAATCTACAGAAGAGCTATTCTTGCTCTCTTCTGTTACAGTTTTATTTATTTCCTCAGCCAGGCTGTATAGTCTTTCGATGATGAATCGGCAAACCTCAATTCGTCTTTCGAATCGCTTGATGATGGTTTCTATGTCCTTGTCTCTTGTTACGATGAGATTGCGGACGCCGTCTTCCTTCTTGTGCGCATATCCCTTCACTGCCAGGAAGTATAGCAGTGTGCGGATTTTCTTTTCGGTTGAAGTGTTGATGCCGTCGTGTACGGCATTGTCATTGAGTTGTTTGTATGTGATATGCAGCGACTCATCCGGGATATGTTCCAGAATGTATCTTTCCAGTTTGGCGAAGTTCTCCAGCATCTGCTGAGGCTTGCGTTGCTTGTCGCTGATGTCTTGCAGATAGGCTGATATGTCACGGGTATCGGCAAGGATGCCTTCCTGTCGCATTCGGTCAACGGAGGAGATGACGTCTCGCTTGCTGAGTCCTAGGATGTCGGCGAGGTAATCGATGCGGGATTCAGCCTCGCTATCCTGTGCCTTGGCTATATGCTTCTGGGTGATGAGCGACTTGATGATGCGGATGGCATTCTTCATCTCATCTTCCGAGAACAGGGGTGATTAGGTGAGGCGAAGTCTTGCCTCGTCCATGTTCTTGATGGTGATACCTGTGGCATAGACGTGCGGAATATTGTTGCCACGCTCTATGTATCCGCTCTGTTCTAGAGCAGATAGGGCGGTGCGAACACGGGTTTCTATGTCGGATACCGAGTCATCCCAACCGGCTTGGCGGGCTATCTCCAGTGCCGAACAGCTTACGTGTGGACGCTGCTTGGTAAAATCCTTAACGGCTTTCCATACCTGTTGTATCTCGCTGATGCTCAGTTTGGTTTGGTTGAGCAGGATGAAGTGCTTGTCCAAGTCCTCATCGCTATAGAGTACATAGCATTTGGCATTGAGGTGTGGATCTCTTCCTGCACGTCCAGCCTCCTGTACATAGTTCTCCAGAGAGTCGGAGATGTCGTAGTGGATAACCAGCCCCACATCGCTTTTATCTACTCCCATGCCGAAGGCGGAGGTGGCAACGATGATTCTAACCTTATCGCTCATGAAGGCATCCTGATTGTGTATCTTCTCATCGGCATCCATCTTGCCATTATAGGGCAGGGCGGATATACCGTCACGTGTCAGTTTCTGGGCGAGTTCACGGGTGCGCTTGGTGCGGGATACGTAGATGATGGTAGGGCAATCTGCCTGTTCCACCAGTGAACGCAGTAGATTGTATTTGTTGCCGTCACTATCTACGTGGATAACGGAATAGTGCAGGTTGGTACGTGAGGCTGATGAGGCGAAGAGCTGGAGGTCGGTGCCCAGCCAATGCTTGAAATAGTCGCAGATGTCCTGTACCACCTTCTGTTTTGCAGTGGCGGTGAAGCAAGATACGGGTATCAGGGTTTGACCATGGTTGCGGGCCATGGCGTCCTTGCCAAACTTACGTTCCTGGTATTCCTTGATAAACTTGCCGATGTATAGGTAATCCACACGGAAGTCTTGTCCCCATGCAGAGAAGCAGTGAGCTTCATCAATGACGAATCTCACCACATGCCGTGCCATGAGGATACGCTCGATGGTTTTGGAGCGCAACATCTCTGGTGCTATATATAATAAGGTGGCATCTCCGCTCTGCACTCGTTCGATGGCTAGGGAGCGGGAGATTGGGTCGAGGAGACCGTTGATGGTTACGGCATCGGTGAAGCCGCGGTCTGCGAGGTTATCTACCTGGTCTTTCATCAATGATTGCAGAGGAGAGATAACCACGGTGAGTCCATGTATGGTTCTGCCATCCATCAGGGCTGGCAACTGGAAGGTGAGCGATTTGCCGCCACCCGTAGGAAATATCGCCAATAATGACTTACCATCCACTGCTGCCTGTGATGCCTGTTCCTGCAGCGGTTCGCCGTCATAGGTACGGAAGGCATCATAGCCGAAGAGTTGTTTCAGGTTGTGATGAATGTCGAGCATGCGGTTGCAATACTCGCAGCCATCGGTGCATTGGGTATGGCAGAGCATATAGATGATATGTTCTACTTCGGGATAATGGCAGAGTACCCAACCTGGTGTAACAGATTGGTAATCGTCTGTGCCTATGAGGGCCAAGGCGTATGCCAAGCCGCAAGGCGACTGGGCTGCAAGAGCCGGAATGTCGGCATGGACGCAAATATGATTTTTGTATTCAGAAAGAATGAATTCTGAAACGTCTCTGATTGCATCATCCTTTTCGATGGCTCCCACATACATCAGAAATCCTCTGAATTCCTCTTCATTCTGGAGCAGCAAGGTGAAGATTTTCCTCCTCCTTTCTGATAATTGATTCCATGCAGCGATTTCGTCCATCAAAAGCTCCTTGGCTTTCTCGCAGTCGTTGACAGGATTATTCATCTGCTCGCTCATTAGTTTGTCGTCCTTTACCAAATGATGGTAAGGGCGCTTGGGGAAGAGGAGCGGGGAGAGATAGAGGGTATCTATCAGTATGCCGTTGAGTTGGAGATAGCGGGCATCGTGATGAATGAGGTTATGACCGCAGATATAGTCAACCTTTCCTTCTTGCAGGAACTTGTTCAGTGCCGTCTGTGATGCTTGGTGAAAGTTGGCTCCGTCATAACGCAATGCTCCGATGTCGTGTATTTTATGGTCTTTCAGTCCCACTTCGGTATCTACGAAGGCAATGTTCCTGCTACTGGCATCTTTCTTCTTGATGTCAGAGCTTACGGTGAGATTGTTTTTCCTTCCAAAGAGGCGACTGAATATTGACATAATCTTCGATGTTTATATTTACACCGCAAATGTACAATTATAATTTGATATATGCAAATAATCAAGCGCTTTTATCTTCTTTGAAAACTGTTTTTATACAATCCCAAGAGGCTCGTGAGGATATCTTCAAGGCAGATTAATATGCCCCTAAAACCTTCCAGTTGTCTATGAGTTTGAACAGTCGGGGCATGGCTGGCTTGTAGCTGTCGGGATAGGTGAGGGAATAGACGAAGAGTATTCTGCCACTCTTGATGAATTTATCGTAATGACTGTAGCCGTCTACTCTTACTCCGTTTTCATAGACAGGACCGGAGAGGATGAATGACTTATTCGATGCCTGCATCGTCCGCTCCGAATGAAGCTTCTGGGCAAGAGAATCGGCACAAGCCTGGAGGGTGTTGCAATAGTTGGGGGTAACGTAACTCTCCAGGATGATGTTGGCATGATTAGTGAATGAGAAGCGGGCATAGCCCTGGCATCCCGATACCGAAGTATCCTCCTGCTGGAAGAAGCAAGGATACTTGACAACGTAGCCGAAGTCAGGGTCATTGTATTCCTTCATGGGTGCCATCTCTACCTTGGTTTTGAAATCCGCCATCGGTGTTTGCTGCTCTTTCGTAACCTCATGGTGATAGTTGATGATGAAGTTTATCATCATCAGAAAGACAACTGCTATCAAAAAAATCTTCTTCATATCTTTGCTCCTTTTGTATTTTAGCAGCAAAGGTATGAAGAAGATGGGAAACTGCCAAATAATAAGTATGACATTTGGCTGACATTTCTGAACTTATCTGATTATCAGTCGGTAAGACTTGCCTCTTTCCGATTCAATCATGAGGTTGCTATTCTGCTCAATCACCGGTTTGATACGGCGAATCAAGGTATAGAGCGTTTCATTGGCATCCGGTTTCTTGGGCCAAAGAGCATCACAAATCTCCTGTTTGGAGAGTTGATGATGCGTATTGTTAAAGAAGAGTTGCATCAGTTGGTGCTGCATCGGAGTAAACTTGATGGCTTGTCCGCTTTCCTGATTGTAGAAGGAATCCTCGTCTTGAGAATAGCTCATCGTTCCGAACATATCGGCCTCATGATTCCAGGATTGTTTTCTGCGATGATAGTATAGCGATGCAATTGCCCAAATCATAGCCATGAGGGTAAGCGTCAAAGATGTCCGCTGGTTGCTCATACTCAAAACATCTGCCATCGAACAGTTGGCATAGCTTTGGATAGAGTGCTCGTTGAGGAGCATCGCTTTACTGCTAAGCTGGCTGGCGCTATTTACCAACTGGGAATATTTGTTTTTTCTTCTGTCTTCCATCACATAGCAGAGATTACTGGTCGACTTCAGCAGGTCGATGCTGAGATGTGAGCGGTAGCTCTGGATGGTATCAGGCGTAATCCATTGATATTTATTTTCCTGAAGAGTCAGAGCCAAAGCTTTGTTCATATCTTGTACAATGGCATACTGTGCCTTGCGGTAGTTGCTTACGCTGGAGAATGCCGCAGACATCACAAGGATGGCAAAGATGAGGATGGAATGATATGCTTTCAGTTTCATATTATTATTCTGTTTAAATGATATACTGTTTAAAGATTCAAATGCAAAAGTACAGAAATTCTATGAAAGATGGTATAAAACTAGATATAATATTCGTTAATTGATAAATGTCAGACTCATGTCAGTCATATTTTTCGCTTTTAGGAAAGTTGGCTTTGCCTCATATCAGGGTTGATGAGGCTGGCCGTGCCATTTCTGCTACCGATAATAAAGGAGAAGTGCAGATTCGTATCAATGGCATTCTCGCCAATATGCATGATGTACAGATGCTGGATGTAGCTTCTATTATGAGTGTAGATTATATCGACAGTCCTGGCGTAAGATATGGAAAGAATATTGCATATGTAATAGATATATCAGTCTTTGTCGGCAGATGTTTTGGGCACTTATATCCACACCAAAGGAGCCTATTATGAAGGTGAGGGCGACCCCTATCAATATCAGGTAGATGGAAAGACCTATTCGCTCATAGCCGAGGCTATCTATGAAAACCGGTTGAAACCCTTTACTTTTTCTGCAGGAACCAACTTGAACTGGAAATATATGGATAATCAGTATTTGGGTGATGTGGTTAGCGAGAATGGTATCCGTTCATTGGGTATTTATGGTTTTGCACAAATCAAGGGAAGTTTGGGACAATTCAAGGAAGGAACATCCCGTTTAACTTATGTGGCTGGCTTCGGGTTGAGTAATCAGTCTTATCGACAGGGAGATGAGGAATTTAGTTTTTGGCTTTGTCGTCCGAAACTCACATTGGCTTATTCCCTTTCTTCTTCGTTTCAGATCCGCTTGGGAAGTGAATTATCACAGCATATTTCGCAGATAGCTATGATTTCGGATACCCGTATTCGAAAGAACAGTATGGAATGGACTGTGGGTAATCCTTCGCTTAAGCCTAACAGTAGATATGAGAACTGGGTGGTATTCTCTTTCAGTAAACCAAGGATAAATACTGATTTTACCTTGAATTATCGCATCAATCGTCATTGTAATTTGGCGAAATACACTCGCACGGAAGATGATCAGTTTCTTTATACCCAGGCGAATCAGCCCCATTGTAATATGTTGTATCTTACGAATGATACCCGGTTTGACATTATCCCCGACCACCTTATATTTTCTGTGAATGCAGGTATTTACCGTTTTTTCAATAAGGGCGATGAGTACAGTCATTGTTATACCGCTTATAATTATAGTGGAACATTACAGGGATATTGGGGAAAATGGACAGTGATGCTGTATGCTGATAATGGTTGGAACTTTATGGAGGGAGAGAACATCGGGCATAATCCTCCTTCATTGGCAACCTCAGCCAGTTATCATATAGGTGATTTCGATTTTACGCTCTATATGCATAATCCGTTTATGGCTCATCCGAAATCCTATTCAGCAGAAATCGTCAACGCCTTGCTCCGTAAGCAGGTTCGTGGTTATGACAATTCGGGAGGTAATTTGCTCCGTATCGGTGTTGCCTGGAATATCAATCGGGGAAAGGAATACCGTAAGATACAGCGGAATATCAACAATGAGGAGCGCGAAACGGGTATCTTGAAATAGTTGGCTTTGCTTTCTATATGGGTTGCATTGGCAACAGCCGGATTTATTTCTTCCCTTTATTGATGATATAAATTCCGGCAGTAGCCAATGCGCCTGCTATCAGATACTTCCAGTAGAAGGTTTCACCAAGACAGAGGCAGGAGGTGATGGCTCCTACTACGGGGATGAGCGAATTGTATATTGCTACCTTTCCTACGGGATTGCAGCTCAATAGTTTATTGTAGAGAGCGAAACTGATGGTTGAGATGGCAATGAGCAGCAGAAGGATGGTGATGCCCCAGAGGCTGATGACTGGCAGATAGCCACCCATTAACAATGCAGGAATCACCAGCAAGGCTCCACCGATACTCAGCGAATAACCGGTTCCTACGAAAACATCCACTCTCTTGCTCAATCCTCGGGTCAGCAGGGAAGCACTGGCTCCACACAAGGCGTTGAGGATAATCATACCATCGCCCAGGAAAGTGAAACTACCGCTTTCCTTTCCGCCAAGGTTCAAGGCTAGGATACCCAGGAATCCGATGATGCAGCCCAATGCCTTTCGCCACGTCATCCTGTCGCTCTTGAAGAAGATACAGGCAAGGATAACCACCGTGAAGACGCTCATAGAATTGAGTATCGCCGAACGTGCTCCTGCATTATGCGAGAGTCCGAAATAGAAGAAGGCATAATGAAGGGTGGTGTTGAGGAGTGCATAGAGGAGAAGAAACCAGACATTCTCTTGAACAGCTTTCTTCTTGAATCCGAATTCACGGTGTGAACTTCTTGCGATGGCAAGGATGATGATACCGGAGATGAAGAAGCGGATACCTGCAAAAAGCATCTTGCTTCCGGTCATGTCTGCTGTAATCTGATATTCTTCCATTCCCATTTTAATCAATGGGTAAGCCCATCCCCACGAGATAGCAGCCGTAAGGGCGAACAGGCTTACCCATACTGGGCGCTGAAATATACTGAGTGTATTTGTTTCTTTCTTTTCCATTTATATTTATTGTAGGAGTATTGAAGGGCTAGTTTACCTCTTCAAACTCCCAGTCTTCTACTGTTCTGGTTTGAGTACTGAAGCTGATACCTATTTTATATATTTTTCTTTCATCTGCGGAGTAAGGAATCATATAACCTTTCTCGTTTATTTGAGCCAAAGCCTCTTGGGCAGGTTTGTTGATCTTTATCTCAAAGACAAAAATTGCTGTAGGAGCAAACATTACTGCATCAGCTCTTCCCCTGCAACTTTTTACTTGTGTATAGGTTGCCACATTCATCATTGAAAGAACGATGTAGAGAATAGTCTCATAATAATATTCGCTCTTTTGCATATTCTCCAATACGCTCTTTCCACCCTCTGGGTATGGAATAGAAGCAAAGTAAGCCTTCATCTGCTCCATAGCCTGGTCTATGTTACCCGTCAGCAGGTCACGATAGAAGAGTGCTGCAAAACCCAAGGATTGGCTATCACTCTTGCCGGAATAGATGGGAAGGAGATTCTCCATTAATCCTGCCCTTACCTCTTTGTTTGGAATGCCTAGATAATATCCATTGCTCAGCGGGTCATACTTTTTGATGGTAAGATAGCCGCTTTGGTAGAGCAAAGGCAAAGCATCGCTCATCTTCTCCGTAGGACGGTCGAAGGATGAGGAAAAGGCAAACATATCGTCAAGTGTTGTGACATCTGTATGGAAATGTTGCATCTGATGAATCAGGTAGGTTGATGTACCTGAAGCATACCAGTAGTTGTCGATGAATCCTGCTGCAAAACTTCTCATGAGACTGTATGGATTGAAGATATCTTCACCTTCCCGGCTGAAGTGGTAACCATCATAGTTTTCTCTTAGCAATTCTCTCATTCTTTCGAATGATACATGATTTTTGCTAGCCAGCAAAGCAATATCTTCTTTCAGAATGGTGTCCAGTTCATCCTTGGTGATGCCGCAGATGGTAGAAAACTCCGGATCCATACTGATGTTGGTAAGATTATTGATAGTGCTGAAGATGCTGAGTTGAGAGAATTTTGTGATTCCCGTGATAAAGGCAAAATGAATATGCGAACTGTTGGCTTTAATAGGCGCATAAAACTCCTGCATGATAGTTCTTACAGCTTCCAGTTTGGTCTCATCATGCAACACATCAAGTAGAGGAGCATCGTATTCGTCAATAATGATAACGACTTTTCTGCCGGTCATCGATTCTGCCTGTTCTATGAGCTGGGTTAATCTGTTGCCGGCACTTTTCCTCATATCTTCTATTCCGAATTGCTTTTCGAACCTGCGTAATTGCATGTCGAATTTTTCAGGAAAGAGAGATAAATCGCAGTTCTTGAAGGTTGACAGATCGAAATGGAGTACAGGATATTCTATCCATTCTTTTTCAAAAGTTTCGATAGCGAGTCCTTTGAAAAGATCTTTCTTTCCTTCAAAGTAAGAGCGCAGCGTACTGCTTAGCAGGGACTTACCAAAACGGCGTGGACGGCTAAGAAACACATATTTGTATTTCTTTGCCATATTGTAAATGAGGGCGGTTTTATCTACATAGATCATACCTTCCTCTATGATGTCGTTGAAGGTTTGCACCCCAACGGGATAGATTCTTTCCTTTGCCATAATCTTCGAAGTTTATATTTCCACCGCAAATTTACAATTATTATTTGATATATGCAAATAATCAAGTGCAATATTTGAAACAGTAAAATAAATATCCTCCTTATCTTTTCTTTTTTAAGATAAAAATGAGTACTTTTGCAAAAAAAGTTGGATTCATAGGTTAGCATTTTCTCTACTCGAGGGTAATAGCTAGTAAAAATCGTGATGGAAAAGAAAGAAATATCAACACTGTTCAGGCAGTATTACGGGCGGATGTATGGGATGGCTGTCAGCATCCTCTACGATGAGCAAGAGAGCAAGGATGTGGTTAGCGACATCTTTGAACGATTGCTCGAATCTGATACCGTATTGTTGCCAGATACCGTCGAGCACTATCTGCTAACGAGTGTTCGAAACAGTTGCCTTAAGCGCATTTCACAAAAAACGAACCGGCAGCGTATGGCTATGCTTTATGCCAGCGAACAACAGATGGCTGCATCTCCAGAAGAAGATGAACTCCGGTTGGAGCAGATGCTGCATTTTGCCAAGACCCATCTCACCCCACAACAGCAGTGCATTTTCAAGATGCGATTCCTGGGAGGGATGAAGTATGGAGAGATAGGAGAGGAACTGGGTATCAGCCGAGTGGCAGTCTGGAAACATCTTTCCAACATTACGAAGATGATTAAAGAACAATTTAAAGATTCAGAGTTATGACCAACAAGAGTAATGACGATCAGTTAGTTCTGCTGAAGCGGGCTTTTGCCTATGAGAAGGCGAAAGACTCTGTGGATGTGGATAAAGCTTGGAAGGAGTTTGAGGCAAAGCTTGCTGATACTGATTCCAAGCAAGGGGATGAGGCTTTGGATATTTCCGAAAAAGCGTATCATCCGACAGGGCAATCTTCCTGGATGAAGATAGCAGCCGCCTTTGTGGGATTGCTGATGCTTTCGGGCATTTCGTATGCGGCTTATCATATTGTGAACCGTGCAGAAAAGAATGAGACGGCTTTGGTGACGGATAGCGTGAAGACATCGCATAAACAGAAAGCAAAAGTTGCGGTAGATGACGCTTGGCTGAAGATAGAACCAACCAAGAAAGCCCCTGTTGTCTTTGAGGATATTGAGTTGTCTGGCATCTTGGAATATATTGCCGACAAGATGCAGGTAAAGGTGGAGTATCGCAACCAGGCAGCAGCACATATCCGTTTTTATCTGCAATGGGATAGCAAGGATTCCCTGCAGGATATCATCGACAAGATCAATCACTTTGATAAGGTACATCTTTCCTTTGATGTGGCTAATCAGATGTTGATTGTAGAGTAAATACGCATGATTTGTTCCTATCCGACAGGAGCTGTGAAAAAGAGAGAAACTATGAAGAGAATCATATTTATGATATTTCTGTGTATGGCGCTTATGGCAGGCTATGCACAACGCTTGTCGCATACTTTCGACAAGGCTTCGTTCAGTAAGGTCTTGGTCTGGCTAGACAAGGCTCAACCCCAATATAAAATCAATTTTATCTACGATGAGTTGGAGGATTTCACCGTCAGTACTTCTTTCAAGAACAAGGATGTCCGTGATATCGTAACCCAGGTAATTGGCTTTTATCCCATCCGTGCCACCTTCGACAAGGATGAAATCTATTTCGAGTGTGTCCAGAAGGAACCCCAGAAGCTGATAGGAAGGGTGTTGGATGATAAGGGCTCACCGATGGAATTTGTCAATATCGCTCTTCTGGATGTCAGGGATTCCAGCTATGTGAATGGGGGTGTGAGCAATCTTTCTGGCGACTTCGTGATTCCTGTTCATCAGAAGCAGGTCATCGCCCGTTTCTCCTATGTTGGCTATAAGACCCAGTATAAACGGGTGAATGTGGGCAAGATGGGCAGTATCCGGTTGTTCCGTGATGCCTATACATTAAATAAGGTGGTGGTGAAAGCCTACAAGCCTTTGTTCCAACGCAAGGAAGACAAGACCGTTTTCAATGTGAGTGAACTGAAGAATATCGGGGCTATGAATGCCACGGATGTGTTGAAGTATGCTCCAAAGGTGATGGTGCAGGATGATGCTTCCGGAGGAGTGAATATCAAGGTGAATAATACAGAGGCAACCATTTTCGTAAATGACAGAAAACTGGCAGGAACGGAACTGAAGTCTTTCCTTTCAAGCATCAAAGCTGATGATATCCAAAGCATTGAGATACAAGATACGCATGGTGCTGAGCATGATGCCGACATTAAGGGTGGCATTGTTCATATCAGGACAAGGATTCGGGCTGGTTTTAATGGAAGTATCACGGGATATGTGGGAAATCTAAGCCCAGAATCGAGTAAGTTTTATTCCTATTATCCATTATTGAATCTTAATTTGGGAACGGAGCGTTGGAATGTTTATGCCTCTACTTATTATATCTGGGCAAGAAATGCCCTATATGGTGAGACACGACATCATTTTATGGAGACAGATACTCATCATCTTGTTGCTCAAACGTATGATAATAGGCAAAAGTTATATTTCTATCGTGTGGGTAGTATCTATGCCATTGATAAGAAGCATCATCATCTCTTTGGCGCTGAGCTGAATGGAAATATCAATAATGGGCATGCTGTTAGTGCGGGTGATTACTGTAAGTTTACTGATGCCAATAAAATGTTGTATCAAGGTGTTTCTGATATGAACGACCGTAATAATACGGATTATCTGAATGCGGTGCTTTCTTACAATTGGAAAATAGATGAGAAAGACAGTTATCTAAAGGTATTAGGCAACTATAATTATAAGCATGCCAATAAGGGCAATAGTTTCGTAGCATCTTATAAAGATTATGAGCCTTTGCATACGGATGAGTATAATCAATCAACCTCGAATGCCAATACAGGAAGTTTGCAGACGGATTTCCGTTATAATTTCCCTAGCAGTTTGGCGCTTCGCTTAGGTTCTAAATATGAGAATAATATCAGAACCACAGGATTGAACATCAGGAACAATCTCGTGGAGGGAGATTTGACTTCAAGCGATTGGAAGTATCAGGAACAGGTTGCGGCTGCTTATCTCGGGTTGTCGAAGAACTTTGGAGAGAAGGTGTTTGCTTATCTAAGTATGCGAATGGAGAATACTTGGCAGAAGGGCATCAATCGCTTGACTGATAAAACAGAGGTGGATAAGCGATATACCAATTGGTTTCCTTATGCATACTTGTCTTATAAGTTCAATGACAAGAGTAGTATGAGTCTTACATATAGCAGCAGTATCAACCGTCCTTCGTTTGGTGATCTTACCAATAACAAGGAACGTATTTCAGCCGTTCTTTATACAACTGGCAATCCGAATGTGCAGCCATCTATCAGTAACTCCCTTATATGGGAGTTGACGCATGGTAACCATTCTCTGTCTTTCTCGTATAAGCATAGGAAAGATGTGATAGCTGAGTATTTTGAGACGATTGGTGACAAGACTTATCGTGATATAACCAATTTTGGCTCAGAGACCATCGTGAGGGCTTATTATGCTTTCAATGGGAAAATCTTGCCTTGGTGGAATCTCAACATGGGGTTGGCTGGCTATTATGACGATATTCCAAAGAGTTATAATGTAAAGCACATTTGGGTGGTAAAAGGAAATTGTGTCAATTACTTCACCTTCAAGAAGATTGGTAGTATTTCTGTGGAGGGAAATTATTCTACGAGCACGATAGATGCAAACTATAAAAGTCATCCTCTTGGCTACGTGTGTTTAGGGTATAATCGAACATTCTTGAAGGATGCCTTGTCGCTGGGTTTCAGCGTATTTGATGTCTTCCATACTTTTCGTCAGAAAGGCTATCAGCTCAATCCTGTCCTCGACTATGAGTTCTATCAGAAGGCATACTCCCGTTATAGCCTGACATTGACTTATAGCTTTCACAATAAGTATAAGGCTCGTAAAGGCCAGATTCAGAATGATAACTCTATTATCAATCGACTATAAAAAATGGGGAATCTGTTTTTGCAGGTTCCCCTTTTTCCTCTTTATCAATTCCTTGTTTTTCTACCTTTCAATTTCTTCTACAAGTCCCCCAGATGCCTTTCTATCGGAATTCCTCGGTTCTTGTCCTTGTCATCCTTGTTGATGTCTATCCAGTTGCGCAGGGTATCCATGGCGATGCGGGTGGCATGGCGAAGCTGATCGCCATCCTTCAGTCTGCCCACGATGATGCTGGAGAAGATGTCGCCGGTGCCCGGGAACTGAACGGGGATTTCTTCGTAGGGCAGGAGGAAATACTCTTCTGTAAGATGATTGAAACCTACTACGGCATGCTGACCCTCTACGATGCACGAGGTGATGAGTACGGAGTGGGAACCGATGGCTCTCAGTTTATCTATCAGTTCATAGGCTTCCTTCTCCGAGATTCCCTCTTCCTTGTATTCCGAATCCGTCAGCAGACAAGCCTCGGTATAGTTGGGAAAACAGAGATGCGATACGCTCAGCATCTCCTTCATGCATCTCACGGTACTCTCACTGGCTCCACCATAGAGCTTGCCGTAATCGCCCATCACGGGATCCACATAGATGTCGGTGCCCAGTGCTGCCTGTTCTCTGCAATAACGTGCCACCAGCTTAGCCTGACGCTCCGAAGCCATGAAACCCGTGGTGATGGCATCAAAATGAATGCCCAGTTCGTTCCACTTCTGCAAGGCTTCCTCGATATACGAAGTGCATTCCAGAATGGCATACTTGCCGTATGGGAAGGTGTTACTGATGAGCATGGTGGGCAGATTGAACACATCGAGTCCCATATAAGAAAGGATAGGCATCTGAACAGCGGCAGATACCTTTCCGTAGCCACACATGTCGCTGATAATAAGGATATTACTTTTCGCTTTCATTCTTTCTTTTTTCTACTTGCTTTTCTTTCTTATCCTGATTATCTCTTAATAGCTGGCTGTACACTTGATGCCCAGTGCCTCTACACGGTCCTTGATGGCATCGAGAGCTTCCTTTGGTGCCTTTTCCAGCAACTTGTCTGGTGTTTCGCGGGCGATGGTATAAACCATTACCTGCTGAGGCTGGATGTCTTTCACTGCCTCCAGCCAAGGAGCTACGAAATGCTCGCTGGTATTGTCCAAACCGTCACCTCTCAGGAACATGGTCTGGATGATGACGTGCCCCTTAAACATCTTCAGATATTTGATTACATCCTTCACGTCGTAGTTAGGCTGCTGAGGGCGGTCCAGCTTCTTGATGTAATCCATATCCACGGTATCCAGTTTCAGGATGTTGTTATCCACGAGCATCAGCGCCTCTCTCACTTCCTCCTTATATATATAGGTGGCATTGCTGAGTACGGATACTTGTGCTTCAGGGAAATATTTCTTGCAGAGTTCCATCGTATCTTCCACGATTCCCTTGAAGTCTGGGTGTCCCGTAGGTTCACCGTTTCCTGCGAAGGTGATGTCGTCCAGAGGCTGGTTGTTGTCGTGGCGCTCTTTCAGAACCTTCTCCAGTCCTTCTCTTACCTCCTCGCGGGTAGGGCGCTTCTTCTTAGGACGGAAGTCGGCGTTGAATCCGCATTCGCAATAAACGCAGTCGAATGAGCAGACCTTGCCATCAGATGGCATGAGGTTGATGCCCAGTGAAACTCCCAGACGGCGGGAGTTTACCGGACCGAATATCGGTGATGGATAAATAATCGTTGACATAATCTTATTCTCCTTTATCTAATCTATTCTTTATTTTATCTTGGTAATACCTGTTTTATACCAATCTTATTTACTTGTTCGTAATTTGGTGGGCAAAAGTACTAAAAAATGTTGGAATGAACAAATAAATCAACTGAAAATCGATTTATCCTTACCATTTGTCTTCTATCTCCGATAGATTGTGTACTTTTGCATTCAAATCCGGGGAGATTCTTGGTGATTTCGATTCGGATTTAAAGGAAAAAACAAAAAAGTTGATGTTTTGCTTAGTTTTTCGCTTGGCTCAACTGTATAGATAGTATATGAACAGAAAAAAGGACATAGAACAATTATTCCGTCAGCATTATGCGAAGATGTACAATCTGGCCAGATGCATTCTTTCGGATGATGACGAGAGCAAGGATGTGGTGAGCGAAGTATTCGCCCAGATTCTTGCCGATGATGTGGTTCTGGTGCCTGGGAGTGAGGACGGTTACTTGATGCGGAGCGTACGCAACCGCTGTCTCAACCTGATAGCTCATAAGAGCGTGAAGGAAAGGGTGGCGAAGCTGCTGCTGGATGATACCGATGTGATTCTCTCAGAAGAGACCGATGAACGGCTCGACCGGCTGATGCTTCTCATCGAAGATCTGGAACCGCCTATCCGGCAACTCATTTTCCGTCTGCGCTATCTTCAGGAGAAATCTTATCAGGAGGTGGCTGATGAAGTGGGAGTGAGCAAGGTGACGGTATTCAACCATCTCTCGAAGGCGATGGACTGGATTAAGGAACAATTTAAATGAGCAAGACAATGACAAACATGAGTAAAGAAGAAAAGCGGATGATGCTCTTTGACATGCAGGAGCATCCCGAGAAATATACCGACGAGCAGGTGGAGCGCCTGCTTGACGATGAGGAAGTGAAGGAGTTCTTCCATGAACTGGCGATGGCGAGAATGGCTGGCAAGAAAGCCAATCCGAAGAATGTGGATGTGGATGAGGCTTGGAAGGAGTTTGTTCAGGCACATCACGAGGATAAGATGGCGATAGATGCCGGCAAATCCAAAGGCGCTTATCGCAACCGGGTGAAGATTGCTGCATCCATCGTCGGCATCATCTTCCTTTCGGGTGTAGCCTTGGCTGCGATTCACAACGGCTGGTTGGGATTCCCGGCTTCTGATCAGACAGCGGATAACAAGGCTGCGACAGAACAGTTGGCAACAACCCAGGCGCTGTCGAATGACAGTCTTCGTGCTGCAACAGCAGAGAGTAAGGATTCGCTTGATATGAAACCCGTGGTGTTTGATGATGCTGAATTGGGAACCATTCTGGCTCAGCTATCCGGTTTCTATCATGTCAAGGTGGAATATGTGGATGCCGGTGCCCAGCACATCCGTCTCTTCTTCAACTGGAACAAGACGAAGACTTTGGAGCAGAACCTGGAGATTTTGAATGCTTTCGACCGCATACAGATAGAGTATATTGACGGTACATTGTTGGTGAAATAAGATAGGAGGATATATTTATGAGAGATTTTTGGAAACCAATGCCCGTTAACGGCAAGCTTATCAGAGAGCTTCTTCTTCTCTTCCTGTTGCTTTTGGTTCAGCAGTCTTATGCCCAGCGCATCACCCGACAATATAATAATGTGTCGTTCTCTGCGGCGTTGAAGGATTTGAACGCCCGCCAGCATAAGTACACCATCAACTTCGTGTATGATGAACTGGAGGATTTCAGGGTAACCAAGAGCATCAGGAACCAAAGCGTTCCCGATGCCATCATGCAGCTGATTGGATTCTATCCCATCAGGATGACGCAGGTGGAGGATAATATCATGGTGGAGTGTACGCAGAAGACAACACTTCGTTATAAGGGACGTATTGTAGATGAGAGTGGCAATGCTGCCGAATATGCAAATATAACCTTGTTGTCGCCCATTGATTCCACAATCGTAGGACATGGTGTGAGTAATGAGAATGGAAGTTTTGTCATTCCTTGTAATTCCCGGAAGGTGTTAGCCCGCATCACATACGTTGGTTATAAGACAATCAGCCGTATATACAGCAATCCGGAAATGGGAATCATCAAATTGCAGCCTGAAACGATGATAATCAAGGGAGTTGTAGTGAAGGGTGAAAGACCTCAGTATAAAATGTCGCCTGGAGGAGTGGAGGTTGCCGTAGAGCATACCTTGCTTTCTAAGATGGCAAACACTTTTGATGTCCTGAACCTGTTGCCACGTGTCTCTGTTGATGGACAAAAGATATCCGTGTTTGGAAAAGGCACACCGATTGTCTATATCAACAACAAGCGAGTGAATGACAATAATGAGATTGTAAACATCACTCCCGACAATATCAAGTCGATTTCCGTGATTACAAGTCCAGGTTCAGAATATGATGCCGAGGTGGAGTCGGTAATTCGTATCCGTACCAAAGAGCGCCGTGCCAATGGGTTCAGTTTACGCGCGGATGCTTTGGGTAAATACAACAAATGGATATCTGATTACGAGCTTATCAACGCCCGGTATCAGACCAGGAAATTCGAGATAGCCAATAGCTTATGGACGAGGGACTATCATGTTGGTGAGGATAATCATCTGAACACCGATATCAATTTGCCCGACAAACATTATCACAACGACCAGCATTTTAATTTGGATACCAACAACCGCTTCTTGTCGGAATATCTCTCAGCCGACTGTTCGCTCAACGACAGCAACTCTATCGGTGGCTCTTATCGATACTATGGCATGTTGAATGGCAGGACGAATAGTGCTAGCCAACAGGATGTATTTCTGAATGGTGTGGCACAGGGTAGCATTGAGCAGAATGAGGTTGCAAAGCCTCACCTTAGTTCACATGAGGCAGAAATCTATTATGTGGGAAAGATAGGACAGGTAGGCATCGATTTCAATGGCACATACTATACTGTCAATAATAGACGTAATGACGAGAGTATTGAAAGTAGCAAGGAGTTGGGCAATCAGGAGATACACTCAAGCAATCGTCAGAATAGCGATATGTGGGCAGGCAAGTTGGTTGTGAATATTCCTCTGTGGAAAGGAAATGTTTCTTTAGGAACAGAGCTGTCGAAGACCGACTCTCATGGAACGTTCCTGAATGAAGAGCAGTTGGTGCCATCTACAGAGACGGATATCCATGAAAGAAATGTTGCTGGCTTTGCACAATATGGACTGTCCCTCAGCAAGTGGACCATTGATCTTGGTGTGCGTTACGAGAATATCATTCGCGACTATTTCTCTGGTGGAGTCAAGCAGGATGATGTGAGCAGAAGATACAGCAACTTCTTTCCTAACCTCAGCATATCATGGAACAAAGGTAACTGGAATTGGCAGTTGAATGTCAACGAGAAAATAAATCGTCCAAGTTATCGACAGTTAGGCAACTTTATGCAGTTTGACAACCGTTTCCTTTATGAAGGCGGAAATCCTACCTTGCAACCGGAGAAGGTGTTCAATGTTGAGGCAATGATGACATATAAGTGGCTGAATGTTTCCACAGGGTATAAATATCTGATGGATGTGATAGAGTGGACCAAGTATATCTATCCTGGAAAGGAATTTGCTTATAGTACGTCGTTGAATTTCGACCATAAGCAGCTGCTTTATGCTTCTGTCAATGTTTCGCCAAAGCTTGGCATCTTTCGTCCTAGGTGGGGATTCTATTATAAACAGCAGTTCTTCGATACCGGGAAGTATGGTGCCAGCAAGGCATTAAGCAGACCTTTGCTGTTGTGCTTGCTCGACAATAATTTCGCTCTTTCAGAAACCATGAACGCGGCTATCAGCCTGAATGCAGCAACCCCCAATGCAGATGGATTTCTTATGATGAAGAGTAATTACAGCGTCGATCTGCGGTTCGACAAGTCGTTTGCCAATCGCACATGGATCATTTATCTTTCTGCAAATGACATCTTCAAGACTACAAAGGAACGTTGGACGATGTACGGACAGGGTTCGGGTACCATGAAAGACTGCTACAACTATACTCGTAGCATCTCTTTGCAGGTTACGTATAATTTCAATGCCAAGCGCAGTAAGTATAAGGGTACGGGTGCTGGTAATGAAGAAAAGAGCCGCTTGTAGTTTTTGTTAGAAAGAAACTCTCTTAAAACAATGAATATATGACAATCGGTCAAGCGAAGGCAAAACATGTTGGCTTGTTCTTTGCTTGACCGAAGTTTTTTATAATTCTTCTATCATCTTATTGATTGTTTCTAACATTCCAGGGAGTTTGTTTTTGACTATATCTAAGACAATAGATTCATCTATGTCAAAATTGTGATGATTAGTTCTTCGTCATGCATAGATTCCATCTCTTTTAATTTGCTTCAAAAGCATCGGATTCATGTTATTGCGAAGTCGGACAATATCTACAGGCTTACCAAAGAGCTCTTGCAGTTCTTCCTTGATGTGAACCATTGTAAATAAGTCTGGCTTTTTCATTTCCACACAAACATCAACATCGCTGTCTTCGGTCTGTTCGTTTCTAGCCACAGATCCAAAGATTCCAATCTTTGTAATACCATAAGCATCAGCTTTGGTGCTTAGGTATTTGCGAAGTATGGTAATATAATCGTTTGTCGTTTTCATTATTTTTCCATTTTTGCCACAAATATACGATTTTATTTTTTATGTTCCAAGTTTTTGCAGGGTTTTCTTGCAATAATAGTTCAAATTACTTGGTTTTATGGTGTTTTTTATTACCTTTGCATAGGTTTTTCGAAAAAAATAGAAGATTTCTTCAATTTAGGGGTAATTGATTTCAGGAAAGCTTGTATATAAGAGTAGAAACAAGAAGAAAATGACGTGATGACAGAAGAAAATGAACAGCGGATGGAACGGCTATTCCACGACCATTACGAGCAGATGTATCGCTTCGCCTTTGCCTTGCTCCATGATAATGAGGAGGCGAGGGATGTGGTGAGTGATGTGTTCTCCAGATTGTGGGATAAACAGCTGGTTCCAGACCGGGCTTACCTGATGCGGAGCGTGAAGAATGCCTGCATCAATCTTATAGCCAGAAAGAAGAGAGATGAACGACTGAAACGGCTTCTCCCTCTCTCGGAAGAGAAATTGACGGAGGAGGAACCTTCTCGTCTGGAAGAGCGATGGCAGGCTGCTGTGGATTGCATCGACCATAACCTGACCGACCAGACGGCTTCCGTCATCCGATTGTGCTATCGGGAAGGAATGTCGTATAAGGATACGGCGGAGGAGCTGGGCATCAGCGTCTCGGCAGTGAACAAGCATATCGTAAAAGGTTTGCGAACGCTCAGAGAAAAGTTGAAAGGAAAACAATAACCCTAAAATGAAGAAAGGAAAGAAAATGAAACATGAATTATCTGACATAAATCCTCAGAAGATGGATTCTCAGAAATGGGATATGCTCCTCGATTTCCTGGAGCATCCCGAAAAGTATTCCGAAACCCAGAAGGATGAACTTCTGGGCGATGAGGAAGTGAACGAACTCTATCAGCAGTTGGTAGAGACCCGACAGTCTCTGGATTTCGCCAAGTCGAAGGAAAAGATGAAGATGCCTTCGATTGATGCAGAATGGGAGAAACTGAAAGATGAGATGAAGCTGAAAGAAGAAAAGCAGCAGAAAGAAGAGATGAGGCAGAATGCAGAAACCCAGCAAACCGCCAAGTTGTTTCCTCTCTGGAGCCCGATGAGAAAGGTGGCTGCCGTTGCAGCCGTCCTTGTCGTCTCCGGCATCACCTTTGCTGCCATTCATCTGGTAACCCGTTCTCATCAGGTATCAGATAAGAACAATACCGAACTCGTGTCATCCCAAAAGGATTCTATCCAGCAGGTTTCCGCTCCTCAGAAATCCAACTTAGAAGAAAAAACAGATTCTGCAAGTCTTGCCCAGTTTCCATTGGTTTACGAAAACGCTGAACTTCAGAATATCCTGACTCCTATCGCCGAGCATTTTCATCTCCAGATAACTTATCAGAACGAGTCGGCTCGCCATATCCGTCTCTTCCTGCAACTGGAGAAGAACATGAGTCTGGATGATATCATCGAACTGATGAATCATTTCGAGAAAGTGAATATTCGTCATGAAGGTCAAACTTTAATCGTGGAATAAGATGAAAAGATTAAGATATATCATGCTGCTGGCAGGTTTGATGAGCCTTTCTCTTCAGACCATCTATGCCCAACGCATCACCCGCAGCTTCCGCAACACTTCTATGTCAGAAGCGCTCACCATCCTTGCCAAGAGCACCAAGGATTATCGTATCAACTTTATGTATGATGAACTGGAAGATTTCACGGTTACAACGAGTATCGTGAAGCGAACTGCTCCGGATGCCATCCGCCAGATTATGGGCTTCTATCCGATGAAGATGACGATAGATGGCGAAAACATCTTTGTGGAGTGTACGCAGAAGACTCCCACCAAGATGATAGGCCGTATCATAGACAAAAAGAAACGCCCTGTAGATTTCGCCAATGTAGCCCTGCTGAATGTTCGTGACTCTTCATTGATTAATGGCGGTGTGACGAATGAGAACGGCCAGTTCGTGATTCCCTGTGGAGCCAGAAAGGTAATAGTAAGAGTAAGTTGCGTGGGCTATATTACGACAAGCAATACATATAATACTGGTAAGATAGGTTCAATTACTCTGAAGGAGGCAACGATGAACCTGCAGAAGGTGATAGTAAAGGCGGTTCGCCCTCGTACCAAGTTGACCCATGGTGGATTCCAGACCCAGGTTCAGGGTACATTGTTGAGCGATGTAGGTATGGTTTCCGACTTATTGAAACAGATTCCTCGTGTAAGAGTGAACGCCGATGGAGGTTGTAGCGTATTCGGAAAAGGTACTCCTGAGATTTATATCAATGGCAGAAAAGTTACCGATACCAAGGATTTGCAGCATCTCTCTTCTAAGGAGGTGAAAAGTGTGGATGTCATTACCAATCCTGGTGCACAATATAGTGCCGAGGTGGGGGCTGTTATTCGCATACATACCATCAAAAAACAGGGAACGGGTTTGAGTGGCAGTCTCTATTCCAAGTATTCCTTCGCCGAAAAGAATAATTGGATAGAGAATTTAAATCTCAATTATCGTATGGGTGGCTTGGATATCTTCTCGCTCTTGGCATGGAATGACACCTATCGTCATCTTTCTCAAACTACGGAGACCACTATTATGGGTAATCAGCATCAGGTAAACTTGGCGATGCCCTATTCAGGAACGTTGCGTTCCCATAATCCATACGGAAAATGGGGAATGAACTATCAGATAGATGATAACAATTCATTGGGTATCTTCTATAGTGTCTATAATAATACCTATGAATATTTCAATCTGCAGTCAGACTATGAGGTGAAGGAAGATGGGAAGCATGCAGGCAAAGTGAAGTATGATGACGATGAAAGTAGTACGATTCAAGGTCCTGTTCATGAGGCGGATGCCTACTATGAGGGAAAACTGGGCAAGATGAGTGTGAATCTGAACGCTACCGCTCTTTGGTCTTCTGATAAGACTTTTCAAGATGCCGTAGAAATGAGTGAGGAACTTGGCTCACGTGATGTGAACAGTATAACAAGAAACAAACGTCGCATGTTGGCTGGTAAGTTGGAATTGGGTTATCCTCTTTCTGAAAAAGTAAATCTCAATGTTGGAACAGAATATACCAATAGTCATGTTCATAATTTCTATCAGAACGAACAGGAGTATATCGCCACTTCTGACAGTAGGATAGAAGAGCAAAACTTTGCTGCATTTGCCAATATTGATCTGGCTATAGGCAATCATATTGGCTTACAGGCTGGAGCTAGATATGAGCATGTAAGTCATGACTGCTCTGAACGGGAGATGAGTAGGACATACGATAATGTGTTCCCTACATTCTCTCTTGGTTATCAGAAGGGGAAACTTCAGATGGAGTGGAGTGCATCGATGAAAACTCAGCGTCCTTCTTATGATGTCCTTTCCGGTTTTACCAGATATGACAACCGTTATATTTACGAGGGTGGCAATCCTTCCTTGCTTCCTACCAATATATATAATTTAGGATGGGATGTTCAGTATGGTTGGTTAGGATTTTCTGCCAATTATGGTTATAACAAACATGCCATAACCACTCTTGAAATGCTATATGATACAACCTCAGATATTCTGCTTAGTAAGCCCTATAATATAGATTATTTACAAGTGATGGACTTATCTTTAGTGGCAACTCCTGTGTTTGGTTTCTGGCATCCGATGTGGGAGTTAGATTTTGAACAACAGTTTGTGAATGGTGAGAAGTATGGTTATTATGGTAATCTCCGCAAGCCTCAATTCTCTGTCCGGTTGAACAACTGGTTTTCCTTGAGTCACGATTGGTCGGCTAATGTAGATTATTTCATATCTTCATCTCATAGTTCTGGCTTCTCAGAAGTGGGTAGTGTCAGTGCTTTGAATCTTTCTGTCAAGAAGATGTTCCTAAAGAAAAGTCTTAGCATTCAGTTGGAGGCAAACAATCTCTTCCATGGTCTGAACGATAATCAGAAGTCGTTTGCTACATGTATGTCTATGTTCAAGAAGTGCAAGATGAATTCTCGTTCTTTTGCTCTGACGGTAACTTATAACTTCAATGCCACCAAGAGCAAGTATAAGGGTACGGGTGCTGGTAATGCAGAAAAGAGCAGATTATAGCTTCAATTTAACAGGAATTTTTCCTCTGTTTCTTTGCCATTTCCATCTTTTTCCTTAATTTTGCAGCGGAAACTCTATAATAGATATTTGTAATGGCAATAAGAATGAAGATGAAACAGAAAAAGATAAGAAAGATAGGCATCGCTTCGGCTCTGGGCTTGGTGGTGCTTGTGGTGCTGGGACTGTATGGTGCCAGCAACTATATGCTCAATTATTCGCTCAACTATCCGAAGGAGGAGAGAATGACGGCTGAGCATTGGAAGAACAGAATGAAGAACGAGTGCCCCTGGATGATTGGCTGGATGGACTCTGTGTATCAGCACCATTGCGTGAAGGATACCTTTGTCACGATGCCGTCGGGTTACAAGGCACATGCCATCTATCTCTATGCACCGAAGACTACGGAAAAGACTGCCGTGGTGGTGCATGGCTATCAGGTGCGCTCCGAGGGAATGCTGCACATCGCCTATCTCTATAATCACGATATGGGGTATAATGTGCTCCTGCCAGATCTGTATGGACATGGAGAGAGCGAGGGCGATCATATCCAGATGGGATGGAAGGATAGATGGGATGTGATCAGATGGTCGGAAATCGCCAATGAGATTTTTAAAGTGAAGAGTGAAGAACAAAGAGTGAAAAATGAAGAACGAAGAGTGATGAATACCCGTCAGGTGATTCATGGTATTTCGATGGGTGCGGCAACCACGATGGCAGTATCGGGAGAGAAGACTCCCGATTACGTGAAGTGCTTTGTGGAGGATTGCGGCTATACCAGCGTGTGGGATGAGTTTTCCGCTCAGCTCAAAGACCAGTTTGGCTTGCCTGCCTTCCCGCTGATGAATACCACTTCAGCTCTTTGCCAGCATCGCTACGGCTGGTCGTTTGCCGAGGCGCAGCAGATAGAGCAGGTTCGCAAGAGCACCAAACCGATGCTCTTTATCCATGGCGATAAGGATGCCTTCGTGCCCTACGCCATGCTGCATCCCCTTTACGAGGCAAAGACGAAGGGCAGAAAAGCTATCTTCATCGCCAAAGGCTCCGTTCATGCTATGGCATATCGCGACCATCACGAGGAATACACCCGCATCGTGAAAGACTTTGTATCGAAAGAGGAATAGGCTATTCTCCGATATGTTGTCCCACCACATATCCCGTGGTCCAGGCTGCCTGCAGATTGAAGCCGCCGGTGATGGCATCAATGTCGAGCACTTCGCCGGCAAAGAAGAGGTGAGGGCATACCTTGCTCTCCAGGGTATGCAGGTCGATGTTGCTGAGGCTGATACCGCCGCAGGTAACAAACTCCTCCTTGAAGGCTCCCTTGCCGTTTACCTGATAGAGGTCGTTGGTGAGGGTTTCTATCAGCAGGTTGCAACCCTTCTTTCCCATTTCGCTCCATTTCTTTTCGGGTGCATATCCCATTTTCTGAATCAGGAAGAGCCAGAAGCGGGATGGGAGATTGTAAGGGCGGATGCTAGCTAGCTGCTTTTGCGGGTTGGCGATGATGATGCCCTGGATGTTCTCTTCCACCAGCGAGCGGTTGCTCTCGTGTACCCAGTTCACGGAAATTTTGATCTGATAGTTGTTCTCGTGCAGATGGCGGGCTGCATGGGATGAGAGTTTCAGCACGGCAGGACCGCTCATGCCCCAATGGGTGATGAGGAGCGGACCCTCAGCCTTCAGCTTGGTGCCCGGAATGCTGGTATATACAGGCTCTACCACCGTGCCCATCAGATTTTTGAAAGCCTTGTCGGCAATGTTAAAGGTGAAGAGCGATGGGATAGGCTGCTCTATCGCATGTCCTAAATCAGAGAGATGCTTGAAGTTCTCTATCTTCGGATGACCGCCCGTGGTGATGGCTACCCGGTGGAAGGCAATCTGCCTGATTTCGGAAACGGGATGAGAGACAGAAGATGCACCCGATAGATTTCCCTTTCCTTTTGAAATTTTGAAATCCAGGAGCAGGCGCTCATCCTCCAGTTCGGTGATGGCGGTGAGCTGATGATTGCATTGTATCTTCACGCCCAGTCGCTTGGCGGTATTCACCAGGCAGTTAATGATGCTGTGTGAATCCTGCGTTTGCGGAAACACACACTGGTCTTCCTGTGTAACCAGAGGCACGCCGTTCTCCTCAAACCAGTCGAAGGCATGCTGGTAGTCGAATCTCTTGAAGAGTCGCTTCATCAGTTTATGTCCGCGAGGGTACGCCTGTTTCAGGTCGGAAATCTCCTCAAAGGAATTGGTAAGATTGCATCTTCCTCCTCCCGTGATTTCCACCTTGGCGAGAACCTTCGAATTCTTCTCGAATATAGTGATGTCGGCGTGAGGGAAGTTGCGCTTGGCCTCTATCGCCGCAAAGAATCCTGCGGCACCCCCACCAATAATTGCAATATGTAGTGATTGTGGCATATCGTATTTTTGGTTGATTAGGGTGCAAAGGTACTGCTTTTCTTTGATAAAAGAAAAAAAGTTCTCCTTTTTCTTTTGCAGATACGATAGATTTTTGTAACTTTGCGCAAAAATCATAGTATATCAAGTATCAAATAGATTTATGGCAAAAAGAGAATATGTTGAGGCCAACAAGCGTTGGCTGGAGGAAAAGGCAAAGGAGGAGGGCGTTATGGCGCTGCCTCGTGGTATATATTATAAGGTGTTGAAGCAGGGCGACCCGAAGGGAGCACAGCCTAGCCGACGCAGCATCGTGACGGCTCATTATACCGGTTGGACCATCAATGGCAAGAAGTTTGATTCCAGCCGTGGCGGCACGCCATTCGCCATGCGGTTGAGCGACTTGATTGATGGCTGGATTGTTGCCATGCAGCAGATGCACGTGGGCGACCAGTGGGAACTTTACATCCCAGCCGAAATGGGCTACGGCAAGTTCTCGCAGCCGGGCATCCCAGGCGGTTCTACCCTGATATTCGAAGTAGAACTGCTGGGTGTGGGATAACCCGGATACTTGAAATTATAAAGATCATTAAGACAAGAGAGTCTTGTCCGGCTATAGTCGGTTCAATTCATCTTCCGCACTGTTCATGCCGTTGTATCTTCCCTTGCGCTTGTTGAATTTCCAGGTTACGGTCAACTTGTAGCTCCATAGCTTGTAATCCTCAGTCTGGGAGAAGTCAACGGCATGCTCGTGGATTCGCTCCTTGAAGAGCTGCTGATGGAAGAGGTCGTTGGCACTGAAGGCAACCTGTAATCTGCCGTCCATCCACGATTTGTTGGCACCAAGACTCCAGTTCTGAGTGGGGCTGAACTTCGTTTTGCCCACTTGTCCTCCGTTGTCAAAACTGTAGGAGAGTGACAGCTGATAGTCGTTTGGTAGCGTGAAGTAATTGTCAAACGATGCATTCCAAGTTGCTCCGTTGTAACTGATTAGCTCTCCATGATCATTTACGGAGAAGCGCTGGTAAGTGATGCTTGCATTGACATTCGGACGCCAGCAGCCGAAGACGTGACCCCAGTTGAGATAGGCCATGTATTTCTGCATCTTGTTGAAGTTCATGAATGTACTCACGTATCTCACGGGCTTGTCCTCCGGCACTTCATGAATGTACATGATGGAGTGGTCGGTACGGGTGTATCTCAGCATTCCCATGAAATCTTTCCACTGCACGGAGTAGGTCAGACGATAGGTGTTGACAGGCTGCAGCTTCGGATTGCTGATCTGATACTGAAAGCGCGAGATATAGTAGATGTTCCCACTGAGCTGACTGAAAGAAGGTCGGGCGGTGGTAGTTCGGAAGCTGAGCGAGTGATGCCACGATGGTTCGTTGAGAGAGATACCGAACGATGGAAACCATTGGTCGTAATGACGCTCCATATTGTCGGGAGATTCCTCCGACAGATTGGTGTATCGGGATGTGAGATGCTCATATCGGATGCCTGCCCACCAGGTCCATTTGCCAACTCCACCCTGATATTGCAGGTAAGCAGCCGTCTTGGTATCGTGGTTTTTGTATTCCGTAGTTCCAAGCATATCGGCAGAACTTTCGGTTTTTCCCTTGCCTTCCATCAGGCTCCATTCGCCACCATAGTTGATGGAATGTTTGTCAGAGATGAGTTGCTTGATTTCGATTCTTCCACTATAGATATCGTAGCGCGAATTGGAACGGTTGAGGGTTTCCTGCATCTCGCTACCTTCTTTCTCCGTGATAGGCTGGCTGTCAGAATCCTTGTTCTTTGCATAGTCCAGATAAATCTGTGATGAGAGATGCTTCGACCATTTAGCCAGATGGAAGAGGTTGAAGTGGTGACTGCGCTGGTGTCCCCATTGCTGGCTCTCCGCATCAAAATACTTCATCTCGCCATCCGCATCAGAAAGCTTCATCTCTCTATTTGTATCTTCTCCTGCTGGGTTAGGATAGCGATAGTACTGCTGCTGTTTCTCGCTTCTACCGCTATTCAGCCAAAGCCCTTCCCATTGTATTCCCACTTCGTGCTGCTTGCTGATTAACCAGTCGAAGTTGAGTTCCGTAGCGTTGTAATTTGCCTTGTTCTTGCCATGGCGGTCGGTTCCGAAGAGATATTCGCCATCTTTGGCTCTTACGAGCGCTTCCTGTGGCTGATGCACATTGTATCGGTTGTCTGTGTAGCCGTAAAATCCTGTGAGCGAAATCTTCTTCGTTACCCAACCCAGGGTCAATTCCTCGTGGTTGGTATTCACCTCGCTCAATTTATCATACACCTGCATCTTGCCGAATATACCCTCGTCTGTTCTTCTCGTCAGGATTCTCAGTACGGCTCCCGTCGTTGCATCATATTTTGCACCAGGAGTGGTAATGAGTTCTATTTCATCTATCAGCTTCACATCGAGATGAGCGAGTTCGGCTGAAGTCGCCTTCTTGTCGTTGAGGTAGATGGTGGGGACTCCCAGTCCGTTCACCTCCAGGCTTCCATCTGCGGTTTGTTTCATGCCGGGTATGTGCTTCAATACATCTTCCAGCGTTGGCTCCTTTGCCAAAGGAGTGTTGCGGACACGGGTAACCAGGGCATCGTTTCTCATTTTGTACATCGGGCGATGACCTGTTACGGTTACGGCTTGAATCTCTGCCTCCTTATCAGCTTTGATCTCAGCTTCTTGGTTAGCTTTGATCGAATCATTTTCCGTCTGTATTGAGTCTGCGGAAACTCCGGATGTCGGGAATTTCCCGTTTTGTGATGTTGCACAGGTGGCGGTGGCTAGCATCGCACATATAACTGTTTCTTTCTTCATTTTCTTCCTTGTTTTTGTTTTCATCTGCAAAGGAACAGCTTTTCGGGCTCAAAATCGCAAATAATCATTACTGAAATATTACGCTGGTAAAATAATCTTGCTTCACCTTATTATATATAGTGAAATCTTCGTACCTTTGCACAGAAAAAAAGAAAAAATGATATGAATAGAAGAATCAAACAAGTCTGGCTGCTCGCCATCCTTTCCTCTTTCCTGCTGATAGGCTTGCAGACCTATTGGCTCTACAATAGCGTGACCTATTCGATGGGAGAGATGGGGAAGAAAAATGCCGAAAAGGCGGAACAGGCAATAGTCACTTATCAGACAAATATCGGAGCGGCGGTAAAAGAAAAATCACATATCGGTTATGTCGTTACGGCATATTTTTCAGACTACAAGAGTCCCTGTACTACGGTTTGCTCTCCGCTGGATACGGATACAATCATTGGTGGAGTGGTGTATCGCAAGCCGGGATTCGGTAATGTGATGGAGAAGAGAGATACTTTCGATTTGCGTGAGACGGATTCCAATAATTCTTTTGATTGCCTGAATACTTACATCACTTACCAGCTTACCCGTTTTGATAAGGCGCATTTTGACCGTTTCATCAGTAGGAAACTGGGCAATGATTTCATCGGGGCAGAGATGAAGACGGGAAAGCATCGTCTGTGGCAGACAAGAATCGTAGAGCCTCCTACCTTGTTTCATCACGAAATGCTGGTAGAAGTGCCTTTCAATCCTATCCAGTATCAGTCGACGCAAATGAGGATGCAGGTGCCGATGCTGCCCATCCTGAAGGGAATGATGTGGCAGATGATAGGAAGTCTGCTGGTTACCATCATGCTTCTCCTGAGCATAGCTTATCTCATCAAGGTGATGCTCCTGCAGAAGAAGGTGGATAAGATGCGAAGCGACTTTGTGCATACGATGATTCACGAGCTGAAACGCCCCGTGCAGACGCTGAAGATGTGTGTATCTGTATTCTCTGCTCAAAAGACAGATGAGAAGGATGAGAATGCTCTCATCATGGAGACGGTTAGAGAGGAAAGCGATAACCTGACCGCCTATCTCGCCAAACTCCGGGAAGTAATCAGGGCAGAGGAACATATCCCGCTCCAGATAACGTCTTTCGATATCCATGCCGCCTTGCTGAATCTAGTGGCTGTGTATCGAAAGAACAGACAGAAGGAGGTGAATGTTTCGCTCGATTACCAGCGCACTTCCGACCTGATGATGGGAGATAGAGACCAGCTTCTGAATGTGGTCAGCAACCTGATGGAGAACTCGGTGAAGTATTCCGGCGATATCGTCAATATCCATGTTGCCTGCCGAGATACCGTGAAGGGGGAAGTCATGATTTCTGTATCAGATAATGGCATCGGCATCTCGTCCGATGAACAGCAGAGAGTCTGGACGAAGTTCTATCGCAGCAATGCTTACCCGGATATGATGCAGCCGGGCATCGGCTTGGGTTTGAGTTTTGTTGATATGATTGTGAAGGCCCATGGGGGCAGGAAAATGATGCAGAGCGAAGTGGGCAAGGGAACCAGAATTTCAATCGTCATCCCGCAGCACTCCTGATGCATCCGGTTTAACGCTATAAACAACAGAAAAAATGATCAAGATATTATTTGCAGACGATGACTTGAAGTATTCCATGTTGCTGAAGAGTTTCCTTCAGCAGCATGGCTACGACGTGACTTATGCCGGAAATGGCAAGAAGGCATGGGAACAGTTCCCGGAGGTGAAGCCCGACCTGGTATTGCTCGACATCAATATGCCGGAGATGGATGGCTATGATGTGGCAGAACGCATCAGAACCATCGACCCGAAGGTGCTTATCTTTTTTCTCACCGACCGTACGGAGAAGAACGATCGACTGAAAGGTTTCTCCCTGAAGGCAAACGATTATCTTGCCAAACCCTTCTATCCGGAAGAGTTGCTGGCAAGAATAGAGGAGCGGTTCTCCATGAATGAGAGTGAGACGATAGAAGAAGAGGTGTATCATTTCGGTGAAACCACCTTCTGCTATAATAACAATGAACTTCGCACCCGTTCCTCTCGTGTGCTCATCACCAGCCGACAAGCCGACATCCTCCGTCTGCTGGCGAAGAATATCGGTAATGTAGTAAGCAAGGAGATGATACAGGAGGCGGTGTGGGGAACCGTGAGCTATGCCAACTCCCTGGCTGTGAATGTGCAGATGACGTATCTCCGTCATGCTCTTCAGCATGATGCGACCGTTAAGATTGAGTCGCTGAAGAAAAAGGGATACGTACTTACTCTCTTATCTGAAGTATAGCAAATACCTCTTTTATCCGAATTATAAAAAAGTTAATCCGAAACAGCGGCTATTTCTAGCCAGTCTGTCTCGGATCTTTTTTATTTGTGGATGAAGTGGTTTATTTCTCTGTTTTTGCCATCATCTTCTCATAGAGTCCATCCACGATGGAGTCGGCGAGGGAGATGTTGGGCACCATGATGTTTTCACACTTCAGGTATTCGCATGCCTTGAGGAAGATCTCAGCGGCAGGAATGATGACATCGGCACGGTCTTCCTTCAGGGAGAAAGAAATCTCTCGCTCCTCGATGCTCAGGGGCTGCATCATCGAATAGAGACGCTTCAGTTCGGCAAGCGTCAGGTTTTTGGAGTCCTGCTTGCTGTGGCGTGCCAGCTTGTTCAACTTGTTGATGTTGCCACCCGAACCGATGATCCTGATGTCGCCGTATTGCTCGGCATATCTCGTCAGGTTCTCCTTGAAGAGCTTTTCGGTTTCGGCAGTCACCTTGCCGCTCAGCATTCTCAGAGTACCCATGTTGTAGGAATAGCTTTCGGCGAGCACACCGTCATGGATGATACTCACCTCCGTGGAACCACCGCCCACATCAATGTAGGCAAAGCTGCCCTCGTTGGAGTCTGTTTTCTCTACCAGGTTGTTGTAGAGGAGCTGTGCCTCCTCCTGCCCCTTGATGATTTCGAGTTTGATGCCGGTTTGCTTCTCTATCTTCTTGAGCACCTTCTTGCCGTTCTCGGCATCGCGCATGGCTGAAGTGGCACAGGCGCGAAATGCCTCTACGTCATTGAGTTTCATGAATTGCTTGAAGCCCTTCATCATGTGGAGCATCATCTTCTCACGCTCCTTGGAAACCTTTCCCAGGGTGAATACATCCTTACCCAATCGCAATGGGATGCGGATGAACATGAGTTTTTTGATGCGGTCTTCCTCTCGGATTGCCTCGGGATCGAAGCGCTTGATAAGGAGTCGGGCTCCGTTTGAGCCGATATCAATGGATGCTAAATTCATCATTATTTATATGCTTTATTATTTATATGCCTTATAAAGTTCTTCCTGACTGCGGAATGGTTCACCTTCCACAAACTCCTTGCCGCCCTTGCCATCTACCACTCTGCCGTTCATCGTATCTCTCATACCATAGGAGATGGTGCGGAGCAGGTCTGCCTGCATATCCTCGTCATATACCGGGGTGAGTACCTCGATGCGGTTGATGAGGTTTCTTGGCATCCAGTCGGCAGAACCGATGAAGTATCTTGGCTTGCCTCCGTTGGCAAAGATAAGGATGCGGCTGTGCTCCAGATAGCGGTCGATGATGCCCACGCAGCGGATGTTGTCGCTGAGCTTGGCGATGCCTGGCACCAGCGAACAGTTGCCGCGGATCACGATGTCTATCTTCACGCCAGCCTTCGATGCCTGATAGAGCTTGGTTACCATATCGGTATCGGTGATGTGGTTGATCTTCATCTTCACCCAAGCCTCCTTGCCCTCGTTGGCATTCTTGATTTCTGTATCAAGCATGCGCAGGATGCGGCTCTTCATGGAGTTTGGAGAGACGAGAAGCTCATTGAAGCGGAATGGTGAGAATGGACGGTCGATGAAATCGAATACCTTAGCCACCTCGTTTACCAGCTTAGTACGGGCTGTCATCATCAGATAGTCGGTATAGATCTTGGCATTGCCCTCGTGGAAGTTTCCGGTTCCCACACAGGCGATGTTGCCCTTCTTTGATTCGATATAGAGCAGCTTGGAGTGAATCTTCAGTCCTTCTACACCGAAGATTACGTTCACGCCCTCTTCCTGCATGCGCTTGCTCCATTTGATGTTGCTCTCCTCGTCGAAACGTGCCAGAAGTTCTACTACGGCTGTTACCTTCTTGCCGTTGCGGGCAGCGGTAATGAGTGCCTTCACTACCTTTGAATCCTTTGCCAGGCGATAGAGGGTGGTCTTGATTGCCTTCACCTCGGGTTTGATAGCTGCCTCACGGAGCACACGGATGTAGCCGTTGAAGCTATGGTAGGGTACATGGATAAAACGGTCTTTCTCACGAATCTGGTCGAGGATGCTCTCGTTGGAAAGGAACTCAGGCTTCATGATAGGAGCCCATTTTTCGTACTTCAGTTCCTTGTGGCCGCAATCAGGGAACGACATCAGATCCTTGTGGTTCTGGTATCTACCGCCAGCTAGTGAAGCATCCAACTCCTTGGTGTTCAATCGCTCACGGAGTTTCTTTTGGAGTTCCTTCGGCATCTCCTGATCGTAGATTACGCGCACGGCTTCACCCTTCTTACGGCTGTTTACACCCAGTGCAATCTTCTCCATGGTTCCGAAGTCGGCATCATTGTCCATCTCCATTTCGGCATCCTTGGTAAACTTGAAACTGAAAGCACGGTAGGTGCTCTCCTTGAAACCGAGGAATACCAGAGGTAGACAGTATCTGATGACATCGTCCAGATACATGATGTTGTCAAAACCCTCGTTTGCCGGCACCTTTACCCAGCGTCCGTAAACTCTATCTGGTACCTTTACTACGGCATATTTCTTCTTCTTGTCATCCTCAGCCTTTTCTACGGCAAGGTAAATGCGGTTGTCCTCCAGTGTGGAGAGGTCGTCTATCTCGTTGAGCCAGATAGGGTTGATAGAACCATTGAGCTTGTCGTAGAAGAACTGCGTAAGGAATTCCTTCTGCTCGTCGTTGAGCTGGTCTTCGTTGAGCAGGCGAACCTTGTGTACTTCAAGCTCTCGGAAAACCGTATCCACCGCCTCAGTGTATTCTTTCGAATAAGATTCATTGAGTTTATTAATTGTTTTAAGTGATTTCTTAATCTGCTGTTCGGTATCCTTGTCGAGCTTCTGGTTGAGCATGCGGTTGAGTGATGCCACGCGGACGCGGAAGAACTCGTCAAGGTTATTGGAATAAATACCGAGAAAAGAGAGACGCTCCAACAATGGGACGTACTCTTTCTCTGCTTCCTGGAGAATGCGATGGTTGAAGTACATCCAACTGATATCGCGTTCTACGTATGCCTTTTTGAGTAATTCTTCTTTGGTCATAGTCGTTTGCTAATTATAGAGTTATTTAACTTTCTAATGTCTTTCCATACGCCCTGGGCTAGGGGCTTTTGGGCTTGCAGTCCGTTCTTGAACCACATTCGAAAGTTTGTGGGTTATTTTATTTTTGTAGACTCTTTCTTATTCTTTTTTTCAACTTTCTTTTCTGGAGCAGCTTCCTTCTTCTCTAAGTCAGCTTTCTTTTCAGAAGTCTTTTCTTTCTTCTCTGCGTTAGCTTTCTTTTCAGAAACTTTCTCGTCCTTCTTGTTCTTAGAAGGTTCTTTAGAGTCTTTGCCTGGTACTTCCAGAACGAGGAAATCTGTATCTCCGTCGATAAAATGAAGCTCTTTACGGAAGAACTTGCTGCTGCCTGCTGGAACGATGATGTCGTGCAACTGGTCGCAGTCATCGAAAGTATGACGGCTCAACTTTTCTGGAGTTCCTGCGAAAGTAATCTTCTTCAGTTTGTCGCATTCAGCGAAAGCGTATGCTTTGATAGCTTTCACGCTGGCTGGTATATAAATGTTATCCAATTCATCACAATCATAGAATGCATCATGTTCAATCTCCTTCACCGTACTAGGGATGATGACATGAGCCAATTGTTTCTTGCCACGGAAAGCCATCTCTCCGATAATCTCTACTCCCTCGGGAATCGTAAAACTGGCATCATGGTTCATGTAGTAAACCAAGCGCTTCTTGTCGGCGGTATAGACTGCCCCGCCGTCAAACTCAAAATTATCGCTGTCAATCTTCTGTAAGGCGAGGTTGAGAACCAAGTTTTCAAACTTACCGTCTTTCTTGGACTTCTTCTTGAGAATCTCCAAAATCGCTTTTTTATTTTCCTTCATATAATCATATATGTTAATTGTATTTCTTTTCGGTTGCAAAGGTACGGCGATATTTTTAAACTAGAGCGAAAAGATGGTTACATGTTTATGACGATGATGTTACATCGATATTACGGGCGTTACAATCATATTACACGCTTTGTAAACAGGCAATGTAACACTTTTTTAATACTTATGTTTTGTGAAAGAAATATTTTATCCTTATCTTTGCAGCCGAAAAGAAATAGAAAGGCATCTTGTAGGATTTCAATTCATAACGGGATTGCTTTCTTGTTGGTAACAATCAATTATGCTATATATAATAAGGTAAAAATGAAGAAGAAAACGTATCTGTTGATGGCGCTCGCTATGGTGTCGATGGGAATGAATGCCCAAAACTCAGAAAAGAGTTCTCTTGGAAACAATGTGCCTGAATTCGTCAAGACAATGAAGATAGGTGGAACCATCCGTTCTAAGTATGAATACCAAACCGAGGAAGGGGAGGGACGATTTGAGGTGCGTACGGCCCGTATCAATGTAGCAGGAAATGTAACAAAGGAGGTTAGTTATAAGGCTGAGATTGATCTCTGTGATGAGGGTAAGATCAAGATGCTCGATGCTTATACCCGCATCAAGCCTTGGAAGACACTGCAGCTTACCATTGGTCAGGAGCGTGTGCCATTCACTATTGATGCTCACCGTTCTCCTCATCAGCAGTACTTCGCCAACCGCTCGTTCATCGCCAAGCAGGTGGGCAACGTGCGCGACGTGGGTGCCGAAATAGGATACACCTGGAATGTAGGTTTCCCAATTGTGGTGAATGCCGGTATCTTCAACGGTTCGGGTTTGACCAACCAGAAGGATTACTGGACCAAGGGCGTTAACTATTCAGCCAAGGCTCAGTTCCTCTTCCCAAATGTCAACCTGGTGTTGAGTACCCAGAAGATCAAGCCATCTGATGTTACGGTAACGATGTATGATGGCGGTATCACCTTCCACAAGGGTGGTTTCATTGCTGAGGCTGAGTATCTTTACAAGCATTACAGTAAGGATGCTTTCCACGATGTTCATGCATTCGATGGTTTCGTATGCTATGATATTCCGGTGGCTAATCCTAAGAGCCTTATCAGGAAGGTTTCGCCTTTGGCAAGATATGATTTCATGAGCGACCACAGTGATGGTACAAGATATGGCGGTTCTGATACAGAACTGGGTGCCTTGAAGATTAATGATTACAAGCGCCATCGTGTTACGGGCGGTGTAACCCTGAGTCTTGCCAAGCCATTCATCTCGGATATCCGTATCAACTACGAGAAATATTTCTATCGTAAAGGTGGTATAGCTAAAGTTTCAGAAAAAGATAAGATTGTTGTGGAGTTCATGACAAAGTTCTAATAATAGTTTATAGTTAAGAGTTTATAGTTTATAGCAACAGTCATCTATAAACTATAAACTCTTAACTATAAAATCCTTACAGCATTCCCTTAGAACTAGGAAGCTCGAAGTGGTAGATGTCTCTCTTTACCGCCATTTTCAGCGAACGGGCAAGTGCCTTGAAGATGCCTTCTATCTTGTGATGCTCATTTTCGCCTTCAGCCTTGATATTGAGGTTCATCTTTGCTGCATCACTCAGACTCTTGAAGAAATGCTTGAACATCTCGGTTGGCATTTCGCCCACCTTCTCTCTGTGGAACTCGGCATCCCAAATCAGCCATGGACGGCCACCGAAGTCCAATGCTACCTGACAGAGACAATCATCCATTGGCAGACTGTAGCCGTATCTTTCTATTCCGCGCTTGTCACCTAAAGCCTGCAGCAGGCATTCGCCCAGTGCAATACCCGTATCTTCGATGGTGTGGTGCTCATCCACATAGAGGTCGCCCTTGGTATGGATGGTGAGATCCATCATGCCGTGCTTGCCTATCTGTTCCAGCATGTGGTCGAAGAAACCGAGACCGGTAGAAATGTCGCATTTGCCTGAACCATCGAGATTTACCTTGATGTAGATATCTGTCTCCTTGGTGGTGCGCTTCACCTCTGCGATACGGTCACCGGCAAAGAGAATCTCGGCAATCTTATCCCAGTCCATGCCGTCTTTTCCGAGAATCAGACTCTTGCAACCCAGGTTTTCTGCAAGCTGGGCATCGGTTTCACGGTCGCCGATTACATAACTGTTTGCCATATCGTAGGCCGGGTTATCGATGTATTCGGTCAGCATGCCTGTTCCTGGCTTGCGCATCGGCGAGTTATCTTCAGGGAAGTGGCGGTCGATGTGCTGCTTGGCAAAGTGGATGCCTTCGCTCTCCAGGGTCTGGATGATGAAGTTGTGGACTGGCCAGAAGGTATCTTCCGGAAAGGAGTCGGTACCCAGTCCGTCCTGGTTGCTCACCATCACCAGCTCGTAGTCGGTGTGCTGGGCAATGAAGGAGAGATTGCGGAACACGCCCTTGGTGAATACCAGCTTCTCGAAGCTGTCAATCTGTTCATCCTCTGGTTCCTGAATCAGAGTTCCATCGCGGTCGATGAAGAGTAATCTTGTCTGTTTCATGTCTCTTATATATGTTAATACGATTAATATTTTTCAATTTCTGCGGTTGCCATCTTCTGGCTTTCCTTCATTCTCTTCTTCTCTTCGTCTTGCACCTTGTAAGAGCCGAATTGATAGGCAAGTGAAATGCCGAGCCAGCTCAGGGCGTAGATGATGAGCAGGAAGGTGATGGTGAACACCAGGAAGAGGAGTGGGGTGAAATAACCCGGCACACCGAGCGGGTCGCCATCAAGTGCACCAAGCTGTGAATAGAACTGTGCGATGATGAGGATGATGGAAGGCAGGGCTGCGATAAAGGTAGCGATGCCTACGATAATCATGCCGAGAAAACTGGTCAGAAAGAAACCACCGAAGTGGCGGAGAATGCGGAGGAGGGATTTTCCTATCTTGCGCTTTTCGCCCTTAGGACACAGTTGCTTTCTTGGCAGAAGATGCCAGAATGATACGATAGCCATTACGATAGTGGCTCCGTAAATGATGGTTTGCAGGATGAACGAAGCCATCGGATTCACGGCTCCCCAATCGTGAAGCGGTTTGTTGGGGAGGAGGAAATAGAGTACGATAGCCAGCAATACTGCAAATGGAACATGGGTAGTCCATGTCTGTTTTACGAGTGATCTGAAGTCACTTGTTATGGTATCGTATGATGCTCTCATGCAGGAAGTTATACTGCGGTGCTTAAATAATTCATTTACTTCCATAACTATCTTGTTTTAATTTTTAATTATCGCTTTTGTTTTTTACCCTTTTACTTTTTTACCCTTTTACCTTTAAAAGTTTCTTCTGAATTCAGAGCAGGTAATGGCGGTAGCGATAGCCACATTCAGACTGTCGGCTGTAGCTCTACCTTCCGGAAAGTTAGGGATGAGCAACTTGTGATTCACCTTCTTTGCCAGGTCTGGCGAGATGCCTTTTCCTTCGTTTCCCATCACGATAAGTCCTCGGTTTTCGAGCTTTTGCTGATAGATGTTGTCGCCATCGAGCAGGGTGCCGTAAACGGGAACGTCGGCAGGAAGTGATTCTACCAGTCCCAGCAGGTCGCCGTATTCTACCTTCACTCTTGCTATGCTGCCCATCGTGGCCTGCACCACCTTCGGATTGTATACGTCGGCAGTATCCTGACTGCAGTAGATATGAGTGATGCCAAACCAGTCGGCGATGCGGATGATGGTGCCCAGATTGCCCGGGTCCTGAACGCCGTCGAGCGCCAGACTCAGTTCGCTGGTATTAATAGAGTAATCTCCTGATGTTGCCTGTTTGAATACGGCAAGCACCTGTTGCGGATGTTGCAGGAAACTCACCTTCTTCAGTTCTTCATCAGTAACCTCTATCACTTCGGTTTCTGCCCCGAAGTGTTTGCCCCGGAGCCATTCGCCGGTAGCTACAATTAGGTCGGCAGGTTGCAGAGCGAGCAGATCGTCTACCACCTTGAAACCTTCTGCCACGAACTTTCCTTCTTTATTTCTGTTCTTCTTCAGTTCGAGCGAACGTATGTACTTTATTTTATTCTTGCTAATCATTTATTTTTTGTCTATATGTGTGCAAAGGTAACATAAAATATAGACATTTCAAAATAAAAAGTGCTAAATATTTTGTATTTAATTTGTTTTGCATTATCTTTGCATATCAAAAACGATAGATATTTTGAAAAAAGAAACGATTTCATTACTTGCCTTGCCGCTGCTCATAGCATCTTGTTCTTCAAGCAAAATGGTGCCGGAAGGGGAGTATATATTAAATAAGGTGGAAGTGAAGAGCGACTCGGCAGGGTATAATGCCGGGGCGCTCAAGCAGTATGTGCGCCAGAAAGAGAAACCGAAACTCTTCTCGCTCTTCAAGAATCCTTTCAGCAAGAAGCCTGTCATCTACGATACTTTGCAGGCGCGGCTCTCCTGTCAGGATCTGCTTACTGCCATGCAGAACCAGGGCTTCATGCATGCCGGGGTGTCGCTCTATACCACCAAGAAAGGAAAGAAACTGGATGCTACCTATCTGTTGCATCCCGGAGAACCTTTTATGATAGGTAAGGTGAAATATGAGGTGGAAGATGAACATATCCAGCAACTTCTGCATCTCGATAACCCCGATAATCAGCAGATTAAGCCGGGTATGAGATTTACGGTAGAAACATTGGATAATGAGCGCAGGCGTATCTCCAGCCTTCTGACCAATGATGGCTATTTCCGCTTTCATAAAGATTTTATCCAGTTTTCTGCCGATACGATTGCGGGACAGAAGGATATCGCCCTGACGCTCCACCTGATGAAGTATAAGGCAAACAGTAATGCTCCTGAGGTTGATCATCCCCGATATGAAATCAGAAACATCAACTATCTGAGTAATGACAGCGACCGAATCCATCTGCGCCATCAGGTTTTGCTCAATGCCACTGCCCTCAGAGAAGGCCGTCCCTACAGTGCCGCTGCCTTGCAGCGCACCTATAACAACTTTGCCCGTCTGCAGGCGGTGAAGTATACCAATATCAGTTTCTCTGAAGTTCCTGACAGCAACCATGTTACGGAGAACGGAATGGTGAGGAACAGCATCAGCCGGCAGATGGATTGCAATATCCAGATCAGTACCAACAAGCCTTCTACCATCGCCTTCCAGCCGGAGGGAACCAATACGGCGGGCGACTTGGGAGCTGCTGCATCGCTCACTTATACCAACCGAAATCTCTTCAGAGGTAGTGAGCAGCTGAGCATAGAACTTCGTGGAGCCTACGAGGCTATTACCGGTCTGGAGGGGTATCAGGACCAGAACTATACTGAATATTCGGTTGAAGGCAAACTGGTTTTCCCTCGTTTCTTGGCGCCTTTCCTTTCAAGAAATTTCAGAAGAAGACAGACGGCAAACAGCGAGTTGTCGGCAAGTTGGAATCTTCAGAACCGTCCGGAGTTTCATCGCCGCGTATTCTCTACTGCCTGGCGTTATCGCTGGACAGAACCGCGTCATCACCTGGCTTGGCGTTTCGACCTGCTCGATCTCAACTATGTGTATATGCCATGGATATCCGAGACTTTCAAGAGAGACTATCTCGATAATGCAGAAAACAGAAATGCCATCCTCCGCTACAATTACGAAGACCTGTTTATCATGAAGATGGGTTTCGGTTTGAGTTATAGCGATGGGGTAGATGCTGTGCGAGTGAATGTAGAGAGTTCGGGCAATCTGCTGAGCGGTGTTTCCAAGGCTTTCGGTTTCAAGGTGAACAGCCAGGGGCAGCGTACATTATTTAATATAGCTTATGCCCAGTATGCCAAGTTTGATGTAGATTATACCCATCTGATGCAGTTTGATAAGCGCAATGCTCTGGCGCTGCATGCGGGCATCGGTGTGGCTTATCCTTACGGCAACAGTACGGTGTTGCCTTTCGAAAAGCGTTATTTCTCGGGTGGTGCCAACTCGGTAAGAGGTTGGGGCGTAAGAGAATTAGGTCCGGGCAAGTTTAAGGGAACTGACGGCAGAATAGATTTCATCAACCAGACGGGTGATGTGAAGCTCGACTTGAATGCAGAATACCGCACTTCGCTCTTCTGGAAGTTTGAGGGTGCAGCGTTTATCGATGCCGGTAATATCTGGACACTTCGCAATTATCAGGATCAGCCTGGTGGCCAGTTCAAGATAGATGAATTCTACAAACAGATAGCTGTAGCCTATGGCTTAGGTCTCAGGTTGAATTTCGATTACTTCATCCTCCGTTTGGATATGGGTATGAAGGCGATCAATCCAGCCTACGGAACGAAGGAAGAGCATTGGGCGATTATCCACCCGAAACTAGACCGCGATTTCGCCTTCCATTTCGCAGTTGGTCTGCCGTTCTAAATGCAGCTAATAGTTTATAGTTAACAGTTTATAGCCAGGAGTTTCTGTAGGGCATCTTTTTTGATTATGATGTCCCTCAGAAACTCCTTACTTTTTTCAAGGCAATTTATCCAACTTAATCTTCCAGAGTCCCTTTTCCATACACATCGGCAGTTGGAAATCGGCCTGTTCTATGAGCTGCGGATCCTGCCCGATGCTGTCCATCAGCAGAAAATTATGAACCGTAAGGGTAACGGTGGCACTTGTTTCATCGTCACCGAAATCAATATCCGTAATCTCGATGCTGGCATCCTCCGGTTTCTGGCGCAGCAGTTCCACGTCGGTCTCGTTCACATTACTTGCAGCATAGCGCAGCCAGCGCTCCGATTCCTGGGTGCAATACTTCACGGCTTTCTGGAAATGCCAGTTGAAATAATAGTTGGCAAACGAATCAACATCAGCCTTCAGCTGGTCCTCGCTGCCTTCGTGAGGTTCACAGCCCGAAAGGCTGAATATACTTGCGGTCATGCATGCCACAGCTATGCATAAACCTATCATCGACTTCTTTATCATGATTCTCAAATCTTAAAAATTCTATTTTTTTGCGATATTTCGGCACAAAGATAGTAAAAAACTTTGTAATAAGAATCTTTTTTGCTAACTTTGCATGGAAAATAACAATTAAAATGCTGAAATTTATATCCTTTGGCAGTGGAAGTAGTGGCAATTGCTATTATCTTTACACTGATACGGATTCGATACTGATAGACGTAGGAGTAGGAATAAGAATATTGAAGAAGCATTTCCATAACTATGGACTTCGCTTCGAGGATGTGCATCACGTCCTCATCACGCATGACCACGCCGACCATGTAAAGTCGGTGGGGAGTCTGAGTACTGACTATCATCTACCGGTATATACGACCCGTAAAGTACATCAAGGCATCGAGCGCAACTATTGTGTTCGAAAGAAGATAGAGCCTAACCATGCTCGTGTGATAGAGAAGAACGTAACTTTCACACTGGGCGAGTTTAAGATTACTCCGTTCGGCGTACCCCATGACAGTACCGACAATGTTGGCTATTTCGTGGAGTGCGGAGGTGTAAACTTCTGTCTCATCACCGATGTGGGTCATATTACCGAAGAGATGCACGACTTTATCGGCCGTGCCAACTATCTTGTACTCGAGGCGAACCATAGTGTAGAGATGCTCCAACAGGGTCATTATCCCCAGTATCTGAAGGAGCGCATTCTGGGAGATAACGGTCATCTGAGCAACGACGATTGTGGCGAGGCGCTTGCCAATTATGCTACACCGGAGCTTCATCACGTCTGGCTCTGTCATCTCAGCGAGGAGAACAACCATCCTGAGCTGGCACGCAAAACCGTGGAGCAGATTCTGCGCAGCAAAGGCATCATAGCCGGCAAGGACTTCCAACTGGAAGTATTGAAGCGCAAGACGCCGAGCGAAATCTATAACCTGGTGTAGGGCAGGTGTAAAACTAAAAAGTTAGCCGGATAAGGAGTTATATTGAGTTAACTCCTTATCCGGCTATTTCATGAATACGAAATAAACGGCTGCAATCAGGCAGCAGAAGGCTGCGAAATGATTCCAGTGCAATCCCTGTCCCTGAAAGAGGATATTGGCGATGATGGCGAAGACGATAAGCGATACGCATTCCTGAATCACTTTGAGCTGGACCAGATTAAACGGTCCGCCATTATCCACGAAACCGATGCGGTTGGCTGGTACCTGACAGCAATATTCGAAGAAGGCGATGGCCCAACTGAAGGCGATGACACCGATAAGAGGCCAGTTGCTGCTCACGCCCGTTTGTTGCAACTTGAGGTGTCCGTACCAAGCCAGCGTCATGAAGATGTTGCTCAGCACCAATAATAATATAGTATACAATCCGTTCATAATCTTATCTTTTTTGCGGGTGCAAAGGTAATATATTTTTTTAAACCCTCCAAATTTCAGGGAAGTTTCATTTCGTTTTTGTTTTGATATGGCTGTTTTTGGCAGATAAATCTCCGATGTTCTGATATTTATCTCTGAAAGATAAGTGTGCTGTTTGCGTATGGTCAGTCGGCTGTTTGGGGCGAACAGCCGACTGGCAGAATAGGGAACAGTCAGCTGTTCCTATAAGACAGTCATCTCAGACGGGAAAACCAGATTTCCCAATCCTATTAATATGATTTATGTTTAGCATTCTGCAAAAATCTCTTCACTCTTCACCTTTCCTTCCAAATCCCCTGTGTTTATCGGCATTTCGGGAGGTGAAGAGTCATCAGCAACTCTTCACCCACTCTTCACCACTCTTCACCTCCGTCAACCTCCCTGTTTATCTGGGGTAGGGTGAAGAGCTTTATCTTGATTACAAAGACTCATCCACTTCTTTCCAATCTATCAATCCCTTGCCCTTTTCATCGAGTTCCACTGCCAGGGCGATAACTTTGCGTTTGTCTGCCTTGAATGGTTCTGTGTAGCTCTTTTCCTTTATCTGGCTCTCGGCAGCAGAAATGCCGCCATTGTTCGATAGCTTCAGCTCCAGGACGTAGATGAAGGATGGAACCTCTACAATCATATCAATCCTGCCAGTGGCCAGCATCCTTTCTACTTCCACCCTAAAGCCCAAGGCTCTGAATATCGTACTCATTATCAGTCGGTAACGTTCCTCCATATCCATACTTGCCATCTTCTTGTTGCTGTATGGAACATCGGCGATAAGAGCCTTTAATGCCTTCTTGGCTTCAGCGGTATTGCCGTCCTGCATCATTTTTCTGAGGAAGCTCTGCGCAGAAACCACTTCCGAATTCGACTTCATGGTCAAGGCTGGAACCACTACGCTGTATAATGCCTTGCGAACTTCAAAGTTAGGGAAGCCCAGGATGTAAACGCCATCGTCGTAACCCTTGATGGTGAGATAACCCGACTGATAGAGGAAGAGCTCGGCTCCGCCATTCACCACATCCGATGTTTCCAGGGTATCGCGCTCGATGAAGCAATGGTCAAAATATTCCATCTTCATTTCCATGTCATCCACGAACTTTGGCAATAGGGAAGTGGCCCCTGATGAAGCCCAGTAATTTCTCAATTCCCTATCATCCAGGGCATTGATGAGGCTAAACGGATTGAAAATATCCACCATATTTTTGCGGCAGAAATGATATCCGTCGTAAAACGCCGTGAGCTGCTTCAGAGTCTCCTCTGGAGTCCATCCATTTTCTTCTCCCATTGCCTCAATCTCAGGTATGAAGTTTTCGGCAGCTTCCTGCTTTGAAATACCGCAGATGGTGGCGTAGGGTGCATCAAAACTGATGTTGCTCAGGTTGTTGAGCACGGAGAAGAGGGAGATTTGTGTGAACTTGGTGATGCCCGTGATGAAGACGAAACGCTCGTGTTCGTCTTCTTTTTTCAAGACGGCAAACACGGACTTGTAGATGGCTGTGCAGGCATCATGCTGAGGAGTCTTCCAGGAGTGCTGCAATGGAGAATCATACTCATCGATGAGGATAACCGCCTGTTTTCCGGTCTTTTGAAACATCGTTTCGATGATGTTCTGGAAACGTACGGCAAGGGAAACCTCCGGACGTACCGCAACTTCATACTTCTGTTCGAGTTTATAGAAGGCATCGTCGAGATAGGAGTTGAGTTCTTCGGGGGTAGCTCCTCCGCAACTCATGTCGAGTCGAATTACGGGATAGCAGGTCCAGTCTTTCTCTAGCTTCATCACCTTCAATCCTTCGAAGAGTTCCTTTTTCCCCTCGAAGTAAGCCTGGAGTGTATCCACGAGAATCGACTTGCCAAAGCGGCGTGGGCGGCTTAGGTAATTATACGTTTTATTTCTGTTGGCAAGTTGCCAGATGATATCTGTCTTGTCAACATATAGGTATCCTTCCTTTCTAATTTTTTCAAAAGACTGGATACCTACGGGCAATCTTCTATCGTTCATTTCTGTCATAATCTAATCTCCTATGTTTTCAGGATAGCTTTTTGCGAGCTATTCGCCTTACTACAAATTCTATTTGCAAAGATACGATGAATATTTTGATTTTGCAAGAAAAATGGGGGATAATATAAAAAAGGTGGCGAATCTTTTTGTTATCTCTGATTTTTGCAGTATTCTTGTCAATTCGTAAAATGGCGGGGCGTTTTATTTATGATGGAGGTAGCCAACTGTATTCTTTTCAGTAGGTTTCTTGAAAAGGTATTCAGGTGAAGAGTGGTGAAGAGTGGGTGAAGAGTTTCAGAGAACTCTTCACCTCTTCCAACCGCCCTGTTTATCGGTGTTTCGGAGGGGTTGGTGAAGAGTGAAGAGTATTTCCGTGTTTGCTTCTTCTCTTTTTAATTTTATCTCTCGAAATATGTGCCAATGGCTATGAGAGGGATATTTTCCATCCATTCTTGATCTACGTATCCTTTCATGGAGATGCGTAATTCTTTAAGCCCTGGGTTGTCTTTGATGAAATGGGCCAGGGAACGGGCACGTAGGGCCCTGCACCCTTTGCGTACAGGTTTTGTATTCCTTTTCTCCTAGGTGTTGCTTAATCCAAGTCTAGCTTATTTTTATTACTTTTCAAGGAGAATTGCTGAAATTACAAAAAGATGGACTCTTTTTATATGATTTCAATTTTCCAACCTAGGTTAAGGGCAACAGAAATCTTATCAAGCATTTTCTTCTTATCTTTTGTGTTGCTATGTGTTAAGACATATAGTCCTGGAGTAACCTCACGTTGGGATTTTCCGTATTTCTTGTCCTTAGTTGTTGAGACGATGTTTACACCGCAATATTTTAAACCAAGAGAGCGAACATTGAGAATACCAGCTTGCTTGATAGCTTCTGTAAAAGTAGAAGCTGCATCTTTCTCATGAATAGTAGTGCCGTTGGGCGTATGCACTAAGATGCCTGTTCTTGGCGCTTTTTGTTCTATTTTCTGTGTGCGATGGATGCCTTCGCGATGAGAGACTTCTGGGTCAATCTCCAGTTTCTTGGCATTGATGATTTCCGAGATATTGGTCTTACGACTCAATGCCACGCTGATAGGGGAGCCAGGCTTGTACTCTACTACGAGCACCAGTTCACGCTGTATCTTGGATAGTAAAGGTTCAATGTCTTGCGACATGGCAGGGAGAATTTCTTCCTTGATGAGTTGCTCTTCCAATTCATCAGCAGCCTTCAAGGTTTCCTGGTTTAGCGGCAAGCCAAGATCTTGAAGACCTTTGATACTTGCATATAGTTTTTCGAGCTTTGTCATATTCTCTATGTTTTAGATGAAACTATACCTCTTTTTATATATGGTGAGGATAGAGTCACGTGTTGTTATTTATGGCACAAAAGTACTAAAAAAAAGCAGATTAACCAAATATTGGAAGATATTTTTCAGTTTTTCTTTGTCATTTCGATTCTTTTCATTACCTTTGCATTTGTCATTCATGCAGATTGTAGGCAAATGCGTTGCTTGCGCTAATCTCATGCTTGGCCTAACATAACGAGAAAGACGTTTATCAGCGTTTTCCTTCTGACCTATTGAAACGTAGGAAACTTCAACTTGTGTTCAGATGGATGATGACGATAGATGCCTCCGCTGTGTGTATATACACTTGCACGAGTGTACCCTTTTGTCAAGAAGGGTATGCTCTGTGCTTTATATATATACCCATTTGGCGTAGGTGTATCTATTGGCTTCTTATCCTTGACACAAAGGGTTCTTCCTACGACCTCAATAGGCAAGGATGATGTAAGCGGTAGATTCCCTGCGCCATTTCTTTTATCTTAGAAACAAAACAGCTTTTTGTTTTCCATTCTGGGGGAGTCAATGGAGACTTAGATACTTTTCGTGCTGCCTATGGACTCACAATTATATCAAATCGACAATAGTCTGTTGCTCGACAATTCTAACGATGCTCTTAATATGGTCAATGCTATCAGTGTATTGACAGCACATCCTGCTTGTCGTACTATAAAAATTGCCACAGGTTATTGGGATATTCCCGGTACTTCGCTTGTACTCAAAACTCTAGAACAGTTCTTACACAAGGAAGGTACGAAAGTGCAATTGCTTATCGGAGCAGACCCTGTGGCAAGAGTGAACCAATTGAAAAATCCACTTTATAAGGATGCCAAATTTCCTCAGGATTACATCAAGCGGGATATTCACGAACTGGAGGTGAAGGAAGAATATGTAAGCGTGGTGCGTATGATTAGAGAATATTGCAAGAATGATGAGACTGAGAGTAAGTTGCAGATTCGCATCTATCAGAAAGATGATGAAGGAAATGTGCAGTTCTTTCATTCCAAGTGCTATATTTTCTTAGGCGAGAACTTTGCCAAGGGAATCATCGGCAGCAGTAACTTTACCCAAAAAGGATTGCAGGGGAATTCTGAACTGAACTATCTGGAATGGGATAATGGTAAGGTTTCTCTTGTACCTAATGAATATTCTCATTCCAAGGGACATGTATTTTGGTTTGATGAGAAATGGAAACTATCAGAATCATGGAATCAGTATTTCTTGGAAGAAGTTTTGCATGGTTCTCCAATAGATAAAAAAGCTGAGGAGAAAGAAACTACTCTGAGAGCCTCAGAAGATGCTCCACTTACTCCTTATGAACTTTACGTCAAGTTACTCAACTATAAGTTTGGTGATATTGTAGATCTCAATCAGCAGCAGTTGATTGAGAGTTATTTGCCTGAGCGATACGATCCGTTGGATTATCAGATTCAAGCCGTAAAACAGTGCTTTTCCATCATGCGAGAACATGGCGGTTTTATGCTTGCCGATGTCGTGGGATTAGGTAAGACTATAGTTGGTGCATTAGTTATTAAGCATTTCCTTACCATGCCGGATGATGATGGGCGTGAGCGAAAAGTATTAGTGATAACGCCTCCAGCCATTCGTTCTGCATGGCTTGAAACTTTAGACGAGTTTGATCAGGGTAAGGACAATAAAATGATGCCCCTGGTAGACTTCGTAACAACGGGAAGCATAGGTAATATTGCCGATGTGGAAGATGATGCTGCAGATTCGGGAGAATTCGATTCAGCTTTGGAGTTCAAAAACTATGGTATGATTCTTATCGACGAGAGTCATAGGTTTCGTAATAGTCAAACTGCCATGTATCAATCTCTAAACAAGTTGATTGGCGATATCGGATCTGCCACAGGTTTTTATCCTTATATTGGATTACTTTCAGCTACTCCACAGAACAACCGACCTGCAGATTTACAAAATCAGATTTATCTTTTCGAACGTAATCACACAGACAGTACATTGAAAAAGGCAAGGGGCGGAAACTTGGAAGGGTATTTCTCAGCCATTAACAAGAAATATGCTGAGTTGATTGCTGCGCCAAAAGATGAAGATGGAGAAGTGAGAGAATTAACCGCAGAGGAAAAGGCTTTGCGAAGAGATGAATTGAAGGCACTGTCGCAGGATATTCGTGATCATATTCTGGAGGATATTCTTGTTCGCAGAACTCGTACTGATATTAGGAGGTATTATGGCGGTAGTCTGAAATTTCCAAAGATAAGCGGTCCGCACATGCTGAAATATAAGATGGAGGATGGTTTAGCAAAATTGTTTGCCGAGACGATGAACTGTATTGCGCCTACTATCAAGGTGGAGTTTATGCAAGGTAAGGGATTGGGATATTATCGGTATCGTGCCATCGAGTTCTTGTTAGATTCTGATATCAAGGCTCTTTATAAGGGTGGTAATATAGATCCCGACAGATATTCTCGCCAGTTGGCTAAAATCATGCAAACCAATCTTGTGAAGCGTATTGAGAGCAGTTTTTCTGCTTTCAAAACTTCACTTGCCAATCTTCGTCAATATACCCAGAATATGATTGAAATGTGGGAGGCAAATACTATCTTTATCTGTCCGGATATCAACGTTAATGCAGAATTGGACAGAGAGAAAAAGTTGGCTCGTGAAAAAAGACTCTGCACATTTGCTGAATGTGTGGATGACTTGAGAAAGAAGATCAAGCGTTTGGACGAGAATGGCAAAAACGATAAAAAACGAAATAGAGAGTTGACTCGTGATTCCTTCAATGAGAAATATATCGAGTGTCTGCGTAAGGACTTGACTATTATAGAATTCCTGTGTAAGCGTTGGAATGCTTATAGTTATGACCCGAAGTTGGAAGCTTTCAAAAAGTGTCTGACTGGGGTACTCTTTGACAAACAGCGTAATCCAGCTCAGAAACTGGTTATCTTCAGTGAGGCGATAGATACGGTAGATAATATCAAACTGGCAGTGGAAACAACAAATCCTTCTCTTCGGGTGCTTACAGTTAAGGCTTCTAATAGAGATGATTTGGAGCAGACCATTCAAGAAAATTTTGATGCAAATTACAAGGGAACTTGGAAAGATGATTATCAGGTAATTATTGCTACCGAGGTTCTTGCAGAGGGTATTAACCTACATCGTGCCAATTGCATCTTGAACTATGATGCACCTTGGAATGCAACCCGACTGATGCAGCGTATTGGACGTGTAAATCGTATCGGTTCCACTGCAGATACGGTGTATGTATATAATTTCATGCCGAGTGCACAGGGCGATGCTCAGATACAGTTGGTGCAGAAAGCCTATACCAAGCTCCAGTCTTTCCATACACTCTTTGGCGAGGACAGTCAGGTGTTTACATCTGATGAGGAAGTGATGCATTACGATCTCAATATCCAGGTGAATGGAGAGGAATCTCCTATGGAGAAATATATCAGCGAGCTGAAGGAATATAAGGCTGCCAATCCTCTTCGTTTCGAACAGATTGTTGCAAAGGAGAGTGGACTTGAACTTGCTATTCCTACCGGCGAAGGTAATAGCTATTTCTTGGTAAGGAACAAAAGACTGTCTGGTATGTTCGTCAAGGTGGATAAAGACGGAAAAGCCCAGTTGTTGTCTGGCATCGATATGTATTGTGAGTTTAGAACCAATCCTGATGTGCAGACGTGTCAGCTTCCTGATGACTGGGATAAGAGAAAGGCTGCTGCTGAATTGGAGGTGAATAGAGCGCTGAATCATGTGAATCTACATGTACGTAATTCAGAGAAGGCAACACTAGCCAAGGAAATTATCACTCGGATGAAGAATGAACTAACGTTGTCGAAGTCTTCTCGCAAGATACTTGCCAATGCATTCAATTTCATTAGCAATGGAAATATCGATATTATTAATAAGGTGATAGCATTGGATAAGAACCGGAATTCGGGGCCTTCGCTTTTCGAGTTGAAACAGGATGAAATAGATGATATCTTGGAACGCGAGATTCAAAAGATTGTTGAACGAGTGCAGGTTCGTAATGGAAAGGCAGAAGTGTATATGGCATTGAGTAAATAACTGACATTGCCATAGAGTAACAACAAAAGTAAATAAATGAACCTATAAATGATGAGTAATATGGTTGATTTAAAAGAATATTTCCAACAAAAATATCAAGGTAGGGATTCCTTCCTTGAAAACATCGTATTCCCTATTTTTGGGGAAGAGAACTTTTCAGACCTCTACGACCAGTCGGTATTCGATGAGCGCCCTGAAATGAAACCTTTAGCCGATAGTACGGGTATCTCTTCTGTGGTTTGTGTCGGGACGATATTGGTGGATTTCAATCCTATCAATATCTTCGACATAACCGTGTCTAGTCATGTACTGATGAATCGGAACAGGGTGGGTATTCAGCAGTTGATTCGTCGTATTATGCCCACATATTCCAGTGCCTTCATGATTTTTCATTATGAGGATGCTGATAATTGGGATTGGCGATTCACTTTCTGCAGTAAGGCACGTAATGATGAGTTAACCGACAAGAAACGTTTTACCTTTATGTTGGGCCCTAAGCAGTCGTGTCGTACCGTGGCTGATAATTTTCAGAAACTGATGGACAAAGAGGGAGAAATCGAATTGCAAGATATCGAGGAAGCCTTCGATGTTGAGGCTCTTTCTGATGAATTCTTTGGCAAGTACAAGGAGTTCTACGAGCAGTTTGTACAGTATGTTACGGGTAAGCGATTTGTGAAGAGTGGTGGCAAATGGAAGGAGAAGAAAATACACGAACCTCACGAGCAGATGTATGCGGCCTTTGGGCGGAACGATAAGTATGTGCGCGATTATGTAAAGAAGATGATGGGACGCATTGTGTTCCTTCATTTCTTGCAGAAGAAAGGCTGGATGGGTGTACCTAAGGATAAAAATTGGGGTGAAGGAGATGTAGAATTCATGCTTCATCTATTTGAGTATTCTTCTGAGAAACAGAAGGAGAATTTTTTGGATGAAGTTCTGGAACCTTTGTTTGCAGATGGTCTGGATACTGACCGCACTGCAGAGGATGATCTCTTTGATACGCATGTGGCATTGCCTGAAGGAAGTAAGGTAAAGGTGCCTTATCTTAATGGTGGACTTTTTGAACGGGATGAACTTGATGAGATTGCCACTAAGTTTCCGAGTGAGTATTTTGAAAATTTACTAGAGTTCTTGCATCAATATAATTTTACGATAGATGAGAATGATCCAGATGATGCTCAGGTGGGTGTAGACCCGGAGATGTTGGGACGTATCTTCGAGAATCTCTTGGAGGACAATAAGGATAAGGGCGCTTATTATACCCCGAAGGAAATTGTACGTTATATGTGCCGTCAGTCGCTGGTGGCGTATCTTGTTACTGATATTGATGATGAGGCAAAGAAACAACAAGTGGCTGATTTCGTGAGAAATTATGATGCGGAGTTGTTGGGTGGAAGTGTGTCTGACTTTGCACAATTCATTGATGAACGTTTGAAAGATGTAAAGATATGTGATCCGGCCATCGGTTCGGGTGCATTTCCTATGGGCTTATTGAAAGAACTGTTTCTTTGTCGTGGTGCCATCGAGAATTTCAGTAATGCTGCCGATATTAAGCGCCATATTATCCAGAAGAATATTTATGGAGTAGATTATGAGCGAGGTGCTGTTGATATTGCTCGCCTCCGCTTTTGGCTCACGTTGGTTGTTGATGAGGAAACCCCGCATACTTTGCCTAACTTGGATTTCAAGATTATGCAGGGTAACTCTTTGTTTGAATGGTATGAGGGTGTAGATTTGCGTGGCATTGTGGGCGAGGTTGGAGATACCATCACTTTCAGAGAAAAAACTACCAATCCTACTTTCATCAAAAAATGGTTGGACCAATATTTTGAAACCAACAATCACGAGGAACGTATCAGGTTGCGTGGTAAAATTTCGGGTGCAGTTGAGGGACTTATCGAATCGAACAATCCAGCCTTGAGAGATAAACTCTTCGATCTAGATATTGCTGCAAACAATTGTTTCTTCTTATGGCACACATGGTTTAATGATGTTTTCAAACGTGCAGAGGGAAATGGTGGATTCGATATTGTGATAGGAAATCCACCTTATGGCGCTAAACTGGATGTTGTTCAGAAGAAAGTTTTGAAATCGTTATATCAGACAACCCAGACGCTAAAGGACAAGAATAATAAGAGTCTGACAGTCCAGAAAGGGTCTATGGATACCTACACCATGTTTATTGAATTGGCATATAACATCATGAGGATAAATGGCTGCATGACGATGATTGTGCCTATCTCTCTGACTTCCAGTGACTCTCTGTCGGGCGTTCACAATATACTGAAGAGCAAATGTGATGATATTTATATCTCTTCATACGCTGTTCGTCCACAGCCGGTTTTCAAGAATGCGATGGTCAATACTTCAATCTTGGCATTCCGCAAAACAGGAAAGCCTTGTAGTGGCATCTATGCCACCAAGATGTATCGCAAAGGAAAGAACTTCAATTTGCAGATGTTGGTAGAACATCTGCAGTTTGTGGAAGTCAAAGAATTGATGCTATTCGGTCGTATCCCTAAGATTAGCTTGGAGATGGAAAAGGACATATTGAAGAAGTTGTCTGGTTGTGATAAGTTGAAGAGTTATGTGAGAGAATCGGGAACTGCAGTTTATTATAGGTTTGCAGGTGGTAGATACTTTAAAGTTGTAACCAATTATTCTACTGGTTCATCTGCTGAGCGTGCAATTTATTTTGGTGATAAATATGCTAATGCTATAGGGAGTATTTTAAGTAGTAATCTATCTTTCTGGTTCTATCAGATTTATTCCGACAATTTAAATTGGAAGAATTGTGAAATCGAGAGTACACCGATTCCTCCATTATCTAATGAAACGATAGAAAAGTTGGATGAACTTTACAAGGAGTATCTTGCCGATATAGAGGCGAATGCTAATAAGCGCCTAACCTCGGGAGACTCTACTTATAAGGTGGATTCTTATAAGGAATATAAGATAGGTAAGTCGAAGGCAATCATTGATAAGATAGACGATTTGATTTGTCCTCTTTATGGTTTGAGTGCAGAAGAAACTAACTTTATCGAAAATTACGAGATAGAGTTTAGACTATCAGGAGAGGATGAATAGAACTAGACCAAATATGCGGAATGCTCAACCTGTTGGGCATTCCGCATAAATAAAAAGTCTAGTCTTAAGCATTTTTATAAGCCGTGCGCAAATGTTCTGACTGCAGTTTCTGCATTTTTTCATCGCTCAGTTCGCCAGATTCCCAAAGTTTATCTAATTCTTGCTGCATCCGCTCGTTCATGCGCTTCACTTGTGTTGCCATAATTGTTAATTTTAAATATTTCATGTGCAAAGATATAGATATTTGCTAATACTCCAAAGATTTTAAGAAGAAAAATTAATACTTGGTCGTTTTTTATCCATGTTGATCCGCATAATCCATTAAATTTCAGCGTTCTCTGCAATTTTCTAGTATTTTTCTTGCGAATACCAATCTTTCTTCGTACTTTTGCACCAATAAGCAATGTAGAATTTAAAAGCGAAAGAAATATGGAGGAAAAGAAATATCATATCGATGAATCTAAGGTAGCGGGGGATAAGGTCTGTGAGCCATCGCCAGCTTATCGTTCGGCAGCATCATCTGCATCATCAGTATCATGGGATGAGGCTTACGACACCGATTCCTATCCTATGGGGCGCTCGCTGGAGCAGGTGATGGAGCATTGCGCAGAAATAGACAAGCACTTGGATGACCCGAACTATGGTCATCCAGTGGATGATTTAATTGCAAGATTAGAACAGAAGATTGCGCAATGGAGATAAAGTCGGATTCTTGAAAAAGTATTTAGGTGAAGAGTGGTGAAGAGTGAGTGAAGAGCTTCTGAGAACTCTTCACCTCCGCCAACCGCCCTGTTTATCGGTATTTCAGAGGGGTTGGTGAAGAGTGAAGAGTATTTGCCGTGTCAGTTATTCATTTAAACAAGGAGCAATATGATGGTACATCGAGATAAGATATTATGTTTTTTGGTTTTATTCTGCTGCTTCTTTGCATATACTCCTCTGCAAGCCCAGCAGCCACGCAAGAAGGTGGGGCTCGTGTTGGGTGGAGGTGGTGCCAAGGGTGCGGCTGAAGTAGGTGTGCTCAAGGTGCTGGAAGAGGCTGATATTCCTGTAGATTATATTGCCGGAACCAGTATCGGTTCCATCGTGGGCGGACTCTATGCTATCGGCTACGATGCTGCGGATATTGATAGCCTCTACCGTAACCAGAACTGGCTTTTCCTTTTGAGCGACCAGGTGAAACGTGAATCGGAGACTTTTCTTTCTAAAGAAGAAAGGGAGAAATATATCGTTCATATTCCTCTTTCCAAAGAGAGGAAGGTCTCGTTGCCAACCGGTTATGTGAAGGGGCAGAATATCTTTAACCTTTTCTCTAAACTTACCGTGGGGTATCATCAGGTGGATGATTTCTCCAACCTACCTATTCCTTACCGTTGCGTGGCGGTAGATCTGGTAGAAGGCAAGGAGGTGGTGTTTTCATCGGGCTCGTTGCCATTGGCGATGCGTGCCAGCATGTCGATACCGGGCGTGTTTGCTCCGGTAGAATGGAAAGGGAAGATGCTGGTGGATGGCGGCGCCTTGAACAATCTGCCGGTTGATGTGGCAAAGGAAATGGGAGCGGATGTGATTATCTGTGTGGATCTGAGTACCGGTTGGAAGAAGAAGGAAGAGCTGAAATCGGCTTCTTCTGTTGTAGAACAGCTCATAAGTATGATGGGTCAGAACAAATACCGGAAGAATATGGCTGAAGCCGATCTTTATATCAATCCTTCTCTGAAAGGTTATTCGGCAGCCAGCTTCCAGTCTGAAGCCATTGATACGATGATACAGCGGGGAGAACAGGCTGCCCGTCAGAAATGGGATGAGCTGATGGCTCTGAGAAAGTATATCTATGCTGATGCTTGTGATTCTGTAGCCTCTGATGATACATTGCAGGATAAACGCCTCAAACTGCAGAAACCTTCTCAGACGGAAGCTTATCATATAGGCAACATCCGGTTAGAAGGCATCAGCGGAGAGGAGGAAAAGTGGATTAGAAAGAAAATAGCTTTACGGGAGAATTCGGAAGTCAGTCCTGAGGAGATAGATGGCACACTTGCCATGCTCAGAGGACTGAATATCTTTTCGCGTGTAGAATACAGACAGTCTAACGAGGAACCTTATGACCTGGTATTCATGCTGGAACCCAACGAATCGAGAAGAATCAGTGTAGGTGCACGTTTTGATACGCAGGATCTGGCGAGCGTCATTGCTCAGATATCCAATAACCAGCAGTTTTCTACCCGTCACCACTATGCCTTTACAGGACGCATTTCCCGTAATCCCTATCTGGAAATGAAATATGCCTATGGCAACCTTTTCGGAGCGAAAATAGGCATTTCCTATCGTATGGCTCATTATGATTTCGACCTTTATGCGGACAAGCATAAGTTGGATGCCCTGGAGTTTCTTTCGCATTCTTTTGCTGGATTCTATACCCGCGATATCGGTAATTTCAGATTGAAGTCGGGAGTGCAGTTTGATTATTATCATTATCATTCTGATATGTTCGAACGCGACGGAAGCATCCAGACACGTTCGTCAGACCATTTTCTGAACTACTTTGCATCTGTTGTGATGGATACTTACGACCGCCGCTATTTTCCGACCCGTGGCAGCCGCATTCAGGTTCAGGGCATTCTGCATACGGATGACGGAATACATTATGCTGATGGTAATCCTTTTGGCGAGGTTGCTTTTCAAGGAGAATGTGCCGTACGTCTCAATTCCAGATTCTATCTGCTTCCTAAGCTCAAGAGCCGCTTCTTGTTTGGCAGTTCCGTACCAGCCATTTATCAGAATTATGCAGGTGGAGTAGCTGACGGTTACTATCTGCCTTGGCAGGTGGCATGGGAGAGTGCGCAGCATGTCCATCTGCTGAAGCGCAATGTGGTGACTGGTCAGCTCGGTTTCCGCTATCGGGTGAAAGGAAAGTTCTATCTTACCGCTTTGGGAGAGTATGGCAAGGAAGCTCGCAAGTTTTCCCATATTCTCATCGGTGATGATTTGTGGGGAGGAGCCTTGCGGGCATCCTATGATTTCGTATTGGGTCCGGTAAGCATTCAGGCTAATTATTCTAGCTTGGGTAAGAATGTAGGATTCTATATCAATGCAGGATTTGTATTCTGATTTCCTTATCTGCATCATGTAAACCAGAACCTGCATGTTTATATGTGTCATGGCGGTTCGCACAAAACTCGCATCTTGTCGTTTCCAGAGCCTACAAGACAGGAAATCATCAGTCTGATAGGTGGTTGGCTGAAGGAATAATGCTTTCATGAACCAATCATAATGGATAAAATGAAAGATTTTTTCAAAAAATATCCATAAAAGTTTGGTGGTTTCAGAAAAATGTATTACCTTTGCACTCGCTTTTGAAAACAAAGCTTTTAGCAGAGGCACCCTTAGCTCAGTTGGTAGAGCAACTGACTCTTAATCAGTGGGTCTAGGGTTCGAATCCCTAAGGGTGTACAAAAAACTCCGAAGAATCAATCTTGGTTCTTCGGAGTTTTTTGTAATAATGATTACCATTATACGATAGAGGCGATTGTTCTGAACATCATGATGCCGGTGAATTACAGACAGTCCGATTTTTATGTAAAATATCGACATTTTACCTTGAATTATCTAAAACTAGTCCTCCATTCCCCTATCATATATTAATAAACTTCATAAATTCACTGTCATTATGTCAAGAAACAAGAAAACATCAGAGTCTTTATTCCAGTTCATGAACCTCCTCATCGCCCTGTTGCTGAAGAACGGGCAATACCGCACCTCGCTGCATTACAAGGCATCCCTCAACAGCTTTAAGCGATACCGTGACAACAAGGATATTGCCCTAAAAGAGATAGATGCAGAAGTGATGCGCTCGTATGAAGCATACCTGCATCATACGGCGGAGGTATGCAAAAACACCAGCTCCTTCTATCTCCGCATCCTCCGTGCCACCTACAACAAAGCTGTGGCAAAGGGACTGACGCCACAGCAGCATCCCTTCTCGGATGTCTATACCGGTATTGCCCAAACTCGCAAGAGAGCCATACCTACAGAGAATGTCAGCCAGATCAAGAATCTGCAATCTATCAAGGATCTCAATCCCAAGGAAGAGATGGCAAGAGATACATTCCTGATGAGTTTCTATCTGCGTGGTATCTCTTTCATCGACCTGGCTCATCTCCGCAAATCTGACCTCAAGGACGGTTATCTTCATTATACAAGAAGAAAGACAGGACAGCGTCTCACCATCCGATGGGAGAAGGAGATGCAGGAGTTGTTGGAAAAGTATCAGGCGCAGACCGCCTCCTCATCTTATCTCTTTCCTTTCCTTGTTGATGATGGAAACAAAAGACAGGATAAAACTATTGACAAAAAGCAGGATGAGGCACGCCTATATCACAATGCGGAAGCGCGTATCTCCTACCACCTCAGAAAGTTTGGAGCTACGATAGGCATCAAGGGCAAGCTCACCCTCTATGTTGCCCGCCATTCCTGGGCAACGACGGCAAGAGATAATCATATCTCTATCTCTGTCATCAGCGAGGCATTGGGACATCATTCCGAAAACACCACACAAATCTATCTCCGTTCCATCAAAAGCTCAGAAGTAGATGATGCCAACGCCAAGATACTGGCAGCCCTATAAGCCACAAAAAAGAATAAAAAGAGGGATTATGTAAAATGAACCAAAATGAACCAATTTTTCTGAATCTTTACATAAGAGATACAGAAATGTCGAAAACTTTCGTTCAATCAACGACTTAGGAATTTATGTATTAAAAGAATAGTAAAAAAATGTTGATTTTTATAGAACAATATTAATTTTTTAACACGCATAATTTGCTTGTTTCCAACATTTTTCGTATTTTTGCAAGGTGATTCTGTATCTCTTATGTAGAGATTCAGAAGAACGGGAGTGATTGAGGGAAGGATTTTGAGGACAAAGGAATCGGACAGCTAATCATTCCAAGGGTTGCAGCCTATCATGCTCTTGGATCAGGAGTACGTCTGTGATTAGAGGTTTCCGTTATTGGAAATAGACTAACCAACCCTTACTTGCCAAGTGTTTTGAAACATGATTTCACGACACGGGGGAATGAGAAGTACACCCTGATCAAAATAGAAAAAAATAAACAATGATACAACCAGACAACGAGGAGAGTTGGTACGCATTCAAGATATTTTTTGGGAAAGGAAAGCCTATCAAGGCATATTTCGTTGCCAAAGGGATAGAGCATATTTATGATGTGAAACAAGAATATTGGGACAAGAATAAGAAAAAGAGTTTGGTGAAGGAAGTTCCTATTATGCCATCTCTCATTCTTTTCCGTACTACGAGAACAGATGCCGAAGAGATTGAACGCAAATTTCTCAATAAAGTGATGCTCTATCGTGGCAAAAATTCTGAGAACTTGAAAGAACCTTCTAAAATTTCAGAACGTGAAGTGAAAATCTTCAATATTGTAGCAACTTCTGGTGTTGAAGGACTGGATTTTTACGATGAGTATAATCCCAAGTTTACCAAAGGCGACAAGTTCCGAGTCATTGAAGGTCCTTTGAAAGGAGCGGAAGGCTATGTCGTCCGTATCAAAAAAGATCATAAACTTTATGTGAGTATCAAGGGGTTGTGTGCTGTTACGACAGGATATATTCCTAAAGCATACTTGCAAAAAATCGAATAGAGTATATGAAAATGTCAGATATTAAGCAAGTGTTACTGACGAGGAAAAGTACCTCGCCAGTAACAGAGTATTAATCGAGATGATGATGAGCAGCCCAGCTGCCCGCATCCAAACACGGACACTCTTTGGGAGTAGTCCCCGGCAAATCCCGATGCCCCACAATCTTCGCTTTCGGAAAGAGAATCTTCAGATTCCTGAAAAGATCAATGAGTCTCGTTTCCTGCTCAGTGGTCATGGTGTTGCAAGGCTTGCCTTGCTCATCGAGCCCTCCCTCATAGCAGATGCCGATAGAGCATCTATTATAAGGTCTGGCATGAGCACCAACCTCCAACAGCATCCGGTGCTGCGTCATCGTTCCATCCTTACGGATGTAGAAGTGGTAGCCGATGTCATAAAACCCACGAGCCTTATGGTCACGTTGCAGCTGTTCCACACTATAGTCCTGATTGCATCGGCTAGCCGAGCAATGCAAAACCAGATATTTAATGTCGTTAGCCGACATATATTGACTTTGTCTCATAATTAATAATTCAACATTTAACATTCAACACTTAACATTGCTATAAGGCATTTGCGCACGAGCTTACTCCCAGTGCAGTAAGAGCTGCAATCAAAGCTTGAACAGCAGCATTCAAAATTGAAACCCAAGAAATTTTCTTGGAACCATCATTAAAATTCTTCATAATCAGAAATGTGTTTAAAAGTGAAACATAAGTTTGAAGGGGTGACCACACCCTGCATTATGCAGGATGCAGTCACAGGGAGAATCCTACTCCAGGCCATCACCGCCACCGTCGGTGCCAGAGTCGGTACTGCTTCCACCGCCAGGGTTTGGTGTATCACCACCATCACCCGATGGCTTGTTGTCACTCTTGTCGTCCTTGGTAGGCTTCTTCTTCGCAGCCTCCAGGTCAACGGTAGTCTCGTTCGCCTTTTCAGCCTTGAGCAAGGCAGCTTGACCAGCACGGCTTGCCACGAGCTTGAACTCAGCTTGATCAACAAGGTTCTCAAAGTCCACACCAGGGTTGAACTTGATGTTCACCGACTTGATGTTCTCCTCGGTAAACTTCTCCAGCGACTCCGCACCCTCACAGTTGATGGAGATGCTAAAGACACCAAACTCACCGAGTTTAATCTTGTTGCCGTTGAGCAGTTGTTCTACAATGCAGTCGCACATGTCCGACAGGATGGCTTTCACCATACCACGGCTGTAGCCAGCGTTATGTGATGCAATGTGCTTGCAAAACTTGTTCAAGTCCCAGATTTCACGAACTTGGTTCTTGGCATAAGCCTTTTGAGGCTCCTCTGGTTTGATAGGATTACCCATCATGTAAATAGAATACTCAATCATAATCGATTCCTTTCTTTTAAATTGTTAATACTTAAATTGTCAGCTACTCCAAACTTCGAATGTCGAGCACCCCGGGTATAGAAATTATCACTCATCACTCTTCGTTCTTCGTTTAAGCTGTTGCAAAGATACAACATCCGTGGTTCGAAAACAATTCCGTTGAAAGGCATTGAAAAACGTTGAATATCTATTGAATAAGGTTAAGAAAATCATTAAGAAATCATAGCCAGCAAGTCATTTTTTACTTTTTTACCCTTTTACTTTTTTACCTTTATATGATGTCAGATGTAACTTTCAATATATACGGAGGCAATAACCAAATCCTCCCCAGCGCTACAAAGGCAGAGCAAAACTTCTATGGCGACCAGTTCGCAGAGAAGACGCTTGCCAAGGATGGCGAAGCATCTCAACCTCTCACCGAGGAAGAACAGGCTTTGTCTATATATATAAATAAGGTGGAATCCTTGCGAGGCTACATCACCCTCCTTCGTTCCTGCAAGACAGCGAGAGACCTGGGCGAGGTGGTGGCAACCATGCGACAGCAAGAGCCATCCCTCACCGATGATCTGATAGTGAAGCAGAGTTTCATTTCCCTTCTCCTTCCCTTCGTTCCGAAATGGGAGAAAGGGCAGACCATTGACAACATCCGGGTGGCAATCAATACTGCCTGGACGGCCCGCAAAAAGACTATCCGTCAAGTAGGTCGCTAAAACACCCCCAAAAAAGTATCTTAAGATACATGGGCAAGTATCCTAAGATACTTCGCCAAGTATCCTAAGATACTTTGGAAAGTATCCTAACCCTCTTTCTAACATTAAAATTTTGAAAATGGCAGATGCATCATTTGATATCAACAACGGAGCCAATCAAATTGCTCCCAATGCAATGACTCAGAACCAATATTTCTATGGTGAGGAATTCGCTCGCAAAATATTGGGAAGCAAGGATAAGCCACTTAGTCTGGTAGTGCTCGGTGCTGGAGTGGATGCCACAATAGGCTTGCCGACATCAGCCGACCTTATACCTCGCATTGTCGATTTCTTGGAAACCGATGAAGGCAAGACGCTTGATGCCATTTTGCGTAAGGCAATAGGCAGAGTACATTTCCACTTCGACAAGTTTGTGAGTACAGCCATCGACCGTTTGGCAAAAGACTTGGATAAGGAGATTGTTTCCATTTGCCATAATATCAACGACGAGCTTGCCAACAACGCAAGCCTTGATGAGTCACAACGCAAGTTGGGTATGCTTATCGTTCGCCTTTTCAAAAAGGTGTTGGACTTCAAGAAAGGAGCTGAGATAGATGCTGAGACGATGAACTTGATAGAAGAGGTGTTTGATACGGTTGTAAAAGATGACAGCATCATAGATTTAAGCCATCTCAACTATACCGACACATTCAAGAACATCATCGTGGAGATACTTCAGAAAAGCATCCATGAGTCGAACAATCCCATCTTGCGCCATATCTATAAGAATATGCTCGATATAGAGCAATTGCTCGCAGGGTATTTCTATGGATTTTATACGGGGCAAAACAGTTATATCCGCGACTATCTATACATATCCTGGATTCTATGGGCATACTTGGTAAGCGAGGAGCAGCGAAAGGCACAAGAGAATGTGGCTGTAGAGAACAAAGACAACCACACTATTTACGACCAATTGGACGGAAAAGACTGCCAAGTCATCACGTTCAACTATACATCGTATGCTTCCCAAACTTCTCCGACTGCTCTCTATTTCCATGGCTCACTCAAAGAGTATGTAGATGTAGAGAACAAGAACGATTTTCTGCATGATGATTTAACGACCATTGATTTAGAAGATTTCTTCAAGAATCAACTTGCAGCCGAGATAAGTTTTGATCCAGACCACAAGTCTATACCCATCCCATCATTCTTGCCACCATTAAAGTTGCGCCCTGTTATATCCAAGCATTACATTGATACATGGTATCATGCTTCTCAGATGGTGCTGCGTGCAAGTAAGATCATCATTCTTGGCTATTCATTCTCTTCTGCCGACAACTATTTCTGTGATATGTTGCGAGAGAACCACGATGCACAAATCATCATTATCGACAAGAACATGGAAACTGCAAGTCGCAATGTGTGTCGTTGCCTCCAGTTGGATGCCAATCGCTACACCAAGCAAATAAAGGATGGGCATGAGATACGCAAATACAACAATCGAGTGACGATTATTGGAGCAGACTTGGCGGATGTTAATTTGGATGATGTGTGAGACATTAGGATATGAAGCAAAAACTCCCCCAAAAATTTGGTAGTTTCACAGAAAAACCTTATTTTTGCACAAAAATGGTAACATTTCGTGTAAACGAACAAAAAGAAAGGAACGTTATGGTTGATGTACATACGATAGCATCTTATATCAGTCAGCGTTACGAGTACCAGTATGGCTCTCGTATTGCTGAAATGAAGTTGCAGATTTTGCTTTATTTTATGCAGCGTGAGTGTATAGTTCAAACAGGGAGCCCTCTGTTTGAAGCAATATTTTATGCTCATACTCTCGGACCATATATTCCGGAAGTTCATGCCGCATATATATCAAATTCATTGCATGATGTTTTGCCGTCAAGCATTATAGCAGAATATAAGACCATTTTTGATAGTGTTTTCGAACTGTTATCTGCAAAGAAAACAAGAAGTTTGAGCAATCTTATTCATGGTGAAGATTCTTGGAAACGTGCCATGATGCAAGGAGAGGGTACATCAATGGATATCCAGGACATCAAAGAAGATGCCGCCCGTTTCCGAGTAAGACGTTTCTTGTTAACTAACTTGGAACAATTCCACAAACCAGTTTACGCATGAAGATTTGCTTTATGATGAATTCATTGAGGGTGACCGTTTGAAAGAGATACAATATTTTTATGATACGATTCTCCGCATGAGTTTGGATGAAACACAGTCTGTAGAAAACAAGAAGGCGATAGCTTCTATTCTTGAAAGCGTTCGTTCAAAGAAGGGTATTAAGAAAGAGGATGTTGCGAGAGTTTTGCATTTGTCAGTTGATTCAGATGAATTCTCCAAGATATTTGGTAAGAATCTAAAGAATGTAGGCAAGACATTCCCTGGAGTTGAGTTGGTTCATTTTTGTGCGAATGATGCTCATCGTGAAGTGTGGGATGGATATGGTTTACCTCAGAATTTGGGAACAACTGTATTTTGGTATTTTATAGTACCAAAGATATTGGAAATGTTGAAAATAGTAGGTTGTGAATATGTTTTCTTATTTGCTGCCGACTTGACTCCTTATGAAGAGCTGATACGCTATTATTCAGATCAGTTGAAGTTTGAAAAGGCAGATGAGCATTGTGTTGCCATTCCGATGTATGATTTCACTTGTCAATTTATGAGTCAGAAGACTTGTGAATTAGAGGGAAAAAGAAAACAATTCTTTGAAGAGTTTAATGATTAATCCTCTATATCAAGGTTCTCCAACATGCCTTTATGAGGGTAATTGCAAGCCGCCCCCAATCAGCAAGCTATAGTAAGGCGGTCCCATCCCGCACAACATGGCGAAGACCTTTGATGGTCCGCCAACCTTAGAGCGTAGCGGTTCTGAGCACCGGAGGGCGGTTACATCCCTAATCCCTATGGTAGGGATTTAGGGCTTGGGTATTGGGTAAGGACCCCCTCTTCGCAAGAGGGGGACAGGGGAGTCGAAGCAATACAATAATTAATAAGAAGCTTACGTTATGAACATAGAAGAAAAAAAAGCAGATTTTATGCGTCGCTTCAAGGCTTCTAGAGAGCGGAAGGCAGAATACATAGCACAAATGGAAAAGCGTATGCGTGATGACTATCGCCGCAGAACCGGTAAGGAAGCAGAATCATTTTGTGCGCTGTAATGTTTAGCCATAAGCCAAGTCTCGGTTTATAAATACAATATTCCTCATTCGAGTGGCGACAAGTGCAGAGCGATACTGCAATGAGGAACAATATTACGGCGGGTTACTCGCCCATCTTAAGCAAAGAAAAATAAGCGTTTTACGATTGTCGCTTAACAATCCAAACAATCGTACTGCTTCTACATTTTATAATACTCAATCAAGTTATGATTAATTTAAGAATCACTGGTCTTTACAACAGAGGCCAGCAAGATGAGTACGTCGAATTGGAAGCAGCGGCACGTTGCGACTTTGAAGGACTCCTCAAGCACATGCAGGAAAAGGGCGAGATAGGAACCGCCAAGCCTTCGAAGAAGACGAAGAAAAGCAAGAAGAGTAAGTAACGTACCGCTCACCTCCCTGCGCCGAAGGCGTGGGGAGGTACTTATGGGTTTCTTTTGTAACTTTTTTCAAAAAACTGATAGGTGTAACTACTTGTAATATAGTGGGGACGCAGTGTAGGTGATATACGTATTGGATATGGAACGTAAACAATATCTAGATCAAATACATGAATTGGTTCAGACTGTCCAGACACTTCTGGATGCCAATATTGCTTTGGGTAATAAGCAGAAGGAGCAAAAGGAAGAGTCAGACCGTAAGATTGCCAGTTTGCAGAAGCAGGTTGACAAGCTTACAGGAGAACTGCAAGCCAGTAGGCGTAAGATGCATGGCAAGAATAATGGCAGAATTTCTTCAGGGGATTCTTTGACATGATTGTAGCTGGAAGAAGGGATTATGCCTTGATGACAGAGGCACTTTTAGTTAAACCTGTTTAAAAATCGAAAAAGTTCAAATTCTTAAAATACTCTGTATCCCCAGTAAACACTGGGGATGGAGTTGTATTGCTATAGGAGTTGGATGCTTTCTTATCCACCAGTCTCAACTTCTATTTGGATATAGTCAACAAAGGTGTCAAAGCTCCAATGCCAAGCAACTCCGAATGGCGTTTCCCTTAGAACAATATTTTGGAGGCAAAGAGTTTTAAAGGCTTGCAAGTCATATCCTCTTTTCGTTATTTATGTTAATATAAAACTCATAGGTGCAACCGCTTTTGATATTGAGGATTGTTGTATTGCTATGATGTATAGCAAGAGAAGTAAGTAACGTGTTGCTTACTTTCAAGCCCTGATGGCTTGGGGAGTTAAATGAAGGTTTCATATGATGGGATATTTATGCTCACTAAATTGAGATAAAAATGAATAGTATAGAAAAAATTGATGTTATATTCGGAGTTGAAGATTCTTCACTTCCGATATCTGATGTTGTTTTATTGCTAGAAGGTTTTCAGGGAATGACCAAATCCTTGAATCTTAGTTTGAATAAGAGTTATTCTTGTGGTTTTGATGATGTGTCATTAGAAGTCATTGGTTTTGAACATGGTAGTTTAAGAATACCATTTTGTATAAGGAAAATTTATTCGAATTGGTTTATCCCAATTAGCAAAGAGGTGTAACCATCTACTTCTCCATATTGCCCGCTAAAAAATAAG
>NZ_QSAV01000146.1:0-539 GCF_003465495.1 Segatella copri | reverse complement strand
GCAGGGTTAAGTATGCGCTAAATTAATTCCGCCAACGGGTTAAAGTACATTATTTAAGCAACAAAGTTTGTACTTTCTTACTATAAGAACGAGTGTAAATTAGAATTATTGCAATGCTTGCAATAAAAAGTAGCCAAATTAAACAGAAAGGATATTTTGCATTGAAGCGGAATCCCTCCTAATCCGCCTTTCAAGATAAAGCCTTTGTCTTGCGCCCAACCAACGTAGGACAATGGCTTTTCCTTTGTGGGCAGCAGCCAACGGCTTCATCTCCTGTTACGCTTCGCTTCATCTGCACTTTTTTTGGTGAAAACAACCTGAATCAGAAGAAGACCTTCTCGAACACCGTACCGACGGCACCGATGCCTTCGAAACGCTCTATATCGGCTGCGAGAAGTTCCCACAGCACGATTTATATCCAATTGCTATTGGTGGAGTAAGAAAATTGCTAATTTTTGCAGAAAATAAAAAGAAATTCTGTATCTTTGTCGCAATAAAAATAAAAATAAAAAGAAGTATGAAAAAGATAGTTTTTATTC
>NZ_QSAV01000145.1:273-540 GCF_003465495.1 Segatella copri | reverse complement strand
CGCTACCTCAAGGTAGAGCACAAGGAACTGATTGCCGGATTTAAGGAGAATGTTGAATGTTGAGTGTTGAATGTTGAATTAGGCTAGCGCCTTTGCGACCGTTAGGCAATTCAACATTCAACATTAAATTCAACATTCAACACTCAACATTAAATTCAACATTCAACACTCAACATTCAACATTAAATTCAACATTCAACACTCAACATTCAACATTAAATTCACCATTTAACATTCAAAAAAACGATGGAACATATTATAGCATAT
>NZ_QSAV01000145.1:0-263 GCF_003465495.1 Segatella copri | reverse complement strand
AAAACGATGGAACATATTATAGCATATAATCCGTACAAGAATGGCAATAAAGGGAGCGTAAGCTCCCAGCCACTCTCGGTCTACGACAAGACCATCGCTTATCCCTGGATGGCAGACCTGGTAGCTGCCATCCGTGGGGGTAACGATGAACTGAAGAAGCAGCTGCCCTTCCGCTGCGCTCACTACTACCAGTTCCGAGACAACAGGCGTTCGCAGAAGAACGCCGTGCCCGAAAGCTTCCTCTTCCAAACCACCATCGACGT
>NZ_QSAV01000144.1:328-549 GCF_003465495.1 Segatella copri | reverse complement strand
CACTCGCAAATTGCGCAATGCGGAGCGTGCAAAATACGAGATTCACAATGCAGTCAAAGATGCCTTAAAAGTTGCAGATAGCTGGCAGAAGTTCAAGAATGAACTGTCAAAACGAGGTGTTCGCTTGGAGCTTGTCTATAAGGACAAGGAGAGAAGCAAGGTACAAGGCATCCGATTCTGTAAGGACGGATATAGCTTCAAGGGTACGCAGATTAGCCGAG
>NZ_QSAV01000144.1:0-318 GCF_003465495.1 Segatella copri | reverse complement strand
CTTCAAGGGTACGCAGATTAGCCGAGACTATAGCTTTGGCAAGCTGAATGCGAGATTTGAGGGAACGGAGAACCTTTTATCAGCAAGAGCCAGCTCTGCTCAGCAATATGAGCAGGGCTGTCGCAAGAATGAGCAGGTGCCATCCATATCGGAGAGCAGCCAGGACCCTTGGGACGGTATTTCTTCCATTGGACTTTTTGCTCCAGCCAATGCTCAGACCTTTGAGACATTCCCAGAGGATGAATCAGTCAAGAAGAAAAAGAAGAAACGCAGAAGAGGCTTTAGCCTTTGATGCAAGTTACAAACCATTCAAACAAC
>NZ_QSAV01000143.1:277-551 GCF_003465495.1 Segatella copri | reverse complement strand
GCCCTGGGCTAGGAGCTTCTGCCCTTTCAGGGCGTGCTGCTTCCGGAGTTTGTGGACCTTCAGCCCGTCGCTTGAACCACATGAGAAAGTTTAGCATTCTTAATTTTCTCAACCAGAAAGCTATAAGTTGCTAACCGGAAAGCTATGAGTTACTAACCGGAAAGCTATAAGTTGAGAACCGGAAAGCTATGAGTTGAGAACCACAAAACTATGAGTTAGATTGTTTAACATAAAGCTCTAAAGCAGCCAAAGGAGAATAAGAGAGGTTGGAACG
>NZ_QSAV01000143.1:0-267 GCF_003465495.1 Segatella copri | reverse complement strand
TCTAAAGCAGCCAAAGGAGAATAAGAGAGGTTGGAACGTAAACAGTTGGGAATGAGTAGATTTGCACAAAGTTGCCAAATCGGCATAAAGCAAGCGAGTGAGGAATATTGAAGTAGTTCAGTTACTAAATCGTGAGCCACAGTTACCTATGCAAAGCAGGTAACAATGCGGAAAGGAAACTTTGTGTGTCAACGGATTTTATTGCGCTGATTCTCAACATTTTGCATATCAAGGAACGCTTACAAAATGATTATATTTGCACACTCA
>NZ_QSAV01000142.1:304-553 GCF_003465495.1 Segatella copri | reverse complement strand
CATGTCATCGAAGATGCGTTCCTTGCCACCACGAAGATTGTAGAATTCCACGATATCTCTTGCACTCGACTTGTAATCGTTAGTCAGTATACATCTGTAGGTATATTCGCCTTCCCAAATGTCAAGGTCTCCCTCTATTCGCCTTTGTCTCTGTATGACAAGACGATACGGTTTTCCTTTCCATTTCTCAACAAGGATGGAATTCAGCTCAAACTCAATACCGTTGATTTCAACAGTTTTCCATCCAGT
>NZ_QSAV01000142.1:0-294 GCF_003465495.1 Segatella copri | reverse complement strand
CCTTTCCATTTCTCAACAAGGATGGAATTCAGCTCAAACTCAATACCGTTGATTTCAACAGTTTTCCATCCAGTCAAGGCAAACATGGAATCATAGAAGGAAGAGCACCTGTTGGCACGAATATAAAAATGCCTGCAATGAGCCTCTATCATATCTACGATTTCCTCCGAGCATGAGCCGCAATCCATGCGGGCACGGGATATATATACTTCCGATGCCTCCAGTCGCTTGAAGATTCTTTCCAAAGTCTCTCTTTGGTTGAAGCGCACGTTTGTGTTACCGTCTCTATTTTCA
>NZ_QSAV01000141.1:0-557 GCF_003465495.1 Segatella copri | reverse complement strand
CGTACTACGAGCGCATCATGATAATCTCTTTCCTGCATGGCAACATCTACCAGTATGTGTACGTGTATGCTCATATCCATAGGAGGGAACGCCTCAAATTGTAAATATACTCAATATACTTGCTGTTGCCATCCAATTGAATGACCACGCAAAAAAGGCCGAATCGCCCATACTTCAGTATCAAGCGCACGAACTTGATAATAAATCTCCCCATAATTCGAAATTTATAATAGTCAGTAATTAAGTTCTTTGTCGCTCGTTCCTTAGTAGAGGACGTTAGAATTTGTTTGCGCTAACAATTTTGCTGGTACAAGCAAATGCCAGGAGAGCTATAAGGGAATACACCCTTAGGGGACAGTTGGTCTCCGATTTCATCATATTTTACTTTCTTTTTTTTTAGGTATTTATTTATAGATTAGAATTAGCCTCAAAATGAGTTCGCTAACACATAGTGAGGCGGAAAAACTCACTTATATTTACTTCATAAAAGCCAGCAAGTCCTTTCCCTTATGCATGAGGTTGAGAACCACTGCGGCTTGCATTCCGTAAATTTTCTT
>NZ_QSAV01000140.1:409-615 GCF_003465495.1 Segatella copri | reverse complement strand
GTGACAATCAACGGAACTATCGCACAGTTCAGTTGCAAGCTGAGCGTGACCAAGGCGATATGGGATGCCAAGGGCAACAGAGCCAAAGGCAGAAGCAAGGAAGCCAATGAGGTGAACTTTGCGCTTGATAACATCAAGGCTCAAATCGCTAAGCATTACCAACGGCTTTCCGACCGTGAGGCGTTCGTTACCGCTGAAATGGTGAG
>NZ_QSAV01000140.1:0-399 GCF_003465495.1 Segatella copri | reverse complement strand
GTGAGGCGTTCGTTACCGCTGAAATGGTGAGAAACGCATATCAAGGCATAGGTACGGAGTATGAGACATTACTCAGAGCTTTTGACAAGGAGAACGCAGCCTTTGCCCAACGCGTGGGAAAAGACCGAGCTGTCCGAACCTACCGCAAGTATCTGACGGTAAGAAAGTACGTTGCCGAGTTCATCAAATTTCAGTACAAGCGCAGCGATATGTCCATGAATGAGCTTACCGAGGAGTTCATCCGTGATTTTTGTCTGTATTTGAAGAATGTCATTGGACTCACGCAATCTACCATTTGGATATACTCCATACCATTGAAGCATATCGTCACGGCAGCACACTACAACGGCAAGATACAGAGAAATCCGTTTGCCATGTACCACGTTGACCCAGACCACA